>NZ_SULH01000004.1:0-200319 GCF_007115095.1 Levilactobacillus enshiensis | reverse complement strand
CTGGCGGCTTCCGAAACGTGCTCCGCGAGCCAGACTCCTGCGCTTAGTACAAAAAGACCTCCTGGACGGCTTTGCCGACCAGAAGGTCTTTTTCCACTAATGCTCAGAGTCTTAACGGCTCGCTCCGCACTCTTACATCTTCATCCCCATCTTCTCATACGAACTCATCCCGGCCAAATGGAGGTCCTTAACGTCGATGCCGCGTTCCTTGGCAACGGCGTTCATTAAGGTGTCCATGTCCATCAGCTTATAGGTCTTAGGATGGTCTGGATCGTAGGCTTCGATTTGGGCCATCATGCCGCCATCTTCGTGTTCGATGATGTGGCAATGGTACATGTAAACACCGGTATGTTCAAACCAGACCTTGATGCGAACCGTTTCACCGGGGTTCACACCGACCGTGTCCTTGAATCCGTGTTCGTTCGGGTATGGGGCCTTGCCATTTCGCGAAATGACTAAGAATTGCGTGCCGTGCATGTGGAAGGGGTGGACCATGCCGGCGCCCATGTCGTTGGTGTTCGTGACGTCCCACAGCTCAACGTTGCCGACCTTTTGCCGGGCGTCGATCCGTTGCATTTCAAATTTCTTACCGTCGATCATGACCTGTTCGTCCATCCCGGACATGACCACTTTTCTGACGGGCGTGTCTGGAGTGACGTCAGGATTGGGAATATCCACGAGGTGTTCTGGCAAGGTCACGTCTTCGCGTTGGTAGTCGTGGATTCTGAAACGAACCAATGGCACATCATCGCTATACAGCGTGACGGTCTGACCCGGCTTAATTTTGCCAAAGTCCACGATAATTTCCGCCCGTTCCGCGCAGGTCAACATGAGGTGCGTGAACGTCACGGGTTCTGGCATAACGCCGCCATCTGAGGCAATCTGCGTAAATGGCAGGTCGTCACTAAAATGCAGCCGCCATTCACGGCGATTAGCGCCGTCTAAGATTCGCAGGCGTAGCCGTTGGGTCGTCACATCAAAGTACGGATTGATGGTCCCATTGATCATTGCCGTTGGCCCTTGCACACCATCTGGATCATAGTCGGCAGTGTAATCCCACTGATTGTCCTCATGGAAACGCCGGTCTTGCAGGACCAACGGGATGTCATCGACCCCATAATTTCTAGGGAATGGTAATTTTGCTTCTTGTTTGTCAGTCACAATGACCGTTCCCGCTAGGCCATGCCAAACTTGTTCGGCAGTTGATGGACATGGATGTGCGTGTAGCCACAGTAAAGCCGCTGGCTGGTCGACCTTAAAGTCGATGTGCCGCGTTTCTCCGGGGTAAACGGGTGCGTGACAGCCACCATCGGTATACGGTCCCGGTACGTTCAAGCCGTGCCAGTGGAACGTCGTCAACTCTGGCAAACTGTTCTTCAGGTCAATGTGCATGGTCTTCCCCTTGGCAAAAACCATGGTTTGGCTCAACAACGTGCCATTGTAGCCCCAGGTCTTGGTCTTTTTTCCGGGTAAAAGTTGGGTCTCCCCCGCTTGCGCCTCGACCGTGTAATATGTATCCGTCGCCGTTTCTTTGTCCGGCTTTAACAGCGGTGGCACCCGCAAAGGTTGTTGCGGAATATCTGGTTCCTCTAGCGGAATATAACCCCCGTCGTGCGTGTTAAATGCCGCTTTATCAAAGAAATAATCCGTGTAAATTGATTTTGTCATCCTGTAGACTCCTCCACAATTTATTTGGTCATTAATCGGCCGTGTCCCTTACATAATTATGATACCGCATTCAGCCGAACTGAGGAAATGACTCATCAAAATTTCCATCACAAATTAAAAAGTGACTGACCAACATCATGGCCAATCACAAGTTAATTTTAAACGGTCAAGCTAAAGGCTGAAAAACAACATACCCGCTTCGTTCCAGTATGGGTAAGCAGTCACACACACCGTTGAATTGGTTTAAATCGGACGCACTGCGGCTGCTAGGGATTCCGCCCTGCTATGGGGACGCTTCAGACTGGAAGAACACCAGTCTTCTCACTCGCCCCATCCCTGGCCTCCGCCAGCACCGACTGTGTTTTATCACGCCAACAGCTGTAAATCACGGTTACCTAATATTTTTCAGCCTTCTCGATAACGATAATTATGGTTAGACTCAGTGTCGTCTAAGAACACCATGTAAGCCGAGAGGTCGGCAGAGATGGGCTCAGGCGCGTCGTTCTACTAAGCCAGTAAGTGATCTGCTTACTGGCTTAGTAGAAAACCAAGCTTGGAGACTCGGCACTTTCGAGACTTCAAGTTGTGTTCGCACCGATCCAGCCCATATCTGCCGACCGGTAAGGCGACCCCAACCACCATGTTGTCCAAATCAAATTCAACCTACTGATCCTTACGGGCACGGAGCGCGTAGAGAATTGTGACCGTATCCACCACTTCTTGGAACACGGCCCCGATGATCGCCGGAATAACCCCAAAGCTGGCAATCACCATCAGCACCGTACAGATAATAATCCCGATCAAGACTGCTTGCCGGGCGATTCGCATGGTCCACTGGGCAATATCACGCGCCGCACTGACCCGGGTCAGGTCATCTTTAAGTACCACGGCATCGGCCGATTCACTGGCCGCCGTTGCTCCATGGGCGCCCATGGCAATTCCCACGTCAGCCGTCGCCAGTGATGGGGCATCGTTGATCCCATCCCCCACCATAGCAACCGGTCGTTGGTCGGCTGGCAACTCAGCCAGCACGTTAATTTTATCCGCGGGCAAGCACTCGGCATGCACTTGGTCGATTCCGACTTCAGCGGCGATCTGCTTGGCAATCGGCTTTCTGTCACCGGAGATCATAACCAAGTTGTGGACGCCTAACCGGTGCAGGTCAGCCATTGTCGTCTTCGCTTCCGGCCGTAATTTATCACTAAAACTAATGTAGCCTTGATAGATTCCCGCTGCTGACACATAGACCGCCGTCTGGTTAGCCTTGTCTATTGGCTGGTCCGTGACGAACTCCGCCTTACCGGCTCGCACCGTCTGACCGTCAATTGTCGCCTGAACCCCCTGGGCCGTCGTTTCATTGACCTCGGTCGCTACCAATAACTTTTCAGTTATCGCGGCCACTAAGGATTGCGCCAACACGTGACCGGAATGCTGTTCGGCACTCGCTGCCAGCTGCAATAGTTCCGCTTGCGGAATTGCCGTCACGGGGACAATCTGGTCGACAACCAATTTTCCTTGGGTAATCGTCCCGGTCTTATCAAACGCAAACGTCTTGACCTGCGCCAATTTTTCCAAAGTCGTCCCGGTCTTCACAATGATGCCGTTTCGACTCGCCCGACTCATCCCAGAAATCAATGCGATTGGCGCTGCCAAAATCAAAGGACACGGCGACGCCACCACGAGGACTTCCGCAAACCGAACAGGATCACCAGAGAATCCCCAGGCGATCCCCGCAATCACGTAGGCCAACAGCGTAAATGGTACCGCGTACCGGTCGGCCATGCGTACGAACTTCGCCGGCTGCGACTCCGCTTGTTTGACCAGCCGCACAATGTTTTGGTACTGACTGTTGTCAGCCGTCTGGTCCGCCTGCAGGTAAACGGAGGCTTCCCCGTTAACACTCCCGGACATGACCGTCTCGCCAGCTTGCTTGTCGATGGGGCGCGCTTCACCAGTCAGTGAGGATTCGTTGACCGTGGTTGGTCCCGTTAGCAACGTCCCATCGACGGGCATGACTTCGCCAGGCCGGACTAGCAACCGATCCCCCACCACGACCTCATTGATGGCCACGTCCGTAATCTCATCGCCCGTAGCCCGGTGCGCGGTTTGTGGTGAATTGTTCAAAAGCTCCTGTAATTCACTATTGGCACGTCGAGCTGCAAAGTCTTCCAGGGCATCGCCCCCGGTCAACATCAGTAACACAATCAGCGCCGCCCAGTATTCGCTCACGGCTAAGGTGGCAATTACCGCCGTAATTGCCAGCAAATCGACACCAAATTTACCAGAACGCAACGTCTTCACCATGTCGACAAACATCAGTAGGGCCAGGAAAACCCCCAGCACAGTCACTAAAATCTGTGCCCAACCCGCCTGATGATTAACAAACTGTAGCCATAACGCAATGGCCCCCAAAACAATCACAAACCAAAATCGTTTATACTCTCGTAATTGCTGCATGAAATCTCCTCCTCGGAAACCCCTATATTAATCGCGGGCGACCATTGCCACTCGTTCATTTTACATCGAGTATACCAAAGCTTATGACACTTTTCACATTTTCATAATCTAACTTGATTATTTATGGTCACCCTTACTGAAGGATAACCACTAAAATCCCGTCTGCACCTCCTTTATCAGGGAGAATTTGAGACCATAACGGGTCGCGATTTAAGTTTAGCCTAGCAATGTTCCTATCTAAAAAACTGATTGGCCTCTCGATAAACACATCTTGAAATTGAAAGACACTCGCTTGACCAGCGTCGGAACAAATTATGCGGAGGCTATCAGCAAAGACCTTAGCTAAATTCGACCTATTGGGTTTGGTGGGCACCACCGCACCATGGTCCTCGTAGATAAAAACGAGCACCCAACACCCGTCCCATCAAGGGTTATTGCCATTTTTCAACTTTCACCCTTGGACTACTCATCAAAAAAACGTGTGCTCACCCATTTCGGTAAGCACACGCGCGATAATTTCAATTTAAATTTTAAAAGTGACGCCGAATGACTGCTGCTGAGCCCAGAACCAGCAAGACGATGCTCCCACTCAAGACCGCCAAACTATTAAGTTGGTCACCCGTTTGTGGCAACTTCTTGTTCGTTTTAGTCGTTGTCTTGCCCGGGTGCTCCGTTGCCGTGACACCAGTAACTTTAGCCGCCTTGACCTGGGCCTTTTTAGCCTTAACTTGATTCTTTTTGGCCTGGTTCTTCTTGGCTGGCTTCTTTGTAGCCTGGTTAGTTGTACTTTCGCCCTCTTTATCTTCACGGGCCGTTTCTTCAGCATCGGTTTCAGTTCCGTCGTCAACATCGATGGTTCCCGTGGTGTCATCCTCTTCCTCTTCAGAAGTTTCGACGCCGTCCGTGTCGCCACCATTGTTTTCGTTGCCGTTATTATTCCCGTTGCCTTCGTTACCACCGTTGTTTTCGTTGTTGCCGTTGCCTTCATTACCGCCGTTGTTCTCGTTACTATTGCCTTCGTTGTTGTCACCGCCACCAATGGCGCCGTTGCCAGTTGATGAGGAAACTTTCCCGTTGGCCTCTTCGGAGTGTTTACCACCAGAGGTTCCGCCACCCCAGGTCATGATGGCCTTGTTCTTAAACTTGTAACCGGAATGGATCAAAGACGGTTCAGTTACCTTGGTATAGTAATCAATTGTCACTAAATTGCTGACCGTATCGTTAAATTTCAACGTGAAGCCCTGGTCGGTATATGTAATTTGGTAATCGGCAGACGTCATGGCTGGCTTCTCCCGCTTGTAGTTTGTTGCATCTACCCAATAGGCATTGCTGACGGTAACGCCATGAATCATTTCTTGATGGTCACCAATCGTATCGGTAATTTCCAAATTCTTCATGATAATTTCTTGCCGGTTGACCAAAATTGTCCACTTAATGGTGCCGTCGTCCTGAAGTACACCCTTCTTCGATAGGTTTGCTTCATTAGTGACGATATTGATGACCGAGGTGCTGGTCTGGTTGTCCTTCAGATCAAAAACAACATCCTTCTCACCGGAATCATCGCCCCGATACTTGGTCGCCAGGTTGACCGTCAGCTTATCGTTGGTCTTGCCTTCGAGGGCGTTGTTCATCGTCATCACAACTTGACCATCGTTAACCACGGCTTTTCCAATAACGGTGCCATCTGTATCCAGCACGTCAAACGTGTCCCCAGGCGTCTTAGCCTTTAAATTAGCGGGTAAGTCCAACGTAATCGTATCTCCATTATGAATGGGGGTACTCCCGAAATCCAACTTATACTGAATATCGATGGTATCGGCGTGCTTAAAGTCCGGTCCGTTCGTGACCTTCGCCGATGTGGTAAATTCAGCCCCCTTATGATTGGTTGCCGCCTTCACTGGGACGGTGCTAACGACCAGCAACACCACTAAACTTACTAGTCCGATTAGTAGTTGCCAGACTTGATTGTTCTTTTTCAAAAAAATCCCCTCCTGTAACCTTTTCTACTCCCGAATTATACCCGTTAGTTGTTTGACTTGGCAATCGAATTTGGCGGATTTCATTGGAAATCACAAAAAAACTGGCCACCACGAGAAAAATCTCGTCATGGTCAGCTTTAGACGCAACACTTTAGCAGATTCGGGTACCTAGCGTTTGCATTTCTTTCTTTAAGTCTAAGTCTGATTTTTCCGCGGCGGTATAGGTAATCAACCCCACCGCACTATCCAAAATACCGGTATCATCGCGTAAAGCCAACTGGTTGTAGACCCGGTCCAAAATTAGCCCGTTGCCCAAATACAATTCAGTATCCGCGTTCGTCATTAAATTCAGCCCGGCATCATTGTCAACGGGAATCGTGTAGTCCGGATCCGCCGCCGTTAGGGAAACGAACTGGAACTTATCACCAATGGCACAGCTCCCACCCAATGTCGAATACCGATTAGAACCATCGTCCAACGCCAACAGAACCGTGGCATCTGGCTGTAAGTGTTGCGTTAGGTAAGCCTTCGCAGCTTCTTTAATTGTGATTTTCATCAAGCTTTCCCTCTTTCTACCAATCAATTGTACACAAGTATTTATACCGCAATTGTCAGGCAAAGTAAACTATTTTGCTTACTAAAAGATAGTTGGAGTCCATCGGGACAACTGACTTCAGTCGCACTGCTAAAGGTTAAAAGTTGAAACCCCTGTCCCGCCCCAGTGGGTGATAAGCATTCGTGCCATTAAGTTAGACTAAATTGGTGCACTACGGCTGCCAGGGATTCCGCCTGCTGTGGGGACGCTTCAGCCTGGAAGATCACCCATCTTCTCGCTCGATTTGAAGCCACGAAAAGCACGTGTCTCCAAAGTCGCCCGTGGTGTAAGCTGGCACTTCAAAAAAGCGCCAGCTAACACCACTTTCACGGCCGGCTCCATCCCTGGCCTCCTCCGGCACTGACTGTGTTTTATCACAACAACAGTTGTAAACACCTACCGTTACTTAGTGTTTTACCCAAAGCGTTAACGACAGTTATAGATATTCTCAGAGTTGTCTGAGCGCACAATATAAGCCGAGAGGTCAGCAGATATGGGCTCAGGCGCGTCGTTCTACTTAGTCAGTAAGTAGTTTTCTTACTGGCTTAGTAGAAAACCAAGCTTGTAGACTCGTGGTTTACGAGGCTTCAAGTTGTGTTCGCACCGATCCAGCCCATATCTGCTGACCGGTAAGGCGACCTAACCACCATGTTGCCCAGTTTTTAGTGCCACTGTTATTACTAGAACAAACATGGCCCGTACATTGGAACCTTTAGTACTAAAAAGACTAGCGAGTACGCCACGTAAAAACGTGGGTGCTCGCTAGTCTTTTTTAGGACGACCCGCAATCACTGTTCGTAACTGTGTCTGACCAGGTCGATCAGCTCATCTTCAGACAAATTGAGTTTCTTAGCCTCAGTCGTGAACCCGTCAACGAAGCGTTCCGAGAACTGGGCCCGGCGTTTTTCTCTGATGGTCGTTTCGGCCGTGGCGGTGACAAACATCCCCACACCGCGGCGTTTCTCGATCACGCCTGCTGTCACCAGGCGATTAATTCCCTTCAAAACGGTCGCGGGGTTGATATGAAATTCCTTAGACATTTCTGTCGTGGACGGCACCTGCTCGCCGGCCTGATAAATGCCGGTAAAGATGGCTTCTTCCACCTGTTCCGCCACCTGCAGGTAGATGGGTTCCGGACTATCGAAATTAAATTTCATCATTCATTTCCCACATTCTTTGTGAACTCGTCTTGTCGGTTAATCCGTCGTGGTTTTTGGCAACACGATCCGCCAGTATAGCGCCAGCGTAATCAGATAGTAAATGACGTACAGGCCAATAAAGATCAGGAAGGTGCTCCCAATCCCCAGATAGGGGCTCATTGGCGCTACCATCAGGGGCTTAAACATCTGTAGACCGAACAAGACGTCGATTACCCCCATGATACCAGGAATTAAGAATAAAATCCCAATTTCTTTTGCAATCCCCCAACGCATGAGGTTTTGCCGAACCCCAACCTTGTAGAGCATCCGGTACCGGCGTTGGTCACCAGGTGCCCCGGAAAGAATCTTAAACATCAGGCAGGACGCGAGCATCGCGAGGAAGGCAATTCCCAAGAAGTAGCCCATGAACTCAAGGCCACCGAAGAACGCGTTCATCATTTCATAACCTTGGTAGCTACCGACCGTCATGTTGGTAGGTGGCGTGAATCGCTGGTTTTCCAGCTTATTCAATTGCTTCAAGGGCTTCATATCTTGCTGCAGGTCCTTGACCCGAATCGTGGTAACCGTCACCGTTTTGCCAGTTTGTTTAGCGAACTGCTCAGCCGATAAAATTTTTGGTGTATAAGCCCCCACTTTGCCTAATGCTAACGCCATGAAGTTCATGTCCTGGGTTCCAGACTTTTTAAATGCTTTCAGTGACTGAGTATACAAGTGCGCTTCTGGTTGACCAGACTTCTTATACCGTTGCTGTTCAACGGGTTGCTTCGCAAGTTCATCGGCGTTGTAGTAGACGGTCTTGCCCTGCCGCTTCTGCGTGTAGGTTGCCGTGTAAGCCACGTGTAGTTGATCCATCAGCTTTTGTTCGGCTGGTGTCTTATCATGAATCGCAATGCTGTAGGTTCCCAGCGTCTTGGCCATCATAGGCAGTTGCTTGTGGTAACCAGAACCGACCGTAATCGCCCCTAACGCCATCGCAAAGAGCAACGACACAATCGTCAGCATCCGTGTATAGTTGTGTACCCGGAAGTTGAGTTGACCCAATAGGAAGCCATTTAAATGTTTCTTGGCCCAAGCCGTGTGACGTAACCCGCGAATGATCACCAGGATCGTTGCCCGGAACAATAGATAGGTCCCTAGCGTAATCGTCACCAAGGCCAATGGGATCGCCGTCATTTGCAGTGTTTTAATGGCTGCCAACGCCCAGTAACCGATCGCCAGGAAGACAATCCCCAGTGTCCCCTGAATCAGTTGGCGGAAGGGCTTGACCTTTGGCTGGTTAGCCTGTTCGTCGCTGTGTAACAATTTCAAGACGGTTGTCCGGGTCAGACGTATCAGGTTAAACAGGGAGGCCAAAATGAATAGCCCCACGTATAACACGGCCGTCGCAATGATTGCTGGCACGTAGACTGCAGACAGGTGGGCCAAATGAAGGCCCAACATGTTCAGCAGAAAGCCAACTAAGAATTTGCTCATCAGGAGACCCAAACCGATACCAATTGCCGTGGCAATCGCCCCCAGAATCAAGGTTTCCAAGAAGACCAATTCACCGACCCGTTTGCGCGTGGCACCCAACATCATGAAGAGGCCATAGTCGTGCTGCCGCATACTAAGCAGAAAGCTGTTGGCATACATAATGTAGACCACCGTAATCAAAATCAACAACACCGCCCCAAAGCCGAAAATGAGGCTGGCTTGGGAAACGACCGCGTTGGCCTTAATGAAGGCCCGGTTGGTGGCCAAGTTGGCAAACATATAGAAGATGGCGGCTGACATGGTTAGCCCCGCCAACAAGACCAAATAGTCTCGACGCCGGTTTTTAATTCCGGCTAGCGCTAATTTTCCTAACATCATCCGTCCCCCTACTCGTTAAACGTGCCCAGTTCATTCAGAATCTGTTGGTAAAAGGCGGCGCGGTCCTGACTTCCCCGTTTGAGTTCAGAACCGATCTGACCATCCTTAATGAACAGAATTCGTTGACAGAAGCTAGCTGAAAATGGATCATGCGTGACCAGCAGCACGGACATCGCTTGCTTCTGGTTGATGGTCGTCAAGAGATCCAACAGCTCACGAGCGCTGGTTGAGTCCAATGCACCGGTTGGCTCGTCCCCCATCAGAATCGACGGATGATGAACGATGGCCCGCGCAGCAGCAACCCGTTGCTTTTGACCACCAGAAAGTTCGGCCGGATATTTCTGTAACAGATCAGCAATCGACAAGGTCTCTGCAACTTCGTGAATCGCTTGGTCCATGACCTTGGAGGCTGTCCCTTTCAGTGCCAACGGTAAGCCAATGTTTTCTTCGGCCGTTAAGCTTTCTAATAAATTGAAGTCTTGAAAGATAAAACCGACTTCTTGGGCCCGAAAATCAGCGAGTTGATTGCCGCGCATCTTGGTCACATCATGGCCGTTCACAATGACATCACCCTTGGTGGGCGTGTCCAGTGTAGACAACATGTTTAATAACGTGGTCTTCCCGGAACCAGATGCACCCATAATGCCGACGAATTCACCCTCGGCGACTGAAAAGTTAATATCTTTAAGCGCCTTGTATTGGCGTTCATTTGCTTTACCGTAAGTTTTTTCTAAGCCGTGGACATCCACGACCGTCGTTGCTGTTGTCATTTTAAAATCCCCCGTCAGTGTATTGGTTAGTTACTTGTGTAATTAACTATAGCGGTTCGTCAAAAATTGTCAACCACTTTTTGCCAAGTCGAAGGGTCAACCCGCGAAATTCCAAGGGATTCGGTGTACAATTATTTTTGTAAAGCGTCTTAACCCCACCGTAACTTTTCCCTTACGGTATGGGTAAATTTGATCAAGAAGGAGTTTTTCTGATGAAGCAATTACGCTTAGGTGGCACCGACTGGCAGGCTTCTGCCGTTGCCTTAGGTATCATGCGAATGGCCACGATTTCCGTTCCGGACGCAGCCAAGGCACTCCAAGCCGCCCACGAAGCTGGGATCACTTACATTGATTCCGCCGACATTTACGCCGATGGTCAATCCGAAAGAGTCTTCAAGGAAGCGTTGAAGGAATCCGGTCTCAGCCGCGATGACTTCTACATCCAATCCAAGGGTGGCATTGTACTAGACCCAGCGCGGAGCCACGATGGCTTAGTCTTTGGCAAACGCTACGACTTCTCTAAGCAGCACTTGTTAGACGCCGTTGATGGTATTTTGGACCGGATGGGACTGGACTACTTGGATGCCTTTCTGCTTCACCGGCCAGACCCACTGATGGAACCAGAAGAAGTTGCGGATGCCTTCAACACCCTACAACGCTCCGGTAAAGTTCGTCACTTTGGCGTATCTAACTTCAACGTGCAACAATATCAGTTGGTCCAAGAAGCCGTTGATCAGAAGCTGATGTTCAACCAACTGCAATTTAGCGCCGCCCACGCCCAAATGATCACAGAAGGCCTGCGCGTCAACATGGACGATGCCCCAGCAGTCACTGACGGTGGCTTGCTAGAATTCTCTCGGCGCAAACACGTCACGATTCAAGCTTGGTCACCTTTCCAATACGGCTTGTTTGCCGGCATGTTCATCAACGATCCGAAGTACCCCGAACTCAATGCGGAACTCCAAAAACTAGCCGATAAGTACGGTGTCTCCAAGAACGGTATCGCGACCGCTTGGATCTTACGCCACCCAGCTAACGTCCAAGTCTTGTTAGGAACCATGACCCCGGCCCACATTAAAGACAGTGCCGCTGGTGCCGATGTTAACTTGACGAAGCAGGAATGGTACGATATCTACTTTGCCGCCGGCAACTACTTGCCATAAATTGCCGCCTTACCGTTCGCCAAATTTGGCTCACTCACGGCTACGTAACTGGTAGGCCAAAACTATGGTTAAATACTGTCATACCACCGATTGATTACATCGGTATTAGGGTAATCAGCTAACGTAACCGGAGGAGGTCAGAGATGTAGCCAGCTGTGTCGACGGTGTTAGCCGATTTTCGGCTTAGGGACGTGTTTGGAGACCGGTGATTTTCCGGGCTTCAAACCGAGCCGGAGGACCGTTTCTCAGGCCGCAGGCGATTGGCTTAGGGTCTGCTACCCCTTGCCGTCTAGGCGCTGGTAAGCATTTTCGAATTTACAACCTTTAAACATTCACAATAATCCCCCGAAAACACCAGTCGTTTACTGGTCATTCGGGGGATTTTTTTCGGCCAAAATTTGCAGCAAAAAAATTTAAAAAAGGGGTTGCCCTTTTTCCATTTGGTGGTAAACTAAAGGTGTTCTTAAGGGCGAGTAAGTACTCGCTCGAAGAAATGGAAAGGGGATTTTAATCATGTTTACCACTACTTTTTGGATTCTAGCGATTTGGTTGGTCGTTAACGGTGTTTGGACTTGTGTTGCTACCGACAATCGAGAGTTGCTGAAATGGTTTGCTTGGATTAACGTGGTTGCAATCATCGTTGGGTTCTGGGTATTCTACGGTGCAGCCGCTGTCGCTGCCCTGAGCGTTTGGTTTACCGTCGTTAACTGGGTCAATGTGGTATTGGCTATCGTCCAGTTCTACCTCGTATACCGTCAAGCAGGCGCCGTTCACCATGCCTAACGATAATCCCACCTCTATTAAAAAGCGGTGATGTCCCGGACACAGACATCACCGCTTTTTGGTCTGGTAATCATTCCCGTCACTGGTAAAATGAGGATATGTACCAATACACTTATACCAGAATTTAACTGATAACGCTTCGGATAGAGCCACCGTGTAAGCCGAGAGGTCGCCGGATATGGGCTCAGGCGCGTCGTTCTACTTAGTCAGTGGGTGGTTTCCCCGCTGGCTTAGTAGAAAACCAATCTCGAAGACTCGGTACTTGCGAGGCTCAAGTTGTGTTCGCACCATTTTCCAGCCCATATCTGGTGTCCGGTAAAGCAACATCCCCACTAGGTTACCGAGAAATAGCTCAAACAATATGATATTTTACAGAAGGTGGTTTTGATCATGGCTAAGAAGAATATTCTGGACGAATTTCCCGCCATCGTCCAGGCGAATAAGGAATTAACGCAGAAACAAAAAGACGTGCTGATTGCCAGCATCCGCCTGTTTGCCGAACAGGGGTATGCCAACACCAGCACGCATCAAATTGCCGTGGCCGCCCATCAATCTGAGGGCACCATGTTTAAACATTTTAAGTCCAAAGCCAATATCTTACGTACGGCTTTGGAACCTTTGATCAAACAGATCATCCCGGATGTTGAAGCCGAATTTAAACAAGATACCTTGAATCACCCGACGGAGAGTCTCCACGAATTTCTGGACTACTTTGTCCGTAATCGCATGGCCTTTGCCGCCGAGAATCAAGACGCCATCAAGGTCTTCTTCAGCGAATTGCTATACAACGAGAGCCTACGCCAAGAGTTCATTGAAACTGCCCGCGAAGAACTCATCGCCGCATTTAAGGACACTGTTGCCGATCTCCAACACCGTCACCTGATGATCGATTGGCCGTTTACGGAAATCTTCCGCTACATCATTGCCGTCATCGTGGGATACGTCATCGACCGGTACGTCCTGTTCCCTAACCGCGACTGGGATGACGACGTCGAGGCGGGGTATTTAGTTACCGAACTAGAAAAAGTTTTACAGCCCTAGTCATTGCGAGTCCAGCAGTCAGCTGACTCGCTTTTTTTCTGTAAAGATTCACGGTGCGTCCGTCAAATGCCAACGAATCTCGCCCTCATAGTTTCCCGCGACCGCATGCCCACTGACCACTATCAGCGGCCCAGACATGTTGGTCCAGCTTTTGGAGATATCGGTGACCTCATTAGCGGCTCTGGTCTGATGCGTCATAACGGTCGTTGGCGCGCTATCAATTTCATATGAGGTATCCTCATGAACGTAGATGAGCTTCCCCGCTAAACGCCGCCCCGTTTTGTCCTGAAAGGCCTTGTCCATACTGACCTGTAGTTGCCATTTATGACCGGCTCCCCGATTATCCTGAACACTCAGTTGCCAGCCCGGACTGGGGTCACGTTGCACGATACTTTCACGTCCCGTCAGCGTTAACGGTACAAAGCCGCAATCCGTTGGAACCGTTGCAAAGGCTAACTTGCTGGCCGTCTTGGAAATTGGAATTTTCAGCGTATTTGAGGTCCGATTCTGCTGATCACTGACGCGGACCGTCACTTCATTTTCGCCTGCTCTTAGCAATCGCGGCGGCACAACCATACCAAATTCTCCTAAATCATGGGTGGTGGTCCACCCCAGCTTCAACTCTTGTGGCTGATAGGACTTGCCATTTACAGCTACCTCGAACCGGCAATTATCTCGGTCGACCGCTTCAATCGGCAGCTTGCCATTCGTCAGTTGCCCTTTGACCACCACGTCATCATCAGCCGTCGTCAACAGTTGGTCGCTGAGACGCGTTAATTTCAGCTCCAGCAATTTATCCACTTTAAAGGTCGGCGTGGGCACGGAAACGTAGTAGTTACGCCCATAGAACAGAGTCGGTGGCGTTCTGATCGTAGTCACTTGATTGCTACCGGAGAAGGTGGCCTCACGTTCAGTTGTCAGTTGCCGGTTCTGCCCCTGATGCGCTAATGCCTGAACGTGACGATCCCCAGTTATCCCAGTATCCGAATGGTCGCGCACGTTAAAAAGAGTTGTTTCCCCGTTCTTAATCGTAATGCCCGTCACAACTGCCGGCCGCGGCAGTCCTGATTCAACGGTTACGGCATTGGAAAGCTGATGATTGCCAGTCAGGACACCCGTATTGAAAAAATCAATTTGGGAACTGAACCGCACCACGTCCTGGGCCGTCAACTGTGCCACGAGGTCGCCCTCCGTAATCTCGCGCGCGTGTTCACCGATTAATTCCACCTTAGAATTGACGCGTATCTGCGGCCAGCGAGGATCTTGGTCCACAATGACCATTTGATTGTCCTGCGACGTACTCGCGCTGGTAATCCCCCAATTAACCCGCGTTGCCCCATCTTCCTGTAGCGCATCCGTCACCCCTGATTGGGCTTTCTGCGCACTTTCCGTCTTGGCGGCTGGGGTTAAAAATTTCGTTTCAATCGTCACTTTATCGGTAATCTCTGGCTTAATTGGTAAATTGGTTGCCACATCCCGATCATGATACGCATAGGTCATCTGCTTAGTCGCCGGTTTCCAACTCATGGTCACGTGTCGCCAGTGGCCATCAGCTGGACTGTTTTTCATGTATCTCAGTTGCTGGTGCTGTAACGCTGGCCGCGCTCTTCCCTGCTTATATATCAGCTTGTAGCTTTCTGTTTTTCCTGGATAGCCGCTCGCAATGTGGGGGCCCAATCTGGCCTGATAATCCAAAAAATCATTAATATTGGTCCCTTCACTACTATTCACGTGCGTATCAAACTCTAGTGCCCAGCTATTACTGAGTCCACGCAGAGCAACCGTTTCAGAACTCACGTGCACACCACTCTCTGGTGCGCTACCCCAAGCGCCGATGGATTGACCGGAAAAGGTCTTGGCGATCGGCACTATTTTCTGGTTCGCATTCTGGAGGACAAAGGCCAGCCCCTCACTTGACTTGTCTCCCTGATTGCCAAAGTACAGCCAAAATCCCCACAACGCATCTTGGGTTAAATCAACCTGATTTGACCCGACCGAATCATTTCCGTTTGCCTTAGACCATAGTGCACTGACTTGCGTGCCGGGACGCACCCCACTGGTCAGTTGCGCGATTGATTGTGCCACTCGGGGCCCGTCTTGACGACTTGCTGAAGAGTTCATGACTTGATCCACCTCATAGAGATCCGTCAGTGGGATACCATTCGGCGCCGTCCGCAAAGCCGTTGTTAACCCATCGTCTTCCATGGCTGCTGCCCGGCACTCCCCACCAATCAGTACCACCAAACAGACGACCAGCGTCCAAATCCACTTCATTCCACGCCCCCATTTTTCCAATCGACATTGCATTATACAGTGATCAGCCACTTTTACCAGCAAATAAGCAGAAATCGCGTCATTGCCACTCTAAATTCACAGTGAAAGCGGCACGCCCACCTTGTGTAATCAGGTGTGTGCCTACGTTTGACGCTACTTCTAAAATCGAAGCCTAGCCGTTAAAAAATGACTTTAGCTGGCCCCCCGGTCTCGCTGCATTCTGATTTTATCCCAGCCACGTTGATATTCTGACTGGCTAACACCGCAGCTTCCGATCCGCTCAGCAACCCCTCTTTTGCAGTGATTACTTCTTTCAATAAATTTCTCAATAGACTTTCCACGACCAAATTATACAGAGATATTTCCACAAGGCTAGTGAAAGTTGCTGATTATAATTATTTAAATAATAAAATACTTATAAAAACACTTTCCTAATATTCGCAAAAAGCGGTGAGAAGGTCGCCCTCTCACCGCTAAAGCCACTCTTTATAAGTGGAATTATTTTAAAATAGTGCTCATTAACAACTATTTTCTAGAATAACTACATCCAACTAGTCGTGATTAAATTTACGAATCAATCGCCGGGCTGGCCGAGCCAACTGGATCAGCCCCCAGGTCAGGACAAGACTAACGGCAACCATGGCTGCCCCAAAGACCGGCGTCATGCCCAATCCGAATTGACTCGTGACTTGACCACCAATGCCAGATCCCATGGCAATCCCCACGTTGAATGCCGAGATATTCAATGCCGATGCCATCGTGATGTCATTGGGCGTCTCCTTTTCCGCCAACTGCACAATGTACAGTTGCAGGCCCGGTACGTTCATAAAGGCGAAGAACCCCATGACCAGTACCGTTAACAGACCCAGCCATTGGCTATTTGCCGTAAACGTCAACACCAGTAACGTGGCAAAGAGCCCCATAAACATTTTTAATAAGGCAGCTAACGGCTTGGCATTTGCCAACCGGCCCCCCACAGTGTTACCCGCTGCCACCATCAAACCATAAACAACCAGAATGATGACGACGGCACTCGCGGACCACCCCATTTTTTGTTCCAGTAAGGGAGACAGGTAGGTATAAACGACAAACGTTCCCCCGTATCCTAAAGCCGTTACCAATAAAGCCAGCAACAATTGTGGATTTCGTAAAACACGGATGATTCCCATGGCCGTGGCCTTGCTAGGAAGTGGTAAATTGCGTGGAACCAAAATATAGTCCGCAACCAACCCAACGACACCAATCAGACTAATGAAGATAAAAGATAAACGCCAACCGCCCAGCTGACCGATCAGGGTTCCCAGCGGTACACCGGTCACAGTAGCCACCGTCAGTCCCGTAAACATCACGGCAATGGCCGACGCCCGTTTAGATGGCGCCACCACGTCCGCTGCAATAACACTCGCCACGGTCATAAAGATGCCGTGGGCCAATGCGGCAATGACCCGACCTGCGAGTAGGATAATAAATGTTGGTGCCGCCGCTGCGACCACATTCCCCGTAATAAATAGCAACATGATTACGATCATCAACGTGTGGCGATTGATCTGCCCGGTCAATAGTGTCATCAATGGCGCACCCACCATAATTCCCATGGCATAAACCGACACCGTCAAGCCGGCCTGGGCCATGCTGACGTGAAAGCTCTGAATCAGCAACGGAATCAGGCCGACGCTAATGAATTCCGTGGAGCCGATGGCAAAGGCACTAACGGCCAGTGCGAGTAATGTAAACGTTGGTGAAATAGATTTTGATTTTGTCATAATGACCTCCTCGTTCTTTCGTTTGCTAACGTGATAAGTAATGATTATACTGGTTAGGAACTTAAGAACAAGAAGCCACTTTAAAGTGCGCTACCCACCAAAAGGTAATAATTAGACAGGAGACGGTTTGATGCCTACAAAAACTTATCATATTGGCGTTGAGGCCACGATGGAAATCATTGGCGGCAAGTGGAAATCCATTATTCTTTGCCACTTACGCCACCACGCCATGCGGACCGGTGAATTGGCCCGTGCCATCCCGCAAATTTCGCAAAAGATGCTGACACAACAGCTGCGCGAATTGGAAGCCGCTAACATCGTGTCTCGCCACGTCTACAAACAAGTTCCCCCACGTGTCGATTACGCCTTAACGGACTATGGTGAGTCCTTGTCTGGCATTCTCCACGAGCTCTGTGTCTGGGGTGAAGATAATATCGACCGCCGTCAAGCCGCGGGAGAACCCATCACGCTCATGAGCAGAGATGACGTTTAAGTTTCCAACAACCAGTAGTGGTAAACATCTGCGCCATTAAATTAGGCTAAATTGGGCGCACTACGGCTGCCAGGGATTCCACCTGCTGTGAGGACGCTTCAGCCTGGAAGAACACCAGTCTTCTCGCTCGCTTTGAAGCCACGAAAACCACGTGTCTCCAAAGTCGCCAGGGTTGTAAGCTGGCTAAAAACACCAGCTAACAACCCCTTCACGGCCGGCTCCATCCCTGGCCTCCTCCGGCGCTGATGGTGTTTAGTCAAGACAACGGCTGTAGACCACTGCTACCTAGCGTTTTTGGATTCGACACGACCGTTATGGTTATTCTTAGAGTTGTCTGAGCGCAAAATGTAAGCCGAGAGGTCGGCAGATATGGGCTCAGGCGCGTCGTTCGCACCGATTCAGCCCATATCTGCCGGCCGGTAAGGCGACTTAACCTCCATGTTGCCCAGTTTTAGTCCCATTGTTGCCAGTGTTGTTAGCACCGGCATGACACCAGTGCTTGAAAACTTCAAACCTTAAAAACAACGCCAAAAGTGGACCGAGAGCATATCCTCCCGGTCCACTTTTGGCTAGACTGATTTACTAATTAAAGATTGAAAGCACCAAACAGTGAAGCCGTCACCATGTGCTTTTCTACCGCGAGCTATCTTCTTCAGCGGCACGCTTCTCATGTTCCCGCGTCCAAATCGTCTTGATAAGACTAGCTAGCGTAATGCGGGCCATTTTAGCTTCTGCAGCCTGTTGAACTTCATCATAGGCCGTCCGCAACGTTTCTTGAATATTTCTGCCCACAATACATTGCAGATTGGTCTTGTCGTCTACGTGCAATAGGCGACCATCTTCTTCGACCGCTTGGTACACATCCAATAAAGAAATTGCTGCAGGATCACGCGTTAGTCGTGGCTGTGCCGTTCCCTGCTGGGTCGTTAGCAACCCCGCTCGCCGCAACGCTACCATCAACCGTCGAACTAAGGCAGGATTCGACTCGACACTGGCCGCAATCGCCGTACTGGACAGATTACCGTCATGATAAATATCTATATAAGCCAACACATGAACTGCGTCACTTAAACGGTGCGAATAGCGCACATCAATTCCCCCTTATACTTACCAAAACAGTATACCTAATTAAGCGTTGGGTGCAAGTTTCGCCGCCAAAAAGTCTGGTAACGACTGCGCGGGCCGATCCATGATTTTGCGGAAATCATCCGTCACAGTGGCCAAAAGTCCTTGTGCACCACCGGCATACATTGAGGCTAACATGTGGCCCTCGTTGCCCTGATTGTACATTTCACCGAATTGCTTTAGCGTGACCGGGGCGTAGCCAATCGGTTGCCCAGACACGTCACTTAATACGCGTGCTAACGCTGGCATCGTGTAGGAACGTTCTTGCGTCAACGTATAGATCGGTTGCGTCCAAAGACTTGGTGTAACGGCTACCTGCGCAAACGCCGCCGCACTTTCTGCCAAGCTGATAAAGCTCAGTGAAGCATCCCCCAATGGATAGATCACATTCTTGCGTTCGATTAATTCAGGCAGATAAGGGACCAGTGGATCGGCGTACAGCGCATTCCGTAAAATCGTATAGGAAAGGTCCGTGGCGGCCAAACGTCGCGGAACGTACCCGTAAAATGCAGACAGGTCAAACGGATTGTTGGCCTGATCGGCAATAAACCCCATCACAATCAAATGGCCGACTGCCGCCTTTTCAGCCGCACCAATGACATTTTCAAACTCCGTCACCCGACTAAAGCTATCGTGACTCTTACTGGGCACGTAAATGGCCACATCCGCAGCCTGCAAGACCGTCACAATACTAGTCTGATCACGATAGTCCAGAGGTCGCACCTGCATCCCCTGCTGCTGAAATGCCGCTGCTTTAGCTGGTGTATGGACACCTAACGTGATGGCCTGTGGGCTGACGCGTTGTCCCAATTGCTTAACGATTTGTTGGCCCAGATGGCCTGTGGCGCCAGTGACTACAATTTTCATATTAAAAACTCCTTTACGATCTAATGTTACTCTATATGTTACAACTGATTCGCCAAATGTCAAAGAATGTGGTCTGGCTGCCAGCATATTAAGCGCTTTCCTTTAGGAGAAAGATTATAATAGACGGTAGAAACATTACCCAAAAACATGTTTTGATAAGGAGTGAGTAACGTGGTTCAACAATTACCAGGTAAAGTTGCAATCATTACGGGTGCCGGTTCTGGCATGGGCCGTTCTATGGCCGAACTGTTTGCCAAGGAAGGTGCCCAAGTCGTTGCCGCAGACATTAATGCCGACCGGTTAAACGAAGTCGTCGCTGCCATTAAAGATGCCGGCGGCCAAGCCGTTGCAAGTATCACCAACGTCACCAAGGAAGCTGATGTTGTCGCTATGGTGCAAACCGCTGTCGATAATTTCGGCCACCTCGATATTTTAGTCAACAATGCTGGCATCATGGATAACATGGCCCCCGTGGGTACTTTGACCAACGAGTTATGGGATAAAGTCATGACCGTCAACACCACCAGTGTGATGTTGGCCACGCGAGAAGCTTTGAAACTCTTCACGAAACAAAAGTCAGGCGTCATCTTGAATATTGCTTCCGTTGGTGGTCTAGGTGGCGGTCGTGCCGGTGCCGCCTACACGGCCTCTAAGCATGCGGTCGTTGGTCTGACGAAAAACACAGCTTACATGTACGAAAACGCTGGTATTCGCACCAACGCCATCGCTCCCGGTGGCATTAAGACCAATATCACGGAGTCCATGACTGGCGTTGACCAGCAGGGAATGGAACGCCAGAGTGTGGGTATGCCACTATCGCCAGCACCCGGGACTGGCGATGAGATCGCCCAAACCGCACTCTTCCTGTGTTCCGACGCTGCCAGTTACGTTAACGGGACAATTGTTCCGGTCGACGGCGGGTGGACGAGTTACTAGTCCAGCGATGGCGGCGGTTTAGCCGCAGGTGGCAGCTATGAGACCATTTAAGAAGTAGCAATCACTGTCAGCTGGGGTTCAATCCATGATTTCCATCTTTCAACTCTATAATCAAGAAAAAGTGCTTAAAAGTCGTTACCACTTAGCCTTCCCTTCGAGACATCAGGAGAACGGGCCAAGTCGTAACGACTTTTTTGTGATCATTTCAGTTTGTTACTTTGTCTAGGCTTGGCTGGCCGATTAACTGGCCATTGTGGCTGGTCACCTGCCAGTACCCGCACGACTTCGCTAGCGGCATCCCGGGCCATCCGCGAACGCGCTTCGAATGTATTCGACGCAATGTGGGGTGTCAGTAAGACGTTATCCAGCTGATAGAGCTCACTCGTCATGGGAAGCGGCTCTTCGTCATACACATCTAGAGCAGCTTGACTGAGCTCACCGGATTTTAGTGCCGCAATCAGCGCAGGAGTATCGATGAGGACCCCCCGTCCCAAATTGATTAGGACGGCGCTCTTCTTCATAAGGGCTAGCGACCGGGCATCAATTCCGCGTTTATTTTCCGGCGTCACCGCCATATGTAACGTGACAATGTCGGCCGCCCGCAAGAGCGTTTCGCGGTCAACCAGCGTCCCAACATCAGTCTGCTGGGCAGTAGGATCGTAAATTAATACGGTCATTCCTAAGACACTAGCCTTCTGGGCAACCAGCCGCCCGATGCGCCCATAGCCCATAATGCCCAACCGCTTACCACTCAAATCAAAACCCATGTGATTGCTGCGATAAGCAAAGTTGCCACGGCGCATCTGGATTGACGCGCGGGTCACGTTTTTAGACACATCGAGAATCTCTGCTAACGTGGTTTCAGCAACCGTCGAAGCGTTGGCATTGGGCGTATTTGTCACCCACACGCCCCTTCTTGCCAGCGCCAACGGATCAACATTATCGATTCCCACACCATGACGAGCAATAATTTTTAAGTTGGGAAGCCGGGCAGCCACGGCCGTATCAAACGGATCAGTTAACAAAATTAAGGCGTCGGCTTGCGGTACCTGAACCGCAATATCGGTTGCCTTCAAACTCGTTAATTCAACTGTTTTTAAGCCGTGCGCCGTTAAATAATCCTTACCAGCCTGCGCCAAGCTTTGGGGAATTCCCACAACGCCATTCATGTAATCGCCTCCATTGTTTTTACCTTAAGCCTACCGCAGACCAGTTGGACCGGCAATTGTCACGCAGACAAAATGTAGAACCGCAAATAGGGCAGCTGCACTGACAGCTGTCCCATTTATGTCGGATTAGGCATCACGCCGTTTAACACGAGCTGTTGCTGACTGGAACGTCGTTGTTTGAAGCCCAAGTTAAGCAGCGTCGCGCCTATCCAATAGTGATCAGTACTGATTAAGTTGACTGATCTTTGTCAGCAGCTCATCAAAGCCAAGTTGGGCACGCGTTTTCCCGGTCGCGTCCGTTGCCACAAATGACTGTGCTTCCAACTGATTAAAATCGTCGACCAGATATTTGGCCATGAGGAAGACTGTCAACCGTTCTTTGAGCTGCGCCTCATAGTCGGACCGATTCGCGGAAATGAACCGTCTGTAAGGCTTGGTAAGCAAATGTATCCGGATCAATTTTGGTCTCTACCGTTGCCATGCTGATCAGTCCTTTGCCGGGTGATTCACTGGCCATTGTGGTTGATCACCGTTTAAGACCCGTACTACTTCACTGGCCGCATCCACTGCCATTCTGGACATGCATTCCTGCGTGTTGGAAGCAATGTGGGGGGTTAATAAGACGTTGTTCAGCGTATAAAATTCACTTGACAGTGGGAGCGGTTCCTCGTCAAAGACATCTAAGGCCGCCCCACCAATTTCACCAGTTTTGAGTGCCGTCAGTAGTGCCGGTTGATCGACCAAAGCTCCCCGTCCCAGATTGATCAAAACGGCTTGCTTCTTCATCGCTGCAAATTCTTTTTGCCCAATACCGTTGGTGTTTTCCGGTGTTACTGCCATGTGTAGTGTTATCACATCCGCCGCTTTAAATAGAGTCTCCCGATCAACGAGACGACCAATATCGGTCTGTTTAACAAATGGATCATAGATGAGAATATCCATGCCAAGACCGCTGACCTTCTGGGCCACCATCCGGCCAATGCGGCCAAAGCCCATGATTCCCAATTTCTTTCCGCTTAGGTCAAATCCCATGTGTTGGCCTTTGTAGTCAAAATCACCCTGGCGCATGTGCGTCGAGATGGCGGTTAGGTTCTTGGACAAATCCAGGATTTCCGCCAAGGTCGTTTCAGCAACTGTTGACGCATTGGCATTGGGCGTAATCGTTACCCAAACACCGGCTTGTGCCATCGTGGCTGGGTCAACGTTATCGTACCCCACACCGTGGCGTGCGACGACTTTTAAATTGGGCATTTTTTTAGCCGTGGCCGCGCTGAATGGGTCCATCATTAGTACAATACCCGCCGCAGCAGGTGCTTGAGCTAAAATGTTTTCTTCACGCAAATCGGCTAACTCTATCGTTGCTAACCCGTGATTTTTCAGGTAATCTTTACCAGCCTGTGAAAGGCCCTTAGGAATGACAACTGTTTGATTCATCATTATTTTCCTCCACTTCGCTAATTTAACGTAATAAGTAACCACCATCGACCGGAATTGTGATCCCAGTCACATAATTCGACGCCGCACTAGCTAGAAAAACGACCGTCCCCATCAACTCTGCTGGATTGGCCCAATGACCGGCCGGAATGTGCGCTAAAATTTCCGTATTACGTTCCTGATCATGCTGTAAGGCCTTCGTCATCGGTGTATCAATATATCCTGGTGCAATGGCGTTCACTTGAATATTTTCCGGTGCCAACGCGTCCGCATAAGCCTTCGTCAGGCCAACAACACCGTGCTTGCTAGCCGTATAAGGGAAAATAAACTTCCCAGCACGGAAGGACTGCATCGACCCAATATTGATGATTTTGCCGCCACCCTGTTTCGCCATCTCTTGCGCAACGACATGCGACAAAAAGTAAACCGCGTTCAAGTTGATTTCAATCACTTTCCGCCAATTTTCATCCTTAAAATCTTGCCAGTTTTCTCGCAACTGGATTCCCGCGTTGTTGACCAGGATATCGATATGGTTAAAGGCGGCTAGAGCGGCCTTTACAATCTGTTGTGGTGCTTCTGGCGCGGTGACATCCATCTTCAGAAAAGCGACCTGACCTTCATTCGCTTCCGCAAAGGCCTTCGTCTCGTCCCAGCCTCGTTCGTCGTAACTAACAATGAAGACAGCCGCACCAGACCGCAGCATGGCCTTGGTATAATAAGAACCTAAGCCAGACGCACCGCCCGTGATAACGGCGACCTTGCCATCCAAGCGAAATTTAGTGGTATCAAAATCTAAGTTTTCCATATTAAAATCTCCTTCTTTACTTACTAACTAAAGTTGAAAGTTCCAAAGTACGGCCCATACCTGTTCTAGCAACAATAGTGAGACTAAAACTAGGCAACTTGGTGGTACCTTCACCTTACCGGCCGGCAGATATGGGTAAAAATGGCATGAATACCCAACAAAATTAGGATGAGGTCTGAATTTCATCTTTCACCCTTTAGTCACTAATCGCCTGACGTGAACAGTGTGGTCATATCCCGTTGAAGATCAGCGGCATTGGTTGGATATTCTAGTGCGACAGGAATTGTCGTACTGAACTTAGCGAGTAACGTTTGCCAATCCAGCGCTCCCTGAGTAAAGGACACCGTGGTGGGCGTCGTGTTCTGCAAAACATAGCTTTTAAGGTGAACAAAACGCGTATCCTTCACCAGCTTAGCCGTTGTCGTTAGTGCATCTTGATCCGTAAAGATCCAATTCCCCAAATCATTGACGAATCCCACACGGCGGTCGTACTGATCAAATAAATCGAAGAACGCCATGAGCTTAGCAACGTCACTGTTGGCACTGGTTTGGTCATTTTCGATGTTCAGCTCCATACCGTTAGGCAACAGAGCTAGCAATTCTGGAATTTGAGTTGCAGAGGTGGTCTGTTCAAAATCACCCAATGTCATTTTAAGATAGCTTGCCCCCAAGAGTTGGGCCTCGCTAATGTACTGTAATAGGTGCTGATTTAAGCGGTGATCAACAAAGAGATTGTCTGGCACGGAATAGAAGTAAATCAGCCGATTAGCCAGTCGTAATTGATTCAACCGGTGAAGCTCACTCACGCCTTGCGCATTATATTCGCGACGGAGCTCAATGTTGCGAATCCCCGTTGTTAGCAAGTCTGTGACCAACTTCAATTGGGACTGGCCTTGTTGCTGCTGTTGCTGTGAAACCAATGTATTTAACACTAAGCGATTACGATCAAACATCCGATCACTCCTTCAAAAAATGGCTTTTCAACGTTACCCCCGTTGGGTAAACGTTTTCCCAACGCATATACTATTACAAATCCTGATAATGTCAATAGCGATGGCGATTTAATATTTTTGTTTGACATTGAGCAAATTCCATGGTTTAATATAAGCGTTTTCAAAAGGTAAACGTTTTCCTAAACTTTATTTTATAAAACTTGAAACGAGGCGTTAGCTCATGGCCAACACAATTATCGGAATTCTACTTATTCTCACCTTTATTGGTTTTATCGCTTTTGTCATGCGGGGCGGCAACATCATGCTTGGCTTCCTAGTGATGGCAATTCTTTGGACCGTCATTGGTGGCATCCCCTATAAGGTCGCCATCAACGACATTTTTTCGCAGCCAGCTCTAGATTACGGGTCCACAATCATGGTCATCGTCTTTGGTTCCTGGTTTGGTCGCGTTTTAGTTGACACTGGCATTGCCGGTGAGATCAGTGAACAGACCGTTAAGATTAGTTATAAACGGCCCATTTTAGCCACTATCTTGATTTGCTTTGTGACTTCATTTATTTTTACCAGTTCCTATGGTGTTGGTGCGGTGATTGCTATCGCTGTCATCTTGCTCCCCATTCTACAATCCTTGGGCCTCTCTAAAAATGTTGCCGTGGTTGCATTTGTCATGTCAATTGGTGCACCCATGTATGTCAACATCGTCATTATTAAGCAATTGCAGTTATTCTTCCCTAAAGTTGTCTACGGTCCAAAATACTTAGTTTATGGCTTCAGCGCAATGGCCGTTCAAATGTTAGTCGTCGTTTTATTAGTTTTGCTGCATGCCAAATCGATTCACAAGAACGAGCAAGCACCCAATCAAGCGGCAACTCCTGAGGTTGACCGCCCCACAATTCCTAAAGTTGCTTACATTCTCCCTATTTTTCCAGTCTTTATGAACTTAGCCTTCAAATGGCAACCGATTCCCGCCCTCATGATCTCGATTTTTCTCGTTCTCCTCGTCACTGGGCACCTTAAGAGTTATACGGGGGCACTCGCCATCATTAACGATACCATCCAAAAGGCGGTCTCCGATATTTCTGGTCTGATTGTCATGTTGCTATTTTTAACTATGTTTAGTGCCGCAGCCGTTAAAAATACGGCCCGGTTCAGCACGCTCTTGCAAGCCATCGTTCCCCACAGTCCCATGGTACTAGCCATTGTCTTTGGCATCTTAGCACCGCTTGCCTTGTTTCGGGGGCCACTAATGGTCTGGGGTGCCGGTTCAGCAACGGCAGCCGTGCTTGCGGCAACTGGTTTCTTCAACCAGTATTTCGCTTTCGCGGCCATCCTTGTTCCCGGCGTCTCCATTGCGATTTCTACTTGTATCACACAGTCCTGGAACCTCTGGGTCGTTGAACACGTCAAGTTGAATGTGAAAAAGTTCTTAATAACTGGGGTACCCTACGGCTGGCTTGCCAGCATCATTAATCTGCTAATAGCCGCCGTCATGTTTAATTAATTTATACCTGATTTCTAGGTAGCCGTGCGTCCATCAAATTTAACGACTTGTAAGTCAGCGGGTTCATCAACGTTACTTCTATTACTAGACGGCCACTATCCGTAAAATCATAGCATGATAGCTATTTTTTCAACTTATAGCTTTTAGTTAATCATTCCTCAAATAATCATCAGCTCACCCTATACGTCAGAAAGAAGTTGTTCACATGAAAATTATCGTTAGCACTTATACTCAAGGCATCTACCAGACCGACTTAACGACGGGCAAGTTTGCAGCGGCAACCTTACTTGCAAACACCTCTCAGCCGACTTATTTTAACTATTCCCAGGATGGCGTTCTCTTTGCCGCTAATCAATCCGGAAAATCTGGGGGCATTTCGACCTTCAAGCTCACGCAAGATCAGTTGCTTCCCTGTCAGGACTACCTCTCATTCAGCCCCGCCCCCGTCCACCTCACCGTGGATAATGCCCATCATTTTCTTTTCGCTAGTAACTATCAAGGCGGATTCACCACAATCTATGCGTTTACGGCCGCCGGTTCCCTTCAACAAACGGACACCTTCGTTAACGTGGGCCAGGGACCACTACCACAACAAAACACTTCTCACGTCCACTTTACCTGCTTGACGCCAGATGGCCACTTATTGGTATTAGATCTGGGTACGGACTGCCTCTTCACCTTTGCAGTCAGTGCTAACGGACACCTGCAACGACTAATGGCAACATACCACTTTCGACCCGGATTTGGTCCCCGCCATCTCCGCTTTGATCCGGCCGGCCACTGTATCTATGTGCTAGGTGAATTGGCTAGTGCCGTTGCCGTTCTGAATTACGATTCGGCTACCGGAACCTTTCAGCAGACCCAGCTAGTCGCGACCCTTCCCGTTGATTGGACCGGGCAAAATGGTGGTGGTGCCATTCACCTCGCTCACAATGGTCACTACCTCTACGTCTCCAACCGAGGACACAACTCCCTCACCGTTTATCGAATTGACGGATTCCCACAGCATCGCCAACTCACGACCATTCAGCACGTCGCTAGTCGGGGAGACTTCCCACGTGATTTTTGTCTGAGTCCTAACGACGACTACCTAGTCGTCGCGAACCAGAAATCAAGTCGCCTCACAGCCTTTCAAATTGATGCAACTACTGGTCAACTGTCAGCCACCCCAGAATCGCTGGGGGTTCCCGAGCCCGTATGCATCAAGTTCATTTCTAACTAGTCCCACCAGACGCTGGCCATTCTGTTTCTTAGAAGCCGGCGCCTTTTTAGGTACGACAGACCGAGACAGCACCCGACGCCAATCTAAGGTATAATTGGTGGAAGACTCAAAATGAGAGAAAGTGAAGTCATGAAAAATAAACCAACCACCATCAAGGACGTGGCTAAGATTGCCGGCGTCTCCATTGCAACCGTCTCCCGTTACCTCAATGGGCACTATGGTAAAATGTCGGCCACCACTCGTCAGACCATCGAACGGGTCATTCGCGAAAATAATTATCACGTCAATACGCAGGCCAAGTCTTTGATTCAAAAACGGACTTTTATCATCGGCATGGTCGTGGCAGATATTGAAAACATCTTTTCGTCGATTCTTTTCAAGGGTGCTGATACCATTCTCGAAAACGAAAATTACCAAATTCTCCTAACGAATTCGGATAACTCACTAGAACGCGAGCGCACCGAAATTGAACGCCTATTGGGCTTACAAGTCGATGGTATTATCTTGCAGCCCATGAGCCAAAGTGCCGCAGACTACCAATTTCTTAAAGACAGTAATACCCCCACTATCATTGTCGACCGTAAGATTCAACCCCAAGTGTGGACTGAAGTGACCACGGATAACTACGCCTACTCCAAGATGATCAGCGAGTACATTTCACGCTTGGGTTACCAACGCTTGGCAGTTGTCAGTGAAGCTATCGATGGCAACTCAGCCCGTTATGAACGGTATCAGGCCGTTAAAGAAACGTGTCAAAAAAAGTCCCTCGACTTAAAATTAATCACCGTTGATAAGCAAACCACTAACGCGCAAATCTACGCGGAAATTATGCGTGCCAGTGACGACCTAGACGTAAAAACCGCTTTCTACGTGCTCAAGGGAACCCTGTTAATGCAGGTTGTTCGGACCTTGTCACAATATCACATCACGTACCCCGATCAGGTTGGTCTGGCTGCCTTTGACGATTGGGACTGGTCGACCTTGGTACAGCCCCAAATTACCACTATTCAGCAAAACCCCCAAGAGCTAGGGAAAAGGGCCGCCAAAGCCCTATTGGCCCTGCTTGCCGATACAAGCTTACCCAGCGATTCCTTAACCGTTCCCAGTGATTTTCAAGTGAAACAATCCTTAGTGAACTAGGGGGAATGATTGCCTTAAGCCCACCTGGAAAAAAGTTGACCCGATCAGGCGCGAGGATAAAGTCAGAAATTTAAAAATTGAAATCCAAGATATATCGTAAATAGCCAGTAAAGCCGGGAATTTTGTCCGCTTTACTGGCTATTCTTACGTCTGAGTGGCGATTCTTTAAATGACGGTTTAGTTTCATTTCCCGCTACCTTTTTAATGCGCATCGGTGTACGCATTTTATCTTCACGATCTTAAAACCACACAACTTATCAACCGTTGCAATCACCAGATTGGGCGTCTACTTAGTACCCAGATCAACACCGCCGTCAACGTGCAGGACCTGGCCCGTAACGAACGCATTTTGCATCAAAAAGAGATAAGCCGATGCAACCTCTTCCGTCGTCGCCACTCGGTTCAGGGGCACGCCCTGCGCAAAGGTGGTAGCTTGCTTGGCAAGCTGCGCAGGGGTCAGTTGCCGCCACAAGCCCGTTGGCGTCCAAGTTGGTGCTACCGCATTGACCCGTAACGTCGGTGCCATTTCGACAGCCAATCCGGTAACCATGGTATTGATGGCTTGATTGCCAACTATGGCCCCAGATGCATCGTATGGGTGACCACCGGCGCCAGAGGTAAAGATCAATGAGCCATGCGCATTTAGATGCGTCGCAGCAAGTTTGGCCAACTGAAGATTCTCAAAAAACTTGTCCTCGATTGCCTGGCAAATCGCCGCCACCGAATTATCCAGAAAACCGCCACCCATTGCACCGCCGAGAAACGATAGAATGTGGTCAAACGAACCGGTTTGCGTAAAAAAAGCGGTCAGTTCTTGTGTATCTTCTGCATCCAACGCCGTACCAACGACCATTGATCCCGGGGTCTTCAATTGCGTAACTGCCCGCGCAACACGTGCCTGGTTGTGGCCAATGACGTGTACATCAGCACCACTTGCTAAAACTCATGCCACGACTGTCTGACCAAATCCGAAAGTCCCACCTACAATTAAGACTCGTTTATATAACTTCAGCAGAAAACCTTTGATTTTAATCAAAGGATGAATGCGAAAGCTTAATCATTTCTGAAACATACGTTCCCCTATCGATGATTAAAATGTGCTATACTGAATCCAATCTTCAGGGGAGGTACATGATGACAACATTAGGTCGAACAGCAAAACTCAGACTCTATCCTAGCGAGATTCAAGCCATTCAACTCTCAGATGAAAGCCAAGAGTATCAGCGATTAGCCAACGTTGTTAGTGAATGGGTCTTTAACCATGGGTTTCCAATGAACTGTTTAAAAATCAATCATGCCCTGTATCAAAAGCTCCGGCAAGAATCTCCTTTGAACAGTCAATTGATCCAGTCAGTCTTCCGGACCGTTGTCGCGCGTTACAAGACCGTCTTAGAGCAGATGAGACAACATCCTTTCCGTTACCAAGATGAGACTAAGAAATGGATTCAAACTCCCAAGGACCTGACCTGGTTGTTCAAGCCTATCCATTTTTCGCGGCCCCAAGCAGATTTGGTCCGCCAAAGCAATTATTCTTTTGTCAACGGACTGACCAAAATTTCACTCACGACCTTGGGTAAAAGAACCAAGATGAGCTTTACCAGCAAAGGCTTCGAACAATACTTTCAGAACGGCTGGAAGATGGGAACGGCTAAACTGATTCATGCTCGAGGCAAGTGGTACTTACACATTGGGGTTACGAAAGAAGTCGCTGATTTTGAATCAACCAAGGCACCTAAAGTCGTCGGTATTGACCGGGGATTGCGTTTCCTAGCAACAATCCATGACCATCTTGGGAAGACGCTGTTTTTCGATGGTAAGAAAATCTTACGCAAACGCAAAAAATTTCAAGATACGCGACGACAGTTACAAAGTAAAGGGACCAAATCTGCTAAGAAAAAACTGAAGCAATTGGCACAACGAGAGAACCGCTGGATGACTGATGTGAATCATCGGTTAGCTAAGACACTCGTTAGTATCTATGGCTCACGTACGCTCTTTGTTTTAGAAGATTTAACTAATGTGACGTTCAACACGGACGATCTGTCTAAGGCTTTACGTAACAGCCACCGTTCTTGGTCCTTTTTCCAACTTGAATCTTTTCTAAGCTATAAGGCAGCAGCGGTTCAAAGTAAAGTTTTGAATGTCAGTCCAGTCTTCACCTCTCAGCGTTGTCCGCAGTGTGGCTTGATTAAGAAAGCTAATCGGCATCATGAGGTTCATGAGTATCACTGTTGCCGATGCCAATATCGCTCCAACGATGACCGGCTAGGGGCCATGAACATTAGGCTGTTAGGTGAAGAATGGTTGCGTGGGGTCAAGCGTCCCCAAATTAAAAAATAACAGCTACCGGGTAAACCTAGTAGCTAAACGGGTACCTGTCAATTACCCGATGATGTTGCCACTACGAGTAGGAGTCCCAAGTGGGATGTTGGACTACTGTGTCGCCAGACACGTGAGCGACAAGCCTCCGAATTCATTCGGAGGTCATTGACGCTCTAATCCCATCATTCATACCTCCTAATCATCTTTAACGTCCATCATACAACAAGTTTCAATCACCAATAAATATCTCACCAAACCAGGAAAAATTGACGGTCCATACTAGAAACAGTACACTAGTCAACATGATTAGACGTTAAGGAGACGACAGTATTTATGGAATGGTTAGCTTTACTTATTACCGGATTTTTAGTTGGCATCTTGGTTATTTCAACGGGAGGGGGCGGTGCCGCAATTTACCTCGGTCTATTGACCGCCGTGTTCAACCTGGCCCCAGCCGTGGCAGCCGCAACGTCGTTAGTCACGGCCTTCCCCTCATTGCTCGTGGGCGCATATGGTCACTATCGAACGGGACAAATTCACTTTAAAGTTGGTAACCAGATGTTATTGGCAGCAGTACCCGCAACCATTGTCGGGGCCCTGCTTGCCCCCTACATTCCGACAACCATCTACACGTGGCTAGTCGCCATTATTTTAACCACCCTGGGAGTTCAGATTCTTTACAAACGTTTCTTTGTCCACCAAAATAAGCCCGCTCGGCACCAAAGTGTCCAAGCTGTTCTATACGGAATTATTAGCGGAATTATGGTAGGGGTCGCCGGTTTGAGTGGCGGTGGTCCCATCATTGCTGGTCTCCTAGTCCTCGGTCTGGATATGATTCCCGCTGCCGCCACCTCCTCCTACGTTTTAGTCGGTAACACATTTGTTGGCCTACTCTTTCACTTGTCAGCGCACAATATCGATTGGTCGATTGGCCTGAGTCTCATGATTGGCGCCATGATCGGTGCATTTTGCGCGCCACGTCTACTGGCCCACATTGATCCGGAAAAATTAAATATCTACGTCAAACCCTTCATGGGAATTTTACTCATGGTCATGGGGCTCAAAATGATTCTGTAAACTATTTTTAAAGCACGTAGACCGAGGCCGATTAGTTACATGGATTAGCCCTTGGTTGCCTGCTGACCCACCTCTCGGCCATATATATGATACGCAATATGGGTAGCTTTTGCCCCAGGCCCATTTATACATAAAGTCCAGGAAACTGTTCGCGTTTAATGCGTAACAGTTTCCTGGACTTTGTTTATGAATTTAACTATCTACGTGACTTAATCTTGGCGCTTCTTTCGGTAGACAAACGTCCCCCCGAGGCCACCAGCTAATAACAAGCCGAGTGCTTGTAGCCAACCTACATGTGCTTCGCCGGTCTGTGGCAGACCAGCAGATAAGCCCATGTCCTTCAACAGTTGTGCACGAATCGCTTCAAGCTTAGCCACTAGTGCCACATTATGTTCAGCTTGCGCCTTGGCAATGGCCGTATCGATTCTGCTCAAAAGTGCTTCGCCATCCGCGTTAGCATCAACGGAATCAGCCGCTTGTTCAGCTTCGAAGTCGACAACTTCATCTTCCAACTCTGACAAGAGTTCCTCTTCGTCCGGGCTTTCGTGTCCATAATCGACATCCGGTTCTTCCGTATTCGGTTCCTCGACGTTGGGTTCTTCTGTAGTCGGTTCTTCAACGTCGGGCTTATCAGTATCTGGCTCCTCAACATCGGGTTCCTCAGTACTTGGCAATTCGACATCGGGTTTGTCGATGTTGGGCTTGTCAGGGGCTTCGGGTTCCTCAACGTTTGGTTTGTCGATATTCGGCTTATCTGGCGCTTCGGGTTCCTCAACGTTTGGCTTGTCGATATTCGGCTTGTCCGGCGCTTCGGGTTCTTCAATGTTTGGCAACTCAACGCTTGGCAATTCCGTGTTTGGCAGATCGAATTCATCTTCCTCATCGACATTCTCGTCTTCGTCCTCTTCGTTGTCCTTGTTATCTTGCAAGTCCCAACGGTGAGTTTCAGCGTTAACGACAACCTTGTCCGCGATAATGTTCCCATCAATATTCGCGTTCGCAATCACCTCAGCAGAAGGTGCTAGAATGCTACCTTGGAATGGCCGGTCAATGTGAACCGTGCCGCCGTATTGCTTATCGCTAGCCGTACTGTCATAAAAGTTCCACAGCAAATGGTTATCACCGAAGTCTTCGGTTTCCTGATTATTACGTTCGCTACCATCGCTGTAGATAATCTTGATCTGTGACTTTACGTGGTAATCTTCTTGACCACCCGTATCCACGTTGATGATGACGGTATCACCATCAGCATCTGGTGACAGTCCAGAAATGGTCAGTGGCGTATCCCCCGCCAACACATCCGGTGACAGGTTGATGACGATGTGGCCGTTAGCGTCTGGCGTCATCTCGCTCACATCAATGACCCGGTTGTTGCGGTCGTCAAAATCAGCATCGCTATAACTGGCATTGCTATTAATCGTCGTTAACTGTTCGTTAAGGGCCTTCAGTTTTGCAAATTCGGCATCGAAATCAATATACGTCTGCCCATTCTGGTCTTGGTACACTTCGGATGCCAACAAGTGATCAATATCGACACCATTCACTTTCGGCCGGTTCGGATTACTGAGGTCAATTTCGTTACCTTCACCGAAAATAACTTTGTTTTCCCGCGTGTCCCCAGCCGAAACGAAGGAACTATTCGCGATGTTCACGATGTTCTGTATGTAAGAAATATCCTTGTCCAGGAGTTCCTCAACGATATTCGTCCCAAAGTTAACGTTCCCGGTCAGATTCTGAACGGCTAAGTTCCCATTGGTATGCGCATTCAGCTCAGCATCCCGCGCAAAGATATGAAAGACCGAGGAGACTCCCAAAATGTTGTTCAGGTCTGGAAAATCATCGTAGACGCTGCCGCCGGCTTGAATACCAGTCTCGGCATACGGTTCGATTGCTGTCGTTGTCGTCGACGTGTCTTCAAGATCCTTAAAAATATCCTTGGCTGGTTGGTCCGTCGTTGCGGTATCAGTATCCGTCGTTGGTGTCGTCACAGTTGGTGTTTGTGGTGTCGTCACCGCTGGCTTCTCTGTCGTTGGCGCCATGGCTGCAAACCGGGCTAACTTTTGCCGCGACTGTAGCTTGGCTTTTGCCACATCATGATTCTCATTCTGCTGCGACTCATCATTGGTCGTTGTCGAATCAGTCGTGCTCGTCTGATTGGCGGCATCCTGCCCAGTCGTCACGTCCGCATTCGTCGCTTGCGTTGCTGGTTGGTCCACCTTGTTTTCCTTTACGGATTCAGCAGAACTGCTGGTTGTGTCATCACTACTAGACTGACTAGCCATTCCACTCAGACTTTCTGAATGGCTCTCCTGTGACTCACCACTGCTAGCTGATGACCCACTGACCGACGTGACAGTTGCATGACTACTGCTGCTATCAGCGGTATCGGCGTGAGCTGTGACCGTGGCGCCACCCAGTGCCAGCACAATAGCACAGGCGAAGACCCATTTGCGGCCATCCTTATACATCTTAAAATGTGTGCGTTTCGTTTCCATATTGAATCAATCCCTACCTTTCCTACTAATTAAAATTCCCCCTCTCCATTCTCGTACTACTAATAGAAACAATCAATATCAACAACGAAATTATTTCAAAAACAAACTACTTATGCCATGATGTTTTATCGCTTGTAACAAGTTACACAATCGTGGTAAAAATTATAAATAGCCGTTGAGATCTTCAATTCTCACGACGTTATCCCTCAGTTATATTATAAGTATGCTAAGTGGTTATAATATTGTAAGCGCTGACAAAAACGTTAAGGTTGGCATTACTCGGCGGCAATGACGATAGCCACTTAAAAAACACATTTGGAGGTCATCACATGAAAGGTTCAACGAAGATTCAGCCCCAAGACGTGGTTGCGCCCATCGACCGACGACTTTACGGCTCATTTATCGAACAACTTGGCCGAGCAGTCTACACCGGTGTCTACCAACCCGGTCATCCTGCTGCCGATGAAGAAGGGTTTCGAACTGACGTGATCGAAGCTGTTAAGGAACTTAACGTGCCACTAATTCGCTACCCCGGCGGCAATTTTCTGTCCCAATACCGGTGGGAAGACGGCATTGGACCTAAGGATCAACGCCCAGTTCGGCTAGACTTGGCTTGGCGTGAACTCGAAACCAACCAGTTTGGCCTCCATGAATTCATGCACTGGGCAGATAAGGTCAACGCTGTGCCCAACATGGCCGTTAACCTCGGGACCCGGGGTATTCAGGAAGCCGCCGATCTCGTGGAATACTGTAACTTCCCTAAGGGCACCTACCTCAGTGATCTGCGCCGCAAGAACGGTGCCGAAGACCCATTTGCCATTAAGACCTGGTGTCTGGGTAATGAAATGGATGGTCCGTGGGAAATCGGTGCCAAAACCGCTACGGAATACGCACACCTCGCCAACGAAACGGCTAAGGCCATGCGTCGAGTCGATGATTCCCTCGAACTTGTGGCCTGTGGGAGTTCTTCCATGGACAACCCGACGTTCGGTGAATGGGAAGAAACCGTCCTAGACGAATGTTATGACAACGTAGATTACCTGTCACTGCACCGCTACTACGGTTACTACAACGATGATGACCCGACTGAACTCGACAATTTCTTAGGTAAAAACCTCGACCTGGATGCCTTTATCAAGGGCGTTGTTGCCATGTGTGATGCCGTTAAGGCCCGCAAGCGCTCTACTAAGACCATCAACCTGTCCTTTGACGAATGGAACGTCTGGTACCACTCCAACGACGCCGACACCAAGGTCACCCCTTGGCAAGTTGGCCCCCATTTGCTGGAAGATGTCTACAACTTTGAAGATGCCCTCTTGGTTGGTAGCCTGTTGATGACGCTGCTACGCAATGCCGACCGGGTTAAGATTGCCTGCTTGGCTCAACTCGTCAACGTCATCGCACCAATCATGACGGACACAGATGGCGGCGTTTGGAAGCAGTCCATCTTCTACCCCTTCATGCAAGTCGCTAACCACGGCCAAGGTGAAGTCCTAGTCGACCACAGCCAGTCTGCCACCTACAACTCACGTGAATTCAAGGACATTCCTTACCTCGACACAGTGTCCACTTATGACGCCGCCAGTCAAACGTTGACGGTCTTCGCTGAGAATAAGCACCAGACGGATACGCTAGACTTCGACATCGACCTGACCGACTTTACGGTCGACCACTTGATTGAAGCCACCCAGTTCTACGGCTACGACGTTAAGGCCGACAACCGTGACGGCAAGATGCAGCTCCAAGCCTTGCCAGTCAATGCTCAGGACCACGCCGCTACAGTGACCCTTCAGCCGCTGTCATGGAATATGCTCCGGTTTAAGGTGAAATAACTAGTCGTATCTACATTCATAAATTAGTTAGCAAAAAAGGCCCGGCAAAATGTCGGACCTTTTTTAATGGTGCTATTGCTGTTATCGGCGCCAACAGACCACCTGTATACACGGAAACACTTTAACTCACGATACAAAATTCCAAAACCAATGGGATTACATTGCATGCAGGTTTCTGACCTTTGAATTTCAGTTGCGGTGGGCAAATGAGCACGAAACATTGGAGAACGTTGCAGATTTCTTTGTAAATTAACATCATCTGCAACTCGGTAATAGGAAATTAGTTGCGTCGAACGTTAGCTATGAAGACACATACTCTCAGCTTCTTAACTCACTCGGGCCTTACCTGATGGAAAGGACGATAAGTGATAACCGTAGACCACAACAAATTTCATAAGTTTACTCTGAATGAACTGAAAATAATGTAGTTTATTTAGGTTCAATAATGTAATTTTTAAATGGATAACCTTTATAGGCCTTAGCCAAATGCTTCTTGTCTGTTTTGGAGATTTGGCTATTTCGATTATTTTTACTCATAACTCCACTTTTTTGGTATGTGAGTCCCATTGCATAGCCAATTTCTCTAGTGGCTACATTTACAATTTGTTTGTCAGAGTATTGGTCACTGTTTAATTTTTCTAGGTTTAAGTAGACTGATGACTTTGAAATAAGTTCTCGACTAGCCTTTTTATTAACAATATTTGTCCATGTATAAGAGTCAACTGAGGTTGCTCCAGTAAGATTGGGTTCTAAAAATATCCCTTTCCATTGATTATTGAATTCATCGACGGTCGTTAAATGGATATCTGCTTTCTTGTTTGTTTTAGCTGAACGAAGACGAACGATTTTCGTGTTGTTCCAGTTCTTAATTGCCTTTCCCCAAATGCTTTTATAATGTCTTGATGAGCTCTTAATTTTATAGGAAATTGTCTTCTGCGTATAATTTGCCCAATAGCCCTTATTAGATGCATTCGCAGTAACACTACCGGCACATAGCAAACTTACGCCGATACCAATCATCGTAATGAACTTTATTGATTCCTTAGCTTTATTTGATAACACGATAATAGTCTCCTCGTAGTATGTAGATTTGTGATTAAAAATATTATGTAATAAGCATATATCATGGCTCTATTCGAAACACCCCCGTATACACGGAGAATACGCTAAACAAGCGCTGATACACCGGCATTTTAATTTTCACTAAGCCTCTAATTTTTTTAACTTGCTTTCTTAAGCATACACCAGCAATTGTCGCCTCACAACCGAACGCTAATCAAAAATGGGACCGTGTTAACTGCACCAGTCCCATCGTGTTTAAACTTATATTGCTGAAATATACTTAGTAGGTGATCCAGTACTGCAGGCCAGCGGCCAAGACGCCCCCAACCAGTGGTCCACACATCGGTACCCATGCATAATCCCATTCGGCACTGCCTTTGTTGGGAATTGGTAAGATGGTGTAGGCCAACCGGGGCGCCCAGTCACGTGCGGGGTTCAGGGCGAAACCAGTCGTGGTTCCTAATCCCATCCCCACGACCATAATCAGGATACCCACAATAAATGGCTTTAAGCCCTGCGTGAAGTTTCCTAAGTTGAGCAGAATGAAAACAAAGGCCCACGTGGCGATCACTTCTGATAGAAAATTGAACAGCGGGCTCTTAATCGCTGGACGCGTTGCAAAAATCCCCACCATGTTGCCGGATTCTTCATCTGGTGTCGCTTTAAAGTGTGGGTAAAATTGAACAGCGACCAAGGCTGCCCCCACGAAAGCTCCGAGAAATTGGCCCAATAAATAAGGGACCACGTCCGCCCATGGGAAATACCCAAATACGGCAAAACCAATGGTCACGGCTGGATTCAAATGGCCCTGTGAGCCTAGTAAGCCCGCAACGTAGACGCCCATGGTGACCGCCATTCCCCAAGCCACACACACAAACGTCCAATTGCCCCCCTTTGCGTAGGTTTTATTTAAGTTAATGCTAGCCCCCGTTCCCGCACCGAGAACCATCAAAATCATGGTGCCAAAAAACTCACCGATAAAGCCGCTCATACCAAACACTCCTTATGTATTAAATAAAAAATAACTGAACCCAGTTTACCATAGCTGAAACGTCAACGCTGGTTTATTTTGAACCGCTTTCAGGCAGAAAAAGAGTGGGCCATCAGGCGGTTAGTTTTCAACATTAACATGAGAACCGGGGTTATGCCTGGTTTTGGCATCATTCCGGTTCTCAGGTTAAGCGCAACAAACTGCCTGGTGACGCACGTTTCGACACGATAATGGCAAAAAAGTCAGTTTTTTCAGAAAAAGATCCGAAAAAACTGACTTTTGAGTTCTGTACCCGACTCATTTCGTTTCATCAATACACTGGTATTAACCGTGAACCCCCAATGATACCTTCGCATACCGAGTCATTTGGCCGATATCCCAGGCCGGTTCCCAGACCAGATCAATATCACAGTGTTCGACACCAGCTACCGACAACGCGGCCGCCGTAATCTGGTCATTTAACAGGTCACTTAATGGGCAACCCATCGTCGTCAACGTCATTTTAACGGTGCATTCATTGCCTTCAACGGTAACCCCATAAATGAGGCCCAAATTCACAATATCAATCGTCAATTCCGGGTCAATGACCCCTTCTAGTGCTGTCATAACGGCTTCTTCTGCCTGTTCATTTTCAGCCATCCGCGTGATCTCCTTTAATGGAAAAACCAATAGCCAGTTTACCAGCTATTGGCCTACCATCTATTCTTTTTAAGTTTTAAGTCATTGGTGCCGGGTTGAAGATGCAGATATCGTTGTACAACTTCAACCGTTCCGCAGCTGGCTTTTCACCACTAGCGACGTCCAGAATGAAGTTGAACAATTCCGTCCCCAGTTCTTCAACGGTCAGGTCACCCGTCGCAACTTTACCGGCGTTAATGTCGATCAAGTCACTCCAGAATTCCTTCAAATCCGTCCGCGTGCAGACCTTGATGACCGGTGCAGCTTGCAGGTTGTAAGGCGTGCCCCGACCCGTAACGAAGACTTCTAGGCCCATTCCAGAGGCCAATTGCATCGGTCCCGTCGTGAAGTCCCCAGCTGGCGTCGCGTTAAAGATCAAGCCGCGTTTCGTTGGAATCTCACCAGCGCTGACCACTTGAGAAATTGGCGCGGTCCCGGACTTCGCAATGGAGCCCATAGACTTCTCAACGATGGTGGACAAGCCGCCCTTCCGGTTACCCGGCGTTGGATTGGCTGAACGGTCAACGCCGCCCTTCGCCAAGTAGTTATCGAACCAAGACATTTCCTTGACCAGCTTATTACAGTTAGGTTGGTCTGGAATCCGTTGGGCGATGAAATTGACCCCGTCACGAACTTCCGTCACTTCAGAGAACATGGCGGTCCCACCACCGGCAACTAACAAGTCAGAGGCATAACCAGCAGATGGATTCCCCGTCACGCCAGAGAAGGCATCACTCCCACCACACTGGAAACCAACGGACAGTTTCGACAGCGGTTGTTCCGTTCGCCGGTGTGTTTCCAAAATGGCCAGTTTCTTGTCAGCCATTTCCATAATCGCCGCAATCATTTTCTCAAAGCCCTTGTAGTTTTGGAGGTACAAGAGGTTGTCGTCGTTGATGTCCTCAGGATCCAAGATTCGATCCGGCGTCAACTTTTCACAGCCCAGGCCGACGACCATGATTTGGCCACCGAAGTTCGGGTTCTTCACGATATTTCTAATCTCACGGATTGGCACCTTGGCTTCGGGGGCATCGATGGCGACCCCACAACCATATTGATGACTGACGACCGTGACGTCATCCACGTGCGGATACTTTGGTAAAAGTTCCTGTTTGATGCGATCCACGGCAATCTTCAAGACGCCGACCACACACTGTACCGTGGTCTGAATTCCCAAGATATTCCGGGTACCGGCGTACTTGTTGCCGGGAACGTCATACCCCATAAATGTCGTCCGCTTAGGCTTGGGCAAGTCCTTACGAATGTTCGTGCCGTATGTCAGCTTGTTCAGGTCTGGCGACGGTGGTAATTCCAGACTGTTTTCATTGATCCAGTCCCCGGCTTGAATATCACTCTTGGCGTAACCGAGCACGACACCGTAACGTAAAACAGCATCGCCTTTAGCTAAATTAACCAAGGCAATCTTGTGGGCTTGGGGAATTTCGTCATTGACGGTAATGTCGCCTTTAATCTTGTCCCCGACGTGTAAATCGTGAACCGCAATGGCAACGTTATCGTTTGGGCGCATTTTCACAACATGTTTGAGCATGGATGCAACCTCCTCAGCTTAGAAACAACTGCAAATTTCGGGATATATCCCTATGTAATCCAGTTTTAATGCGTACTTAGAGATCAGCAGCAGGCGTGCCACCACTCTAATTAAGCGCTTTCAACTTTACGACTATAATGTTAATTCTTTCACGTAGGACGTACAAGAGACAATCGGGCAAGGTTTTCGGCAAAAGTTTAGTCAAATCAACAAAATCCCACGTTGTATCCGCTGGGAACCCAGCTGTAGCCGGCTCCTTGATAAGTTACAGTTGCCGCACAGAACAGTAATGACAATGATATTGCCCCGCAACTATTCTGTAACCCCAAACGACTATCTTAGTAGATGTAGCAACACTAAAAAATACATATGAGGGATGACACTAGTCAATGAAAATTAAACAACTCAGTTTAGCCGTGGCATTTGCCGCAGCCGTCGTACCGGTCCTGAACTTAAGCACCACCGCTCAGGCCAACAGTACGAACACGATTCTCAGCACCACACCCATGACCAACACCAGTTACGTTCGCAAGAGTGCGACCGGCTGGACCTATAACCTGGGGGGCACTGCCAGCAACATGACTTTTGGCAAGAAGACCCACTACCTGAAGAATTACCCTAACACCACTTGGCATGCGACCCAGAAGCGCTATATCGTCAAGAAGAACGGTGTGAAATACCTCTATTACTATGTCACCAACGGTCGCGGCACCGCCGCTGGTTGGATCTGGCACGGTTACCTGACGCCCAAGAGCTACGCCCACACTGCCACGACGAGCACCTCGACCACGGGTAACGGCACGTACGCCGCAATCTTGAGCGCGGCCCAAGCCCAATTAGGGAAACCTTATTCGTACGGTGGCAACGGCCCCAGCGCATTTGACTGTTCCGGCTTCACCAAGTACGTCTTCAACAAAGCCCTCGGCCAAACTCTGCCGCGGACCGCGCAACAGCAGTACGACAGTTACACCCACGTCAGTGCGGCTAACGCCAAGCCTGGCGACCTCATTTTCTTCGGAACCAGTACCGCCAATATCACCCACTGTGGCATTTATCTCGGCAATCACCGAATGATCGATGCGCAACTGAACGGCGTCATCACCGAAGCCACCAATGTCTCTTGGTGGCACGCCGTTGGCTACTCACGACCAGCAAGTTTAAGCTAGGTCGCGGATAAGCATTCACCAGCAAAAAGCTCGCTAAATTTGTCTGTAATCCAGACAGTTTTAGCGAGCTTTTTTGTATTTTTAGGGTGAACCAACACCCTACTCAGCGCCGTTTCGGCTACGTACATTGGCGCACAAAAAAGGCCGAGATATTCATCTCAGACCCTTTCAATCAATACGCTTCTATTAAGCTGGTGAAACGCCCAACTTGTTGCCCCCATTTAAAATCTTGAAGAAACTAGCCAGTTCCTTCTTCCGGTAGGCAGCAGGTACGAATTCACGAATGGTTTCGAGATCAAACCCGGTTGCCAACTTATTACGGTCGACCACAATCGGGTTCTTTAAGATTCCCGGATTCTTTTGCAAGAGATCAACGAGTTCGTTCATCCCCATGTCCTGAACAGAAGCAGGAAGTGCCTTGTAAGCCTTGGACCGCGTTGAAATCAAGTCGTCGGTCCCTTCTTCAGTCAGAGACAACATGTAAAGAATCTCGTCTCTCGTTAAGGGTTGTTTTTTAATGTCACGGGCGGTGAAAATGGCATCGTGGTTGGCAAGCCACTTCATCGCTTTAGTAACCGCCGTTGTTTTAGCATGAAAGTACATTTTAATCATATAGAATCGCCCTCCATTTGTTTGTTTTCGATGAGGTACTTCAGATTAGCACTCTTTTGTTTGAGTGCTAATTATGTTAATCATTGTACACCACATTAGGAAATGATGAAACCCATAACTCTCAGTATTGCGCACCTTTTAATACTTTCTCAAGAAACTCACTGGCTTGCGATCGTCTATAAACCCTAATTCTTCGGGCTCACGCTCACTTTAACAGGTGAATGCACCGGTTTTGCGCCCTAAATTTGATTTTTTTTTGAAGATGTTAAATGCTGCTCTATTAGTATTGTAACAGCTTACATTATTTTTCAAATTGACGCAAATCAATTCACCGATTTTTCGTCAAAAAAGTTCTCCCCAAACAAACTGATGAATTCTGACCAATCGCCGCCACTCAATTCATCAGTCGCACCCAAATCATTAAAATTAACGGAGAACGCCTACTAACTAGAACTGACTTTGAATTGTCACCTACGACTAGTACTGTCAGAGGTGCAGCGTGATAGTCAATTAACGGTTAAAAGTTCCAAAGTACTAGCCATGCCGGTTCAGCAATAACAGTAGCCCCCAAGCTTGGCGGCGTGGTGGTTGGTGCACTTTACCGGCCAGCACAGGTTCTTAGACGATTTAGCCAGCGCTCAACCTTGCGCAAAAAAAAATGACCCACCACTAAATTGTGGTGAGCCATTTTTAAATAACGCTTATGAATCTAAGTCAAAAGCCAATGCCCGTGTCCAGAGACCGTTGGCCATCTGGTAGTAAGTCGTTACCTGACCATTAGAGTCGGTTCGCTTAACCCGGTGCGTAATCGTAACGCGCCGTTCTGCGATATCCGCCGTGGTCCCCTCCTGCTTTGCTAACAGGGGATCATTGAATGGTCGCGTGTAAACGGGGTAGATCTTCATCAAGTTTAAATCACGATCGTAGACTTCGTTATCAAACTCGTCAAAGTCCAAAGCTCCCGCCCGAATCCAGTACTTCGTTGTTGAATTCTTGCCGAATCGAATCCGGTACCACTTACCAGTATCGGCCGTGGCCCGCATGTCAATGTAGGCCCGCTTAGTCTTCAGCTTCTTCCAGTCAAACTTCATAATGTTCCAGTTCTTGTGACCACGAATATGGTTGTACAACGAATACGTCTTATAGGTGCTTGCCAACTGGGCGTGTTGCGTGTTCAACCCGCCCACGTATTGTTCACTCTTGTTGGTCTGCTTACGCTTCTTCAACTTTTGTGACGTTGGCTTGGGTTTTGGCTTACTGTTGCTAGCCGCCGTGTTATCAACTGACGTGTCCGTAATCGTCTGTTGTGACGTGACACTGGTTGAGACGACCTTGCCCACCGTGATCTTGTTCTTACTGATGTTCATGCCAGTTCCCGTCAATGGGAAGTTACCTTCCACAAAAGTTGCACCCTTTTGCTGCGTGGTAACGTTGTTATTCTGAATCGTCACCCCAGTCATTGGCGTGTCTGGGTCTTTCGTATCGAGATAAACGTACTGTTTGGTTGGGTTAACGTTGGTAAACGTGTTATCCGTAATATTTAAGTTCGCCATTTGGTAACCCGGTTCGGAATTGTAGAGATAAATGTAGTTCCCGGAACCCAAGACGTGTTGGTTGATGAATTTGTTCCCGGTGATCCAGAGGTTAGAAACACACTTAAAGTGAATCGTGGCTACCCCATCTGCCAATAATGGCTTAGGATCAACGACCGTGTTATTGGTAAAGTACACGTTGTGGATGATTCCGGCAGCACCGTGACCATAAACCGCATGTTCACCAATTGGATTTGGCGCGTAGGAGTCAACTTGCCCAGACTTCTTTGACACTGGCAAGAATTGGTTATTATCAACCGTCACATCATAACTTGGCAGATTATCATACTTATCGCCAGGGTTCTTATGCGACATTGCCTTTTTGTTTGAGTAGTCAACTTGAATGGCTTCCTTGAAATCTTGAGACCCATTGAATCCAGTGAAAACAGAGTTCGTCACGTTGACATCATGGCTTCCATCGATATCGATGTAGTGCCCAGTTGGTGATTCCGCGTTATCGAACACACACTTATCAAACGAAATGTTCTTCGCGTGGTGAATACTCTGCGTAAAGACACTTTGGCCAGCAGACGTGTTGTCCCCTTGGAACGTCGCGCCCTGCCAAGTCACGTTGCTAATTCCGCCATCGTAGCCCGCTTCAGGACTTGGATAGACGAAGTTCACCCGATTACCGTCCGTAATCCGGAACACAGCGCCCTTATCAAACTTAAAGGTCATATTGCCATGTAGGATAATGTTACCTGCGTCAAACACATAGGTTCCCTTGGGAACGTGCACCGTTACGGCACCATTGTTCCACTTATCAATTAACTTCTGTAGAGCGTCGTTGTTACTCGTCTTGGCATCACCAGTCATCCCTTGGTGAACGGCGTTGACCGTGGTATCAGCGTAAGCAACAGTTTCCCCAGTAGCCAGTCGTGGTGTTACTGAATTGACATTTAGTCCCAGTAACGTTGCTCCCACAGCAACTGTCACGAACAGGCCAAGTTTTGCCCTCAATTTCAAAAAATCCCCTCCAGTTCCAAATTCTTTCTATCGGTTCCATTATAAGCTAAGACATGAAAGCGTTGGGTCATCTTAACCTAATTGTTACACGATTGAAAGATTCCGGACGTAAAGGGGAATCATTTTTTAATTGTAAATTAACTTGGCTTTACATTAATTTGGCAATGTCGTCATGTAAACCGTTTAAACGCGTAACCACTTGGCCGCGCACTTGCGTGTAAACTTTAACACCATCTGGCGTCAACTTTAAATTGTGTTGACGACGGTCTACTTGTGACGCGATGCTTTCAATCAAACCAGCCCGCAGTAACCGCGAGATCTGACCGGAGATCATCGACTTGGACACACCGATTTGGCCGGCAAATTTTGTCGGCGTGAAGTCTTCACGTTGATCGGTGATGGCGTGTAGCAGATTAAATTGTTCCAGAGAAATTGTAATATCCTCCGTTTTGATTGTCGTCACTGGCCGCATAATTTTTTGGAGTTGTGAGAACCATTCCAAGGATTGGTTTAAATCGTTAGTTTGCGTCATTGAATTACTCTTCCTTTCCACATTAAAGACTAGGGCCCAGAACCTGTAGCTGTTACTATTCTGACCCGCTAACCATTCATTATAGCCCTTATTTTCAGTCTTTATGTTACCGATTCATTAATAGTTTATAACATTACGAATGAAAAAACTAGTGATTGCAATCAATTTGTTATATTTACACCAAACTACGGCATTGAATTCCCCGTAACAACCCCTTATGATTAAAGTTAACAATATTTAAACTTTAATCAACTGAGGGAGACTGGTATGACACAAATTAAAATGATTGCAACCGATGTCGACGGGACGTTTCTAAACGACCAGCGACAATATAATCACAAGCGGTTCACCGAACAGCTCAACCGTCTAGAAGCCGCCAACATTCACTTTGTGGTCGCCAGTGGGAACCACATTGGCCATTTGCGCAAGGTTTTTGCTGCCACCCCCGCCGTGCAGACGTTCGTGGCCGAAAACGGTGGCTTGATCGTTGATCAGCACCATACGTTGTTTGAGTCTCCAGTACCAACGGACGTGGCCCACGCCGTCGTGGACACCCTAATGCGTGACGCCAACTTACGACCACAGGCATTCCGTTTATCTGGTGCCCACGGAACCTACATCAGTCGCGATAGCAAGCCTCTCGATTTAGACGCGCAGAACTATTTCTTCAACAATCTGGTCCCCGTTGATGATCTGCGTGAGGTCAACGATACCATCTACAAAGTCAATGGTGAATGGCCCCACAATTCGGTTCAATTTGTTGCTGACCAACTCAACACACGGTTTGCCGGTCAAGTTCATGCGACTCCTAGCGGCTTTGGCAGTATCGACATCATCGCACCACACATGAACAAAGCTGTCGGCGTCACGCAGCTTGCCAAATCATGGGGAATTGACCCGAGTGAAGTGGCGGCCTTTGGGGACAACGGCAACGATAAGGAAATGATCGCTCACGTTGGTCTAGGTGTTGCCATGCGCAACGGGACAGCAGCCGTCCGCAATGTTGCCGATTTAGTAACTCCTACTGATAATAATCACGATGGTGTATTAGACGTTATCGATGCTATTTTAGCAGGTGAAGTTTAAAGTCACCTAAACCTTTCAGTCATTGACCTAATTTGGTCGGTGACTTTTTTAATTCACCCACAGAAGCTGGGCCACCAGCCGATACATCTGCCGTGCCGAATGTAACCGACCGTGACCCAAACCCGCAACGTGCTGTTCGTGGTAACGAACAGCACTGTCAGCGACAATCTGCCGCAGCGCCGTGACCTGTTTCACCGGCACAGAGCCATCCGTGTACCGTCCAGGGAGCGTCCCATAGACGTTAAACAGTTGGGCTTGCGCATTGGCCTGCAGTTGGTGCCGCGCGGCTCTTAGCCGTTCAAAGGTAGCATCCACCGGGTGACGTGCTGTACCCTCATCCACCGGTGCCCCCAGTAGGACTAACCGATTTAGACGGGGAATATCTGCAGCCGGTCCGTGTAAGACCAGACTATTCACGGCTGCACTGCCGCCCCAAGAATGACCTACCAGATTGTACTGACGAACCCCATACTGACGGTAAAGATCTCTGAGAATCGCCGTGATCCATTGCACCTGTGGTTGATAATCCCGCGTCAGGCTGTGATCAAATAACACCTGAATCAGGGGATTAGTTGCCTCCGGGTCCCACTTTCCAGAAAAATGTCGCCTACCAGCCCAATCAACACGTATCGTGACCACCTTATGGCCGTACCCGTGCCGCGCGAACCAGCGCAACATCCCGTTATAGGTAATCGCACCGCCACCCCAACCTGGGATGAATAAGGTCGGCGTTGCCGCATAGCGAACGTCCGCCCGCCGTGTCGTTAAAGGCTCTGGCTGTCCCGGCCGACTTGCCAACCGCAGGCCCAGCCCACTCATCAAACTCAATGCCACAGCAACATGCCATTTTTTGATCATGTTTAAAGCCCCCAGTAGCTCACTTATTATGCCAGTTATTGTGATTGTGTACAAGCGAAAATTGGTTCAGTCAACATTTATGATGGTTAACCTTTGTCAATTGAAATTTATCCGCATAAACCAACAACTGTAAAATAGCGTTATCATTAGTGATTTGACCAACTTTGCCCAAATCTAACCGTCAATTATTGATTTTTAATGGAAGTTCAGTTGACAGTTGTCCGTATAAAAATTTATAATAGAGCTAAATATGAAAACGCTTTATTACATTAGAAATCGAGGACTTACTATGCAAACTACGACGAAACATTGGGATACGTATCAAGATCAAGCTGTAACGGAGTATGCGATTGAAAACGACAATGGCGTCAAATTGGCCGTCTTAAGCTGGGGGGCAACGTTACATGCCCTCTGCGTGCCGACTGACAAGGGCGACAAGAACCTGGTCCTGTCTTACCATAAGATGGCCCACTACTTGGACAACCCCTTCTACGTTTGCATGGGTATTGGCCGAACGGGTGGCCGGATCACCCGTGGGACTTTCCCACTGAATGGCACGACCTACAACGTTGACACCAACGAAGGCCGCAACACGCTTCACGGCGGTCCTCACGGTTTCAATACGGTCAACTGGGCCGGCGAATTAGACGCCAGTGATCCGGCAATTGCCAAGATCGTACTGACCCACACGTTCAAGTCTAGCGAGGACTCATACCCTGGTGATTTGACCGCCAAGATGACATACACGCTAGACAATCACGATGAGGTCACCCTGACTTTCGAAGCCAATTCGACTGACACGACTCTGTTTAACCCAACGTCACACTGCTATTTCAACCTGAGTGACGACCAATTGATCTCCGGGCAGACGCTACAGGTCAACAGTACGGAACACTTGGACCTCGATGATGAGAAATTGCCAACCGGGAAAATGGTCGCTAACGCCGGCACCCCATTTGACTTCGCCAAGGGTCAAAACCTCGGTCAAGCCATTCGGGGTATGCAAGCCATCCCTGAAAAGGGGTTTGACGACGTCTATCACGTCACCCCAGCAGCTGATGACACCATTGCCAAATTGACCGATCCGCAATCCAACCGGTCATTGACCATCAAATCCGACCGCAACGCATTGGTCGTCTTCACCGCCAACTCCTTCACGTCAAACATGAAGCTCGCTGCCGGTGCCGGTCAACCTTACATGGGGGTTGCGCTTGAACCACAGACGTTGCCAGACTCACCGAACCATCCAGAATTTGGCGACATCACCTTACCTGCAGGCAAGACCCAACGTTACCAAATCAAATACGATATCACCTACTAAGACAACAAGTGAAGCGAGTCCGGGACAAAACTCCCGGACTCTTTTTGCGCTCCGCATGGCTATGGCTGAAACGTGGAACCCAAGGCAGTCAACTCCACTTAACCCCGATAGGCAAACAATCCCAGTCCGGGATTATTCGTCTATCGACGCATCGTTCATACTCATTGACTAACCGCCCTTTGTCCCACTCTCGCTTTGGTTATCCAGATAATTATCTCTGTTTAGGCCGTTAACCGTGACAGTGTCAACCTTATCTAACCTAAACATTAAAACTAGCTAATAGTAAAAACACAGTTCTTCAATTAGTCTATCATACGATTTTTGAGAAGTACACTAAAAATCACCCAACCCCTAAACTATTTTACCGTCTAATCGCCGAGTCGAGATGATTGACACTTTTAGGTGTGCATGATAAGTTATTAAAACGTAATTATTATCATTTAATTTGCTTGAATAGCGACTCTAAAAACCGTGCGCTACCCGTGATTGGGTGCCGCACAACCCGTTTTCGTTTCATCATATATTAGAAAAAGGAGACTTCATTACCTTGGCAAAGAAATCCAAAATTGCAAAAGCAAAGCGCATCGCTGCAACCGTTGATCGCTATGCAGAACGCCGCGCAGAACTTAAGGCGACTGGCGACTACGCCGCACTGGCGCTACTCCCACGCGACGCTTCACCGACCCGTATTCATCGGCGTGACCACCTCGATGGTCGGCCCCACGCCTACATGCGCAAGTTCGGGCTATCCCGCTTGAACTTTCGAGAATTGGCCCATGCCGGAAAGATTCCGGGTGTTAAGAAGGCCAGTTGGTAAGCGACATCATGCATGAACTCCTGAGCGCTAGTCACCTCGGACACCCCGCGGAATTCGGATTGGTGGCAGCCCTCAGCAATTAACTATGCTTCCCGTCAACCCCACCCACAGCCGCCACCAATTAGCGGTTGTGGGTGGTTTTTTTTACATAAAGTCACTTTCACCGTCATAATTGGCACGTGTATAATAGATACCATAACGTCCATGACTGGTTGCTTGGTCGTTTAAACGATCAGTACTGCACCAATTCAATCAATTTAAAGGGAGTTTTCAAATATGAGTGAAGTTTTAACGGTAATCCGTGAGTTCGACCTATTTGGCGGTGACTCATCACAGTATGGTATCGAAACACCTAAGATCAACGCCCAATTTGTCGGTGTCGAGCCGGCCATGGCTTTCGACGTTCACAACCAACCCAAGCTGGGCCGGCAGATCGAACGGCAACTGCGTACCATTGAAAATGAAATTCGCGACCAATTCCACGTTGAAATGATCGACATGGGTGGTGGCGACATCAACCAAACCTTCCAAGTCTTTCAGGCCATGATTTCAACCTTCAAGCAACGGGTTGAAAAGGAACTGCTCATCAACAATCAATTGGAATTGGAAAGCCTGACCACCAGTGGGGAATGGCTCCTCTTCTGGCACGAAGACGCGCCTCTCGTCAAAGCTAAGCAACAGCAACAAGAGAACCTCCCTAAAGACTTCTAACAAGGCTAAGATACCGATATTTCACCACCTTAATTGTTAAATGTTCACGCAACCGTGAGTGCGTCAAATCTGGACCCAGTCGTGGGATTTTTCAAGTGTTCTCCTTGAAAAATGGCGTCTTTGAGACCGTGGCCTTCGGGTTCAAAGCGAGGTCAAAGACCGCCCCTCAGGCTTTGGCCGGTCTCCCCACCGCGTTCAGTCCAAATTTATCGAACGGTAAGGCGGTCGTTTAGCCAAATTGAGTCAGAAGTTATCACAATCGACTTGTACACAAAAGAAACGCCTCACCAACCTAATCGTTGATGAGACGTTTCTTTTGCTTCTAAGCTGTGACTCAAATCGTTGTCAGCCCTGACCGATTCAAGGTTTAAATTATCGCCAGTTCTATTATCACCAGCAAAAATTAGGTAACGCAGTGATTGGCATTGGCTTACGTAGTGTACTCACGCAATACTGGACTAACTTTTTAACCGTCGCTATCACTTGACCCCTAAACGCTAAGTAACCGTGTTCTACAGCTGTTTGCCTGATAAAACACAGTCAGCGCCGGAGGAAGTCAGGGATGGAGCTGGCCGTGAAGGTGATGTTAGTTGGCGTTTTTGAAGCCAACTTACATCACGGGCGACTTTGGAGACACATGTTCTTTGTGGCTTCAAATCGAGCGAGAAGACTGGTGTTCTTCCAGTCTGAAGCGTCCCCACAGCAGGCGGAATTCCTGACAGCCGTAGTGCGCCAGATTTAAACTAATTTAAGGGTACGACTACTTACCAATACTGGGTTGAAACCTGAATTTCATCTTTCAACCTTTACTTCAAATTAACATCCGCACCGGCAACGTCGATGGTCAGGGGATCCCCGCTGATCAGCTTGAAGTGTGGACCATCAGCATGAACGCTGACTTCAATCAAGCGACCATGGAAGACCTGACGGAACGTGTAACTCGTCCAAGTCTTCGGTAGGAATGGATCAAAGTGTAGTTTACCATTGCGAACCCGCATGCCAGCGAATCCTTGAACAACGGCAATCCAGCCACCGGTCATGGCTGTGATGTGCAGGCCATCCGTCGTGTCATTGTTGTAGTTGTCCAGGTCCAACCGAGCCGTCCGTGAGTAGAGTTCCACGGCTTTGTCTTCGTAACCCAGGTCAGAAGCCAAGACCGAGTGAATCGCTGGTGACAGACTGGACTCGTGAACCGTCAGTGGTTCGTAGAAGTCAAAGTTAGCCTTCTTTTGCGCCTGCGTGTAATCATCGATGAAGTCCCAGATACCTTGGAGCACATCCCCTTGCTTGATGTAAGGTGACCGCAAGATCTTATCCCATGACCAGTGTTGATTGATTGGCCGCTGGTCAGCAGGAATGGCACTCGCTGGTTCGATGTCCTTGTCGAGGAAGCCATCGTGTTGGACAAAGATATTCAGGTCTTTGTCATACGGCAGGTACATCCGGTCAACAATATCTTGCCACTTGGCCTTTTCTTCCGCGGAAACGTTAAGCTTCTTCGCCGTTTCCTTATCGACTTGGCCCAAGATCTCCAGCGTATACTTCAACGTCCATTGTGCCAACATGTTCGTGTCCCAGTTGTTGTCCACGTTGTTTTCGTATTCGTCAGCACCCGTGACCCCATGAATCATGTACTGTTGGTTCCGCTTGCTGAAGTGAACGCGGTCGGCCCAGAAGCGAGACATTTCGCTCAGAACTTTAGCCCCTTCATGCAAGACATAGCTAGTATCACCAGTGTAACGCGTGTAGTTATAAATGGCGAACGCAATGTCCCCATTCCGGTGAATTTCTTCAAAGGTAATTTCCCATTCGTTGTGGCATTCGATCCCGTCAAATGTGACCATTGGGAACAATGCCCCTTTTAAGCCTTGTTCCTTGGCATTGATGTAAGCCCCGTCAAGTTGCTTATAACGGTACATCAACAAGTTGCGGGTAACTTCTGGATTCGTGATTCCCAGGTAAACTGGAACGGCGAAGGCTTCAGTATCCCAGTAGGTCGCACCACCATACTTTTCGCCGGTGAACCCTTTTGGTCCGATATTCAAACGCGAATCTTTCCCATAATAAGTGGAGAAGAGTTGGAACAGGTTAAACCGAATCCCCTGTTGTGATTCGTCGTCGCCTTTGATAATAACGTCGGACTTTTCCCAACGGGCAGCCCAGACATCAGTGTGGGCTTGGAGAAGATCATCGTAACTTTCCTGAGCGACCTGATCGCTAAGGTCGTGCATGGCCGCCGTGAGCTTGTCCTGCGTATCGTAGTCACGAGAAGTCACAACGATGACCCGCTTTTCTAACTGCGTTTCGGCTTGAGGGGCTAAGTTGCCGGTATAGGCCGTAACAACTTCCTTGTCATTAGGTTGCGTTATGGTCACGTTGGTAAGCGCTGTAACCATCCGCATTTCCATGCCAGACGTAAATTGAGGCGTGCCGAATGGGTTCGGCGTGGTCTTGGCAACAATACTTCCTCTGTCGGCTTGTTGGTCGGTCGCCAAGACATCCCAGAAGCGTTCGTCATAGTTGGCTTCTTCGTTCTTAACATCGGCATCGATACTTGGCTTGATGGTAATGTCAACGTTGGTGTCACTGAGGTTCTTGACACTGACTCGTTGAACGGAGAGTTGTTGTTGACTAACACTCAAGAACCGTTCGAATTTGAAGGCCACCCGGGTCGCCCCACGTTCCAGCGTAAATGATCGGGTCAACACGGCCGTCTTCATGTCAAGGTCCAGGGTGAAATCACTGATCTGGTCCTTGGCAAGGTCGATTGGTTCACCGTTGACTTCAATCGGTAATTTGATGAAATTGACGGCGTTGACCACTTTCCCAAAGTACTTTGGATAACCGTTCTTCCACCAGCCGACCCGAGTCTTGTCTGGATACCAGACGCCACCTAAGTAAATTCCTTGCAGGGAATCGCCACTGTAACCTTCTTCAAAGTCACCCCGCATCCCCATGTATTCATTACCAAGGCTGGTCATGGATTCCTGGAGGCGCTTATCCTTGGGGTCAAACGTGTGGGTAATAACGTTCCACGGTTGCACTTCAAAAATTCGTTTCATGCTATACATTCTCCTTTTCCTACGTTTTAACTATCAATCGTGACCGATGATGCCGGCCAATCTGAATTGTAAATTTTAACTGACTCAAGTAAATTCGCGTCTTTTAATCGCGGACGGCAAGCTCATCACGGGTTTAAATAAGCGTTCAATCCCCATTAGAAATGAGCTTGTGACGACCAAACGCTAACATCGACCCATACATCGCGTACCAGTTAATGTTAACGTCTGTGATTTTTTTAATTCATGCTAAGCGCGGAACGTTTCCTTAATGGTGAAGACGGACAAGGCACCAATGGCCATGATGATCCCACCTAATAAGAACATGTTCGCTTGTGCACCACCCAGTAATGGGAACAGTGCGAAGCTGGCTAAGGAAGCCACGATTTGTGGCAAGCAGATTGAGCCGTTAAACAGACCCAAGTAAGTCCCCATGTGGGCACCAGATAAGGCATTGGTGACCATCGTCAATGGGTAAGTGTTCATCGCTGCCCAAGCAATGCCGACCAAGATGAAGGAAACGATCAAGGCGTATTGGTTGTGTAGGAAGAAGACGGAGATGAATCCGAGTGCACCTAAACCTAAGCTACCCGCGTAACCCAACTTGTGGAACTTGTTAGGCAACTTAGCTAACAAGTAAGACCAAGCAACGGCAGCAATTGATTGTACGGCGGCCAAGACCCCATACCAGTTCCCAGCAGCCTGGTAACCAGCAGAAGCGGCGTTCGTGGTGTGCCAAACGTTAGAAGCAATGGCACCGGCTGAGTAAGTCCACAGGTATTGGAAAGCGACCCAGCAGAAGAATTGAACTAAGGTAACGGTCCAGAAAACCTTTGGTGCGGACTTCAGTAACGTCCACCAGTTTCCACCTTCAGCGTTATCTTCCTTGGTAATCCCATGATATTTCGCATACGTATCTGGATCATATTCCTTGACCCGGAAGATGGTGAACAGACTCGTAATGACTAAGAGAACGGCTCCAACGTAGAAGGCCACCTTAACCGTGGCTGGAACAACACCCTTGCTGGCCGTGTTGGCAATCCCAATAGCGGCGAATAAGAATGGTAGGATGGCGGCTAAAACGGCACCCGTGTTGGATAAGAAACTTTGAATCCCGTAAGCGTAACTCTTCTGGTCATCGTTGACCATGTCCCCGACCATCATCTTGAACGGCTGCATCGCAACGTTAGAAGACAAGTCCAGGAAGGCCACGGTGATGGCCCCAAAGAGCAGTGCGGCTAATGAGGCGTAACCAAAGCCCATACTTCCTGAGTTTGGTAACAGACACATGACGATGACCGCAACAATGGTTCCCAGTAACAAGTAAGGCAACCGGCGACCACCAAATTTTGGTGCCCAAGTCCGGTCGGAATAATACCCGACGATGGGTTGGACGATCAACCCAGCCAGTGGTGGCAAAATGAAGAACCACCCTAAACTGTTCGGGTCAGCCCCAATGGTCTGGAAAATCCGACTCATTTGGGAACTCTGTAATGTAAAGGCGGTTTGGACTCCCAAGTAACCAAAGTTGATCATCCAAATCGTGCTAGCAGACAGTGTTGGCAGACCACTTTTATGCTTTTCAGCTGATGTCGTGGTTGCTGTAGCTGCGTTTTCTGACATACGACTACCTCCTCAAACCTGTTCAATATCTTTTAACCTATAATGGCAAATCACTTAAGTACATGTGTTATTATGGCACCGCTTTCATTTTAATGCAACCGTTTGCGCAAATCTTTTTTTCAAAAATTGGTCTACTGCTTACAAACCGTGACAATTAAAAAAGGCCCGCCCGTTGACTTCACCGCCAATCGAACCGACCTCAAAAATTTATTTAATTTCGTATGGAATTTTAATCTGACCAGGGGTTGCCGTTTCCAATGGTTCGCGGTCGCTAAACAGCAACGCCACGGTTGCCGACCCCATCTTTTCCGGGAACAAATTGACCGAGTGCAAATCGGCATCCGTTAAACCAGCTGGCAACGACTGGTTAAAGCTGACAATGGGAAAATGGCGTACCCCAAACTGTTCACGAACCAACCGATAAAATTCAATCGCGTTGAAATCATCAGTCGCCATGATGCCGTCGATTTCCGGATGCTGTTTGATGAACCGACTGACACGGTCAAGCGGCCCCAATTTACAGGTCAACGGCTCGACGTTAAAACTAGCAGCCACCCGTTCGTAACCGGCGCGGCGTTGCTCTTCATAGGCCCAGTCATGTGTCGACTCGACGAAAACGGGATGGGTTACTCCCAACTGATTCAAGAGGAAATTAGCACCCCCGATACCAGCCTGCAAATTATCATTATCGACGTAATAATCGTTGGCATTGTCTACGGGTTGACCGATTGTGACAAACCGCAACTGATTTTGCCGCAGAAAGCTGGCGATGGGATCGTCCTTGTGCGCATAAAAGAGCACAAAGCGCTTGATTTTTCCTTGGGCGACCATCGACTTGACGTTTTTTAACAGCCCCGCGGCCGTTTTGCTGATCGCCACGGATAGCACATAATGCCGCGCCACTAATTCTGAATTGATGCCCCGAAGCAGATCAATGTAAAACGGATTTTCAGGCGAACTATGTTCAGCGGTCGGGAAAACGACGCCCACCGCGTTAGCTTCACCAGACGTTAAATTTTTAGCATTATAGTTGGGCAAATACCCCTCAGCGGCAGCCAATGCCTGAATGCGCTCACGAGTCGCCTGACTGATGCGCGGATTATTATTAAGTGCCCGCGAGGCAGTCGAGACCGACACCCCCGCCTTGGCAGCAATATCACGAATAGTTAACATTTTAATTTCGAAGCTCCTTATACGCTTAGACAGTTCCGGACGTCGACCACGAGATAACCCCTCATCCCCGTTACCATCTGGCCCGACAAACGGCTGAAACTCGGGCCATTGTGCTTAAGCCCACCGTACTCTTAATGCCTTAAATCTTACCATATAAGCGTCCCCATTGAAACTCTTTCCCATATGGGCCGAACGATTGACCCCCGTTTTGTTCGGTAAGCTTCTTTGCGTGGCCTGCGAAGTTCTAATCGCTTAAATAGATTGCAGCTTGTTCGGGGCGCATGCCGGTTGCCCGCTTCAACCTGGAAGAAGACCTGCCTTCTCGCTCGTTTTGAAGTCACGAAGCCCCCGTGTTTCCCAAGTCAGCCGTGCTGTAAGCCAGCCGCAAAAAGCGTTGCGCTTATCCGCAGTGGACAAGCGCAACGCCTGGTTTTTTGGTGGTCAGCCATCTCAGCTGAGCCACGCGTTAATCTCATTGACGTCATTTACCATGCCGCGTTGTAATCCCGGCATCCGGATTCAGCGGCAGGGTTGTCACAAATTGGCTCCCTTGAGGGTGATTTTCCTTGACCATAATCGTCCCGTGATGGAGATTGACGATCCAGTGGGCAATGGACAGTCCTAGCCCGTTACCGCCGCTCTGACGACTACGAGACGTGTCAACGCGATAGAAGCGGTCAAAGATTCGTTGCCGGTCGGCATTCTTAATGCCAATTCCCTGGTCGGCCACAATCAGTTGCCATTTTCGGCCGACTGGTTTGGCCGAAATCGTTATGGTCCTGTCGCGTGGCGAGTACTTCAGCGCATTGTCGATCAAAATGTTCATGAGCTGGTGAATCAGATTTTGATCCAGCGTTGCCTTAAAGTCAGTTACCGGGGCCAAGACCAGCGTCTTCCCCTGACTCGCGGCAATTTCGATATACGGCTCCACGGTCCGCGTCAAAAATGGGGCCACGTGGGTCACCTCAAAGTTCGTCTGCAGCGTATTGGAGTCTGACCGGGCGAGTGCCAGCAGATCCTGCGTCAACTTCTGTAATCGCTGGCTTTCGCTATTCGCAATCGCAATATTCTCCGCCTGATCAATAATTTTATCGTTTGGCTTTGTGAGGAGAATTTCCAGCTTATTTTGAATGATCGTCAGTGGTGTCCGCAACTCATGTGCCGCATTCCCCACGAACTCGGTCTGACGGCCCCACGACCGTAGAATCGGGCGCATGGTCATCCGCGACATCCAAATACTCATGATGATCGACAGGAGCCAGAAAACTCCCATCGTAATCAGCATGACCCGCACGAAGTTACTCATGGCAGCCTTTTGTGGATCGATATTTTCCATAATCAACAGGTACCGACCGGCAACTGACTTGTCCGTATTACTCTGGGGCACCTTCACCAGTAACGTTCGGAAATTGTACTTGCCACCCACCACGATGGTGTGTAACTGGCCCACCTGCGACCGATTCAAGGTAATTCCGCGTAACGTATCATAGCGGGACCCCAATTGCGACTTATTCATAATTTTCCCGCTATCATTGAAAATCAACGTGGTCGTAATAAACGGATGAATCGTCTGCTTTTGTGCTTGCATCGCCTGCTGGTTGTGCTGAGTGAATGGCTGCAGTTTATTCGTACTTGGCTTAGGTGGTCCCGCCAACCGTGCCGAACGTTCCACCCGTAATGCTTGGTCCGTACTCGTCAACATCGCCCGTCTAAACAGCACGAACACGATGATTCCTAGCAGAATAAAGATAATGGTGAACCCAATAAAACTGCTGAGAAACAAGCGTCGCCGTTGGGCTCGATTGACCTTATTGCTCATCTGGCGCCTCCACAATGTAACCGGCATTACGAATCGTCCGCAACGATAGGTCACTTCCGGCGTGCTTGAGCTCCTTTCGCAGGTTACTCATATAGACTTCGACCACGGAGAGGCTTGTCTCCGAGTCAAATCCCCAAAGGCGATTAAAAATCTGTTCCTTGGTAATGATCGTTCCGGGATTGGCGACGAGGTACGCCAACAAATCAAACTCCCGCCCCTTGAGTGTCAACGGTGCACCGTTAAACGTGGCTAAGTGCCGACTGGTATTGATTTCCAACTGTCCTAAGGTAATTGTGTCACTGTCATTCAAATGGCCGGTGCGCTTCAACAGAGCCTTCATCCGGGCTAGTAATTCTTCGCGGTGAAACGGCTTGGTCACGTAGTCGTCGGCACCATCGTTAAAGCCCCGCAATTTATCGGCAATCGTATCTTTGGCGGTCAGAATCAATACGGGCGTCTTTACCCCCTTACTGCGGATATGCAAGAGCAGGTCCAACCCACTCTCACCGGGTAACATCAGGTCCAAAATGATGGCGTCAAAAACATCTTGGCTCGCTAAAAATTCTCCCTGTTCCCCATCAAACGCAGTCGTGACTTCACAAATCGGTTTAATCAGTTCAACAATGTCCGCGGATAATTCGCGCTCATCTTCAACAACTAACACTTTCGCTGTGGTCGGCAACGGGCATTCCTCCTTTAACATCTCTTGATTTTTCAGGGTGGCCAGAAAAATCATCCTGTCTTTCCCACGAATTAGGAAAAACCGGTTACGTTTTCTGCCCCCCGAAAAGGGTACTTATTTTTACGCTGACTCATTGCATGACTAGAGAGTCGTGGCACCTCTCACGTCATAGTATACCGCTAGTCAGGACCCAATTGCTTTCGCCTAACCATTCTGAGCGTTAATGGCAACTCAACGCCGCTACTTGGCGGCAATCTCTTTGAGGTCGTGACAGTTAAATCGGCAAAACTTCCAGTTAATTTTACAGTTTACAGACCCAACGATAACGGAACCTTAAGTCGGCCCCGACACATCAAATTTCAACCCGTCCCACCTGCACTAAAATAACCCTTGCGTTGACCATGAACCGGGTTGAAAACGTCCTCCTCATTTTATAGTCAAACTTAAAAATATAAACCATTACCACGAGTTGAAATACCGCCACAACAGGCACAATCTTTGGCCGTTACAAGGTGTCAGTTGCTACCACCCGCATCACAGGTCAGCGCCTATGTTTTGTCACCTAACTAAACGCTAAGTTTTTGCCAAGATTAACCCATTGTTCACGGAACTGTTCGAAAAGTGCGGTAGACTTTTGTCAAAGCAGTCTGCATGGTATTCTATTAAGGATAGACATTTTGATTGTCATTAACGGAGGGGTTTTCATGAAGCAACAGCGAAACACCCTCGCGGCACTAAGAGTGAGCCGTTGGGTGTATTTGGGGGCATTTTTCGTACCACTTGCCATCATGGTCGTTATCTTCTGGCAACTAAAGATCACGCCATTCGGCAACCGAAATTTGATGTTTAGTGACATGGGGGCCCAGTATGTTCCGATTCTGGAATATCTGCGATCGACCGTCACAACCGGACAGTTCCATTTATTTTCGTTTTCTTTGGGGACGGGCAGCGGGATCATCCCGTTACTCACGTACTATGTCATCAGTCCGTTTAACCTGTTAATTTTTCTCTTTCCAGCGACGAAACTACCGTTGGCGGTCACCTGGATCGTTATTCTAAAGATCAGTACGATTGGGTTGACCATGGCCGTATTTATTCGCCACACCTTTCTGCGTAGTGGTTGGTCGTTGATTCTCTTCTCCACTGCATTCAGTCTGTGTGGCTTTACCGCCATGTATTTCTACGACATTATGTGGCTGGACGCCCTGATCTGGCTACCTTTAGTCGCGTTAGGGTTGCATCGCTTAGTCAGTCTGCACCATTATGGGCTGTACACGTTAAGCCTCACCGCAACGATCCTTTCCAATTACTATATGGGTTACATGACCTGTCTCTTCTCGGTGATGTACTTCATCTATCTAGTCATCGAACATCAGCCGACCGCAACGCCGTTCAAAGAAGTTTGGCGCATGCACTGGGCAGCAATTCGCCAGTTTCTGATTGGCTCGGTGCTCGCGGGTGGCATGGCGATGATCGTCTTGATTCCGACGGCACTGGGCATGCTGCTGACGGGAAAAAGCACCGTCTTCGTCAACAACTACCTCCCCACCCCACTCTTTGGGCCGGAAGTTCTGGCCCAATTTGGCCTGGGGAGTAGCAACTACGTGACCCACTTGTACCACGCACCAACCCTGTTTATGGGCACCTTGATGTTTTTACTTTTGATCGTTTACTTCGTCTCGCCCAAGATTCTAGCGGTCGAAAAACGGCGGACCATGTGGTTGCTCATCGCGATGGGACTAGGGTTACTGATTACCCTCTTCAACACCGCCTGGCACATGTTCCAACAACCAGCTGGCTTCCCGTTCCGTAACGTCTACTTCTTTACGTTCTTGGCGTTAACGGCGGCCTACCGCGCTTGGCAAACACGCCCAGCGCAGACCATGAATGATCCCCAAAAGGTCCTCGCATTGGTCTGGGGAGCGGGATTATTGACCATTGGCTACCTGTCCACACAGGTCATCCCCCGCATTTGGGAACGGGCACTGCCCAGCTACAATAACGAACTCTACCTACAGAGTCAGCCTGATTTTCATTTGCTATGGCTGTCTTTAGCCCTCTTATTGGTCAACACGATGCTTCTATTCGTGAGTGAATGGCGACCCATTCGAATTGGCCTGCTGGGAATCATTATTTCGTTTGAATTGGGCGGTAATTTTCTCGCAGCCACGCATGGCATTAATTTTGGCTCCCAGACCAAGTTTGAAAAGTATTACCAAGCGGATACTGCCATGCTCCATCAAGTGACGGCCACCCGCCGCAAGCCAAATCTGCATCGCGTTGAGTTCTTACATTCACAGATTGGTGCCGCCTACAGTGATACCTACAACCATTACAACGACCCGCTACTTTACGGGTACGCTGGCAACAGTTCGTATAGTTCCACTCTGGTTGAACAGGCCCGTGTTTTCCAACACGACCTCGGCTACTTCAGTCCTAATGTTCGCCGGATCAGTTCCCAGGGATATACGCACCTGACCGACACGCTGTTTGGGGTGAAGTACCGCCTGAACGCCAATAAGAAGCCAGTGGTTAACGCGCTCAATTCTTACGCGGGAATCGGCTTTACCGTGCCGGACAAGCTGGCTCAGCTGAACTTAGCCGACCAACAGGCACTAGTCAATCAACAGCGTGTGCTGACCGCGCTTGGCGCCCCGCGGAACACCCTCGCCCCCGTCTCTGTGCTCAAAGTAACGACTAAACGAGCCAGTGTGGCGGACCTCGCTGCCATTCCTAAACGAACACAGGTCCCAGGACCGCGGTATCTGCAAACATTTACCGTCCGCGTCAACGCGACTGGCCTGTTACATGGTTATTCGCCATCCGACACACTGATCTATTCGAGCTTGAAGGTCAATGGTAAGAAGGCCAAACCGCTGGTCAATGCCGACGGTTTCCGTTACATTATCAACTTTGGTGAACACACCCAGGGAACGGTCATGACCATCAGTTACGTCACCCGCGACCCCGCAGCGGGCCACAACAACCAATTTGCCACGCTCAATCAGGCCAAATATCTGAAGCTCGTTGCTAGTCTTAAACAGCAACGCTACAAGCTCCGTGTCAACAGTGGGGTGACTTGGCTCTCCGGTGACGTCACCGGGACGGCCAGTCGTAAACTATTGTATGTCTCGATTCCGGATACACCGGGGTGGACGGCTAAGGTCAACGGCAAACCCGTTGCCATCAAGTCCGTCATGCACGCTGAGTCATTGATTCCCGTCAAACAGTCGTATAAGGGCATGATTGGCGTTCCATTGAAGTTGGGGGCCAATCACGTCACCCTGACCTACCAGACGCCAGGGCTCAAAATTGGGGCCCTGATCAGCCTAATCAGTGCAGCGCTGTTCCTGCTCTTCTGGTTCACGGTTGAATGGTTACGACCCGTAGGTAAGCATAAAAAGAATTGAGTTTTTGTGACGCACGTTTCGACACGATAATGGCAAAAAAGCAGTTTTTTTCAGAAGAGATACCTTCTGAAAAAACTGCTTTTTGAGTTATATCCCGGACTCTTTTTAGTCTCATCTAAAGGTCGACAGTTCCAAGCCGGCGGTCATGCCTGCTCTAAGCACCATCATGGCTGGACATCCTACCAGTCGGCAGCTATGGGCTTACTGATCGGTGCGCACACGACTTGCAGCCTAGTGTCGGCCAACTAGTTGCTCGTCTCATTTACCACCCGCAGGCACCCTAAATCCGTCCCACAAAAAAATCGGCTCACCGGCCGACTTTTTATGACCTAATTTCAGTATTACGGCTTGACTATCGCGACGACCAGCAGACTATTCCAAGTTACTCAGCGGCGTCACTGATCAGACCGGTCGTTAAGAAAACCAGCCCCGCAATTAACATTACTAACGTTCCCCACCAGAAGAGGCTATGAATCTGAACCGGCCAGCCGAGTGCGGCGTTTAGGACGATTAAGATCAGCCCCAACCAAAACGACAAACTACGATAAAATCGCCGATTGAAAATCATCGAAGCCGCCCCCTTTTGACTTTATTATAAGGGATAATTAGTCAAAAGGGTAAACTTTCTCATCGGCCAAGCCACCTAAGTTCGGTGACCTAACTTAGCGGCTATTCTGCGGGACGCACCTTCGACTTGTCGACCTGCCCCTTACGGACACGATCCATGTAAAAACGGAGCAGGAATGGGGCAAGTAATGTGGCCAAGATGATGGCCGCCACGATGGCCGAGTAACGAACCGGCGACATTAATTTAGCCTGATACCCAATCTGAGCAATGATCAGCGCCATTTCACCCCGGGAGACCATCCCGGCCCCCACGGCCATCGAACTGCCCCAGTGAAAACCAGCCATTTTGGCACCCAGACCGGCACCAAATTGCTTAGTCAGTACGGCAACAATCGTCAAGACCACAATGAATCCCAGCTGATTGCCCAGTCCCTTGAAGTCCATATTGAGACCAATGCTGACAAAGAATACGGGGATGAACAGCGCGTAACCAATCGGCTCGATGTGTTGATCCACGGTCGATTTCGCCGATGTTTGCGAAATGGCGATTCCGGCGAAGAAGGCCCCCACAACATTACTCAGGCCAACTAATTCAGCCACGTAGGCCATGCCAAAACACAGGATAACCGCCATCAACGTTGCCCCCATTGGAATCATCAGGCGATTGCCAATTTTGACCAAGTACGGGGCCACCCACCGTACGACAAAGTAAATGGCCGCAAAGTAGATGATTTGTTCAAACGTGGTCAGGAGCAGGCTACTGGACGCCGCGGCACCATCAGCGACCGCTGTCCCCGTCGTACTGACCAACACACTCAAAATTACCACAGCGAGGACATCATCGACGACCGCCGCCCCCAGAATCGTGGTCCCCTCACGACTGTTCAAAGCGTTCATTTCCTTTAACACTTCCACGGAAATCGAAACGGACGTTGCGGCGAAAATCACGCTCAGAAACAGACTTTCCGTCATGTTCAACTGGTAAAAGACGCCGACTAGATACGTCCCAGCTACTGGCACCAGAACCCCCATAATGGCCACCAACACGCTAGGCTTTAGGTAGCGTTTCAACAGCTGCAGGTCGCTTTCCAACCCAGCGATGAACATGAGGACAATGACCCCAATTTCCGCAAAGCTCTCCAGGTCATGGGTCAAATGGAGCCACCCCAAAACGGCAGGACCCATCAATACACCGACGACCAATTGACCGATCACGGCTGGAATCCCAATTCGGGTACTATAATGGCCCACAACCGTTGTTGCCAATAAAATTAACGTTAAATCTCTTAATAAGTCCACGCGCTTCCTCCTTTGCAAACAAAAAGCGACCGCCAAAAATGGCCCCCCCAACCCAAGGAGGACACCGTTCTTGAAAGCAGTCGCTTCAACCATCATTAATTTAGTTAGTTTATATTATACGGGAATTTTTCTAGCAAAGCAAACTTCCCGTTCCAGTCAGTTCGTCGGTTAACTTACCCGCGACACGTAATGGTCCTACTTTAATTCGCCAAAATTTCCGACTAGTCACAAGCCCACTCACCATTTTTTGTCTAAAAGAATTCTCGCCAAAACTTAACTACCTGTTGACCGGCAATCGTGGTAAACTAATAACGATTGTGAGGTGACGCGTGTGAAGTGGCTTGAATCTAATTTAGTCGTGATTTTCTGGGCGGTTATCTTCGGAGAAGTTATTGGTTATATCGGTGGTACGTTGAAACAGATGACCTGGCAACCTATGCAAATTGGTGTCATGATGGCAATTGTTGGCGTGATCGCCGTCAATGGGTGGTTCTTACTCAGTCGTGACGACCAGACTTCGAAGAAATAAGCAGTTCATTAAGCATGACCTAAACAACCAACCTTGGCAGCTGCCAGGGTTTTTTATTTTGTGTCTAACCGCTAAAATCTAGGTCTTACTCCAGTATTAGTAAGTAGTCATACCGTTAAATTGGATTAAACTTGGCGCACTCCAGCTGTAGACTACAGCTACCTGGCATTTCTGAATTCGATTGATAACGACCGTTACGGTTATTCTCAAAGTCGTCTGAGAGTAAAATGCAAGCTGAGAGGTCGGCAAATGTGGGCTTAGTCGAAAACCAAGCTTGTAGACTCGTGTTCTTCAAGGCTTCAAGTTGTGTTCGCACCGATCCAGCCCATATCTGCCGGCCGGTAAGACAACCTAACCACCATGTTGCCTAGTTTTAGACCCACTCTGGTTAGAACCAGTCTGAATCGTGCTTTGAAGCTCTCAACTTTTCACCAAAAGGCCGGACACCCTTCAGTTAACGAAGCGTTGTCCGGCCCTTTTAAGCTTGTTAATAATTGGTACACCAACTAGCCTTAGCCAGTCTTTTTAGCTGTCCTGTGCCCGGATCTGATTCTTGATCGCGTTCATATCTTGGTCAAGCTGGTGGACCAGCTCAGCCTTGGCAATCAACTCCTGGCGCAGTTCGTCTTGATGTTGCACGTTCTTCTTATAATTCAGCTCGTGTTCCAAAGATGCCCAGAAATTCATCGCAATCGTCCGGATCTGGACCTCGACCGTGACTTCTGCGACGCCGGCATCCAGATAGACTGGTACGGCTAGAATCAAATGGAGACTCCGGTAGCCATTAGGTTTCGGATTCGTCACGTAATCCTTGCGCCGTAAAATTTTAATATCTGGCTGTTTGGCCAATCGGCGTTCCATGGCGACCATGTCGTCCTCAAAGCGCACGATGATGCGGATTCCTGCAATGTCATGCATCTGTTTGGGCAACGTGTCGAAGTTAAAATCAAAGTGCTTACGCTGGACCTTTTCCAAGATACTTTTCGGCGACTTGATGCGTGACTGCAAGCTATCGACCAGCGTGTGCCCATGTTGAATCTGGTATTCTTGGTCGAGATAGTGAATCTTAGTCGTCACGACTTGAACGGCACTGTTGTAGTTCAGCATCAACGACCGAAATCGGTCAATGGCTTCCAGCGAAGTTGGATCATTGGGAAATTGTGCCGGTAAATTCTGTGCGGGTAAATTCGTGTTCGTCATTATTCTCTCCTAATTAGCCTGCTGACTGCGCCAATGCCGAATGTCCGGCACCAACCACCACAGTAGTAGGAAATTCAGTAACAGAGTGATTGCCGTAAACGTAAAGACCCCATTATAGTTGAACCAGTTGGCCACTAAGCCACCCAGCATGGCACCAAACATACTGCCCAGTGCTTGAAACGATTGATTCCAACTAAAAACCGTCCCCGTCAATGAATGCGGCGAATTCTTAGTCAACATCGTTTGCACGGCTGGGAACAGTGCCCCATCGGACACCCCAATCATAAACCGGAAGATACCCAATAGCCAAACGCTTGTAACGAACCCTTGAGGGAAGTACATGAGGACGGCAAACACATAACCGAAGACCAAGACCCGTTGGGTACCACGGCGGTCACCATATTCCCCTAACCTGGGGGCAGCAAGCAACGTTGACAGTCCTGGCAATGCCGCAATGATTCCCGCCACCAACGTAATTGGCCCGGTATTGTTCATCAGTTGTTTAACGTACAGACTAATAATTGGCGTGATGGAGTTATTTCCCATCTGAATAATCATGGTCGAGACCAGCAACACGACAATCAGGGTCGGATTTTCCACTTGCTTTAAGAAACTACCAGCCTGTGCCTGCTTCTCCTTCGTGATCGGCGTAAAGTGTTCGTGCACTAAAGTTGCGCTCAAGAAGAACACGATAATCAGAAAAATCCCGGTGAGTAAGAAGGTCCAGCGAATGGAAAAGACCTGCGCTAAGATTCCTCCCAATACTGGCCCAATCAGATTTCCACTGACGTACCCCGTTGTCAGGATGCCTAGCGCATTACCACTCTTCTCTGGCGGCGTCTCCGCTGCAATCAGGGCGCTGGCATTGGGGATATAGCCCGCAAAGAACCCTTGTAAAAATCGCAACCCAATCAGTTGCCAAATGTTAGTGACAAAGCCCATCAGACCAATGACGATCGCCATCCCCATTGAGGAACGGAGCAGCATTAGCTTACGTCCCTTCCGATCGGCTAATTTACCCCATAGCGGTGAAACTAACGCGATAACCAGAAAAGTTGCCGCGTAAGTCACCCCACTATAGATGGTCAGTTGACCCTTGGTAAAGGTTCCCAAATCGTCCACATACAACGATAAAAACGGCATGATTTCACTAAACCCCATGCCCGCAATAAATGTTCCTAACCATAGAACAGCTAGGTTGCGCCGCCACTGTTCTGTCTTTCGTGTTCCCACGACGTAATCGCCTCTTCTTTCTCAAACCCACTCCGGATACTTTTGCAATATTACTTATTAGTTTAGCATATCCAGGCAAGTTCGTTCGGGCAAAAAAAGGCAGGCTGTCTAGGCCTCTTGAAAAAAATTTACAAAATTACTTGTCATTTTTGTAAATAAGTTGCATAATAGGCTCATACATGTGAGAGAGTTCACTTTAATTTTATGGAGGTAATTCAGATGGCTCATCGTTTAGACGGAAAAGTTGCAATCGTTACGGGTGGTACGCTTGGTATTGGTTTAGCCATTGCTACCAAGTTTGTTGAAGAAGGCGCCAAGGTTATGATTACTGGTCGCCACAGTGATGTTGGTGAAAAAGCTGCAAAGAGTGTTGGCACACCAGACGTTATCCAATTCTTCCAACACGACTCTTCAGACGAAGAAGGTTGGATCAACTTATTTGATGCCACCGAAAAAGCTTTCGGTCCCGTTTCAACTGTTGTTAACAACGCTGGTATCGCCGTTAACAAGAGTGTTGAAGAAACCACTACTGAAGAATGGCGCAAACAACTTTCCGTTAACTTGGACGGTGTCTTCTTCGGAACGCGTTTAGGAATCAAGCGGATGAAGAACAAGGGTCTGGGTGCCTCCATCATCAACATGTCTTCTATTGAAGGCTTCGTCGGCGATCCTAACTTGGGCGCTTACAACGCATCTAAGGGTGCCGTACGGATCATGTCCAAGTCAGCCGCCCTTGACTGTGCATTGAAGGACTACGATGTTCGGGTCAACACTGTGCACCCTGGTTACATCAAGACACCACTCGTTGATGACCTTCCAGGTGCTGAAGCTGCAATGTCTGACCGGACGAAGACACCAATGGGCCACATCGGTGAACCTAACGATATCGCCTACATCTGTGTTTACTTGGCTTCCAACGAATCCAAGTTCGCTACGGGTGCTGAATTCGTTGTCGATGGTGGTTACACCGCACAATAAGCGCCATTTAAATTTAAAATTGGAAGACCACTGGCGATTGCTAGTGGCCTTTTTTTCGATCCAAAGACATGAAAGATAAAATTCAGGTCTCATCTCGGCGTGGATTAGCAGTCGCACCGTTAAATTAGGCTAAATTAGGCGCACTCCGGCTGCCAGGAATTCCGCCTGCTGTGGGGACGCTTCAGACTGGCAGACCACCAGTCTTCTCGCTCGATTTGGAGCCACGAAGAACGCGTGTCTTCAAAGTCGCCCGTGGTGTAAGCTGGCTGAAAAAAACGCCAGCCAACACCACTTTCACGGCCGGCTCCATCCCTGGCCTCCTCCGACGCTGACTGTGTTTTATCACGACAACGGTTATAGACCACTGCTACCTGAAATTTTTTGATTCAGCTGATAACAACCGTTACATTGCATTTTCATTGTCGTCCGAAAGCACAATGTAAGCCGAAAGGTCGGCAGATATGAGCTCAGGCGCGTCGTTCTACTTAGTCAGTAAGTGGTTTTCTTACTGGCTTAGTAGAAAACCAAGCTTGTAGACTCGGACCTTTCGAGGCTTCAAGTTGTGTTCGCACCGATCCAGCTCATATCTGCCGGCCGGTAAGGCGACCGGACCACTAGGTTGCCTGAATTTAGTCCCACTATTGCTGTTAGAACAGGCCTAGCCGGAACTTTCAACCTTTAGTCATTTAAAATTTCAAACTAAAAAATCCTCCACAGCCAATTCGCCGCGGAGGATTTTTAATCTTCTATTCTACTAAAATTGCTTAACCATTGATTCCGATGACCAGAGCCACCAATAAGATAAATAAGACCAACGTTGTAATTGCCACGTACAGGTGGTCGCGTTCCTTGTAAAAGGCGTAAATGGAGACCACGACTCGTAAGACAGGCGTCAAGATGAGACAGTATACGCCTAGCATCATGATGGCGTACGGTCTTAGCTGCCAGGTGCCAACTAAAATCTGGCCCATACGCCGGGGCACATAACTGCCAGCATAACCCGAAAAGCCAGTTGTCAGGAACATCACGAGGCCAATCAACATGACGATGGCGGAAAAGATGACGCCGACCTGTAAGATCCGACCGATGACCGTTTCCACCTGTGCCATTTCATTTGCAGTCGATTTATTTTGTGCCATTAGAAATGAACCCCCAATCCCTTAAACAGCATCTGTAACCCAATGTATAAAATGATTGGGATGAACACGATACGAATCCATCGTGCTGGCAGGATCTGCATGATTCGCGAACCGATCACCGCTCCCACCAAGATGCCTAATGCCATTGGGACCGCGATTCCTGGCAAAATAGCACCGTTAAAGAAGTACACCGTCGCACTGGCCGCCGCCGTGACCCCCATCATCAAGTTGGATGTTGAGCTGGAAGGCTTGAGCGGCATCTTCATAAAGGTATCCATTGCCATGACCTTGAAGGCACCAGAACCAATACCTAACAAGCCACTGGCTACCCCGGCACCGAACATGACGGAGAACCCGGCCGGAACGTTTTCCACTTGATAATCGATAGTCTTCATCTCGGCCTTGTCGAAATAGCTGCCATTCAATTTCAGCTTGGATGCAATCTTATCCGGTTCGACCCGTTGTAAGACTTCCGACCCCCGCCGTAACTTGCGATACATGTTCCATCCGGAAAAGACCAACAGGCATCCGAACAAGAGGTACAAGTACTTCGGGTCCAGCACCCCCGTCAGTAAAGCACCCACGATGGCACCAGTAGTCGTTGCAATTTCCAAAAACATCGCGACCCGTAAATTCAACACGTTGTCCCGTAAATAGGCAATGGTTGAGCCCGAACTCGTTGCAATCACGGCGATGATACTGGCCCCAATTGCGTATTTAATATTTAATCCCATTCCCAGGGTCAGGATTGGCGTGATGATCATTCCCCCACCGATACCCAGGATTGACCCGGCGATACCAGCGAAGACACCCACGGCCAACATGATTAAGGCTGTTTGAATCATAGCGATTTATCCTCCTCATGAACCAAAGTACAAATCTGATTATCAACTTTTCTGCGAGCGGAGGCAACCTTGGGAGCTGACCCTGAAATAAGTCAGTCGAACTTTTATCACAAGAAATAGTCCCTGTAGAATAAGCATTAAAAAATTCAAAGCCATTCCATTGTGAATTATCACGCTTAGCATTGGTTTCGCCGGTTACCTGGAACTGAATAAGCACCATCATTGCACAGTCCCACCCTGACAACCATTAAACCGGTTACAGAAGAAAACGATTCTCCTATACTAAAAAAGTATGGGAGAATCGTCTATTTTGTATTTCAAATATGATATGGCCACAACGTTTTTTCGCGTCAATAGCTATCAATAAACCGTTGCAGCAGCGGGCTCGGCGCAAGCTGCTCTGGCCACACCAATTTCAGCGTCGTCCGCCATGGCTGATAGCGAATGGGCCGAACCACCGTGCCAACGCCACTGACCCCCTCCGCCACCGACCGGGGCACGATGGCAACGCCCATGCGGTTATTGGCCCACTGGACGGCCGTCCGCGCATCGTCACAAGTGCACGCGATGAACGGCGTCATCTTCTTTTCGGCAAAGGTCGTTTCAAAGAGGTGCTCGAAGCGCCGATAGATGATCAACGGCACCGTTGCCAAGTCCTCCACACGCAACGTGGCCCCCTGGAAGTGATCGTACTTCTGGGGCACGACCGCCGCCATCGACTCAGTGGTCAATTCCTTGCTAGCCAATCCCGGAGCTGTAAATGGTGTTCGGACAATGGCAACGTCAATGAGGCGTTTGTCCAACCGGTCGATCAATCCATACGTATTGTCCTCAAATAAGCGAATCTGAACCTTGGGGTAGTGCCGCGTCAATGTCCGTAACTTGGCGTTAGGCGTGGCCCCAATCGACGATGAAATGACCCCCACCGAGAGAACACCTGCGAGGCCCTGTCCCAGTGACCGCACCTGACTGTCTGCCCGGTCACGCAGATCCAACAACTGTTGTGCGTAATCCCGCAGTAATTTCCCGGCCGGCGTGAGCGTCGTGCCCCCAGCGGTTCGGTTCAATAGTGCCACTCCCATTTCATTTTCCAGTTGCTTCAACTGATAGCTCAACGGAGGCTGGGCCATATGCAGTTGTCGAGCGGCTGCCGTGATCTGCCCAGCATTTGCCACCGCCAGAAAATATTCTAATTGACGAAAGTTCACCGTCACCATCCACCTTTACTTCATTTTTGAGGCAACCCCGGATCATCCGTTGCATTGCGACTATCCACCTGATTCTGGGCCTGATTTTGATACCGATCCTTCGCCGGTAGCGTTTCTTGTAAGAGGTATTGCCGAATCAACAGCACAATCTGCTTGTTTTGTGGCAGGGCCGAATGGGTCGTCTCATCCCCGGTCACCGTAATCTGCGTATAGTGGGCCACCTGATTTTGAAAGACATACTTTCCCTGATTGACACTATTGGCGGGCACGGTGCCGTCACTTGAATAGTTCTCAGTTCCGGCAACGGAGTACACCGTCAGCGACTTCGGCAATTGTTTGCGGTACTTGATCAATTCTTTTAGGATAGCCGTCTGGGTCGTCGTACTGTCCGACTCCATGTTGTACGGTGTGGCAATCGTCATCAGCCGTTCAACTTTAACGTCCTTAAGTTGACTGAGGTAGCGTTCCAAAAATAGGCTCAAAATCAGTCCCCCATTGGAATGACCCAACGTCGAAAAGTGATTGAAATGATACGTCTTAACCAAATCCTTCATCGCAATGTTCAACCACTGCGCCTGCTTGACGATATTCGCGTAACCATCACGGTTATTCTCAAAAGCCACGACGATAAAGGGCTGATTGTCACCCCGCCGAATCGATCCCGTATAGGAAAGTTGCCCATTTTCTGCAACTTTGACCTTCAACACACTGTGGCCGGTCTTGGTTTCTTTACGTAGTTCCTTGATCAACGCATCAAATCGATTCTGACTAGCGCTAGACCCGGGCACCATGATGGTTGGATCCAATGGCGTTTTATAATTCGTTTTGTATTGGGTGATCTGGTGTCGCATCCAAGTCATACTGGGCAGAAAAACGGCCAGTACCAAGAGGATGCCGACTAGCCACCGCCACCAACTATGCCGCATGGTTGCCGCCCCCTTCCTGGTTGAGCAGCCGTACGAACGGCAGGTAAATCAAGACGGAAACCGTCAGGCACACCAGACTCAGTGCCAGCGCTCGCCAATCACCACCGGTTCCCAAATAGGCGATCAGTGGTCCCGGTGTCGTTCGGGGCACGGGATAGACAATTGGTGGTACTAGTTTCCAGGTCAGCGCAAACCACGCCAACGTGATGTTGACGGCCGGTGCAACCAAAAATGGCACTAACAAAATAGGATTGAACAGTAAGGGCAATCCCAATAAGGTCGGCTGGTTCAAATTGACCAAGTTTGGCAGAAATGTCTGATTTGCGACCCGTCGATAGCTGGCCTGTCGCGATCCAATCCAGATGGCGATAACCAGTGATAGGGTCATTCCGGCGCCCCCAAAGTTAGCGTATGCATCACCCAAAGTATGTAGCGTCACTAAGTTTGGTGCCCCCCAGCCGGAACCATGCTGAATGGCATAGGACAAGTTCTGCAGTGACGTAACGGAACTGTTGCCGGCAAGGCTTACGGGACCGACAAACCCAATCCACCACAAAAAGTTGCTGATGGTAGTAACGGCCACAATGACCACGCCTTGGTGCCCTGGATTGGCTACCAGACTACTCAACCCCTGATAGACGAGTCCATTAATACCATATGGTGTCAGCAGGCTCAGCCCATACCCTATAGCCACCATCATCAGTAAAATCACGGTCAGCGGCCAAATGACCCGGCCAGTCCAAGAGGGTTGGCCGAATCGCGGATGGTGCAAGCGCCACCGACTGAACCTAGTCATGAGATGACTTGCGCCCCAGCCAACGCCCAAGCCGACAACGATTGCCAGAAAGATTCCTTGTGGCCCCAAGTTCTCTTCCATAAATTGTGACATACCAGTCGTTTTACGCCCTAAAGCCTGATAATTCACATTGAGCGTTAAAAACGACAACGCACTGATAATGCCGACTGCTAACGCATCACTACGGTAGCTTCGTGCAAGCTGATTGGCCGTCATAAATGCCACCGTCACGGCCACTAATCCGTTAATAACGATACTGATCACACGGGCAGCCATCCGCCAGACCGCAATGGCCGGCAACCAACTACCAATATGATAAATTTGAAAAAAGAAGCCGTCGTTGGCCAAAATACTTTGCCCTAAAACATCGACGACCGTCATGAGTAAGATAAATGGGTAAACTACCCGTAACGCCTCTTTAATGGCGCGAATTGCTCGCCATTGACTGAGCCGTTGATTCAATCCCCATAATTTTCGCAAGGTGTTACACCCCTTCGCTTCACTTTGTTTTCATTATACCCACGCAACCCGCACAACTCGGTCTAAACGTCTTATAATTTTTACAATACTTAACTAAAGGTCGAAAGTTCCAAACTACCGTCATGGCTGATGTAACCACCCGCTTGGACCTAAATCCAGGCAATATGGTGGTTGGATCACTTTATCGACCAGCAGCCTAGCGCCCATTTAGTGGCTGTGCGTCAGCTACCACTATGTCAACACCCGATACATGCTAGTCTTCCTGCATGCCATTCATCGCACACATGCTCACTTTGCCACATTTCCGCAGACTGCCAGTGAAAATGTCTATCAAACACCCTATGTGGTATGCTTACAGTCTAGCCTCCCAAAAATAAAATCAGTTGAGTAAAACCATTTACCATTTGTATGCGTTTTCAAAACGTGTTAGTATGTTGGAGTAAACAACCAACCAACTTTGGTTGGCCGACTTAAATAATTATAGGCGGTGAAAACAGATTGGTTTCATCATCTAATTCGTTAGCATTAAACTAGCGTGTTGCTTTCATGGCGTGAAAGATTCGGTTGGGCTACTGGAGATTTTACGCACGGTTTGTTTTTATATTTCTAATGTATCTGCAATTCTTCCACGCAAAACGTGCCAAGAATTGCCAGTATTGCTATCTCGTTTCCCATTACATTCAATCCGTAATTGGCTACAAGATACCTTCTGGACAAGCTTCAGGCGTATGAGCGAGTAACTTTACTCACACGTTGGCAAATGTTAAAGGTCAGTTTGAAGGAGATTCCTTGAATTGGCTGGTTGGCAGTAATTGACGGTTTGGTTCTGGTGATGATCTTAAGTATGTATGCGGTTCCAACAATCCGTATGTCGAACTATCCGGTACTTAAACTTTCCAATTACGATGTTGTTATGGTGGTTTCATCCTCAGCGTTGCGCTAGTTGAACGTGATGTTGAACGTTAATTAAGTTATCAAATATTATGAATAGGAAGTGGCTACTTTGAAGTTTACTAATGGTTATTGGTTAACTCGTGAAGAGTACGACGTTAACTCACCGGCTGAAGCATTCGAAGCCGAAAAGGATGGCAAGACCTTAAACGTCTACGCACCTTACAAACGGATTCAAACTCGGGGGGACGAATTAAACCTCGGGATGAGCACGATTAAGCTCACCTCCCCTATCGAAAATGTTATCGGTGTTAAGTTAACCCACTTTGATCAAGATACCAAAGGTCCTTCATATCAGCTTAACAACTCAGATCCTGACGTTGACATTGACGTTACGGAAAAGAAAGCTTCATTGAAGAGTGGCGACTTAACGGTTACCCTGCCATTGCGTGAAGACTTCGATATGGAATTCACTGCTAACGGTAAGGTATTGACCGCTTCTCGGAACAAAGCACAAGGTGAAATCTTAAACCACGATACCAATGTCCACTACATGCGTGAACAACTTGCTGTTGGCGTTGAAGACAAGGTTTATGGCTTAGGTGAACGCTTTGGAAACTTTATCAAGAACGGTCAAGAAGTTAAGATCACCAACCAAGATGGTGGGACTGCTTCTGAACAATCTTACAAGAACATTCCATTCTACTTAACCGATGCTGGTTACGGTGTCTTTGTTGACGAACCACAAACGGTCGACTTTGAAGTCACCTCAGAAAATGTGGATGCCGTTCAATTTAGTTCTGAAGGTGAATCCCTACAGTACTACGTCATCTACGGACCAACTCCTCAAGAAATCTTACATCGTTACACCGAACTCACTGGTAACATGCAATTACCACCTGCATGGTCATTCGGTCTTTGGTTGACGACTTCCTTTACCACTGACTACAGTGAAAAGACCGTTTTGAAGTTTATCGACGGCATGAAGGAACGCAACATTCCACTAGATGTCTTCCATTTCGATTGCTTCTGGCAAAAGGGCTTTGAATGGAGCAACATGGAATGGGACCGCGATGAATTCCCAGACCCTGAAAGCTTGATCAAGAAGATTCATGACCGGGGTATCAAGGTTTGTGTCTGGATTAACCCTTACATCGCCCAAAAGGGTAAGATGTTTGAAGAAGGCAAGAAGAACGGTTACTTCATCAAGCGTGCAAATGGTAACCTTTGGCAATGGGACCTCTGGCAAGCTGGTAATGCCTTCGTTGACTTTACCAACCCAGATGCCGTTAAGTGGTACAAGAGCAAGTTAAAAGCCCTGTTAGACATGGGTGTTGACTGCTTCAAGACCGACTTCGGTGAACGGATTCCTGTCGAAGATGCTGTCTTCTTTGACGGTTCAGATCCTAAGCGCGAACACAACTACTACACCCTGCAATACAACAAGGCTGTCTTTGACACCATTGCTGAAAACAAGGGTAAGGATCAAGCAGTTGTCTTTGCTCGTTCCGCTACTGTCGGTTCCCAAAAGTACCCAGTTCACTGGGGTGGTGACGCCTTATCTAACTTCAAGAACATGTCCGATACGTTACACGGCGGCTTGTCCTTCTTGAGTTCCGGATTTGCATTCTGGAGCCATGATATTGGTGGGTTCGAAGATGGACCTGACACCCCTACACCAGACCTTTACAAGCGTTGGTCACAATTTGGTCTGTTGTCTTCTCACAGTCGTTACCATGGTAGTAACGTTTACCGTGTGCCATGGAACTTCGATGACGAAGCCGTTGAGAACACGCGGAAGTTCGTCAACTTGAAGTTGTCCTTGATGCCATACCTGTACACGCAGGCTGCCCACAACACCGCTTATGGTAACCCATTAATGCGGCCAATGTGGTTCGACTTTACCAAGGACTTGACGACCCACAGTTTGGACAACCAATACATGTTTGGGACCCAACTGTTAGTCGCCCCTGTCTTTAACAAGGAAGGCCACGTCAACTTCTACCTGCCAGCCGGCAAGTGGACCAGCATCATTGACGATAGTGAAACCTACAACGTGCCTGAAGGCAAGTGGATCAGCAAGACCTACGACGAATTATCTCTTCCTGTATTGGCTCGTGACAACACGATTCTCTTACGGAACCCTAAAGCCGTTCACGCTGACTACGACTTCACTAAGGATTTGGACATTCATTTGTACGATATGCATGAAGGTTCAACGTCCGTTGCCGTTGTTGACCAAAAAGGTAAGGATGCTGGCAAGGTCACTGTTGACCGTAGCGGTAACCAATTGAAGGTCACGACTACTGGTTTGACTGGCGCTGCTACCATCTACGTCCATGAAGACGGTAAAGTTACGAAGGCTGCCTTAGACGGTGCCAACGCAACGATTACACTGTAATCTAAGACGTTAACGTTATCCATTAAATGAAGAAACACGATTAGTGATCTGTGAGTCGCTAATCGTGCTTCTTTTGTTATCTGCTAAAAGTTGAAAGATGAAATTCAGACCTCATCTCAGTATTAGTAAGTAGTCGTACCATTAAATTAGCCTAAGTTGGGCGCACTACGGCTACCAGGGATTCCGCCTGCTGTGGGGACGCTTCAGACTGAAAGAACCCCAGTCTTCTCGCTCGGCCGGGGCCATCCCTGGCCTCCTCCGGCGCTGACTGTGTGTTATCACGACAACAGCTGTAAGACGTGGCTACCTAACATTTTGGGCACCCATTAATAACGATGGTCATCATTACTCAGTATCGTCTGAAAGCACAACGTAAGCCGAGAGGTCGGCAGATATGGGCTCAGGCGCATCGTTCGCACCGATTCAGCCCATATCTGCCGGCCGGTAAGGCGACGCAACTACTATGTTGCCTAGTTTTAGTAAAATCAGGTATGACTGCTAATTTTGGCACTTTCAACCTCTTTAGTTATCATCTACTCTTACTTGATGCGTTCTTTACCTGTCTAACTGCCCGCCAGACCGTACTCGTGCTAACACCGAACCGACTAGCAATCTCGCGATAAGTCTGTCCCGCCTGACGTAGCTCTTGAAAAGTTATTGAGGACTCTGAACTAGCGCTACCTGCCTTCGGTTGTGGGGTCATCACTTGTGGCGCCTCCAGAATCAATGGGGCCATCTGCTGAATCTTCGCAAGTTCTTGGACAACGTAGTGCGTCGTTTGCGCATCCCATAATGCATTATGTTGCTTGGGATTAAAGACATTCAGCAACCCTGCTACACCATTTAACGGCAAATAATGATGAACACTCTCGCGCTGATGACTACTCCGGGTAATGACCCGGTTGGTATAGGCACTCCCATCAAAAATACTGAGTGGTGCCGCCAACACCTGACGTTCCGCTACCGACAAAGCATCGTAATGAACGGCAAAAAGATGCCTTAATAAGCGTAAGTCATTCGTCCGGTCCCAAAATACCAGCGGGTAATGATGCCGCAATATTTGGGCGATAAAAGCCTGCAACACAGCTAATGGTGCCGCCTGTTGTTCATAATCTGCCAATGTTAGCCCCGTCTCCTTCAGACCACGTAACTTCATTTCAGGGGTAAAGGCTGGATTATCCACATAGCGGTTGAACCGTAGGATAGGTGTTTTGTCAGCGGCATACCCCAATGCCCCCAACTGAAAGACGCCTGCCTTTTCTCCCAGTGTCATGGTCTGTTCGCGAATAATCTGACTTCCGGTGTTCTGCGTCTGAAAAAGCATCCCAAATTCACAGTCTACGACGACATATTCTTGGGGTAATTGGTCCAGACATTTAATCGTTGGTAAGACTTGCTGGAGGCGTTGCATGACTTGTTTGTCCGCCGTGGCCGCCGCTACCGGCAACTGGTAGCCTTGGTGCTGAAGAATCAGGCTGAGATCATCGTCAGTCGCTGCCTGCTCGTAGGTGGTCACGTTCTTTTCATTCAGGACCATGTTTTTATCTGTTGAAAAACCAATGACGAACCGGCGATGCTCGTCAAACGCAATGGTCGTTACCAAGCCCCACTTTACCATCGATTTATTGTAAACCAGCGTGCCATCGCCGCCAGTCAGAAGAATCGGCTGCCCCACGACGAACATATTATGTACTTTCGGGTGTCCCTTTTCTGCATGGCGTTGCACTAAAAATGCGATTCTCATTGCCACCGTCCATCACCCCCACTTTTTGCGAGTTCTGCTACTTTCTATCTTAACGAAGCTGACCTGCAAAGGCCACCATTTTGCTTAATAAATTTAATTATATTAGGTGTTATCCATTGTACTTAAAAAAGAGACCGGGACATAACTCAAAAATCAGCTTTTTCTGCTGAAAAAGCTGATTTTATTTTTGCCATTATCATGTCGAAACGTGCGCCACCAGGCAGTTTGTTGTGCTTAACCCGAGAACAGGAATTATGCCAAGACCAGGCATAACCCCTGTTCTCACATTAATGCTCGCAAACTAATCGCCTGATGTCCCACTCTCTGACAACTTAACGCTTAAATGCCTTTCGTTGTAACTTTTCTTTCTCTTTAGTCATCCAGGTTGCTTCCGGAAACTCCTCAAGTAAGTTATCCGCAAAGGCAACCAAATCATCACCAACCACTTGCTCCACCGTTGCCCCATCCGCAACCGCCGCTTCGAACATGTCTAAAATGTTCTTTAAGACGGTGTACATGGCCGCACCGCTGGCCAAGTTCCACAGGTACTTTTCCAATGAGATCATGGCCTGTTCGTAGGGCGTTGGCAATGCCGCCACCCGTTGCTTAAATTCGCGATAGTCGCGCTTCTCCTGCCGCATTTTCTTAATATAATTCATCATGCCGGATTCTCCTTTAGTTGCGTTAGTTGGGTGCTGACGTAGGCCCATTGCTGCCAAAACTGGGCGAGCCGCTCTTCGCCAGCCGCGTTGAGTTGATAAAATTTACGAGCGGGGCCGCGGTCTGATTTCTTTTTTTCGATAGCAACCAACTGTTGTTTCTCCAGTCGCATCAAGATCGTGTAGACCGTCCCCTCAACAACGTCCTCAAACCCATGCTCATTCAGGTACTGGGTAATCTCATAACCGTACGTTTCCCCCGCACTAATCCGTTGCAGCACGATACCTTCAAGCACGCCCTTTAGCAGTTCCGTTGTAATTTTCATCAGGTTACTCCTTACTACTCTGTATTAACGAGTACTGCTATATAGTAATACATAGTAGTGAGACTGTCAACCCGTTGCTACGACGAAAAAAGACCGTCTCTATTAAAGAAACGGTCTTCACGTCATCTGTAATTTACCAATTTAGTGAGCTCCCGACCAATACTTCTGGCTGATGGTTACTCAACAGGTATGCCTGACCATCATCCCCAAATGATAGCCCCTCGAACTCGCGCTTAGAGGCAAAATGCGTCCATTTTACATCCCCACGCGTCAAACTACCATTGCCTGCCAGCTTATTGGCGGGCAGACTGGCGATCGACCCATCAGCAACTAAGTAAAGTCGATTGTTATTGGGATTGTACGCCATGCTTTGAACGCAAGTCCCGGGACCGTGCTGTAACACCTGACTGGTCAAATGGAAATGCACGTGCCGCCGCCCAATATGCCCCCGATACAGATAGACATCGGTGGCATTGGGCCGCGTCCAGAAGTAGGCATTACCCTGACGATCAAAAGCCAAAACGTGGCCCCCAGGGACGGCCAAGCTCTTAGATTTCAACCGGAAATGAATCAGTCGAACCGGTTTCAAGCTATTTGGATTCACCTGTTGAATGACGCCGGCCTGACTAACGGGAATCCGGGGTGCGGACTCACGGTCCTGCCACATATAAAGCTGATGGTCCTTTCGGTTGTAGGCTAGTGATTGCCCGTGTCCGGTGGTGAATGCTGGGCCCACCTTGATTGCGGCACGAATCGCCTTGGTCTGCGTTGTGACGGGTGTCTTCGTTCGATAAACACCTTGAATTTGTTGTGGTGTCGCCTTTAGATTCGTTAATTTTGCCATATTGAAGCGGACCAGACGCCCCCGATTATGCCAAGTCGTTGGACAGTAGACCACGTACAAATATCGCCCGACGACCGCCATACTCTGCGGATCCCCCCAGGCCTGGTGATGATAGCCGGGAATGGGTAATAAGTATTTCGTCGTAAACGTGACCGGACTACCTTGATTACTAGCAATGGTGTTACTGCCGCTCGAATTGGCTGCTGACGCGTAGTGACTTGGCACCGTGACAAAATGAACCTGGCTATCGTTCAGTGACCGTTGTTTTGATAGGCTTAGTGCGGTCTTGGTCTGATCAACCATCGTGATGGCATGTGCTGGAAGCAGCGGCGTTATTCCCAGCCCCACACTGACGAGTAACGCCCCAACAATTGCTAATTTTCGCATCATACCTAACCCCCCAATCTTTTCAGCTAGTCTATCACTAGCCCTATCAATTGAGGAGTAAAGCTCATTTTTTTAAGTTTTGAACTTACCAACTGACACGATTTCCCCGCAGAACTTCCGGATCATGATTCGTCAGCAAGTAGCCGTGACCACTAGTCGTAAATGCCAATCCTTCAAACTCCCGGCGAGATGCGAATCGTGTCCAGCGAACCTGTTTCGCCGTCAGGTGTCCCCGGCCCGCTAGCTTACGAATCGGTAAACTGGCGATCGACCCGTCAGCAACCAGGTACAGTCGATTGTTGTGTGGATTCACCGCAATTCCCTGCACGTGAGTCCCCGGACCACGCCGTAAGACCTGATGGGTCAAGCGAAAGGAGACCTTATGTCGTGAAATTCGCCCTTGATAAATATTGGCGCGGTACCCGGCCGGATTTGACCAAAAGTAAGCACGCCCCGCTTTATCAAACGCCAAAACGTGGCCCCCAGGGACCGCATAATGCCCCCGACGCAAGCGAAACCGAATCTGGTAGGCTGGTTTGAGACGACGCGCACTGATCTGCTGGATATAACCGTATTGATTGATGGGAACGCGCGGCTTCTTCTCCCGGTCACACCACATGTAAAGATGATGATTGTGCCAATCATATGCCAAGGATTGGCCGTGTCCCGTGGTAAAGACAGGGCCCACCTTGATCGCACGACGAAGCCGTTTTTCCTTTGCCGTCGCATGTTTGGCATACGTATGCTGAAATTCAGTCGCCGTAGCCTTTAACTTCGCTAATTTTTTAACATCGTAACGCACGATTCGTCCCCGATTATGCCAAGCTATCGGACAATAAACGACATATAGATACCGACCAGTCAGCGCCAAACTCTGCGGATTGCCCCAGGCCTGGTGGTGATACCCCGGTTGTGGCAACAAATATTTGGTCTTAAACGTCACAGAAGCTCCCTGTGATGACTTGATGGTGTGGGTCACCACGTGCTTCGTGTGCGCGTAATGTTTAGGCGCGTGTACAAAATGAACCCGCGTATCATTTAGCATTCGTAAGCGTCCCACTGGTTGTAACGCCGGCACTCGTTGCTTGACCATCGCATGCGCCGGTACGCCCCCAACAAAGCTGATGAAACATGCGATGACGATTAGCCATCCGCTAACCCGCTTCATCACTAACGCATCCCCCTTAACTTATTTTTCTACATCATTACATTAAGCGTACCACAACAAATAGCGCGCTAGCCTATTGGCCGGCGCGCTAGGTTTGTTTACTAACTAAACGTCCTCTAAATAACTTCGCGAGTGAACGGATCTTTAGAAATTCCCTTGTCTAAAATATCCTTGCTCCATTCCTTAGCGGAGAAGAGGCTGTGGTCTCGGTAGTTCCCACAACTGTACTTGTCAGTGCCTTGAACATCTTTCCATTCCGTATCAAAAGCGATCCGGTGAAGCGCTGCCTTCAATGCTTTGGCAACTTCTTCAGTGGATTGTTCGCCCCAGGTGATTAAATGGAAACCGGTCCGGCAGCCAAATGGTGAGCAGTCAATAACGCCACTCATTTCATCACGTAAATAGCCTGCCAATAAATGTTCGATGGTGTGTAGCCCGGCCGTTGGAATTGCGTTCGTGTTGGGTTGAACCAACCGTAAATCAAAATTCGAGATGACGTCGCCCTTAGCGCCCGTTTCCCGGGTGATCAACCGCACGTATGGTGCTTTAACAGCTGTGTGGTCCAAAGTAAAACTTTCAACTTTTGCCATTATTGCCAACTCCCTTTTTCAATTGTATGTAAAGTAGGTGTCCTTCTTTACTTTACACCAAAAGTCAGGTCGACCGCTATTAATTTAGCGGGCATTCAAGATTGCTTAGTAAATTTGCAAACTGACTTCTAAGAAATAGTAAAAGCGAAGTCCCCTCTGCCGCAATATCGGTTAAACATGGGTATACTGAGTTGCGAATTAGAGGGGGAGGAGTCACTATGAAAAACACACCATTACCACCACGTCAGCACCACTTCACCGAGAAGTCCCATCGCCCTTGGCTTCGTTGGGTGCTCATTCTTTTTTCGTTACTACTTATCGGGGGCGGTGTTTACGGTTTCCGCGCTTGGCATGCCGCAAAAAGTACCTTTTCCAAGACCTACCATACTGCGGGAGTCAAACCAAACGATACCGCATTAACCAGTGGTAAACCCTTTGCCATTCTGCTTTTAGGTACCGATACGGGCGCCTTGGGTCGGCATGACATCGGTCGTACGGACACCATGATCGTGGCCACGATTAATCCAGCCAAGCAAACGGCTAAACTCACCAGTATTCCCCGAGACACGCTGGTCAACATCTGGGGGAGCCAGCAAGATGAGGAAAAGATCAATGCTGCCTATCCTCTGTATGGCGCCAAAGCGACGATTAAAACGGTTGAACACCTCGTCAACATTCCGATTCGTTACTACGTTCTACTCAACATGGGGGGCCTGAAAAAGATGATCAATGCCGTGGGCGGTGTCACCGTCGACCCACTACTGACCTTCCACTATGAACAGGGCAACGTGACGAAGGGAGTCAAGATTCACTTGAACGGCGCCAGCGCCCTCGCCTATTCGCGGATGCGCGATGATGATCCACGCGGTGACTATGGTCGCCAAGCGCGACAACGGCAAATTATTAAGGCTCTGGTCCTCAAAGAAGCCGGCATTGGCTCACTGGCCCGTTATCAGTCGGTCTTAGACTCGCTGACCAACAACCTGCAGACCAACCTAACCTTTAACGATCTCATGTGGCTACGCACCAAGGACGGTCATACCAGTCGGCACATCGAATCGCAGACTTTGCAGGGAGAAAATGCCACCATCAACGGCATCGACTACCAGATTGCCCCACAAAATGAGATTGAACAGGTCTCTAAGAGTCTACGCAATGCATTGAACTTATCGACAACGTCTAATTTTCAAACGGACGCCATCCAACCGGCCGGATTCTAGGTGGTTAGAACCGGATTGACCGGTATTTTAAACCTTCTAGCCTTCACACTGATTTTTTGCTCACGTCTCAACATCATAATTTCAAAACAAAATCGGTTTTTTCAGAAATCTAGCCTTCTGAAAAAACCGATTTTGAGTTATGCTCCCGTCTCGTTTAGTGTCTACAGCGTGGGATATGTTGGGTAGCTAATCGCTTTTTATCAAATTCTACTTCAAATCAATGGACTGCGTCTTTTTGACACCTAAAACGAAAAAAATCTGAGACATAACTCAAGAATCATTTTTTTATCATTATCGTGTCGAAACGTGCGCCACCAGGCAGTTTGTCGCGCTTAACCCGAGAACAGGACTTATGCCAAGACCAGGCATAACCCCTGTTCTCACGTTAATGCTCGCAAACTAACCGCCTGATGTCCCACCGCTTTATTTCGTCTGATTTTTTCGTGCTTGCCAAATGTGCCACCCAATAATCAAGATGCTCAGGTCACCTAAGATGGTGCCGAGCGCAATCAACAGGTTACCGGCCGACGTGACCATCAGGCCAGACGTCGCCGGCATCCGCGCCAGTAAGGCCAACAGTGTGGTAATCCACAAACTACCTAAAATGGCGGGGAACCAGGAATTGGCGTGCCGGCGATGATGCCACCAAGTCAGGCCAGTCACAACGATAGCAAAGACGAGCAGCGTGATACTCCCACCGACCCGGGTCAGGTAGACTAAGCCTTGGGCAGGTACCGTCTGTGCAGCTACCCGCATTGCCAGCAGTAGTGCGATGATAATGACCAGCCAACTCGCAATTTGGCCACGTGGGGTGTGGATTCGTTGTGTCACTCCAATACCTAGCGCCATCGCAATGACAAAGAAACCGTATTCCAAGCCGACCAGTAAGAGTTGAAAGGGCACCGCGGGCAAGATAGCACTCGGTATAATTGTCCCTAACGTAAAGATTAAAAGGGGAACCAACAGATCCCAGGTCAGCCAGCTCGGCTTGGCGCGTGCGACCCGCCCCATCTTTACAGCAACCGTTGCGGGATCTGCGCCGTAAAATTGTTGTGCCGTCTGTTGCGCTGATTGGGCAACTAGTAAACTCGGAAGTAACTCCCGTAAATACTTTTGTAGCACCGCCTCGTCAGCGAACTTGGGCTGTTGTCGTAACTTGCTGACCAGCTCGTCCCAGTACGCCTGATTTTGCGGCGATAATTGTTGCCGTAGCGCTGCATTTTGTTCCGTAATCGTTGTGCGTTCCGCCAAAGCCGCCACTCCCTTCGTAATTTCTTATTATTTCTATGATAGGGAACTTAGCCACAAAACACCACTGATTTATCGCCCCGTGCTGAATCTCATCCCTAAATAAACGCCTAGACCAGCCAATACCAGCCCACCAATGACGCTCACCAATAGATAGCTTAACGCCATTCCCCACCGTCGCTGGTCGGTTAACATAACGACTTCGTGGCTAAAGGTCGAATAAGTGGTAAACCCACCCAGAACGCCCGTCCCCAATAAGACCATCATCGCATGCGCTACCTGCCAACCAGTCAGCATGCCCAATAACAGGGATCCTAGCCAGTTTATCAGTAACGTGGCTACCGGCCAGCGCGTTCCCAGCAGTTTTGTTACAAGCTGACTGCTTACATATCGTCCCAGGGCACCCAGCGCTGCACCAACACCCGCTAGTCCCGCCATCATTTCTCAATCACCGGGAAGGTCGCCCATTTCCGCGCGCTCCAGACACCCAAGGCACTACACAGGATGCCACCGATCAGGGTCACGGCTAAATAACTACCAACCGCCCCCCACTGCTGTTGCGTCATCATCCGTACTGTCTCCACACTAAAGGTCGAAAATGTCGTGAATGCTCCAATGCCACCTATTCCCATCCCCACGGTTACCGCACTAGGCCAATGAGCCGTGAGCCGTTTGGCATGCGACAGCCAGGCTAACGCAAAACACCCGAGCAGGTTCACGATGACCGTTGCCCAGGGAAATCCCATCGTTGCTGGCAGGGATTGGCCGATCCAGTACCGACCGCTTCCACCGATAAATGCGAAAATCAAAATTGATAGCTTATTTGCCACAACCAAGTCCTCCTCGAAAAGCATCTTCTCATTATAGCAAAAAAAGACTGCCACTAGGACAGTCCCCCTGCTAATCAATGTGTTTTCACGACGAGATCCAAAGCAGCCTGCAGCTCAGCCTGCTGGTCATCACTCAATTGATCTTGTGCCACGCACTGCTTGACGTTTTCCGCAACCACCACGCCCATCATGCGCTCAACACCTGAACGAACGGCTGCTAGCTGCGTTAAGATATCCTGGCAGTCACGCCCTTCATCGACCATTTTTAAGATACCTTGCAGTTGCCCGTCAGCCCGTCGCAGCCGGTTCTTTAATTGACTGGCTGTCGTTTGTACCATTAGGCAGTCACCTCACCCAACTTCTCATCGAGATACTTCTTGAGAGCGGCCTTAGGATGGAAGCCCACGACTTTTTCCGTTGGCATACCGTTCTTGAACACCACCATGGATGGAATACTCATAATTCCCAAAGACTGGGCTAACTCTTGATTCTGGTCGACGTCGAGAGAAGCAAACTTCACTTGATCACCATATTCCTGGTCTAAAGCCTCCAGTACTGGCGTTTGCATCTTACAAGGACCACACCAGTCCGCCCAAAAATCAACCACTGTGACGGCGGTGTCATCGCCAATATGTTCAAATTCCTTACTCGTAATTGCCTGCATGTTAAAATTCCTCCTACGTCATTGTCGTAACGCTAATAGCAGCTCTAATTTCATCGGGACTTAGTCTTGATTATTGCTGGTAGTCCTAATGCACTAATTAGTATACCCCCAGGGGCATCTTTTGGCTAGGTTTTTGCTTACGCCACCTTTTTGAACCACCTTTCCCCAGTGCGTACCAAAAAAACGGCCGCTTCCCGACTTGGGTAAACGACCGCCATGACTACAGTTAGATTTAGTTGGCTTTCTGTTCTGGTTTCATTCCAGCAGTTAACCGTGGTTTATCATTTCCCCGCTTAACTTCCTTTTCAACGGCCATCTGTGCGACCAAGTTCAGGTAGTTAAAGGGATCATCGAAGTTCGGATTGAAGAGCATGTCCACGAAGGCTAAGTCATCAATGGTATTGCGGTTTTGAATCGCAATCGAGATGGCATTTGCAGATTGGGCAACCTCATGTTTGCTTAACAATTGGGCACCTAAGATCCGCCGGTCACTCCGATCATAAACTAAGTTGATGACCAAGTGATCCGTGGTTGGCATATATTCTGGACGCCAAGTGCCTTCAAAGGTGACCATATCAGCATCCAGGCCTGAATGCAACGCATGATCGATGGTCAATCCGGTTGACGCCAAGGTGTGACCAAAGATCTGCATGGCAGAGGTCGCTTGTGTCCCCATGTAACGTTGAATGTTCCCAAAGATATTGATACCGGCTAACATCCCTTGACGCACCGCGTTTGTCGCCAATGGGGTGTAGGCTGGTTTGCCGGTTGGGTTGAAATTAACCACACTGGCATCCCCGCAAGCATAAATATCTGGATTGGATGTTTGCACGTAATCGTTAATGATGATTGCGCCGTGCCGGTCCATTTCAACTTGGCCCCGTAAGAGCTCGGTGTTCGGAACAAATCCGGTACAAACAATGGCCAAGTCGGCTGTGAAGTCGCCATCCGTCGTTTCGATGACCAGTTCACCGTCTTCATTCCCTGTGAAGGACGTGACCCGCCGCTTCAATTGAACGTCGACTCCATTGTCGCTCAATAACTTCACAATTCGATCAGACAACCCCTGGTCAACGTAGTGGTTCAAAATGATGTCACGTGATTGGAACAATTGAACGTCGTGACCCGTCCGGGCATAGCTTTCGGCTAGTTCCGTGCCAATGTACCCTGCCCCCACGATAGCAATTCGTTTATTTCCTTGAGCTGCTTTATCGATGGCCTTGGCTTGGTCATAGTTCTTGCACAACATCACTTTATCTTCATCGATACCAAAGATAGGTGGTACCGTCACAGTCGAGCCCGTTGCCATGATTAATTTGTCATAGGTATCTGTGGTCATTTTACCCGTATCCATGTCCACGATATCGACCGTCTTATTTTCTGAGTCAATCTTCAAGACATTGTGTCGAGTCTTAATCTTGGCCCCCATATCGGTCAGTTGTTCTGGCGAAGAATAAAACATGTCTTCGAGATGCTTAACTTGACCGTCCAAGGACAAAGAAATTCCACAGGACAAGAAAGAAACATTGGTGTGGCGTTCATAAATAGTCACATCTGTATCCGGATGATCCCGTAAAATTTGAATAGCTGCATTTGTCCCAGCATGTGTACTACCAACAATGATGACTTTCATGTTTACCCTCCTACATGAAAAACGATTCTAAAGGTAGTCTACTAGAAAGTTAGCGAAAGATAAATGACTTCGCCTCGAAAAAGGGAGGAAAGCGGGACAAATCCTCACACTTTTAGAGAAATGACGGGTTAATGTGCAAACTGCACGTTTTATAATAATTTTAATATATAATATTTAATTTTATTTATCGTGACATAAGTAGCGCTATTATGGTGGATGAAACGCTACCATTGCAAGGGATTCGCCGACTTGATTTATTCAATCGTCCTGCTAATATCATACCGTAACCCGTATACCCCGATTGTAATTTAGCCTTTTTTGTACCGTTTTCATTAAACTTCCAGCAATAAATCACCGAAATGGCTTGGTAGTTCACAGGTCATTCAGTCTCATTTATAAGGTTTGAACCTAACCATTCAAGGGGTGTTTCCTTTTTTCTACCCAATGTTTTTAAAGAGTCACAGTTTGCTTGCGAACGACCTGTTGAGCCGCTATGATAACCATAGTTAGTTCGTGATACGTTCTGACCTTAAGCACTGTGATAGATGATAGGAATCACTGTCTATAGATGCACTCCCCCCAAAACAAGTGATTTATTTACAGATTCCTAAATAAGGCCTCGAGTAATCCGCATGTTACTCGAGGCCCTTTCTTTAGACACAAAACCGCTAATCCCCATCTTCACGGGAAAATTAGCGGCTCTTTTTCTTTTAAAAAACGAAAATTGACCTACCTGCCTCATCCCAGGATTGATCTGCATTCGCGCTGTTCCAACCCAGATCTGCCGACCAGTTTCACCAAGCTGCCTAGTTTAAGTCCCACGTCTAACCGCGCCGCTGAATCGCATGGCGTACCTGGCCAAACAAGAATGGAACGGCCAAGAGAACTAAGAATAACCAGGTGAAATTGCTACGGATAAAGGGGGTATTTCCAAAGAAATAGCCTACGGCACAGCAACTGCTAACCCAGATCAAGCTACCCAGAAAATTATAGTAGCGAAACTGTCGCCAATTCATGTCGGTCGTCCCCGCAATAATCGGTAAGAAAAGCCCCACAAATGGGATAAACCGGCCAATCAACAGGGTTTGGTCTTGATTTCGGTTAAACACTGCCGTCGCCTTAGCAACTTTGTCATCCGGCAGTTTTCGAATCAAGCGCTCTTGATGCTTTCCCCACCGCAACGTGGTCAGGTACTTGACCGCTGAACCCACAGTAGCCGCCAACGTAAACATCAAAACGAGTAGCCAGATGTTCAGCTGTGAGTGCGGGTTCGCCGCAATTGATCCCACCATAAATAGCAGCGATTGCCCCGGGATAAAGGAGAAGATCAGCATCCCCGATTCCAGGAAAATCAAGGCAAAAAGGAGCGGATAGATGCCTGTCCCCAATTGATTCGTCAGCGGTACTAATACTGCTAACGGGTGCCAAATAATATTCCAAATCATTACGAATAAAGTCACACTAATTATTCCTCCACGGTATTTTTTTCTAAATTTGAATTGGCATTACGCCTGAAATTTGATGAGAATACGATAATTTCCCACTTCATTTCACTTAATTCATGACGGCAAATCGCCCATGATGACTAGCTTTTATAGTGGAATCAGTATGAATAATTAACGGGTAATCACACTAGTTTTTGACGATTAATCAGCGGCCTTTAATCCCAATTTTAATCATCACCCACCATCGTTTTAGGTAACTCTGCTATTTTTCACCGACCATCAGTTCACCACCAAAGTCTACTTTCGTGAGATATTCGGTCGCAAACTTGCTCAGCCATTACCCCAAAAGTATCGGCATTACGCTCACCGCCCGTCATTATCCAGAAAGTGTCGTCAATAGCCGTCCCTACACTGTTTCTCCTTCTATTATACGATTTAAAAATGAGTTGTCAGTCATTTTGTTCAACTAAAAAGACGCCACCGTATCCCCTACAGTGACGTCAAATCGTATTCTATCACGCTTTTAACGACTTACAGAGTTGGCGAATTTTAAAGCTTACCTGACTGGTAGCCGATTACTTTTAGTTCGTAAAATGAGTTAATTTAGTAGACTATCAAGGGGTTTCGCCGTTATTAGTAAATTTATGAAACCAATCAATTGCACCTAATCGCATCAGGCGTTACACTACAATCAAGTTAGTAACCAGAGACGTTGCTAACCCGGTTGTACCAAATTCTTATTACTCTTTCTACGAGCAGAACTTAGCACTCCCCCAAAGTATCTATTCCTGCTCGTATCCCCCCTCAAGCCGCGATGTGAATCGTGGCTTTTTGTTTTCCTTCATGTCTGAGCTGGCCAATCACTCGGCCTTTAGTCCAGCACCTGCACCCCAACCCCAATCAGTCCTGGTCCGGTGTGGACACCTAAAGCAGGTGAAACATCGCCAGCATACCAATTTTCAACCTGTGGGTGAGTTGCTTTTAACTGTTCGAGCACGTGTTCCCGCAACTCCGGTGCCACGCCGTCACAGACCGCCACATTGACATGTTTAGCATCTCCAATGGCATCATTAACGAGTGCTAACAACTTATGAATCGTCCGTTTTTCGCCGCGAACCTTCGCAATCGGGTAGTAGATACCTTCAGGATCACAAGAAATAATTGGCTTAACGTTCAGTAAAGTCCCAGCCATGCCGGCCACTTTACCGATTCGACCGCCCGCTTGAAGGTACTTTAATGAAGGGACGTAGAAAAAAACCTTGGTCTGCGCAGTCACCCGTTCAACTTCACTAACAATATCTGCGAAGGACTTCCCTGCTGCCCGCAGTGAGGCCGCATAAATGGCCGCAAAACCACTGCCAATTCCCACACTGCAAGTGTTGACCACGTGGACCGTCAACGGCGTGTCAGCGGCTAATAATTGGGTTTCTTGGTAGGTGCCAGAAAGGGCCGCCGAAATACAGATAGCAATGACGTGGGTGTACCCGGAAGCCTGGATTCGCTCCAACGCTTCAACGATTCGTTTCCCCGTTGGGCTAGCTGTGGTAGCTTTTTCAGTGGCTTGGCGACGATAAAACTCAGTCGGCGTAATCGTGACGCGGTCTTCGTAGACCCGATCACGAAAGATGACGTTCATTGGCATTAAAGCCATGTCAGCCGCCTCAAGCACGGCTGCCGGGACATCCGAACAGGAGTCCACTAAGATGGCAATTTTTTCTGATTGCATGGCGGTTACCTCGTTTCTCCTAGTATCTGTTATTGACGATAAGAATCATTATAACGCAATCATCTAGTTTTTAAAACTAGGTTATCTACTGTTTGCCATGGATAATGACTAATCATCTAAAAGATTCCGTCCGTAATATGCCCTTCAAACTCGCCAAATTTAAAGGAATTGCACCCAACATATCCACATTTTCTATCCAAAGCGGACACTCATTTTTTCCGGCTTAGCCGTATCGCTGTTCGCAATTACAATTGAAAAAATATTTTGACCACCCTTAGATTAAGTCCAAACTAATCTAGACATTAGGTAACAACATCAGTAAGTTAGTTGCCCTAACCGCCCACTTATTTTGTACGAAGGTTCACACGAGCACTCCTACCCGGAATGAAAACGGCACCACGAAGTGAAACGGTTGACCAGCGTCTCCCGGTGATAAATTAAAATTTATCGCTTCCACTATATAAAAAACTTTTTTGGCCCACCAAAAATTAGCCGTAACACGGTTGACATTACGGCAAAATGGCCTATACTTACGTTTGGAATTGAAGCGCGTCATTAGAGTTAGTTTGATAAGTTTTGCCATTATTCGCACCATTCGCTGACGCTGACTCGCGTTTACCAGGAAAGGCAGAAGTCAATCGACTACCTGAATTTCTAAGCCAATAGAAAAGAGGGATTTTATGAATAATCATGAAACCGACGAGAAAAAGCACCATATGATTCAGTCAACCGGGAGTAACCAAAAGAGTCTGGATGAGGTCAATGGGACGGTGGAAGTGCCGCAAAATGCGGGCTTCTGGCGGACACTGATGGCTTATACAGGACCTGGTGCACTGATTGCTGTGGGGTATATGGACCCCGGAAACTGGATCACGTCAATCGCCGGTGGTGCCCAGTACAAGTACACGTTACTCACCGTGGTCTTACTTTCCAGTTTGGTCGCCATGCTACTTCAAGCCATGTCGGCACGGCTCGGAATTGTCACGGGAAAAGATTTAGCTCAGTTGACTCGCGAGCATACCGGTAAACGAACCGGATTCGTCCTATGGATTATTACTGAATTAGCCATTATGGCGACCGATATCGCTGAAATTATTGGATCAGCGATTGCCTTGAAGCTGTTATTTGGTTTCCCACTGTTGGTCGGTATCATCATTACCGCAATGGACGTCTTGGTTTTGCTGGTCTTGATGAAGTTAGGGTTTAGAAAGATTGAAGCCATCGTTGCAACGTTGGTGGCCGTCATCTTATTCGTCTTCCTATATGAAGTTATCTTGGCCCAACCACACATGAATGAAGTCCTCGAAGGTTACTTGCCTTCCAGTACGGTCATCACGAATCACGGGATGCTCTACTTGTCCTTAGGAATCGTTGGGGCGACCGTGATGCCCCATGACTTGTACTTGGGGTCATCAATTTCACAGACGCGAAGTTTTGACCGCAAGGACCGCAAGAGTGTGGCCCAAGCCATTAAATTTACAACCATTGATTCTAATATCCAATTAACGTTGGCGTTCGTTGTCAACAGTCTCCTCTTGATTTTGGGTGCCGCCTTATTCTTCGGAACAAACAGTGATCTGGGTCGGTTCGTTGACCTGTTCAATGCTTTGAGCGATAGCCAAATCGTTGGCGCCATTGCCAGTCCAATTCTGAGTATGCTGTTTGCTTTAGCCCTCTTATCATCTGGGCAGAGTTCAACCATTACTGGGACCCTGGCTGGACAGATCATCATGGAAGGATTTATCAACTTAAAGATGCCACTTTGGGCACAACGGTTGATTACCCGGCTACTCTCCGTGACGCCAGTGATCATCTTCGCCATTATCTATCATGGTAATGAAGCGAAAATCGAAAACCTCCTGACGTTCTCACAAGTCTTCCTGAGTATCGCGTTACCATTCGCCATGATTCCACTGGTCATCTTTACCAGTAGTAAGAAGCTGATGGGTGAATTCGCCAACCGGACTTGGAGTCGTGTATTGGGCTGGGTCATCGCGGTAATTCTGATTATCCTGAATGTCTACTTGATTTTAAATACCTTACAAATCGTTAAATAGTTCAAAAAACGTCTGGTCAATTGACCGGACGTTTTTTTGACGAAATTTCCCATTTGTTGTATAACTGGGGAATAATAATGGGGTGAGTACTGTGACAGATTTTCTTCAACTAAAAGAGCCAGCGGTGACCGATGCCACCGCCCTATATAATTTAATCGAACAGGATCGTGCGTACCTTGAGCAGTGGCTTCCTTGGGCTGACAGTATGCAATCGGCAGCCGACGAAGCCGCCTTTCTTCAATACAGTCAGCAACGTAACGCCGACCGCAAGCTATGGCTACGCATCATCTGGGTCGCCGACCAACCAGCCGGCATGATCGATATTCACGAGATGAAAGACGGTCACGGCGAAATCGGCTATTGGCTAGGCCGCGATTTCAGGAAACGTGGTGTGGTCAGTCACTGCCTGGCATTGACTGAGCAAGCGGCCTTCACCGCCCTGCACCTCAATAAACTAATCATCTTGGCAGCCACGGCAAACACCGCGAGCCGCCATGTGGCCGAGCGGAACCACTACCACCTCGATGGTATTTTACGGCAACACATTCCGTCGGGAAATGATTATCACGATGCGGCAATTTACTCAAAATTAAAAACAGAACAGTAGATACCTGCAAGGGTATTAAAAACGGTAGTCTCTCGAAGTGAGCGGCCACCGTTTTTTTCAATCATATTTAAAATTTGACTAAGCGCGTTGGCCACCATCGACCGTGAACTCAGCCCCGTTGGCGAACTCAGATTCGTCACTCCCCAAGTAGACACAGACTTCGCCAATATCCTTTGGCTTGCCCAGGTGACCTACTGGAATCGTCTTAATAATTTGTTCCCGTGCAGCGTCAGGAATAATGGCCGTGTCAATCCAGCCAGGATGAACAGAGTTGACCCGGATGTCGATGCCCCGTTGTGCCAGGTTCAAGGCTGTGGCGTGCGTCAATAGGCGACTACCACCTTTGCTGGCAGAGTAAGCTGGTGCCATTGGCAAACCAACTAAGCCGGCAACGGAGGAAACGTTGACGATGGATCCCTTAGCGTTGTTGGTCTTCTTCATGGCGTTAATGGCTGCCTTTTCACCTAAGAAATTAGCGGTCAAATTAATGTCAATTACGGATTGCCAATCAGCTAAATCAAGATCTTCGATGGCAGCGTTCACGCCACCAACCCCAGCATTGTTGACCAAGATATCTAGCTTACCAAATTTTTCAATCGTGGCATCAATAACTTTTTGCCAATCAGCTTCACTAGCAACGTCTTGTTGAACGAACAAGCTCACATCGTCACCAAATTTGGCAACGGCGGCATGACCACCATCAACATTATGGTTAGCGGTCATAACGACCTTAGCACCTTCACGAACGTAACATTCAGCGATACCAAGCCCGATACCAGCGACTCCCCCGGTAATGATGGCAACTTTTCCCTTTAAACGATCTGACATCATAAATCACCCTTTCACTTTTTCTACTGTTCAGCGTATCACAATAGTCTCAATAAATGAAATTATTTTATACCCATACATAGTTTTTGAACAAAATTTATCATCCATTAAAAAAAGTCCATCGAAATTGATCGACAGACTTTTTCAAGTTAAACTTAAACGAGTTCTGCATTCTTGATGCGGTTGTATTCGTCCATATATTCCTTGGCATTACGCGTAACACCAGCGAAGTCATCATCTGCTGCTGGGGCGGTCAAACCACCACCGGCACCGACAACTACGGCACCCGCTGCAAACCAATCACTCATATTTTGAACATTAACACCACCAGATGGCATGACGTTCAAGTATGGGAATGGCCCATGGTATTCCTTGATGGCAACAGTTCCGGCCATCGCACCTGGGAACAACTTAACAACTTCAGAACCGTACTTCAAAGCAGTTTGGGCTTCAGTAACGGTAAAGGTACCAGGAACGTAAGGTACTTGATACAAGTTGCACATTAAAGCAACGTCTTTGTCGAAAGTTGGGCTAACAATAAATTGGGCACCCGCGATAATGGCTAACCGTGCGGAAGTTGCGTCCAAGACAGTACCAGCACCGACAACAACATCAGTATCAGCATATTTACCAACTAATTCACTAATAACCGTATCAGCATGCGGTACACTGTAAGTTAATTCCAAACCAGTAACGCCACCGGCGATAACAGCATCGGCGACTTTAACCGCTTTTTCTGGAGTTTCTGCACGGATAACGGCAATAACCCCAGTGTTGATCATTTTGGTTAATAATTCTGCTCTCTTCATAGTCAATTGACCCCTTATTTAATCTAGCTTAATGCTGCTTGTTGCTTGTAAAAATCTGCTAATTGCGTTGGCGTTGGATAGCCATCGTTGTCACCAGGTGACATAACGGCCAAGGCTCCAATCGCGCACCCCCGCTTAACGGATTCCCGCAACGTTTTTCCTTCAAGTAATCCGGAGATGAAGCCGACAGCAAAGCCATCACCAGCTCCAACAGTATCTACAACATGGTCAACTCGGAAACCTGAAACGACCTCTTGGGAACCATCCTTCTGCTTAATCAAAGCGCCATCCGGTCCTAATTTAACGATAACCGTCTGTGTTAATTCACTCTGCTGTAAGTAGAAGTCCGCAATCTTTTCGGGATCACGTGATCCCATTAAGATTTCACCTTCATTAATACCAGGCATGACCACATTCGCTTGTTTAGCTAATTCATTGGTTACAGCAACCATTCGTTCCTGACTGGACCAGAGTGCTGGCCGCAGGTTCGGATCAAAAGTTACCGTGACATTGTGTTGAATCAGCCGTTGATTTAAGTCTTTTAAGACTGCTAAATCATTATCGGACAATGCGGCGAATATCCCTGATAAATGGGCAATCTTCAAGCCATCAAAATCAATCTTATCGAGACTACTACTGTCAAAGTTAGCAGCCGCTGAATTCTTACGGAAATAGTAAGTCTGCGGATCGCCATGGCTCACGCGTTGCTTTAGATAAAATCCCGTCCAAAAGTCAGGGTTACTATCCAGGTATTGGGTGCCAACACCAGCATCAGAAACAGCCTTAATGATGTACTTGCCAAAGGGATCTGTCCCAACAGATGAGACATACTCCGTTGAATGCCCTAATCGTGAAATCCCAATTGCGACATTTAATTCTGCTCCAGCCAGATACTTCTGGAAATTTGCGGCATCAACTAAGGTAGCATCAACGTTTTCCGCTGCAAATACCGCCATAGGTTCACCGATTGTTAAAAATTCAGCCACTGTTCATCACTTTCCTAACCACTCAAGAAATTCTTGTACAAAAATCTTTTTCTTCTATATTATTAAGCTTGTTTTGTCGTTGCTTTTGTTTCAACGTTCTTGTCAGCATCTTCAACTGGCGCAATCTTACCCTTTTTAACCAAACGACGGTAATACCACATCGTCACGATTGGAGTTAAGATAGCGGAAACCAGTACACTAGTAGCAACAATGGCAGTTGCTGAACCAGCGGTTGACTTAAATGCTGGGTTCATTTGTGCAATAACGATTGGCACAGAAACGGCAGCACCGGCAGTTGATGAAGCAGCCCAACCGGCTAAACCATCGGAACGAACCAAGTAACGGTCGAGTAAGTATAAGAAGTAACCAGATACAAAGACAACCAAGACACCAACTAAGATACCAACCAAACCGGATTGTAAGATCATGTCCAAGTTCAAGCTGTAACCAATGGTAAAGGCGAAGAATGGCACTAATCCACCTTGTAATGGTGTAAACATGTCACGCATTTCGTGGTCTAAGCCACCAATGATCATCCCTAAGATGAATGGTACTAAAGTTGAAACCAGTGCTGGCCATGGAAAGGCGCCAATACCGGCAAGACCCAAAGTAATCATCGTAAAGAATGGCCCGGATTGAATACTGAAGAATGGATAGGCAGCGACATCGACATCCCGATTAGGAATCGTCGTCATCAAGTCAACGTACAACCCACCGTTAGATGCGTTGAATGCAGCCAAAACCGCCAGAACAGATAATCCAGTGAAGACCCCGGTCGTAACCCCTTCTTTAGGAAGGAACATGTTCAGGATGACAGCAATAATAGCCGCGAGAATAACTTTACCTAATAATAGACTTAACCCTTTAGCAGCAATCTTACCTGAAGACTTCAAATTGATGTTGGTCCCAACGGCAAAGAAGAAGATGAACAAGATAACTGAAGTCCCAACCATGTAAGACCCAGTAACCCCTGTCAACGCAACGTCAAGTTTCGGCCAGATAGTATGAATAACGGCACCCAAGACTAGGGGTACAACCATCATGCCACCAGGTATTTTTTCAATATTTTTTTTGATTTTCATAATATCTACCTGCGCATTTCGTTTTTTTGAAATATTTTCACAATTTTTCCAAAAAATAAATACAGAGAATAAACTCTGTATCCATTTTTTGTATGATTAACGAACTAAGTAGCCACCATCAACTGGGATGATTGCACCGTTAATATAGTTAGCGGCATTACTTGCCAAGTAAACTGAGATACCCATCAGTTCATAAGGTTCACCCCAGTGTCCAGCAGGAATTCGGCCGAGGATTTCATCATTCCGTGACTTGTCAGCACGAATAGGTGCCGTATTAGCCGTCTTGATGTATCCTGGTGCGATCGCGTTAACCTGAACATTGTAAGCAGCCATTTCACTAGCAAAGGCCTTGGTTAAACCGGCAACACCATGCTTTGCAGCGGTGTAAGATGGAATAAACTTTCCACCTTGGAAGGACAACATTGAACCAATGTTGATGATCTTCCCTGACTTTTGCTTAGCAAATTCCTTAGAAGCAGCTAAGGACATGTGATAAACAGCGGACAAGTTGATTGCGATGACTTGATCCCAATCCTTATCCTTAGATTCAAGGATAGGGTTCCGCTTGATCATCCCAGCGTTGTTAACCACGATATCAATGTGCCCAAAGGTTTCTACAGCCTTAGCAACAACTTTTTCAGCGATGCCTTGTTCAGTTAAATCCACATCCATGAATTCAACCTTACGGCCACGTTTTTCAATCAATGCGCGGGTGTCGTCCCAACCTTCAGTCCCAAATGTTGGGATGAAGATGTCGGCACCGGCTTCTGCCATGGCTACAGCGTAACCTTGACCAAGTCCAGTGTTACCACCGGAAATGATTGCAACTTTACCAGCCAAGCTAAACCAGTTCATCTTGAATTGGTTCAATGAATCTTGGTTGTGCTCAATCTCTTCTCTGGATTGTGCCATATTAATATTACCTCCGAAAAATTAAGTGATTACCGTAATTGATGCATTTCAACAGCGTCCATGTCATCGTAGGTTTGGTTTTCACCACACATAGCCCAGATGAATGAGTAGTTGGTTGTCCCAACACCACAGTGGATGGAGTAACTTGGGTTAACAACAGCTTGGTCAGGTTCCAACCAGATGTGCTTCGTGTTTTCAGGAGTTCCCATGAAGTGAGCAACACGGGTGTCCTTTGAACCGAATTCAGTGTAAAGGTAAGTTTCCATCCGACGTGCATGGGTGTGAGCTGGCATCGTGTTCCATGAGTTACCTGGTTCAAGAACGGTGTAACCCATTTGTAATTGACAAGTATCCATAATAGAAGCATCAATGTACTTGTGGATAGTCCGCTTGTTCATGTGTTCTTGGTCACCCATAGGCATTGCAATAGCATCCTTGTAAGACAACTTCTTAGTTGGGTATGCCCGGTGAGCAGGCGTAGAAACAACGTAGAACTTAGCTGGCTTCTTTGGGTCAACAGATTCGAACTGAACATCTTTAGTTCCCATGCTGATGTAGTAACCATCATGAGGTGCAATCTTGTCTTCCTTGCCATCGATCGTAACTTTACCTTCACCACCAATGTTGATGAAACCAAGTTCACGACGTTGTAAGAAGTATTCAACACCCAATTCCTTACTCAAAGCAATTGAAAGTGGCTTGTCAACTGGCGTAACACCACCGAAGATCATTCGGTCGTTGTATGTATAAGTCAACAAAACGTCGCCTGGGTTAAAAATCTTTTCCATTAAGAACTGGTCACGTAACTCATCAGTGTTGTAGTGGTCAATATCCTTAGGACTATGTGCGTACTTCGTTACCATGCTAAATGCCATGTTTGTTTCCTCCAATTTTCTTATTTGGAAATTGCATTTCCTTTTTGACAAACACAGCATATCTCCGATTCAGATAAAAAGCAAGTGTTATTTTGAGCATGCAGACGTGATAAAGACGAAAACGCTTTCAAGAAGCTTGGCGTGGCGGGATTGAACACGAATCGTTTTTTTTAAACTTTTTTTCCCCGATTCTTTTTTCCTATACTGCTCTAGCTATGATTTCCAAATTGGAAACGCTTTTTCTGAAAGTTCAGCCATTTTCAATCAAAAAAAGTTTTACTCCTCATGTAAAAGCAAATCGCGATAGACCGGTACCCCTCAGCAGTATCTGAATTGTGCATAAACTGTCAATGTTGACCTGACATTTTAAAGCTGTAACATGAGTCGTGTTAACTGATTAGGAGGCTATCACATGAGCACAAAACAAATTCATATTGATCCCAAGGAATTCGCCTATCACTTCGTCGATTCCATTTCTAAGACTGACGTTGCTAAAGCAAATATGCAGGATAAGGCCAAGGAACAGCTCTTTGCCTACTTAACCGCATACGTTTTGATTGAACAATTCAACTCTTCCGAGGCCAGCGAATTCTTGGAAGATACCACTAAGAAGATCGAAGATTTATCTATGCCTGAATTTTTACGATTAGTTTCGCAAAAAGCAGATTTCAGCGCCGTTCAAAAATAAATTTTCAACCCACAAAAAATACCGATGTAATCAGGATTCTTAATGAATTTTGATTATTAATCGGTATTTTTTTAGTTGACAGAGTTATTTGTAAGCGATTACTATAAGCGTGCTTTTAATAATAAATTTGGAGGCTCAATCATGGATAAACAAAACATCGTACTCAACACGTTAGTTTTTGACCAACAACACAACGATGGCGAAGCTCAACTTAGCATGCTACAACGCGTCGTTGACTTTGGCATCAAACAAGCTGAAGTTCGACGGGAATTCTTTACTGACCCCGCTGCAGAAGCTGCCGACATCAAGGACTTCGTCGAGAAGCACCAATTAAAGCTGTTCTACAGTGTTCCAGAAAAGATTTTCACCGACGATGGTGCATTGAATCCTGAACTCCCTACATACTTCGCCGAAGCCAAGGCTATGGGCGTCACTTCACTGAAGATGAATATTGGTAACTTTGCCGCCTTCAATGGCGATCTGGTTTCCGCCCTTTCCCTCTATGTTGATTCTGGCATTGAATTCAACGTTGAAAATGACCAATCAACTGCCAATGGTAGTTCTGCTAACATCTTGAAATTCTTGGAAGCCGTTAAAGCCGTAAACGTTGATATCAAGTTCGTCTTTGACTTAGGTAACTGGCGCTTCGTTAACGAAAACGAATTGGACGTTGCTAAGAAGCTCAGCGACTTCACCCGTTACATTCACGTCAAGAACGATGTCTTAGGCGGCGCAAAGCCTAACGTTGTTGCTCTTGATAAAGGGGTTATTGACTGGAAGGCTGCCCTGAAGATTTTGCCAAAGGGCTTGCCAGTTGCTTTGGAATACCCTGCTACTGACGACGAAATTCGTCACGGCATTGACCTGTTGGTTAACAACAACTAGTTAATTATTAATAATAGCTAAACTGTGATAATTCTCAAAAAAGCCAAAAAGACAACCGTTTTTGGCTTTTTTGTTGTGCCATTAATCAACGATTATTGGATTAGTAAACCCTCTCCATTTACTTTTAACGGAAAGTTGAGTAAGATTAATGAAACGGTAAATTTCTCATTCGGAAATAGATAATGGAGTGAACGATATGGCAGAAGCTAAATTATATGGAACCGTCCTGGTGCGGGCAAAACAAATCATGGATTACATTGCCCAACAGGAAGCGGCCCCGACATTAAAGGAAATCAGTGACGGCATTGATATGACCCGTTCGACGGTGTTGAAGATTCTAACAACACTTGACGTTCTGGGCTTAGTGACTCGCACGACTGATGGGAAAAGCTATCAGTTAGGCATGGAATTATTTCGTTACGGCCAACGAGTAGCTGAAAACTTCGATATTCGTGATATCACCCACGCAGCTCTAGCAAATCTTCGTGATGAGACCTCTGAGACCATTAACCTCGGTATCATTGCACATGATGAGGTTACGCTAGTCGAAAAATATGAAAGCCAACGGAGTGTCAATTTAAAATCCCATATCGGTGGTAGTATGCACCTTTATTCTTCCTCAATGGGGAAAGCCATGCTCGCTACCTTCAGTGATGACGAAATTGAAGACTATCTCGAAAGGGTTGGTACCCTGCAACACATTGCGCCTAATACGATCACTGATCCCCAGGCACTCCGCGATGATATCGCGCTAATTCGCCAACGCGGATATTCCATCGATAACGAAGAAAACGAACCCGACGTTTACTGCGTTGGCTTTGCGCTAACTAAAGCTAACCATCTCTATGGTGCCTTCTCCATTACAACTCCTAAGTACCGAATGTCTATTGACCGTCAAGAAACTTTTATTAAATTTGCTAATGTTGCTAAAGACAAGATTCTAGAAACCCTTTAACAGTCCCCAAAAAGGCCATCACGCTCAATCATTAACCGAAAAATGATTGGGCGTGATGGCCTTTTATATCGCTAAAATTTAGAATTTGTGAGGTAAGATCAGGCCACCGTTTTCATCGTCATTCGGGTGATCCCGCTTAACGACAAGCTCTTGGTTAACGAAACTGAAGATCCCACTTTGGCCGAGTTCTCGACCGAAACCAGATTTCTTGACACCACCAAATTCGAGTTCGGGTAAGGAACTGAAGAAGGTATTAACAAAGACCATGCCCGTTTCAATCCGGGAGGCAATGGCCGCACCAGATTCGGCACTCCCGGCAAAGACGATTCCCCCCAGACCGTAGTCAGAGTCATTAGCCAAAGCAATGGCCTCTTCGTCGTTCGCAACCTTGTAGACCTGAGCAACGGGGCCAAACATTTCCTTGCCATATGCCGGATTATCCTTGGTGATATCCGTCAAAATCGTTGGCAGGAAGAATTGGCCGTCGCTGTCGACTGCGTCATGTACAAAGTAAGCCGTGGCACCACCTGCCAACGCTGCGTCCACTTGCTTCTGCAATTTTTCCTTAGCCTTTTTGGAGTTCATTGGGGCCAACGTCGTTTCTGGATCCATTGGATCGCCCAACTTAACTGAGGCAAAAGCCGCCTTCAGCGATTCTAGGAACTCATCGTAGTGGTTCGCCGTCACGATGAACCGCTTGGATGATGTGCAGACCTGCCCTGCATTATAGAGTCGTGCCCGCGGTGCAATGGCATTAACGTCAGCCATATCAGCATCCTCTGCCACAATAAAGGCATCCGTTCCACCTAATTCCATCGTCGTCTTCTTTAAGTATTTACCAGCAACTTCGTTTACAGCAACCCCGCCCCGTTCGGAACCGGTCAGAGCGACTCCTTGGATTCGCTTGTCGGCAATGATATCGGAGACTTGATCGTAAGAAACAAACAAGTTGGTCAGTGCGCCATCTGGTGCTCCGGCCCGGCGAACGGCGTCTTCAAAGACGACCGCTGACGTTGGCGTAATCGCGGCATGTTTGAACACGATTGGGTTACCCACCGCATAGTTCGGGGCGAAGATCCGCATCATTTGGTAGTATGGGAAGTTCCAAGGTTCAACCGCCATCAGAACCCCCAGTGGATGATTCTCCAGTTGGGCGTCACCGGCAATGCTGTCGATGGCTCGTGGTGCTAAGAACTCTTCAGCATGGTCGGCGTAATATTCGGCAATTTCCGCGCAGAGAATAACTTCCCCCTGAGCTTCGGCGAACAGCTTGCCCATGTCCGTGGTCAACACTTCAGCTAAACTATCAGTTTCATCACGGAAAATTTTAGCCAGCTTGCGTAGAACCGGAATTCGACTCGCAACTGGATCGTTCCGCCATTTCTTGTAAAGGGCTTGTCCTTTTGCTAAACTTTCTTCAACGTATTCGGGTGTTGCGTTTTCGTAGGTCTTGACGACTTCATTGGTATAGGGATTTGTAGTTTGGTATGCCATGGTAATATCCTCCTTGTGGGGTTCGTCCAGATTCACAATGTAACCCCTTACGCTCTGTACTATACCCCCTACAATCCCATAATGCTAGTACTTCGTTTGTGATTAAATAATCAATTTATTAGTGAAATTACCGGTAATCCTCATTTTCAACCGGTTGCAAATAAATAATTGGTATACCAACGTCGCATACATATTAAGCGCTTTCATTTGTAAATCGTCGCTTTCAAGGATACAGTTTGTCCCCCACTTCATAATGTCCATTCCCCACACCTTAATGCATAACTCGTGTTGCCCACAAAAAAAGTTGCCGGCACACAGCCAACAACTTTTCTAATAAGACTAGCTTAACTTCCAACGGTCCAAAACCCCGTTGAACAAACGGTTAGCCGTTGTGATTTGATCTAAGACGGTTCGCGGACTTGCCGTGAAATCGTCATCCGCCCATTTGTTAATGATGCCTAAAGCACCGGCGGCAATAAATTCAGCCGACGTATCAATCACGTCTTCTTTTAAGTAACGGTACTCGGGCATTGCGTGAAGCAAAATTGACAGTCGTGAGGCCACAAATTCATTCGCAGATTGTCGCCAAACCCCATCATCATAGGGATAAGCGTTTAGAAAAATTTTTGAATTATCAGCGATCCGTTCTAGTAACTGAATTACAGCGGGACGCCAGTTCTCTAAGGTTAAAGTCAAAGGTTGCTCGCGACGTGGCGCTTCAACAATGAAGTGCTCATAAACAAACGCTAGCAGTTCGTACTTGTCCGCGAAATAGTAGTAGAAAGTCTTCCGGTGAACTTCCGCTTCATCCGCAATCTCCCGGACGGTAATCTTATCAAACGTATTGTGGTTCAACAACGAAGCCAAGGCCTCCGCAATTCGCTCCTTAGTTTCTGATGCAGCCATCGTGATACCTCCAATCATTCACACACCATTTTGATTTACGTATTAATCATTGTCAGTATCCCCCCAGAAACTGACAACTTTCATGTCTATTCTAACCTGTCTAAAATTATACGCGTCTTCTAGTGAGAAGAAACCCATTTCGTAAAAAAGATTAGACGGTTTCTAACTAGTTATTGATATTAACAATAACATGGTTCATTTTTTGAACATTATTGATTATAGCATAGGTTTTAACTGATTGTACTATTGTTTTGTACACAATTAGTAATAAACACGTAAAATTAAGGGATAACCCTCAATTTTTTTCGAGTATGACTTGTTCTTGGTCTCCTTGTAGGCAACCCTCCAGTTGTAGCAACGACTTTTTCCGTTTTAAGCCCCCAGCGTAACCGGTCAACTCACCCGTTCCACTGACGACCCGGTGACACGGAATCACCAGACTAACCGGATTGTGACCGACGGCACCACCAATTGCTCTGGCACCGACGTCATGACCGACCTGTTGACTAACCACCGCCGCAATTTCACCATATGTCCGCACTTCACCGTACGGAATCTGTTGCAGGACTGTCCAGACCGTCTGGCGAAATGACGTTCCGCTTGGTCGCACAGAAAAATCAACGACCGGGCGTTCACCCGCAAAATACGCCGTCAACCAATCCGCTACCCGACCGAACACGGGCGCATCCCCCACTAAACTTAACTTGGGCAAAGTACTCCCATAGTACTTTTGGTCTGCAAACCACAACCCGGTCAGGTTCAAGCCATCTGACATGACAGTGACCGTCCCTAGTGGGGTTGCCAACTTCTTCTGGAGCATCCTCATCACCCTTTTTGCCTTATTTTACCATTAAAGAAGCGAGTGAGCTAATCTGTCACCCGCTTTTTCTGTTCTGTAACCAAAAAGTATTAGTTGCGGACTAGGTTAGCTAGTCACTATATTTTAGATAGTCGCCAGCCAGCCTGAACATATCGACTGACACCCCATCATAAGTCCCGTTCTGATGCCGTTTTAGCGTGCTTATCTCCCAAGTAAATGCCTACCGAGCGATCATTCTCCGAACTAGCCACCTAACCAGCAGTGTCCAAGCAGAATATTCGGCGTGGTATACGGTTCTTTGCCATTATTTTTTGCAGTCTATCCACCGCATACCCGGCTATAGCCATCAAAAAAAGCCGTGACATTTTCGCCACGGCTTTTCAATCACATTTTATTTTAATGATAGAGGTCGAACCGACCCTTGCTTAACGTTGTGCTCAGGTGGGCACTTTCCATTAAGGAACGGTCCGTAATAATCTTCTTCAGTGCCGAAGCCATGTAGCCGCGAACCTTCTTTTTACTGCTAAAGATCTCACCGATCCCATCGCGATCACTCAGGGAAGCCACGGTTCCGCTAGACTTGTAAACGAAGGGCCGGGTCTCATGACCACGTAACGCCAAGCCAATATTCTTAGCTGCGTGGGAGGCACAAGCTAGCGCAATTTGCGCAGTCGTTGGATATGGCCGCTTGCTAGCTGGGTCCATGACGGCGGAAACATCCCCGATGATGTAAACTTCGGGATGGTCTTCCAGTGTCAGGTCATCTTTAACAACGACCCGGTTCCGGCGTTGACTGAAACCGGAGTCCGCAATGACATGGGAGCCACTGACCCCAACAGTCCAGATAATATTGTTGGCCGCAAATTCATGCTCCTGCTCATCGCTGTCCTTGTAAACCACGGCGCCATCCTTGATTTCGGTAATTGCCGCCCCCAGGTTCATTTCGACATCGTGCTTTGCCAGGAAGTTCAAGGCGTAGTCACCGAGTGACTTGTCAAACATTGGCAGAATCGTCTTCCCCATTTCAAAGCAGGCAATCTTGATTTCCGGTGTGTTGTACCGTGTCTGGAGCTTTGGCATTGACTGGGTCAACTCACCTAAGAGTTCGATTCCCGTAAAACCAGCCCCACAAACGGCAATTCGCAAGTCGTTCGGGTCCTGAGTCTTCGCGTAATCCTTGATATTATTTTCAATGTGTTGGTAAATGGCCTCGGCCGTTTCCAAATCTTCCAGTGGCAACGCATTTTCCGCTGCCCCCTTCAGGCCAAACGTTTCAGATTGGAAGCCCAGCGCAATGAGCACGTAGTCGTAGGTCAGTGGGTCATGATTCTCCAGTGTGACCTGCTTCTGGTCGATATCGATATTCGTCACGGTATCCCGGATGAATTTGACCCGGCTACCAATCACATCGTTGATCTCGTACGTAATGCGATCCGGTGCAATGGTCCCGGCCGCAACTTCGTGTAAGTTCGTCTTCTCAACGTGAGTTCCGGACTTATCAACTAAAATAATCTGGTCCTCGCTTGGAACTTCCCGCTGTAAAAATTTAACGGCCCGCATGCCGCCATATCCGCCACCTAGAACTAAAATCGTTGCCATTGTTAAACGACCCCTTTTCTGTAATGTTCTCCCCCCACACAGCAAGCTAATCAGTAAGTCATTAGTTAAAACGGTTACATTTTCACTGTCCAACAAACTGTTAAGGATGATTTAACTCTATTATACGGCTTATCGACTGAAAAACCAGTTGAAAGGAATCGTAATCTATTTCACAAAACGGTTTTGGACAACTTAATCCCCGCAAGCTTAGGTCCCACAACGATTTCAAACCAATTTCCGAGTCACTTTAGCTGAATTTTGACACGAAAACCCTTATGGTTAAAGATAGTAAGCTCACTTACAAATGGAGGTTTTCTTATGACAACATTAATTATCGGTGCACACGGCCAAGTTGGTCAACACATTGTCGCCCAACTCGCCGCAACTGGCGAAACGGTTTATGGTGGCATTCGCAATGCTGAACAGGCTGCCGTCATTGAAAAACTCGGCGGCCAGCCACGGATGGTCAACCTCATGGGCACCGCCGATGGCCTAGTTCCCGCAATGAACGACGTAGACACCGTTATTTTCTCCGCTGGTTCTGGTGGTAGCACTGGCGATGACATGACGCTCAATATCGATCTCGATGGCGCCGTTAAGTCCATGATTGCTACTGAAAAGGCTGGTATCAAACGGTTCATCATCGTAAGTGCTATGGGCACTGATGACCGCACCTTCTGGGAAAAATCCGGAATTCGGCCCTACTACGTTGCCAAATACTACGCTGACCAATGGCTCCAACACCGCACCAATCTGGACTACACCATCGTTCGGCCTGGTATCCTGACCAACGATGCCCCTACCGGCAAAATCACCTTAGACACGGCCACTGCCGCCACAACTAAGATTTCCCGGGCAGATGTCGCGGCAACCGTTGTTGCAGTCGTCAAACATCCCCTACCTAAGCAGATCATTACAATCGTTAATGGTGATGTTCCGGTGACTGACGCGGTGCTGAACGCCTAACTTTACCCACTCATAAGTCAGCATTCACAACTACTCGCTGGAGTTAGTCGTGATGCTGACTTTTTCTTTGCCACAGCAGGCGGAACCCCTGGCAGCCGAAGTGCGCCCAATTTAGTCTAATTTAACGGTGCAACTGCTTATCCCCACTGAGATGAGGCCTGAATTTTATCTTTCAACCGTTAGTAAAATAACACAAAAAATAGCAACGGTCTCGCCATCACTACTTTTAGTCACTTTCTATTCTGCTGGCTGAATCGCTGTTAAGGGGGCGATTCGGTTTTCAGACCTATCAGTTGGAGAAACCACTTTACTTGCAGGTATCTGTTTGGGGGAAGTTTGTGCAAGGGGTTGTACCTGGCATTTTAAGGGGAAAATGATTTCATTTGGTGTCAGCTCCGCCTCACTGGACGGAAGCTGACGGCCAGTCTCCGTTACTTCAACTGACTATCTTGGTGTTTCTGGTCTAAGTTGAGGGCACTTGCATCCACGGCTGTTTGGACCTGACTTGAAATCTGCTTGGTTGTGACCCGCTTATTAAGCTTGATTTTCGTCACGTGCACTTCTGTCGCCGGTTGTGCGTTAAACGTAATCGTGGTCCGTTCGATTTCTGGGGCAGCTGCCCCCGTGGTCGGCCGAGTTGCAGCGGAAGCCCCCGCGGATGTTGCCATCAAAGTCGTCACGGTCATGGCACCCAGCATTACTTTAGTCATCATTGATTTAATTTTAGTCATCTTAACCACTCCTCAGTTAGTTGTTCTGGCTTATCGCTTTCGATGTATTAGTTATACCATCGCCACACCACTTCTATCCTGAATCTAGATTAAGGTTAATATATGAATTTCTTAATCAAGGATTATGATTCTATGGTATCATGCCGTTAAGCCCGTCAAATCAGCATTTACTCGTCCCATCTCGTTAACCGACGGTGCCTAAAATTTACCGTTAAAAATGATAATTACATCTTATCCGCTGTAAAAGGAGTGTCGTTACTAATGAAAAACACAATTCTACTGGTTGAAGACGAAGCGGGTCTTGCCAGTTACGTTGCCAAAGAACTCACCTTTGAGGACTTTGACGTTTTGACCGCCACCGACGGGGAAGCCGCCTGGGAAACTTACCAACGGGAAAAAGATCACCTTCTATTGGTCCTGCTCGATTGGATGCTCCCAAAGATGGACGGCATGGAAGTCCTCCGCCGCATCCGTAAACACGATGACTTGCCCGTCATTATGATGACAGCTCGCGACTACTTGGGAGACAAAGTCACCGGGCTCGACAACGGAGCTGACGACTACATCACCAAGCCCTTTGAAATCGAGGAGCTACTCGCCCGCATCCGAGTCATTCAACGACGGACTGCCCATCAGAGCGGCTTAGACCAGACCTACCACCTCGCCGACCTCACCCTCATTACCAAGACCCGTCAGGTCGACCGCGGCGGTGAGACGCTACAACTGACCCAACGTGAATACGACCTGCTGCTATTTCTCATGCAACATCCCGGTCAAGTCTTCACCCGCGACGAGCTTCTTGACAACGTCTGGGGCGTCGACTTTCTCGGCCAACAAAACGTCGTCGATGTCTACATCGGTTACCTCCGTAACAAAATTGATAAAAATGACGTGCCCCACCTTTTCCACACGATTCGTGGTGTCGGCTACACGTTAAAGGAAGATGATGTCAATGAACACTAACCACCCGCCACGGACCTATGCGGATATCATTCGTCACTCGTTTACCCGGCTCCTGCTGGTCATTGGCCTAGTCATCGTGCTCACGGTGAGCGTCGCATTGAGCGTCGACCAGCTATTCCGTGCGCAAGATCAAGCCGCCCAGTTAAGCGCCAGCCTCAAAACCACTCAGGTCAGCAATTTCAAAGATTGGCTGACGGTCAACCGGACCAGTGGCCTCAATTCTCACAACACCTTTGTGCTCATTAAAAATGCTGACGGCACCACCACGTCTCTCTTGCCCCGCACTACCAGCCTCGCCAAGGCCAACACGTGGTCGGTTCCCTTTACCCATCTGGTCTACATTAAACATTGGGGCCTCTATTTCTCGGAAACGTTAAAAACCGGGGGACGCACGTACTCCCTCTTCATCGGGATGCACGTGTTGGTCGGTAACCTACACGTGTTGATTGCCGTCATCATCATTGCCATCGGGTTGAGCCTCCTAATTGGTCTGTTCTTCGTCCGTCGGCTAGCCAACCGGATCAGCGCGCCAACCATTGCATTGGCCCAGGCCGCTCAAGCCGCCGCAGCCAACCCCGAAGCGACCCAGCCGAAACTGCCGCGGCCCACGGAACCTGTTGAAGTCTCTCAATTGGCGCAAGACTTCAACCAACTTCTGGCCGCCCAGAACGGCCGGTTAGAACGCGAGCGACAGTTCATTTCGGACGCCTCGCACGAGTTGCGAACGCCAATTGCGACGATTCGTGGGAACGTCAAACTGATTGAACGCCGTGGCGACAAGCATCCAGAGGTCATCCCCGAATCCCTGGGGTTCATCGATCAGGAATCCCTGCGCATGCAACATTTGATTGAAAACTTACTCCACCTATCCCGTGCCGATCGGGCTGCCGTCACCCTACACCCCCTCGATCTCACGATACTGGCTCAGGGCGTCGTCGATCATTACCAACCGTTAGTCGGTCAGCATGTCACCTTCCAGGGCACCGATCATCCCACAATGGTTCTTGGCGACACGGACATGCTCCATCAAATTCTCATCGCCTTATTGGACAATGCGCATAAATACTCACCGGAAGACCAGCAGATCAACGTGACAATTGCCGAACAGCCGACGACTGTCACCCTAACTGTTGCCGACTTTGGCCCCGGTATCGCCGTTGCCGACCGGGAACACATCTTTGAGCGTTTTTACCGGGTCGACGCCTCTCGCTCCAGCAAAATTGAAGGCAGCGGTCTCGGCCTGGCTATCGTGTCGCAGCTGGTCCAGCTCAATCAGGGGGCCATCACGGTCACGGACAATGCTCCCCATGGGAGTTGCTTTGCGGTAACCTTGAAAAAAGCTGACGCGTCACAGGCGTCAACCTCATCGCCAATTACGACCTAACTAAAGGTTGAAAGCTCCAAAGTACTGTTCATGCCTGTTCTACCAACAATAGTAGCCCTAAAATTAGGCAACTTGGTGGTCTAGTCGCCTTACCGCACGGCCGACTTTGGCGGTACGTGATTTTCGTGGCCTCAAATCGCGCGAGAAGACTGATATTCTGCCAGTCTGAAGCGGCCCCACAGCAGGCGGAATACCTGGCAACCGGAGCGCAATTTAACGGCACGAATGCTTGCCAATACCGGGTTGAAGTCTGAGTTTCAGCTTTCAACCTTTACAACCTAAGAAATTCTCAGTAAATCCTTAATCAAAGATGATAGTTTCCTTTACTTTTTATCGCTATACTGAGTTTATAAATTGAAAGGAAGCGTTCGATATGCTGATTGATGACAACCCAAAAATTCATACGATTACTCCCGCCCAAATTACCAAGGTGTTCTACCCGTACGTGATTGCGAAAACGGAAGCCGGAAGTTATGTCAACATTAACCTTAGTGACCAGGAGCGAAAGGACCCGTTATTCTGGGAATCCATTGCTAGCATCGCCAAAGCCAAATTGTGGGTTCCAATTGGAGAACGATTCCATCAGTTACTCTCCTATGATTGGACCTACACCGCCGCTTATTAAAATGCCTGTTTTAAGCACAACATTTGAACGCCAACTAGGCAACATAGCGGTTAAATTGTCTTACCAGATATGGACTGGCTTGACGCGACTGCTTACCACTACGAAGAAGCAGTCTGGATTTCACCTTTAAACTTAACTATTAACTAATTTGTCTCATCGTTTATTTCTGCGATGAGATTTTTTTAGGCTACCAACAAAGTGGCCATTTCCCTACGTACCAGCTACAGGTAGCCCTTACAACTGTCTAAGTCGCATTTACCAGACCGCAAGAAAGGCCTGAGACCTCAGCCCCAGACCTTTAAGTCTTATATTCTGCTATGTTGCGCTCACCTAATTATAACCGCGACGAATTCTGTAAGATCTCCGCTTTTTTCCGCAGGTCACCGCGGGTCTGCCAAACTAGAATCGTGGTTGGTCGTGCTAAGTAGCCGTCCATCGTCCCACCAATGCTAGCGAGCCAGAAGCTCATGAATCCCCAAACGCTTGCCGACCACTCTTGTTTGAATGCCAAGCAAAACGCCGCGATGATCACGAACAGGCCCAAGTTGATCAGGGCCGTGATTCCCTGCCGCCCTAGCCGATTAAAGTAAGGGTATTGCCACGTCCACAAGCCATCTACGACGAGAAAGCCAAAGATAACCCCCAGTGCAATTCGAACGCCATGGAAGTTATCAACGGCCGTCGTTAAGCTCAACAGCACCATTAACATCATGAAAAACCAGAAAGAATGAAACGCATATCGCCAGTCAAATTTCATGCAAGTCGCCTCACTTTCATCAGCCATTTCGGCTTTATTGAAGATGAATTTTAGCACGACCTTATTTAAAAGAACATAAGCAGCGCTCCCATGGTTAAGATAGTAGCGCTACCAACAGACAGTTGCTGCAAGCGATTACTTCACCAATCAAAAAACGATGGTTGCCCTTTCAGCACCCATCGTTTCACTTGAAAAATTAAATTTTTACCAATTACGACTTTACCCGGTTCACATGTAGTGCCACGACCATTGCCAACCAAGACATGAGGCTGACCACCACCAGGAGCAAGAGTGCCCACTGTGTTCCACTGTCCGTCTTGCTGGCGGTACTGCCGACTGCTCCCGCCTGACTGGCCGCAATAATGGCCGCACAGATAGCGGTTCCCATCGCTCCTGCAAACTGTTGCATGGCATTCATCAGGGCATTCCCGTCCGCCTTCAAGTCTGCCGACAACTGTTTCAAGCCATCCGTCATGATATTGCCAAATCCAGAGCCAATGCCCACCATGTAGCCGACATACAGGCCCAGAATGGCCCACGCACTCAGGTTTTGGGCAAATAGCGTCATGCAACCCAAGGTCACGACGACTAGCCCTAATCCCAACAAGATAGGCCGTTTAGCCCCAAACCGGTCCAGGAGATGGCCCCCAACTGGTGCAAAGATCGCCCCAATTACGGCGCCCGGCAAGACCACTAATCCAGCAATAAAGGCCGATTGGTGGTCAACTAGTTGTAAATAATTAGGTAAGACAAACGACAGTCCCAGCGCCGTGATCTGGATCAAGAAAAAGGCCAACAAGTGCCAGGCAAACGCTGGATTCGCAACCGCTTTGAGCTGAATCAGCGGCTGGGCACTGTGCCAAGAGCGGTGTGCGAAATAGACAAAGCCGACAATTCCCAGTAACAGACTGCCCCCGACCTGCCAGCTGAGAAACGACTGTGTACTGAGCGAACTAAACCCAAAGATCAAGCCACTAAAAGTCACGATGACTCCCAGCATACTCAGAAAATCAAAGCGTTCCGGTGCCGTTTCACTGACCTGCCGAATCGTTTTAAGACCGACAAAAAATGAAACTACCAGGAAGGGCAATAGGATCCAAAAAATATAGCGCCAGTTGAGGTGCGTCACCAGTAAACCACCGTATGTCGGCCCAATCGCCGGCCCAATCGCGGTCACCAGCGTGCCCACCCCGGTCATCATCCCAATACGACTCAGTGGGACCTGTTCCAAAATAATATTGAACATCAGCGGTAACGCAATCCCCGTCCCAAAGCCTTGGATTGCCCGGCCCACCAGTAACATGGGAAATGTGACCGCACAGGCATCGATCAGGAGTCCGGCAATAAATAACAGGTTGGCAACCACGAAGAGTTGTTTCAATCGAAAACGCCGTTTCAGGTAAGATGAAATCGGGACGATGCAAGCCACAATCAGCAGGTACAGCGTTGTCATCCACTGAACCGTGCCAGTCGTGACGCCAAACTGCTTCATCAGCGTTGGAAATGTAATATTCATGGCCGTTTCGACAATGACCCCACTCAATGACATCAAGCCCGTTGCCAAGACGGCACCGACCACCCGTGGTTCAATTTTTTCTTTTTCCATCAGTTACTTCCTTTCGCTATTCCAATGACTGATCTGAGTTAAGGCTCGTTGAAACGCAACGGCCTCTGACTGAGACAAACCCGCAACCATTTTGGCATCCTGCTCAACTAAGTGTTGCTGAACCACCGGTACCAACCGTTGACCCTTAACCGTTAACCGAAGTTGTCGTTTGCGACTATCGCTCACGGCAACCATGCGGGTCACTAAATCACGTTCCACCATGCGCTTCACCAACAGAGACGCTGTCGAGCGTTGCACGTGAAATTCACGTTCCAGATCCACTTGAAACACATCTTGTTCGCCGTGACGAGACATAAAATCGATCATCGATAACTGCATCCCCGTGAGTCCATACGGCCGGGCAAAGGTATTCATTTCCAAATTCATCTGGTGCTCAGCATCTCGTAGCCAAGCACCTAACCGACGTTCTACCAAGTCTAATCGCTCCCTTTTTGTTAGTCAGCTAACAATTTTAACCGGACTTCTCCTAAATTTCAAGGGTTAATTAACCACCCAACACAAAAACCGCCGTAACCGCTTGGCAAAAGTGCCTGCGATGTTACGACGGTTCATTTAACTAAAGGCTGCAAGTTTAAAAATATCTGCCTGTCGTGATAGTACTGAATCCAATTGCTGAAATATAGGCAACAAGGTGTTAAACTACCGCCTTACCGTTCGCCAAATTTTGCTCACTCACGGCTACGCAACTGGTAGACCAAAACTATGATTAAATACTGTCATACCACCGATTGATTACATCGGTATCAGGGTAATCAGCTTAGACTACTTTTGGGTCTACTAGCCTTACAAGTTATCCCCCTGTGCACGGAGCAATTCACCCAAGGCTGGTTGTTGCTTGACGTCAATGTTGTTCTCCTTAGCGTAGGCGTCTACCGCTTCTTGACCGTACAATTGTGGGTCGAGTGGCATGAAGGCCGTACCAATCGGGTCGTCGTTCTTGATGACGGCATTGACCACAATTGGCTTCTTGTTGCCAGCCGCCTGCAAGTCTTTGATCTGATCAAAGACCTGGTTGACTTCAGCATTGTTCGTGACCGTAAAGCCAATGGCCCCGAACCCTTCGGCGACCTTCGCCCAGTCAGCGTCGGTCAAGTCTACGCCGTACAAGTGTTGTTTCGTGTCCACTTGTTCGCGGTAGATGAAACCGAAACGCCGGTTGCTGAAGATCACGTTGATGACGGGCAGCCCATAACGAACTTCCGTGATCAAATCAGGAGCAACCATGGCAAATCCACCGTCACCGGACAGTGACCAAGCCTGAGCATCCGGCACACTCAAGGCACCAGCCATACCAGCAGGTAACCCATAGCCCATCGTGGCAAATAACCCCGACAATGCGAAACGCTGTTGCTGGTCCATTGGTAAGCCCCGAACGGCCCATTCTGAAACGTTCCCAGTGTCGACCCCATACGTATCCTTAGGGCCCACCATGGACGCAATCTTCTTGGTCACCGCTTCTGGTGCCAAGCCATGGCTATCATCGCTAGCTAATTGGTCTAGCCAAGTGTTCCAGTTTTGCTTGTTCTGCCGGTTGGCTTTGATCCAGGCCGTTTCCGGTAACGTTTCACCCGTTGCGATCATGGCCTGCAAGTAACTCTTGGCATCACTGATGACGGCATAATCAATTGGCACCATCTTACCGATATCAAACGCATTGTCGTTGACCTGAATGATCTTAATGTTCTTTGGCCAGAACTGGGCGAATGGGAACTCGGAACCTAAGAACAGAATCAAATCAGTGTGTTGTAAGGCTTCAAACCCGGATTTCGACCCCAACCGGCCAAACGTTCCGATTGCATTCGGATGGTTCGTTGGCATCACACCGGTCGCTGGAACGGTATTGATAACTGGGACGTTGAATTGTTCACTGAACTTGACCAGTTCGTCTCTGGCCCCCAGTAACCCACGGCCAGCGTAAATCAACGGATGCTTGGCGTTCTTCAACAGTTCCAGGGTAGCTGAAACTGCGGCCGGATCGATGGTCTGCGTGAAGGTGTTCGATACCGTGTTCGGCGTCTTGACGGGTTCGTAGTCAATTTCCGTTGCGGACAAATCCTCAGGGATAATTACCACGGCTGGCCCCTTTTGCTGATAGGCTTCTCGAATGGCTTGATTGACCACATAAGGCAGTTGTTCTGCAGTTGTTGCGGTCCGGTTATAAACGGCAACGTCACTGAACATCGGTGTTTCGTCCATTTCTTGGAAATAGTTGGTGTTCATTGTGGCCTGTGGAACCTGACCAACCAACGCTAACATCGGAACGTGATCCATCTTGGCATCGTAGAGGCCGTTGAACAAATGCGTTGCACCAGGGCCTGCAGAACCAAAGGCCACCCCAATCTTACCCGTAAACTTCGCGTCAGCAGCAGCGGCTAATGCCCCCACTTCCTCGTGGCGAACCTGGATATAATCGATCTTGTCCTTTTCGAGGTACAACCCTTCTACCGTATGATTAATCGAACCACCAGGAATCCCATAAATGTGATCGACACCCCAAGCTTCCAAAACCTTTACCAATGCTTGTCCAGCAATCATCTTTGACATGAAAATCGCGCTCCTTTTTCGGTTAGGATGTCTGCCTAGATACTTGGTTGTGCACCCCGAAATCATTGATTAGTCACATCATAATCCCCATTCACCTAGAAAGCCAGTAATTCTACTTATTTTTTGTAAGTGATTAAATGAACATGTTAGCGGTTACTTGATGACCACTATCTGAACGTACAAAAACGGATCTGAGACCAACGCCTCAGACCCGCTTTTACATCCTAAACCGTGTCACAAGAGGGCCAATCCAATGCACCTGGACTAGCCCCCCCCTTGTCGCACCCGCCTATCACTTGAAATAAGTTTCGTTTCACCAAAAATGTCGGTGCCGGAGCATCAACGCGACCAGTCCCATGATGCCGACCATCAGTGCCACCGTGAAGACCCATGAGATTGTATCGTTCGCGAACGGCAGCTTGACGTTCATGCCATAGAATCCCGTCACAATTGTCGGAATCGTCAGCACCAGCGACCAGATGGTCAAGAATTTCATCGTGCCGTTCAGGTTATTATTCAGCACGTTATTGAACGTATTCGAAATGCGGTCAACGACATCGGCCTCGATCGCCGTCATTTCGGACGTCTGTCGAGCTTCAATCACAGCGTCGGCCAAGTGTTCATTGTTCTTATCCGAGAGCTGTCTGCCAAATGGCGTGCTACTCAGGCCCACCACCATCATGGCATTGTTCCGCGTTGCACTGACGAAATAAGCCAGACTCTGCTGCAAGTTAGACAATGCGATGAGATCCTTGTTATCCGGTGCCTGATTGAGCTGCTTATCCAGGCGATTCTGTTCCGCATTGATTTTCCGAATTGGCGGAATGAACTGGTCAAACAGAATAAACAGGCCAATCAGCATGAACTCATTGGTATCTGAAATTTGTTCCAATTTCATCCGTTCCGCAAGTAGCTGATTGACCCACTGCGTTCGCTTGGTGGTAATTGAAAAGATCTGATTACCCTTTAGCAAAAAAGTCACAGGCCGCGTCACGTAGCGTTGCGAAATCTGGTCAATCACGACTGGGACGTGGAACACGAACAACTGCGTGTTCAAATACTCATCGCGGTCATAATGGGACCGTTCGTTTTCATCAGTCACGTAAGTTAAGATCTCATCGGTCAACCCGTATGTGACTTGTAGGTCCTGCTTATCGGCATCGTTTTCGACCATGGTCATCACCCATACCAGGTCCTGCTCCCCGTTCCCAATCTTTCTCTCGACAATCATGGACTTCCCTCTTCTCTTGAAAATGTTGGTTTAAGTGTACCACGTCCCTGGAATAGATGACCTCACCCGTGAAAAATTTCCCTGATTTTCATCTGGTTTTCACCGATTTTACCCGTGTTTCACACGCCCCCCTTAATATTTCAGTTTAAAAACGGCAAACGGGGCTGGTTATCACCTGGTAATGAACGTCCAATGAGTATTTCAGCCGTTATCAATCAGATTAGGTAATGCCAGCTCAGCAAGAGGTTGCTTGCTTTTCACAGTTTAAAATCGACCAAAAGTTACTGATTGGCTAGTCTCAGTTGAACTGATACCGCTACAATTCACCAAAAGAGCAAGAAAAACCAGTCTCACACATTTACAATTATGTGGTGAAATAGTTCAAAAAGGCGAAATTAGTCGCTTACGACTAATTTCGCCTATAATGTATAAAATCGTTTTACTATTTATCTGTTGCTTCAGTATCTTCTTTACCAGTCACCGCAGACAACATCTTGGTCAATTCTCCGATAGTCACCAGACTACCACTCCCATCTAAGTCCACCTTACTCATGGTCTTAGCAGCAGTCTGCAACGTCTCGTAGCAAGCAGTTTCCAGCTGCTCACCCGTTGCTGTTAACGATAATGGCCGGACGCGTCGATCAGAGCTTTGGTAACTCTGCACAACGTAACCCCGCCGAATCAATTGCGAAATCCCCCGTGAAACCGCAGCCCGTGAAATGCCTCGACTATCCGCAACAGTCGCGGATGTCAGCTTTCCTGGGTTCTCCAAAATATGGTGTAAAATCGCATATTGATCCACTGAAATCCCCATTGTTCGTTGGAAGCGAGTAGCCGATTTCTCTAGCTCGCGCTTCAACTCCATGTAGGCTTCAAAGAAGCTCTCCGCATGAACGACCTTACTTTTTGCCATAGTATTCATCATATCCTTATCTTCACTCACTAACCGCTTAGATAATTAACACGATTAGCAATACGCAAAATGGTTGACCCCATAGAAATATCTATATAATTAATAATAAAGAACAATTAAGTAAAAAGCAATAGTAACCGTTCTTTTTGTGAAAAAGTTTACCGAATGGAAAAAAAAGAAGCCGTTTTATTTACCCCCGGCTTCAACGTCTACTGACTATTCTAATTTTCGTAAATGGTACAACCGTGCTTCCCATGGTTGAATCTGCGGATCATCCGAATCGGAATCTACCGGCAGATTCGTAAAAATCATTTCACTCGTATTTAAATCAAATTCTTGTGTTGTCGCGACCTGATTGCTCATGTTGACCACAATCAGCCAGTTATCCCCGTTTAAAGTTCGGCGATACACATACAGTTGGTCATCTTGCGTGTCAATCAGCTCATAACGCCCCTGTTCCAATGCTGGAACGGACTTCTTTAGCCGTACAAGCTGCTGATAAAACGTCAAGACCGAGTGGGGATCGTGACTTTCACGCTCCACGTTGACCTGCTCAAACCCTGGCGTCATCTTGATCCAGGGTTGAACATCGGAGAACCCGCCAAACTGTTGATGGGTCCATGGCATTGGTGTCCGCGCATTATCCCGACTCTTCGCTGCCAACTTCCGCAAGACCACCTTTTCCGGGATGCCCGCAGCACGTTGTTGCTGGTAATATAATCGACTGTCAAGATCTCGGTAATCGGCAATTTTGTCGAAATCCGCATTGGGGAGGCCGAGTTCTTGTCCCTGATAAATGAAAGGGGTACCCTTCATCAACAGGTACCACAGCCCCAAGGCTTTCGCAGAGCGACGCCGATAGTCGACGTCATTGCCATAGTACGAAACGGCGCGTGGCAAGTCGTGATTTTCAATGAACAGGGAGTTCCATCCCCGGCCTTCCAAGTTAAACTGCCACTTCGACAACGTCTTCCGCAGGGCCGCCACCGGTAATTTTGAATCAGCGGTCTCCCAGAAGTGAACGTGGTCAAATTCCAACAGTAAATCAAAGAATCCCGTGGTTGGTGCTAACCAGCGTTGCGCGGTGGCCATATCGATGCCGCCAGCTTCGCCGATAGCGAGCAATTGGTTGCGTTGTAAGACCGGCTTCAAGGCCGCCAAAAAGGTGTCGACCCCCGCAACGTCTTGGTAGTAGTCCGTCTTGGGGTTCGCAACGTTCGCGAAGTCCTGCCGCTTCTTCAGATGGGTCACGCCATCCAATCGAAACCCATCTACACCGCGGTCGGCCCACCATTGAATGGTTGCCGCCATTTCATCACGAACTGCCGGGTTTTCCCAGTTGAGATCAGGTTGTTCCTCCGCAAAAGAGTGGAGGTAGGCCGCATGAGCCGTCGCCTCGTAGGTCCAAGCTGAGCCGCCAAACACGGACTCCCAGTTGTTCGGGAGCTGATCTGGTTGAGCCGGACGCCAGATGTAGTAGTCTCGATATGGACTGGTTGGGTCGTTAAGTGCTGCTTGAAACCACGGGTGTTGCGTCGACGTATGATTCAAGGCCAGGTCAATCACCACTTTGATGTTGGCTGCGTGAAGTGCGGCAACCAAACGAGTAAAGTCGTTCAAAGACCCGTACTGTTCATCAACGTCCCGGTAATTGGTGACGTCATACCCGTTGTCCACTTGGCCTGATGGATAAAATGATGCTAACCAGACAAAGTCCACCCCTAAGGATTGGAGATAGTCGATCTTCGTCTCTACGCCGGCTAAATCCCCGACGCCATCATGATTACTATCGAGAAAACTCTGCGGGTAAATTTGGTACCCCACGGCGTGTCGCCACCACTGTGTGTCGCCCATTACGGTCTTCCTTTCACAACTGAAAATTGCAACCGGTTGCGGTTACTTTACCGCCGGCTTGCATTCGCTTCCAATTGTAACAATAATTATCGCGTTTGTCGGCTGATTTCGCAACTTTATTGCTCACGAAATAGTTCGACCCGTGTTAAATGTTGTCAGCCAGACTAATGACGGGTGGAAAGATAACCGGGTAACGTGACAACGTACACCTAGTATACGGGCATGTTTAGTTACCTTTTTTAACTATCTAGTTCCCAAATTTAGTTACTTTGGTAACTTAACTAGGGTAATGACAATCCGACCCTAGTTTGCTGCTGAACCGAAAAGTCCCAGCAAATCCGCAACCAGAAAAACTGGTGCGGACTTACTGGGACTGCTGATATTTACTAAAGGAGTTGAAAGTTCCAGAGTACCGGCTGTGCCTGTTCTAATCACAACAATGACCCTAATACTAGGCAACATGGTGCTTAAGTCGCCTTACCGGCCGAAGTGCGCCAGATTTAGACTAATCTAATGACGCGACTGCTTACCAATACTGGGTTGCAGCCTGAATTTCATCTTTCAATCTTTAGTTATATTTAAAAATAGACTGGTGATATCTACGGTTGCCTCTGCAAGGCGCCGTACTTTTTGCCAAATGGTCAGGCAACAACTTAGTCGCTGTTGCCACCTTCACCACTTCGTTTTGTCGACTTACTAATCGATCTTCCGCTTGGGGTTCAACAGATTCATCGGATCGAATAACGTCTTGATCTGATGCTGTAATTGGTCGACAGTTTCGCCGAGTTCGGGGTTGTTCCACTGGTTCTTCAGCATCCCCACAGCGTGTTCGCCAGAGATCGTACCGCCCAGTTCCAGCGTCTTCCAGAACGTTTGCCGTAACGCTTCAATGATGACCTCTGGGACGTCATCCTCATCCGCGGACCAGGTGAAGGTCGGGTGCACGTTCCCATCGCCAGCGTGACCGGCCGTGTAGATCTTAATTCCCAGCTGCTTACCGAGGGCTTGAAGGTAATCCATCATCGGTGCCAGTTGTGACAGTGGCATCGCCATGTCTTCCATCAGATGGTTGTTGCCGGCGAAGACAGCTGGTAACATGTCCTGCCGCAACTTTTCCAATGCCTTTTGCGCATCAGGATCAGTCGTGACCTGAACATTTTGCCCGTGGTACTTCGCTAGCAGGTCATTCAGCACACCCACGGTCTCATCACTGCTACCATCTAATCGAAAGATCAACATGGAACCACTGTTGTCGGCGTAGTGCGTCTTTTCATAACGATCCAAAGCAACCACCGTGTTGCCATCCAAGGCTTCCAGCATAGTCGGATAAACGCCCGACATGCGAATCGCGGTCACGGCCTTGGCTAAGGCACCCATGTCGTCGAAGAAAGCGACCCCCATAACAGATTTACCCAGTGGAATTGGCATCAATTTCACAGTGACTTCAAAGATGATCCCCAGGGTCCCTTCAGAACCCACAAAGAGCTGCGTCAAGTCGTAGCCAAACGCCTGCTTCAACGTTCGACCGCCCAACTTGACCACGCGGCCATCGGCTAAAACTGCTTTCAAGCCCAAGACATTGTCCTTAGTCGCGCCAAAACGCACGGTACTCATTCCGCCAGCGTTGGTTGAGACATTTCCCCCGATGGACGAGAATGGCTTAGAGCCAGGATCTGGGGCGTAGAACAACCCTTGCTTACGGGCCGCTTGATCCAAATCACCATTGACCACACCAGGTTGCACGACGGCCACGGAATCTTCCTTACTGATTTCTAAAATTTGATTCATCTTGCGCATTGAAATAATAATCGCACCGTCGATACCATCGGACCCGATCACCGTGCTACTAAAGGTCGTCTGTGGAATCACCGCAATGTGAAACTTCCGGGCAGCTCGCAGAACCCCCTGAATATCTTCGACACTCGCTACCTCGACGAAGGCCCTGGCTAACCCAGACTCACCGCCGGAAGCGTTCGTGTTGAAGGATTGTTTCTTTAACGTTGCCGCATCCGTTTTTACCGTTCCATCTTTGACCTGTTCTTGTAGGTAGGTCAAAATATCTTCATCCGAATAGGCACTAAAAACTGTCATACTGAAGACCCTCTTCAATTAGTTTTAAACGCGCTTGGCATTGTCCCCATCACCGTAGCGGTCAGCTGAGCCATCCGCTTCAAAGAAGTCGACTGCCAAGTCTATCGGTGATTATTTTAACACGTAATTCTTAAAAGTACAGGTTTAATCATCGATTGATAACATCTTCTAGCCCACCCTGAGCTGCCACTTAGTTTGATAATCTTTTCTAAATTAACGAGGCTGAAAAATTAAACTCAGGCCTCATTCCACAGTACTAGTAAAGAGTCATGCCGTTAAATTGGGCGCACTACGGCTGCCAGGGATTCCGCCTGCTGTGGGGACGCTTCAGCCTGGAAGACCACCAGTCTTCTCGCTCGATTTGAAGCCACGAAAATCACGTGTCTCCAAAGTCGCCCGTGCTGTAAGCTGGCTGAAAAATCGCCAGCTAACACCACTTTCACGGCTGGCTCCATCCCTGACCTCCTCCGGCGCTGATTGTGCTTTATCACAACAATTGTAGACCCCAGCTACCCAGTATCTTTGGGTCAAAATAATAACGACCATTACAATTATCCCCAGCGTCGTCTAAGCACACTGTGTAAGCCGAGAGGTCGGCAGATATGGGCTCAGGCGCGTCGTTCTACTTAGTCAGTAAGCGAACTTCTTACTGGCTTAGTAGAAAACCAAGCTTGTAGACTCGGCTCTTTCGAGGCTTCAAGTTGTGTTCGCACCGATCCAGCCCATATCTGCCGGCCGGTAAGGCGACTCAACCCCCACGTTGCCTAGTTTTTGTCCCATTGTCGTTACTAGAATAGGCATAGTTGAAACTTTCAACTTTTAGTTGGCATCGCGATGACCAGCCAAAAAGTGCGTCACGCTTCGATGCCCTTAATGGCAAAGCGTGACGCACACACAAACGCTAGACCTAAACCACCCTCTAGGACAGCTTAGTGAACTGCTTATTTTCAAGGCGATATTGGTGGTCACATTGAGCGGCCACATCCGGTTCATGCGTCACGATAATCACGCATTTCTGCCGGTCGTGTGCGATTCGCTGGAATTGTTCGATCACCGCTTGGGTGTTATCTTCGTCCAGGTTTCCCGTCGGTTCGTCGGCAACGACCAGTTGGGCATCACCTGCCATCGTCCGCGCAATGGCAACCCGTTGTTGCTGTCCCCCAGAGAGGTGTTGCACGTTTCTGGTGGCGAGGTCGGCGCCAATTCCCAGATCATTTAACGTTTTCAGGGCAAACGCCTTGTCGCCCGCATGTTCTGTCCCCGTAATGGCCATGGCCGTTAACAAATTATTCAGTGGAGACATATAGGTAAACAGGTTGTAGGCCTGAAAAACGATGGACACCTCGTGGCGGCGATAGTTAGTCAGACCAATCTGGTTCAGTGACCGGTCATCCAACAGAATATCGCCCGCTTTGGGCTTATCCAACCCAGCAATCAACGACAGAAACGTGGTCTTCCCCGTCCCAGAATGGCCCAGGATCGCATAGGATTGGCCAACGTCAAATTCGAGATTGATATCTTGGAACAACGGTTGCGCTTTATCTTGATACCAGTAGCCCAGACCTTGTGTTTTCAGCAATTGGCATTCCTCCTTAGGAAATCAGTACTTTCTTCGGTTCCAGTCGTAGAATCCCGCCGGAAGCAATCATGATCGACAAGAACGTGATGGCTAAACCAAAGCCGCCGAGTTCCGCCAGATTAACCGCACTAACGGAAACGTCGAGATCAGTCTTAGCCGTTTTACTGCCGGCATTTTGACCCAAGTTACTGGGACCGCCATTTCCGCCCTTCATGCCACCACCAGGCGTCCCACTGCCACCATGTTGCCCGGTCACGCTAGTCGTCTGTGTCGTGGTTGTACTCTGGGAGACCAGTTGTGACCCCAGCTGATTGCCGACAAATTGACCGCCGGCACCCGCAATTGCCACGGCTACCACAATCACCATTAGCATTTCTGTAAAGAACTGGGCCACGATTTTCCACCGCGCTTCCCCTAATGAGAGGAGCACCCCAATCTCAAACCGTCGTTCACGAATCATCAAAATAACGATTAAAGCTAAGATAATCGTCCCCGCAATCGCAACCAGCCAAACGATCTTGTTGGCAAAACTTGCCACGTTGCTCATGGCGGCCTTGACCGTTTGATAGCTGGAATCGTCCGTGCTCAACGCATACTTGCTGGTATTGATCAGTTTCTTTCCGGCCGCCTTTACACTGCTTATTTTGGCCGGATTGCTGACGTTAAACGTCACGGAATCTGCCGTGCCCGCATACTTGCTTCCCTTAAAGGTGTTGGCCAGGGTGTACGAGGTGTACATCGTGTTCGCCGGATCCGTGCTCATGGGACCGGCCGAGCTGGAACTCGTTGCGCTGGCCTTGTAGATCCCAACGATTTTCAACTTGACCTTATCCTTACTCCCCGCGGTTTCCTTGACTGTGATCGTGTCGCCGACCGTCAACTTATTTTGACTCGCCAGATCCTTTTCAATCACCACGTGGTTCGTATTTTTATCGGCCGTAGTAATGCCGCGACCCTTAGTGATCTTACTCTGTTTGCTACTGAAGGCCGTGGCCAGACTGGTACTTGTAACCCCGTCAATCTGGGTGTCCCCGGTACTCGTCGATGACTTCATGCCACCGGGACCACCGCTACCACCACCGCTTAAGCCCGAACTGGTTGCGACCGTGTCGTAGGACTTGGCGTTGACCGATGTGGAGCTGGTCACGTTGTAACTGCTAATATTGTCCAGACTAGCGATTTTCGCGGCATCGCTCAGCTTGACCGGTGTCAGCGTCATCTTCGGCCGACTGGACTTGCTACTGGAACTGCTGCTGTTCTGCATCTGCTTAAATGCCGCCTGGCGGTTCGCCGACAACGTCACCGTGGCTCCGACATCCGCCTTCGCTTGGGCAGTTGCCTTGACCGCCGCACTTCTAATCAATAAACCAGCCAAAACAAACATGAGAATGGCGGATGAGACCAGGATCAGTAAAACTGACCGGCCCTTCTTCGCCCACACGTTTAACCAGGCCCGTTTGAAAAAATTCATTCGAGTCGCCTCCATTTCATAACATGAGACGATTATGGCAAACGGGACTTGTCGGAAACTTAAAGTTGGTGGGGCGACCCGCCCAACTCACCACCACCCCAGCCACTCAAAAACGGCGGTAACCGTCATGGCACCGCCGTTTCTGTGTGTATTCAAGTTATCGCATGGTGTTAATAAACGCTTAAGGTTCGAGCTCGTCCGGCGGTAAAACATCCGGGTAGAGCGCCGAGTATTCCTGGTACCACTGAAAACCCGTGGTGGCCAGCACCTTGAGGACGGCAAAGCCGGGCACCCCGAAGATGACGCCGACCAGGCCAAACATTTTGCCCCCCGCCAACAGGACAAAGACGATGGTGATGGGATGCATGGCGAGACTGTTTCCCATGATCAGTGGTGACAGGACCTGTGTTTCCAAGACCCATTCAATCAAGTAGACAATGACCACGCCCAGCAGCATTGAGGGACTAGTCACGACCCCAATGATCAGTGCGGGTACCAGTGCGATGGCCGACCCAAAGTAGGGAATCAAATTGAGCGGCCCCGCCAGTAACCCAATCAAAATGGCATAACGCAAGCCAATGATTGAATAACCGGTGGTGAAAATAATCAAGACGCACAGCGCAACCGTCAGCTGACCACGCACGTAGGAGCTGACCTTCACGTTCATCTGGTCAAGCATGACGACGAAACGATCCCGATAAGCGGTCGGCACGACCTGACTGACGTAATGGGGAAATCGTGAACCGTCCTTGAGCATGAAGAACAGAACCAACGGCGCGGTGATCAACGTGATGATCCAATCGCTCACGGTCGTTACCACGTTTCCCAGCGAACTCAGCGTTCCGGTCAAAAGGTTCAGTCCCCGCTTAGAGAAGTAGGTGGTGACGCGCTGGTTGATGTCATTTAAATTGGCGTTCGACAACCAATGGTGTTGCTGATTCAACCGATTCAGATTACGCAGCACATCGTTAGAAAATTGTGGAAGTGCCGAAATGGCCCCGGTCGTTTGCCGCGTTAGAAATGGAATCAGATTGAGAAAAATCAGCACAATAATCGTCACCGTGAGCAGCATTGCAATCGTAATCGCTAATCCGGTCCGCAGATGTAATCGTCGCTCCATTAAGTGAACGAACGGGTCCAGCACGTAGAACAGAATCCCCGCGACCACGATGGCCGGCATGGCGATTCCAATGAATTTCCAGATAGGCGTCAACAGCCACGCATTTTGCATCAATTCATTGAGTACCAATAATAGCAAAAAAATATTTAATAATAGAATCGTAATGTGATTATTTAAAAATCGTTGGTAAAACCAGGAAAATCCTGACTCTGGTTGGTGCAAATTTTTCACAACGACTCCTCCTCGTTTGTCATGTCTTCTTCCGTTGACCCAGCTTCATGTGACAGTCGGCTGGTAAACGGTCTTAGCATTAGGCACAAGTAAGCCCGCTATAGCAACAATTTAGTTGGTTTCAGCCGACACTTCCCGTGCTGAGCGTAACTTTAGTGTAAGTCTGCTAAGTGCTCGTGACTAGCTTTTTTTGAAAATTACGCGGACTTTTCACACTCAGGGACTAAGTGACTTACTAACTTGATAATTGACCGGTTCCCGATACGTTCCGAGTGGCTTCTTAACTAAGTTCCAAAATACTAGTCATGTCCGCTCTAACCACATTAAGCTCTAAGCTAGGCAACATGGTGATTGAGTCACCTTACCGGCCGGCAGATATGAGCTGGATCGGTGCGAACACAACTTGAAGCCTCGCAAACCCCGAGTCTACAAGCTTGGTTTTCTACTAAGCCAGTAAGCAGACCACTTACTGACTAAGTAGAACGACGCGCCTGAGCTCATATCTGCCGACCTCTCGGCTTACATTGTGTTCTCAGAAAGCTCTGAAGATAACCGTAACGGTCGTTATCAGTCGAATCCAAAAATGCCAGGTAGCTGTGATCTACAGCCGTTGTCTTGATAAAACACTGTCAGTGTCGGAGGAGGCCAGGGATGGAGCCGGCCGTGAAGGTGATGTCAGCTGGTGTTTCTCAGCCAGCTTACTTCACGGGCGACTTTGGAGACGCGTGGTTTTCGCGGCTTCAAATCGAGCGAGAAGACTGATGTTCTTCCAGGCTGAAGCGTCCCCACAGCAGGCGGAATCCCTGGCAGCCGGAGTACACACAAGTTAACCTAATTTAATGGCGAGAACACTTACTAAGCCTGAGATAAAACCTGAGATAAAACCTGAGATAAAACCTGAATGCTGTCTTTCAATCTTTAGCTTTTAACCACTAGCGGACGCAAAAAAAGTCGATATGCAGCTATCGACCGTTTTCATTTTCTATTGGATGACTGGACCTGATTCAAAGGTTGCGACTATCACTATCAGCTAGGAGCTAACAGCAATTTCGCCGGGGGTTACTGCCACAATGACCCGATGAAGTAGCTGACGCCCATGGTCAGTAAACCGACCACGGCGTTCCGTAACATCCCCACTTTAGCATTGGCATGGCCCAAACGCGCAGCCACATAACCCGTGATGAGCAGTGCTAGCACAACGCCGATCATGGTCCCACCAATCTTATACGGTTCAGGGAGCCAGACAATGCAGCTCAGCGGCAAGGCCGCGCCAAGAGTAAATGCTAAGCCGTCGGTCACGGCAGCCTGTAGCGGGCTCGTATAGCGCTTGTACGTGATTCCATAGAGCAAGTAGAGAATCACATTGATATTTTCATTCTCAATTAACCGGCGGGATAAATTAACGGCCTCAAGTACCTCAAAACCATAACTCTGCAGCTTTACCTTTAGGCGTTGGAGAATCATATCCTGTTCCGTCACCAACTCAGCCTTGACCTGTTGGGCTAACGCCTTTTGCATATCACGTTGGGAAGAGACCGATGAATATTCACCACCGGCCATGGAAAGTGCCCCTGCCAGTACGGTAAATAGACCGGCAAGTAGGGCCGCCATTACGGAATGATTGGCCTGTGTGACACCAATCACTAATCCGGCCGTCGAGACGATGCCATCATTGGAGCCCAAGACGAGGGCGCGTACACGATTAAGCTTATTAAAAATCCCTGCAGCGGCTGCAGACATCTTTTTTTCTCTAGCTGATACGACTGGATTCCCTTGCATAACCACAACATCCTTTTCTTTCTATACTATTTGCTCAAAAATACGCAAGTAACCTTTGAAACCGTTATCAAATCATGTTACACTGATAATAGATTTTTATCAGTCTGCAAAAACACAATCATTCAATCTGGAGGTCCTCTGTTATGTCTCACATTGGTCTGTTAAGTCAATCATCTTCGCTTAAAAATCGGATTACTTTCTTAGTCAATCAACAGCCGGACCTCACTGTTGAGGCTCAGCTCACGACCCCTTATGAAACTACACTTTCCAACTTAGACTTGTTACTGATCATTCCCGATCAGCTCACAGACTACGACTGGATCGCTGATATTCATCGCGACTGTCCTTTATTAAAACTCGTTGTCCTTGGCCAACGTTTGGAACGGTATCAAGTCGAACATCTCCTGGATGCCGGTGCAACCGCCTACCTATTACAAGATGCACCGAACCACGAAATCATTTTTGCCGTCAAGCAAGCCTTGGCCGATCAACGTTACGTTGATGCTCGCCTCAATCCCTGCCCCACGCGGCTCAATCTCATCTCTCACAGTTATACCTGTCTTTCCAAACGCGAGGTGGAGGTCTTCCCGTACATGGTCCTAGGCTATTCCAATAAGGAAATCGCGGCCGACCTGTTCATTTCGCCTAAGACCGTTGAGGCTCACAAGTCCAACGTCATGCGGAAACTACACATGCATTCGCGACCAGAACTGGTCCGCTATGCCTTGCAAAATAATCTTATTACGGCTTAAATCACATACTATTTTTGACGGGTCTGGGACAAAACTCTCAGACTCTTTTGTGCTCCGAACGTCTATGGTTGAAACGTGGAACCAAAGGCAGTCAACTCCGCTTAACCCCGATAGACAAACAATCCAAGCCCAGGATTATTCGTCTATCGACGTTAATGCTCATTGACTAACCGCCTTTTGTCCCACTCTTTTTTACGCGTCGAATTTAAATGTTAACCGTGAACACCCAGGGCGACCTTCGCATAACGACTCATCATATCGATGTTCCAAGCTGGCTCCCAGACGAGGCTCAAATCACAGGTCTCGACAACGGGAACGGACATGACCGCCTGGCTGATCTGGCTTGCCAAGACGTTTCCGATTGGGCAACCCATTGTGGTCAACGTCATGGTCACATCACAGTGCTTGTCCGTCACAGTCACATCGTAGATCAAGCCAAGATTGACCAAATCAACACCAAGTTCTGGGTCGATCACCTTTTCCAAGGCCGCCACCACTTGTAACTCTTCAGCTGATAACTTTTTTTCATCCATTGTAGTCGTCCCCGTTCGTTTGAAATTCCTAGTACATCTTCAACTGTATTTAAGTCTACTATTGAAATACTTACTTACAAGATTCATTATAAAGGCTTCCTGCGTCCTAGTGAATTAGGAACTTCCCCCATCTTTGCCCTTAGAATAATGAGCGAGTGAGAAAAGTATTCACCCAGCTGGCGGTTGTCCCAACTGAAACATCCTCACTAAAAAAGGCCATCAAAAAAGTGCTAACGTTGGGTTGATTTAACCAACATTAGCACTTTCTAGACTGGATTGAACCTGATGGAATATCGGCATCCATGATTCATTCACCTCACTTATTTTATTTAGGCGTTAACGGCTAGGAGCTGCTGCATAGCTTGAGGTTCCATGCCTAACTCGTGGAGCGTTAACAATGTATCCTTCAAATTCTCGTATTCCGCTTCGGTATATAACCGATTATCAATGGTTATATCATAGTCATCGGTAATCGTATAGAGATCGCGCCGAAGTTTATGTTTAATATCGGTCGGTGTCATCATTGTCCTCACCTCCTTTTAATTTAGGTATAATCTTACCACAAAATTCAAGCCACGTTAGTTGTTGGTCACATTTGATAATTCCATTAATCACCCGTTAAGGCCAATTAAGCCAATGTTGACAAGCCATCAGCCACTTCACTCCAATTTTAAATTGTAATCATTTTATCAGTATAATAATGGTTTGATAAGTTTATTTGCCTTATTATGCAACCGTTTATCTAATAATCTTTAATTAGTCATAGAATGTTTTCTCATCAAAGTGCCATAAACGGCGCTATACCGCGATTCTTCAAATCACCCCCCATTTACCCCCCATTTTTAGCTGTATAAACTGTGATATACTCTTGATAATCTTAAACACGGAGGTGGGGAAGACGATGTTAGCTAACTACATTGCAACGTCTTGTTTAGTCGCAGCAGTCATTCTGGTCATTTACACGCAATACGCCCTTGGGGTTACGCACCGTTCAGTCCGAACGGCATTGATTTTCCCCATCAGTTACGCATTTTTAGTCCCAATTTTAACCTTCGCGCTGGTTGGCGTCACGGCAGACAGTTCTCTGTTTGCTGGTTCACAATTAATCGTGGCCTACTGGTTGTACTGGGTCTACGATTTCGGGATCAAGCATCCCCAACAAGGCGACAAACCAGCCGCCAACGCCAAGACCGCGAACGCCCTAGCACTACGCACTGAAAAGAAGTAGCGGCACGTAAAAGTCTGGGACATAACTCAAAAATCAGTTTTTTCAGAAGGATTTCCTGAAAAAACTGATTTTATTTTTGCCATTATCGTGTCGAAACGTGCGCCACCAGGCAGTTTGTCGCGCTTAACCCGAGAACAGAAATTATGCCAAGAGCAGGCATAATCCCTGTTCTCACGTTAATGCTCGCAAACTAACCGCTTGATGGCCCACTCTCTTTTTTCATAATCAAAACACAAATTAATCCTGTAATTCTTCGTCCTTAACAATCTGGAGATACCGATAAACACTAGGGTCCGAAACCTTAATGACCTTGGCAACCTCACTGACAGAATCTTTCAGCAAGAAGTAACCTTGATGGTAGAGATTACGAACGATTTCCAACTTATCATCGCGTTTCAAGTAGTCAACCGAAATCCCGTACCGGGCACAAACGCTCTGTGTGACTTCTTTGGCTAAATCACCAATCGAGGTCGTTAGGTGTTCTGACTCGATACTGTTAGCGCTAACAGTTTCGCGTTTATCAGTTGTCGGCACCTTGGTCTTGTAGATTGTTGGCGAATCAAGATGTTTATAATTGGTCAGTACCTTGATGACCTGTTGCTGTAAGTTATCCAGAACACTGTCATCCGTATTGATACAAATCATGCCGACCACTTCGCCGTGTTGCCGTAAGAAAAACGTTGAGGACCGTAACGTGTTATCCCCATGGGAAACGCCCTTATAATTCGCGAGGTATTCCCGTTTTTCGGCGTCCCCCGCTTTCATGGTCCGTAAGGCTAAATCGGTTGCCGGATCGCCAACTTTTCGGTGAGAAATGTGCGAATTTCGGATGGCCACAACAGAGTGGTTTAAATCCAAGAGATCATTCAAAACAACCTCACTGTTTGGACCCAAAATGTCGGCTAAAAAGTCAACGAACGGAATAAACTCACGAACGTATTCTTGATCTGCAGTTAATTTCTGTTGCATATTAAAACCACCCTCTAATTCTTAGAAACGAGTTATCACTAGTCACCTGATAATAATATTTTATCATAATAAGAATGCCTTTGGAAGTAATTTGTTCATACCATCATCAAATTTCATCGTTTTTGATTGCACACGTGCAACTAGCCGTTCTCATAGGAATCGTAAGTTTTTTGATTAGTCGATTGTTGTCGCCATTTTGCGACCTAAATCACGCGCTAGAGCGATCACGCCATGCGCCCAATCATGATTATTTACGATTTTTTATTACGCTCACCGGCCCTAATCGTAGCCCTTTCTTGTTCGTTAATTCACTTGCAATTCTACACAGGGCCCACTTTGATCCGTGCACAGTGGCCCACTGTTAAACGTAACGTAGCATCAGCAATTACCCTAAATTTACGTAAACAAAAAGTGGCCTGCAGGTTACGCGGCCACTTTCATTTCAATTAAGCTTTGACGCTTGCTTTACCAAAGATCTTTTCCTTCATCCGGATACCAGTTGGTGTTGCGGCCAAACCACCCAAACCAGTTTCCCGTAAGGCTTTAGGCAGTCCCTTACCGACTTTATCCATTGCAGCAATAACTTCGTCTGCTGGAATCTTGTTGGTTAAGCCAGCCAAGGCCATATCAGCGGCAATCATGGCGTTGCCGACCCCAATGGCGTTCCGCTTAACACATGGTAATTCAACTAAACCAGCAACAGGGTCACAAACTAATCCCATTAAGTTACTGATGGCCATGGCCAACGCTTCAGAACATTGGTCTGGGGTCCCGCCAGCAATTTCTACTGCGGCGGCAGCCCCCATGGCTGAGGCACTTCCAACTTCGGCTTGGCAACCACCAGTAGCACCGGCGATCCCAGCGTTGTTGGCAATGACCATCCCAAAAGCACCGGCCGTGAATAAGAAGTTGACCATTTGTTCACGGGTCAAGTTCAACCGATCACGCAACGTGAAAATCACACCGGGTAAAGTCCCAGTTGAGCCGGCAGTTGGTGTGGCACACACAACCCCCATGGAAGAGTTGACTTCGTTCGTTGAAATCGCATTTTGAACGGCTTGCATCATGATATCGCCGGAAAGTGTCTTACCAGTCTTCCGGTAATCTCTGAGTTTGACCGCTTCACCACCAGTTAAGCCAGTGGTTGAGAAGACCCCGTCTCCTTCAGCACCCTTCTTAACGGCAGCCTCCATGACATCCAGGTTCCGCCCCATCGTCTTGATGATTTCTTCACGACTGTTCTTTGAGGTTTCCATTTCCTGTTCGATCATTAATTCATAGATTGGCTTTTTAGTGGTTTTCGCTGCATCGACTAATTCCGCTACACTCATATACATGATTGCTACCCCCTATAAGTAAACTAACTTGTTGTTGTTCTTGACCAGTTCATCAATCTCGTGGGCCTTTAGGCGACGATCCAGATCGTATTCGTAAAGGTTACCCTTTCCAGATTGATATTCCTTTTGATCGTTGACCTTCGTCAAGTTAGCCAGTTGATCGGTGACGTTCTGATGGTCGTCTTCTCCACCCTGAACGAGAAGAATAGGAAGGGGGCCTTTAGGCTTGATGTCAAACCCATCCATCTTGATCTCACGAATTTCAATGGTCCCCCCACCGATGGAGCAACCAGCGACCGTAATCTGCTTGGAATCGTTCTTCAAGTCAATGATGGCCGTGTTGGGGTGATTGATTGGACTATCTCCCGGCTCTTCAATAAAGGTAATGTTAATGCCTTGCTTCTGTGCCAGGCCAATCGCATAAGGGACCCGACTGTCATCGGGTTCGAAGCCTAAGATCCCACTAATAATCGCGTAGTCGGTCCCATGGCCCTTGTGCGTTTGGGCAAATGATTCGTAGTAGTGAATGACAATGTCGGTTGGTTTATCCTTGAAGATACTGTTAGCCGCACGACCAATTGCGCAGGCACCAGCAGTATGTGAACTAGATGGCCCAATCATGATGGGGCCGATAATATCAAAGACACTCTTATAGTTGACAGTCATTTTAAAGTCCTCCCATTTCAAATGCAAATCCATAATCACTAATTATAAATTACCAATTAAGCTTCAGCAGTTTTGCCTTCTTCAAGCGCATCGTCTTTCCGAATTTCGGAGACGGTGTGAATCTTGAAGTTTCTGAAGACCCAGGCCCCGATGTAAGCCCAAATCGTACTGTTGATAAAGATCAATACAACTGCAATTAACACTTTGACAACTGGGTTCATCCCAAAGACAACGATTAAACCAGCCCATGGGGTCGCCATCCCGGTAACGTTAACGACTAAACCAAATGCCGTAACGATAATCCCGTTGATGGCACCGGCAATCGCGTTCGTTACAAATATTGGAACGGGATTGGCAGCAATAATATCAATTTGAGTTAAAGGTTCGATGGTAACAGCAACGGTCGTTGAATTGCCCCCAAACTTCATCTTTCTAAAGAAGCTTAAGTTTAAGAACGAATTCCCGGTACATCCTAACGCACCAATCGCCATTGGCACACCAGTCAAACCAATCAAACTGGTCAGAACCATTGATGATAGTGGCGTCATCCCAACTAGTGGAATGATTGCACCGAGCACGGCACCCATCACGTATGGATTCCCTTGCGTTGCAGTCACTATCGTATCACCAATCGTATGTAAAATCATGAGGACAACCGGTGAAATTAAGCCAGCGATTAAATTAACCAAGATTGGTCCAACTAAAACGACAACGATCAAATCGAGGCCATCCGTCACCCGCTTTTGAATTTCTTTAATAAGGAAGGAAACCAGATATGCCGCGATAAATGCTGGCAGCAGTTTAACTTTTAATAATGAAACACCAAGTAAAATAGCAAATACTGGGCTGATTCCGAAAGCTAATGGAACTAACGAACCGGCCGCAAGACCACCCAATGACCCCATGACATCCCCGATTTGTTTAACGAAATCAATGTGGAAAACACCACCAATTGCGTAGCTAAGAAACGCTTGAGGTAAGAAGGTTGCACAAGCCGCACCAGACAACGCGCTAACGGCCTTTTGACCCTTTGGTGCTTTAAAGGTAAATAGTGTCATAACGGCAATCACTGCTAGTAATACCAAGACACCCAATATGATATCCATGATTGATCCTCCTACTGATACGTAATCCGGTGTGGTCGGCTTCCACGAGTTCCGGAATTGCTCGTGATATCACATTCTCGCATCTGGAAGCCCTTTCACCTTACGAGAAAAGATTATCATCATTACAAAATTTATGCATTGGAATAAAATGTGATAATTTTCTATCATGATAATTAGATTAGAATAAAAAAGTGTACGATTAGAATTATAATCTAATCGTACACTTTAGAGCTATTATGAATCCCATCACCACGGGGATAATCGTTACTTTGTTCACGATCGATTATCTGACTGATAATAGATTATTCTCATAATAATTTTATTTTATTACTTGTTGACCATGCATGTACTTCTGCAAAACCTCTGGAATCTTCACGGTGCCATCGGCTTGTTGATAATTTTCCAAGATTGCAGCAACCGTCCGGCCAACAGCTAAGCCAGAACCGTTCAACGTGTGAACGTAGGCAACGGTGCCATCGGCCTTCCGGTAACGAATCATGGCCCGCCGTGCTTGGAAGTCCAGGCAGTTAGAGCAAGAACTGATTTCCCGGTAAATGCCTTGTTCTGGCATCCAAACTTCAACGTCATAGGTCTTAGCGGATGAGAAGCCCGTGTCCCCAGTGGACAACGTGATGACATGGTATGGTAAGTTCAGTTCACGCAAGACTTCTTCAGCATTGTCCGTCAACTTTTCCAATTCGTCGTAAGAGTCTTCTGGCTTGCAGTACTTCACCATTTCAACCTTGTGGAATTGGTGCATCCGAATCAAGCCCCGAGTATCACGCCCAGCACTCCCAGCTTCGGAACGGAAGCAAGGGGTCATCGCCGTAAAGTACGTTGGCAGTTGGTCTTCATCTAAAATTTCATTGGCATAGTAGTTGGTCAATGGCACTTCGGCCGTTGGAATCAACGTCATCCCGGTAGATTCAACCGTGTAGACATCTTCCTTGAACTTAGGGAATTGACCAGTCCCAAACATGGTCTTACCAGTAACCAAGTATGGTGGAATGATTTCGTGGTAACCTTGCTTTTGGGTATGTAGGTCCAACATGAAGCAGTAAACGGCACGTTCGAGCTGGGCACCAGCATCCTTGTAGTAAACGAACCGGGCACCAGAAACCTTAGCGGCACGGTCAAAATCAAGGATGCCGAGGTTTTCACCAATTTCCCAGTGTGCTTTAGGTTCGAAATCAAACGTTGGGATTTTGCCCCACTTGCGCATTTCAACGTTGCTGTTTTCATCTGGACCAACTGGAACATCATCGGCAGGCAAGTTCGGGAAACGAACTGCCAAGTAGTGTAGCCGTTCTGCGACTTCTTCTTGGGCCGTTTCCGTACTCTTAATGTCGCCGTTGATTTTCTTAACGTCGTTGATCAGCTTTTGGCCGGCCTCAGACTTAGGATCACTCTGGCTGATTTCTTGCGTCAATTGGTTTTTACGTGCTTTGATTTTTTCAACTTTAGTTAAGGCATCCCGATTTTGTTGATCGAGTTGGAGGTATTCATCCACTTCTGCTGGATCTACTTTCCGTGTCTTCAGCTTTTCTTTGACTAATTCTTGATTATTCCGAACAAATTTTGGATCTAACATATGAAAATCCCCTTTGCTAAATAGAATAGACTGAGAAAAAAATAAAAACGCCTCATAACCCGGTTAATCCAGGTTATGGGACGTTAGTTTATTAACGTGGTACCACCCAACTTGACACAAAAATGATTGTGTCCTCTGCGAGTATAACGTCTCACCGTGTCTCCTTCGAACGGAAACAAACGCTAAGTGGCGGATTCACTGGCAACTCCCACTAACTTCCACCGACCGTTAGCTCTCTAGGATGAAGCAACCAGTTACTATTCACTATGACTGCGCTTTCATATTACAGTCTTAAGGTACTTCTTTTCGGCAAACTTGTCAATAACTTTTTATCATTCTAGTAATCATTTCTCAACCATTTCAACTCGTGAAGTCCGCGCGGCGACGGGGCTCACTGCCGATTTAAAATCGAGCAAAAAAACTATGAAAAATGATGATTGCCGCAAAAAATCCGCCTTTGAATCGGCAATTCTCGGTTCAAAACCAGCTGCGATTTGCTTCTCCAGTTTTGAGTATCCTCTTCACCGAAGTCACAAGGCCAACATCGCCACTAGCCCCCCAGCATTTACGCCGGACAGACAGGCTGCCTGTTACCTGTAGCATCAACAAAAAACGCATTGAGAATAAATTCTCAACCCGCTTTTTCGCCACACTTAATTTGTGTTCTGCGCGACTTTCACTGTCGTATCAGCTGTGGTCCCACTGACCTTATAGACTTGCTTGCCCTGTTGCCAAGTGACCGAATTGGCTTCATCATCGTCAGTTTGACTATACACGGTAATTGCCCCGGTATCCGCATGCTGTGGCAAGCCCGACTTAGTGAGTTGCTGGTTGACCTGCTTGGCAAATTGTTTCGGCGTTCCGGCTGCATCGGCATTGCTGGTAACGGCCGTCACTGACCAGTCGCCTTTATTCCAATGAACATAGGTATGCCCCATGGTCCCTTGCACGACCGCCGTCGTATTTTTATTCAATTTAACCGTTGCCCCATCCGTATTGCTGCCAACGTAATCAACTTGTTTTTCCGCCGTCGCATTGGTCCCGTAAGTCTTCTTCTGGAGGGTGGCTGACTGATTCTGGTTGCCATCATACTTAACCGTATAATTCTGCTTAGTTCCGTTTGTGCTGGCAGCCGTGAGCTTGGTGCCATCCGTACTGGCTGACTTGGGAGCTACGGTTTGACCGACTGCGCTCACATCGTTAGCCGCGTGCATCTGAACCACCGTGCCAGAGCCTAACGTGAGAACGGTCAGAACGGCCGTGACCGCCGTCACCATCTTTGTTTTTCGTTGCATATTTATCCAACCTCTCTCCATTATTATTCAGTGACGTAAGCCATTTGAGCGGTGACATATTTACCGTTACTTAACACGAAGTAGCGCGAACCGGTCGATCGTTTCTTGATGCCAGTTACCGTAAGTGTCTTCCCTTTGGCGACCTTGGTTGTCCGGTTGGCCTTCTTAAAGGAGCTACTGGTATACTCGTAGACCGGTTTTTTGGTCGTAATGGTCCGGTTAGCCCCCAACGACTCATAGTAGGCGTGGTCGGAAAATTTCGTATTGGCTGACAGGTAGCCCAGTTTCGTTTTAATCCGATATGACTTGCCACTCGGGGCTTTGACGACCCGTCCAGCGACCGTATCACCTGCAACGTAGTAGCTCCCCGTCTTCTTGCTCAAACTCGAATTCGAATAGACGTACAACTTCTTTTTCAGGTTAAAGGACCCGTGTTGGCCGACCCAATACCCGGTAGCGTCCTCAGACAGAACCCACTTGTTCAAGCCAGCCAGATAGAGCGCCTGCTGGGACTTCGACTGTGTGACCGATTTCACCTGAGAAACCTTGTAAAACTTCTGTCGATCAGCCGCCGCAATGGCATTACCATCTGCGTCCTTCGTTGCCCCCGTATGTAGATAGACGTGTTGGCCCTTTTTATAACTGCTATAAGCATAAGTGGTCGTGGTGTGTGTCAAGGCCGTCGTGACCCCATCCGTCCACCAAGAAACCGGATGAACCGACGTGACCGCCTGACTGTTGTCGGTATATTCACCCAACGCTGCTAAGTAATTGTGATCCGTGTACTGCCACAAGGCATGCGCAATCGTTGGCGTATAAGAATAGTTTGCGATCCATTGGGCGTCGAATTTCTGCCGGGCCGTATTCGCATAACTAGTCGCAAACGACTGGTAGGAATAGAAGACTAACTTCTTGTTGGTCAATGCACTCATTTCATCGTACCAAGCTTGAACGGCGGCATTAGTCGTTCCCGATGTGACGTCATTTTCCTCAAAGTCTAGGGCGTAAAACTGCGCGCTCTTATTCGACCGATTATAAAAATCCTTGGCTTCCTGTTTGGCACTGGCCACGCTGGTGAATCGGGCGTAGTCGTATTCACCGAACGGAATCCCGTACTTCACGTAAAGTGCGGTGTTGTTAGCCGCATACAGGTCTTGATAAGCCGACCCGTACTGTCGCCGATTGATCACAAATGAAACCCGGCTCTTCAGATTAGACACCTGACTCGCCGTTAACTTTCCCTGCCATTCAGAAATATCTGGAATGGCTAAGGTGCTCGCGTTGGCAACGGTTTGGCCGCCCCACGCGATACCGATAAGAGCACTGGCGGCGACTGCTGTCTGCGCCAACCGCTTGGCCCATAGATGTGTTGACATACTTGGCACTTCCCTCATTAGATTTGGCGAGTTTGTTTAATTTCTGTAAATCATCTTGGAACCTTTCACCACCTCATCTCTCAACCACCATCTACTTTAAGCCACTAAAATGTAGATTACGTGTCAAGGGGATTGCAGTTCAGTTACCAGCTTTTACAATTATATTTATTACAGAAACGCCGTTAAACCAACGACAGTCGTGACAATCCGGCTGGAAAATGGTTGGTAGTTTGAACCGACTAAACGACCAACGACCTGACAACTCGTCCATTCCGTTTAGAAAAAGAAACCGCCCGCATCATTATCGTTCAGAATGTTCAGCTCTCATAATCGTTTAAATAGTTAAGTGACCAATCCATGGCCGACCGCTGTCGTTTATACGAATATTTATATTTTGTTCCCGTTGATTGTTCGGAACAGAACACGTATGATAGACATATCTTAGAAAGACTTAAATTAGGAGGTTCTCTCATGCGCCGTGCATTGCTTAGCGTTTCTGATAAAACTGGTCTGGTCGAATTTGCCCAAAATCTGATTGCTCAAAATTTCGAAATTGTCTCCACGGGGGGGACACAAGCGTTCTTAGCTGCAGCTCATGTTCCCGTTATTCCGATTGAAGACGTCACGCATTTTCCAGAAATGCTGGATGGCCGTGTCAAGACGCTGAACCCGTTGGTCTTCGGCGGCATCCTCGCCAAGCGGGGGAATCTGGTTCACCGACAGACTCTGGTTGAACATAACATCACACCTATCGACTTGGTCTGCGTCAACCTCTATCCTTTTGCACAAACGATTCAAGAACCCAACGTGACTCTCGCCGCAGCCGTTGAGCAGATTGATATCGGTGGTCCTTCTTTGATTCGGGCAGCTGCCAAAAACTACGATGATGTTTTAGTTGTCTGTGATCCCGATGACTACGATCAGGTCAGTCACGCCTTAGCTGAACACACGGATGACACCCGTCTGCGCAAGCATTTAGCCGCTAAGGTCTTTCATCACACTGCCCACTATGATGCCGTCATCGCCAACTACCTGACCGATGATGCCAAACCCGAAACGTTAACGTTGACCTATCAGCGAAAACAGGCCCTGCGCTATGGTGAGAACCCCCAACAAACGGCGACCTTCTACCAAGACTGCCAACCAGCCCCCTTCTCCATTGCGGCGGCTAAGCAGCTCCATGGTAAGCCACTTTCCTTTAATAACATTAAAGACGCTGATGCCGCACTGGGCCTCATTCGAGAATTTGACGACCCCACCGTGGTGGCTTTAAAGCACATGAATCCATGTGGGATTGGCTCAGCTACCACACTAGAAGCTGCTTGGGATAAATGCTATGCGGCCGATTCCATGTCCATCTTTGGCGGCATTATTGTGCTCAACCGCCGGGTCGACTTGGCAACTGCTACCAAGATGCACCAACTCTTCTTAGAGATTATCATCGCCCCTTCCTTCGATGACGATGCCTACGCGGTCCTCGCCAAGAAGAAAAACTTACGTCTACTGACCGTCGACTTCTCCAATGCCAAAGCACCGGAAGATGACGAATTGATCAGTGTCCGTGGTGGCTTACTGCGTCAAGAACGGGATAATATTGTCGATGACCCAGCCGACTTTCAGGTGGTGACGACCGCCCAGCCCACAGCTGAACAGCTGTCCGCCATTACCTTTGGCCTCAAAGCCATCAAATTCATCAAGAGTAACGCCATCGTCATTAACACACCAGACCAAACCTTAGGCGTTGGCCCTGGTCAAATGAACCGGATCGACGCGGTCAAGATTGCCGTGGGTAAGGCCGAGGTCAAAGACCATTACGACCAAGCCGTCTTGGTTTCCGATGCCTTCTTCCCTATGGACGACTGTGTTGAATTTGCTGCTGAACATGGCATCCAAGTCATTGCCGAACCGGGTGGTAGCATCCGCGACAAGGATTCTATCGCTATGGCCGAAAAGCACGGCATCGCGCTCGTCTTCACTGGCAATCGTCATTTCCGCCACTAAACCGACACCACGAAAAGGGCCGTCGCAGAAGAAATTCCGCGACGGTCCTTTTTCTAAACCAACAGGTTCACAATGATTACTGTGCCGAAATACCACCATCCACGACAAACTCGGAACCCGTTGAGTAACTAGAATCATCTGAGGCCAAGTATAAGACCAGTTTGGAGACTTCCTCCGGCTTAGCGATTCGCCGTAGTGGAATGGTCTTGGCAAATTGTTTAACGGCCGCTTCCGTCCCTGGCTGTGAGATCATGGGCGTTTCGATAACTCCCGGATGGACAGAGTTCACCCGAACACCGGCTGGCGCTAACTCCAGTGATGCCGCCTTGGTCATCCCCCGCACCGCAAACTTGGTATCGGTATACCCAACGGCACCCCCAACCAACCCATTGAGTGAGGAAATATTCACGATGGAGCCGAACCCTTGCGCCGTCATGGGCTTGGCCACCGTTTTAACACCGAGGAATGTTCCCAATTGGTTGATCTTAAAGATTTTCACGTAGTCATCCGCACTGATATCCTGCAGGCCCTTAGCAAAGGTAATCCCCGCATTGTTGACCAGAATATCCACCTTGCCAAATGCGGTAATTGTCTGGTCTAAGACCGCTTGCCAATCACTTTCACTAGCCACATCATGTTTAACAAATATGGCGTTAGCGCCCAAACTAGTCGCTAATTGTTGCCCTACCTCCGCTTTAATATCGGTAATAACGACCTTGGCACCTTCCTTAATGAACAGCTGGGCATGGGCCGCTCCCATTCCTTGCGCCGCACCCGTGATGATGGCGACTTTACCCTCTAATTTTCCCATTAGAACAACCTCCGTTTTAGGATTATTTTTTCTACTAAAGGACAATCACCTGTAAATAGTTTGTGTTAAGCAGTATATCTGAATACGTTTTCATTTGCACTCAATTTGCCTATTGGCATAGTTAATCCTGCTAAAGAATCCGTAAACTTTGAGACCTCTGACTACTTTTTGATTATCAGGTAGCTTATCATTCAAACTAAGGTGCCGTCTTTTCATGGGGAAAAGGATTGGACAACTAATTGACGGATGACTGCGCATCACGAACCGTTACAGGTGTTCGTCACAGATGACGCCGCCAGCCCTGACAATCGCGATGTATCTAAGTAATCGTCATCGTTAGTTAGCGGCTAACATCCGTTACTTTAATGACTGCCACCATCATTGGCACGTCACGCCAGCAATCGTCACTCATCTATATTTCTTTGGGGAGGAACAAAGATGCCGCAAACCAATCTACCAAGTCTAACTATCGTGTCCCCGTGCTATAACGAGGAACCGATGTTACCAACCAGCGCTCCGGTCCTACAAAATATTTTGGAACGCCTGATGCTCAGCCATCAAGTCGCTGACGACAGTAAAATTCTCTTTGTCGACGACGGCAGCCAAGATCAAACCTGGACACTCATTTGTGAACTTCAACACCACAATCCAATTTTTACCGGTCTCCAATTTAGTCGTAACTACGGTCAAGAAGCTGCGCTAATGGCGGGCATGCAAACGGCCTACCGCCACGCCGACCTCATCATTACCATTGACGCCGACCTTCAGGACGACCCCGCGTTGATTCCCGCCATGGTCACTCAGGCCAAACGCGGCAATGATATCGTCTACGGTGTTCGCAATGACCGCTCGACTGACTCCTGGTTTAAGCGCACCACGGCGAATGGGTTTTATTGGACCATGCGCCGCCTAGGCGTCAACTTAGTCCCGAATCATTCCGACTTCCGCTTGCTAACTAAACGCGTCGTGACGGCATTGATGCAATGCCACGAGGATAAACCCTTTCTGCGCGGTATCATCCCCCAGCTGGGCTTTCCCGCCACCAAACTCTACTACAAGCGTCAACCCCGACAGGCCGGCGTTTCCAAATACCCGCTACGACAGATGATTCGCTTTGCCTTAGATGGTATCCTGTCCTTCTCCATTGCCCCCATTCGGGCCGTTCTCTACGCTGGCATGACTATCTGTGGTGGGGCTTTTCTCATGCTGATTTGGATCATGGTTCAGCATTTTCGTGGTGCCGTGATCACTGGCTGGAGTTCTATTATGGCTTCACTGTGGTTCTTAGGCGGCTTCCAACTCATCGCTATCAGTATCATCGGCGAATATGTCGGTCGAACCTTCACCGAAGTCAAACACCGGCCTCGCTACATCATTCAAACGGATACCTATTCCGCCACTTTTCAATCCCGTACCACTGCTTTAAACGTTCACCAACACACAATGTCCTAAGGAGGTCTCGATCATGTCTAGTCGTCAGCACATCACCGCTACTCTATGTGGCTTAATTTGTCTTGCTTTGCTCTTTGCTGGCGGTCTGGCACTCTTCATGCCGGTGGATTTCCGTATCGACCACAATTGGCTAAGTCCTTTAGCCATCGCCCTGGGCACCGGCATCTATCTTGGTGTCTTGGGGTTAACCTTCCGAGCTCTTCACCGCATTTCCCCACGTCAGAGTCGGTGGGTCGCCGCGGGATTATGGGGGGTACTCCTCGTCGTTCAGTACTGGGTCGCCGTTTCCTGGATTGCCGCCCCTCGCGCCGACTTGTACTTCGTGCACCAACAAGCACTCAATCTCGTCCACGGCAGTACGACCTGGCCAGCCTACTTTCAAACGTACACGAATAACGTGTCGTTTACGATTTTCCTCAGTGGCCTCCTGCGACTAGACCATCTGATGACCGGGAGTTACGCCGGCACCTGGCTCAATCTGGTCCAGTTCATTTGGCTAGACTGTGGCTTTCTGGCAGTCTGGTTAGCCTTAAAGCGCCATAATCCAGCGCGGGCCAGCCTCTGGATCTGCATGTTACTGACGACCGTTCCACTATATGCTTACGCGCTAAATACCTATAGTGATACGTTCGTGCTTCCCCTACTTCTATTCGCGGTCGTCATCTTTGTCCAGCTCAAGCGCAGCACCCGCTGGCCAGCAACGACTGGTTGGGCGCTACTGTTAGGTATCACTATGACCGGTGCTTTTCTCCTTAAAGCCAATGAACTTGTCCTTATTATTGCAATTCTTCTATTGTTATGGCTGATTCCCTTGGCCCATCCCCAGCACTGGTTGGTTCGTCTCGGTACAACACTTCTCATGGCCGGTATTCTCTTCGCCGGTATTAGCGGTAATCACGCGCTCCAGCGAGCTAACGGTTATCAAGCCAATCCCGACAGCGCGCTACCTGCCACGAGCTGGATCGCTATGAGCTGGAATCCGGCGCGACACGGGGAATACGACCGTTTCGATGCCACTAAGATCATCCACCAACCGACCGCAACGGCGAAAAAGCAGACCGCTCAGCAACTCCTCGACGACCGGCTAGCCGCTCTCGGCCCCGCCGGCATCGTGGTCCACCTCTTCCGTAAGTCGCAACTGCTCTTGGCTACGGGAACCTTCGACGCCTTTCAAATCAACTCAGCCTTTGACCGGGCTCCCGGATGGTATCATCGTCATCGAAGCACGGCGGACTGGTTGTTTGCCAATTGGTGTCAGGTCGCCTACCTCGCCCTCATCCTGGTCAACCTAGGCTGGGGCGTTCAACAGTTCCGCCGGCGACACCTGTCATCGGCCTACCTATTAGGGGGTTTATTCATGCTGGGACTCATGGCCTTCCACATTATCTTCTGGGAAGCGGAAGAACGCTATGCCCTGCCGCTCCTCTTTCTGCTGATTGCTGGTTGCGCCGCGGGTTATCGCCAACCCCTCAATCTCTTACGTTGGTCGCGAAAACCGCTGACCTGGTTGCCACTGGCCATGGCCGGCGTCTTCACCTTATTGCTGGGCCTGATTGCCTGGCAAAACAGTACACTGACCACCCAGAACTGGGTTCAGCCAATCGACGTTATCAGTCAAAATGAGGGCCGTTATTATCAGAACCACAAGCTCACCCTTAAATTTCAGCAACAACTGACCCAACCCTTAAGTGCCCCCTTGGCCTTTAATCTACTTAACATCGATCGCGGCGAACAAATCACCGGACGCGTGACCCTTAAGAACGCTGCCGGTAAAATCATCTGGCAGTCCAGCGGCGACCGCACCAGCCTCAATCAGCGGATTCCGCTGCAACCGGCGGGTAACTATCACCTGACCATTCAAAATCGGAGCCACCAAAGTTTACGACTGGTCACCGCCCCCGCCAACTTCAAGCTCTTACCACAAGCACTAACGACTCATCCGCACCAATACCTCCGGCTCACCGTCCAGCAATACCGGGTCGGCCCCATTCTCACCCGGAACAAGTTCTGGCTTCTTTTCGCCACGATTTGGTTGGGCGGTCTCCTCATCATCGACCGTTTTTACTGGTATCGCCGCCAAATTTAAACAAATGACTTGCCTTAAGCCCACTCGAAGGTACTAGAATGTTTATTGTAGACTGATTTATGACGCGTTTAGCTATTCCGCTGGACCCACCACATTAGTCGTCTCATTCAAGAGCCTGTCTGGACATCGGCACGGGGCCTTCCTTTCTTTGGAACGCCCAGCCTTCACCGTCCACCAACAAGGCTTCCATTCTAGTCACTTAATCGGACAAAGGAGTCGAATTAAATTTTGAGCATTGAAATCAATCAACAAACTTTAACCGGAGAACGCGCCCTCTTTCAGGCCCACGACCTCCACATCACGAACAGTACCTTTGTCGACGGGGAGTCACCCCTGAAACACGGCAAGAACCTAGCCATTGATCACACCATCTTTAAGTGGAAGTACCCCCTGTGGTACACGCACCACGCCCAGCTCGACCACACCACGTGGCAACCAGACGCTCACGCTGGCATCTGGTACACCGATGATCTGACCATGGCCAATTCTCTGGTTCGGGCCACCAAGACGTTCCGGCACGCCAGCAACATTCGGCTTGACAACGTGACCTTTTCTGACGCCGGTGAGACCCTCTGGTGGTGTCACGACGTTGAATTAAATAACGTCACCGCCACCGGGGATTACTTTGGCATGAACAACGAAAATGTTGTTGCCCATAACCTGAAGGTGACCGGAAATTACGCCTTTGATGGCAGTAAAAATGTCGAAGTCCACGACTCCACATTCATTACGCACGATGCCTTCTGGAACTGCGACAACGTCACCATCTACGATTCGACCATTATCGGTGAATACCTTGCCTGGAATGCCAAGAACATTACCTTCGTTAACTGTTGGCTCGAAAGCGACCAGGGGTTGTGTTACGTCGACCACCTGACCATGAAGAATTGTTCGCTGATCAATACCGACCTCGCCTTTGAATATTGTCGTGACATCGACGCCACTATCAACACCGAAATTGACAGTGTGAAGAACCCCATCAATGGTCAGATTACCGCTCCGGCCATCGGCAAGGTCATTTTCGACGATGATCAAATCGATCCCGCCAACACCACCATTAAATTAACCAAGGAGGCACTCGGACGATGAGTTATAATTTTTCTGAAATGATCGACCGGCGACACACGAATTCCGTCAAATGGGACGTCAAGGACAACGAACTCCCCATGTGGGTCGCGGACATGGACTTTCGGACGGCACCGGGCATCGTTGACGCAATCAAACGCAAGGCCGATACGGGGATTTTCGGTTACGAAGAGGTCCCACAAGACTACTTTGAAGCCGTGCAACACTGGTATGCGACCGAACATGACTGGGCACCCAACACGGACTGGATGCGTTTTGTCACCGGCGTTGTTCCCGCCATCTCTTCGGCGGTCCGCCGCGTGAGTCATGTGGGTGACAACGTCTTAGTGCAAGCACCGGTCTACAACATCTTCTATAATTCCATCGTTAACAATGGCCGCCACGTGCTCTCAAGTGACCTCGTCTATCAAGATGGCCAATATACGGTCGATTGGGACGACCTCGCTGCTAAAATGGCTGAGCCACTGACGACCATGATGATTTTGTGTAACCCCCACAATCCCATCGGCCACGTTTGGCAACCAGCCGAGCTTCGCCGCATTGCCGACCTCGCCGCTGTCAACCACGTCACAGTCTTTAGCGATGAGATTCACGGCGACATCACCGATGCCGGGCACGGTTACACACCGTTCGCTTCTGTCAGTGAGACGGCCGCCCAGAATAGTGTCACCGCCGTCTCCCCTAGCAAGACGTTCAACGTTGCGGCCTTACACGCTGCAACGATCATCATCCCTAACGAAAATCTGCGAAACGTGGTCGATCGCGGTATCAATACCGATGAGCTAGCCGAACCCAACGCGTTTGCCATCGACGGTAGCATTGCGGCCTACACGACGGGCAGCGAGTGGGTTCACGAACTCAATGCCACCATCACGGCCAATAAGCAGACGTTGACGGCATTTATCGCGAAAAACTTACCTGCCTTGCACGTCATCACGGGCCACGCCACTTATCTGGTCTGGATCGATTGCCACAAATTGACGACGGATACCAAGACCCTATGCGCTGCGATTCGCCAAAATACGGGGCTCTTCATCTCGGCCGGTGAAGTCTACGGTGGTGACGGTCACGACTTTGTCCGTATCAACGTGGCCTGCCCGGCAGAACGGTTGCAGGACGGCTTAAACCGGTTGGCAACTGGGATTCACCAATTTGAAGAAAACAAGTAACCCGTCCTTCTTAGAAAGTGGCGTCGTTATGCTATAATTAAAGGTGATAAGCGAAGACTTTGATACGGAGGACGGCTAGTTGAAAACGATACTGAGAAACTGTCTAATCAGTTACACCATCATGTTCATTGGCTTAATCGCCTTACCGCTTCTCTGGCCGAACAGTTTTACTTTTAGCTGGGCCACGATGCTGTGGATTTTTGTTGGCTCACTAATTGGTTTTACCGCGATCTTCGTCTCCCAAAAAATCAAGCAACTTCATAAGACTAAGTAAACTCTAAAACCCGTGTTGGCCGTCGCGCCCACGGGTTTTTAATTGGCTTAAACTACCTCATCTTCAAATTTGGCGAACGGTAAGGCGGCAGTTTAGTCAGTATTGCGCACCCAGTACCTGTGATCACCAATACTATAGTTCCAGGTTTCAATCTTTAGTTGCCCAACCAAACGTTATTGATGAAGGCCTTTCCACCCTGACAGTCCGGGTAAACATGCTATACTAATAGAGATATCCAGTGTGTATTTTGTGGGGCTGTTGCCCTCACAATAATCAATGAGGAGGACTCTTATCATGACGATTAATCCAGCTGATGCACAAGACGTCTACCGCGACGCCGGCGACAACATTATGTTCACCACGTACCTAATTGACCGCGACCACATCGATACCGATCGTGACGCGCTGGCCGAGTTTGCTGACCGGTTAGCGGCCATTGAACGCAGTATGGCCATCCGCTATCCCGACGCCAACCTCCGCGTAGCCTTTGGTATCGGCTCAACGGCCTGGGACTTGCTTTTCCCCGACGCCAACAAGCCGCAAGAACTCGTGGACTTTACCGGAGTCAAGGGGCCGAAGTATACCGCACCAGCCACACCGGGTGACTTGTTCATGCACGTTCGCGCGAAAGACATGGCCGTCGTCTATGAGGTCATGGATCAGGCCCGTGAATTTCTGCGCGACTGGACGACCGTGGTCGATGAAACGCCGGGCTTCCGCTACTTTGAAGGCCGCGCCATCATTGGTTTTATCGACGGAACGGAGAATCCCGCCGGTCCCGACGCCACGCAGTACGCCCTGATTGGTGACGAAGACCCCGAGTTTGAGAATGGATCCTACGCCTTCGCTCAGAAATACACGCACAACATGGACGCCTGGAATCGCCTTAAAACTGAAGACCAAGAAAAATCGATTGGCCGCCATAAATTCAGTGACCGCGAACTCGACGACGACGAAAAGCTGCCAAATGCACACAACATCGCATCGCAGGATAACGCCGATGGCATCGAACATAAAATCGTGCGGATGAATGTGCCGTATGCCAAACCCGGACAAGGGATCGTTGGCACCTACTTCATTGGCTACGCCCGCCACTTCACGGTCACCCAACGCATGCTGGACAATATGTTCACCCAGAGTGACCGCCTGCTAGACTTCAGTACGCCCATCACCGGCGCGGCTTTCTTCATTCCTTCACGCCGTCTACTGGAGCGCATTGCCGACGGGGACTTGTTCCCACAGGCGTAATTGGGCAACCCTACCGAACTGCAAAAATCGTTCCGCGGATTTTGACCCCTAGCAACACCTAATCTATCCACTAAAAGCGCGTCCCGGCACATCACCAGGGGACGCGCTTTTTAATTGTCATCCCGTTCACTTGAAACTAGCCTATAATCACCGCTAGACCAATCAATCTAGCTATAATAAAAAACAATTTTTGCAATTGCCATTTTTCCTTTTCATTAAACGATTGCGAGCGCATACAACAAGTGTTAAGTATTGACGTTTCGCCGTCATGCGGGTAATGTAGTGGTCGTTACCATCACGGATAATGGTCAATTCGGCGGGCGTCACAAGCGGTGACTCCGCCGATTAATTCACAAAATAAGGAGTTGAACCACTTTGGATGAAGCTGAAAGAGAGAGCGGCCCATGGCGTCGTAATTTACGCGTGCTGTGGTTCTGTACGTTCGTGGCCGGCATGGCCTTCAGCGAAATCATGCCCTTTTTATCACTCTATATTAGTAGTTTAGGCGACTTCACCAAGTCGCAGGTCACCATGTACAGTGGCTTGGTCTACGCCGCTGACTTTTTCGTCAGCGCCATCGCGTCCCCACTCTGGGGCATGGTCGCCGATCGGAAGGGTCGTAAATTAATGCTTTTGCGATCCTCACTGGGAACAGCCTTTGCCATGGCCTTAATGGGCTTTGCCACCAGCGTCTGGCAATTGGTCGCGTTGCGGGCCCTCCAAGGGGTCTTCGCCGGTTTCATTTCTAACGCCCAGGCCTTGGTCGCCTCCCAGACGCCCCGCAAACACAGTGGTGCGTCACTCAGTACGCTGATGACTGGAGTGACCAGCGGCATGCTGCTGGGACCGGTCATCGGTGGGGTATTGGCCCAGGTCTTCTCCATTCGGCTGACCTTCTTCATTACCGCCGCCCTCCTCTTCTCTACATTTATCTTGAGTTGGGTCCTGGTTGAAGAAAAATTCAAGCCGGTAGCCCCCAAACCAGCAGGCGAACGCAGTCACAATCCATTGGCCGCCTTCCCCAATCCGAAATTGATTCTCGTCCTCCTATCTTCCACGTTGATCGTCCAGTTCGGGAACATTTCCATCTCACCCATTATCAGTCTGTACGTCAAGGAACTCATGCATAACGTCGGTCCCATCACCGTCGTTGCCGGCATCATCGCGGCTTTACCGGGGATCTCCAACATCTTCGCCTCGCCGCGGCTGGGGCGCTACGGTGATCAGCATGGGTCCGGCAAAGTCCTCATCTTCGGCTACGTTTTTGCCTTTCTGATGTACCTGCCCCAAGGGTTCGTCACCAGCGTCTGGATGCTCGGCGCTTTACGCTTCATGATTGGGATTTCTGACGGTGCCCTGTTCCCCGAAATCCAAACGCTCCTGACCAAGAACTCACCGGTCGAATTGACATCGACGGTCTTCAGTTGGAACCAGTCCTTCCAAGCCATTGGCAACATGCTGGGGTCCCTACTGGGTGGCTGGATTGCCGGGGTCTTCAATTACAACGCCGTCTTCTTCTCAACGGCACTGCTCATGTTGATCAACCTCGCCCTCATCTGGTGGCTAGTGCCCGAGATTCGTCGCACCAAAACGCAACCAGCATAATAGAAGATATTAATTCGCCTGCGGCTGCCAGATGGCACGCTATTTGTTTGCTAAAATAGCCCGCAGGCTTTACATATAAAGGGGTTCTCCCCCCACTGTTAGTGATTTCAAAATTCAGTGTTCATTTTTCAAAATCAATTGTCTCTAAACTCTCAAATAATAGAAGGCCCAACTATGTCTAAGGAAATCAAACAATCACTATTTATTATGGTATTCGGTACCTTCTTCGGAATCCTCTGCTCAACGCTCATGAACGTGGCATTGCCGACCTTTATGACGGTCTTTCACGTCAACTCGTCCACCGTTCAATGGATCAGCAATGGCTACATGCTGGTCAGCGCTATGATGATTCCTGTCAGTGCCTACCTCACCAAGAAATACACGTTCCGCGTCCTCTTCATCACTTTTTCCGTTATCTTTCTGGCGGGAACGTTTCTCGGCAGCATTGCGCAAAGTTTCTTCGTTCTGATTCTCGGCCGCATGATTCAAGCCATCGGCTCAGGGGTCATGATGCCACTGGTCAACATCATGGCGATTCGTTATGCTGAGCCCACGAAAAAAGGGGCCGTCATGGGGATCGTCGGCTTGGCCTTTAACTTCTCCCCAATTATCGGGCCGACGCTGTCCGGGGTCATTTTGACCTACCTGTCGTGGCGTTATCTTTTCATTCTGGTGCTCCCCTTTATCGTGATTGACATTGGCCTAGCACTCCGCTTTCTGCCCCGCGTACCGACCAACGAAACGCCGAAACTGGACGGTCTTGGGCTCATCCTGATTAGCTTGGGCTCACTAGGACTCCTATGGAGCTTCTCCAACGTGGGCCAGTACGCCCTGACGTCACCATTTGTCTTCGTGCCTTTCGCGGTGGGTCTCCTGTTCACCTTCCTCTTCATTCGCCAGCAACTACATACTGCGACCCCCCTGATTAACCTCCAAATCTTTAAGAACGTCCAATTTACCACGGCCACGAGTTTAAATGCCTTAATCGTTGCCACGATGTACGGTAATACTATCCTCCTCCCACTCCTCATCCAATCGATCATGCACCAAAGCCCCATCATTTCGGGATTGGCCATTCTCCCTGGCGCCTGTCTGACCGGGATCATGTCGCCAATCAGCGGCCGGCTATTTGACCGCTATCCGGTGCGGGTCATCGTGACGACGGGCCTGTTGATCGATTGCTTCGGGACCATGATGCAAGCCTTCATCGACGTGAATGCCTCGGTCGCCATGCTAACGGTCGGCCAAACGGTGCGTCAGTTGGGGTTGGTGCTCATCTTAATTCCGATTCAGACGCAGGCGTTGACCAAGTTGCCCAACCGGCTGATTGCTGATGGGGTCGCAACGTTTAATACCCTTCGCCAGATTGCTGGGTCGTTTGGGACCGCCATCATTATTGCCACGATCAACCTGGCAACGAAGTTCTTCAGCGCCCAAGCCAACGCGCCCCAAATCGGCATTCAATCCGGATTTACCATGTGCCTACTGTTCCTGTTGGTTGCCCTCGGCGTCTCGACCAAGCTGTTGACCGTTCGCGACGCAGCCTAGCGTTTGGCCGTCTTAAATTCCAACCTTGTTATCTTAGTAGAAAACCAAGCTTGTAGACTCGTGATTTACGAGGCTTCAAGTTGTGTCCGTACCGATCCAACTCATATCTGGCCGGTAAAGCGACCAGACCACCAAGTTGTCTACTTTTAAGGCCACTGCTGTTGGTAGAACCGGCATGAGCCGTATTTTGGAACTTTCAACCTTTTGTTAACGAACTAGATTGTCTCCAAACATCTCTTTGTTGCTGATGTCTGGGGATTTTTTATTCATTAGTGAGAAAACAAAAGCTTAAAAATTGATTTTCCGTACGTAATAACGTACTATATGTGTACGAAACGGGGTGTTGCTCATGGCTTTAGCGGCCACACAAAGTGCCTTTAGAACACACATGAAGGATTATTTAGATCAGATTAATGATGATGATGAAACCGTCTATGTTGCTAGATCGAACAATCGTGCCGTGGCGATTATTTCTCAGGAAAAAATGGCCTGGATGGAGCGTGCTTTAAAAGCTAAGGAAGGTTCCTTAGAGTACGCAGTTGCTAGAGATCAATTGATTCGTCGAAATGTCCTTCCTGACGATGAACTTGTTGACGCTAACGATAACTATTGGGGTCAATTTAAAAATGGAAAATAGGCTGAGATTTAGACCAAGAAAGACGTTCAATGCCGATTTAAAGCGCCTGGCTGCTTTAGATGCCAACATTGTCGACGAAGTTCGTACGGCTATTGAGATATTATTGGCAGGCGAGTCGCTCCCTGATGAATTTAACGATCATCCGTTACAAAGACGGTTATCCGGATACCGTGAATTTCATCTACGTGACACACCTTTGGGGAAGCAACCAACCGATAACAATGATATCTTAGTCGTTTATACAATTGATCAGCGTGCCTTAGTTCTCATAGGTATACGGATTGGCTCTCATGAAAGACTATTCCCAGCACAAAACAGGTCAACAAAGTGAACCAACTACTAATAGGCGTTGTCCGCTGTCCCCCAGAATTTTCGGGAACTCACTGACAACGCCTTTTTTTCGACCAGCCATTTTGCACAGTCATGATTTCCCCCTAAGTGGAAAGATCCTAGGCTTTATTTTTGGGAATACTAAAATTCAAGTCATGCCGGAACCGAATACTGATGGCCAGCAGGAATAACGTCACCACCGCAAAAACAATCGTTGGTGAAAATTTACCAAACAACACCCCAAATAAGAGAACCCCTAATGAAGTGGAAAGGCTCGCTGTTGTATTAACCGTAATATTGACGCGACCTTGTAACTTGTCTGGCGTATTTTTACGAATAAACGTCGCAAAGGGAATATTGATGCCGATGATTACCAGACCTACCAGCATCAAGATAATGATGTAAAAAACAACACTAATGTTCTTCGAAAAGATATTAAGAGAGACAAAGGAAAGAACGGCTAATAAGCCACAAAATAACAAACCAATATTGAATATTTTAGGCAATTTTTGGATGACCTTGTTAGAAAACGACAAGACCAGACTGCCAAGAATCATGCCAAAACTCGTAGCGGCTTGGATGATTCCGTACAGTGTATTGGGGATGTTTAAGATCTTGACCGTAATAAACGGTAGCCCAATTGAGATTGCTGAGAATGCAAGATCCATGATAACTATAAAAAAAAGAAGCGCTCGTAGCACTGTAGATGTCTTAATGTAAGTAAGTCCCTGTTTAAATGACTCCCAAACATGGGTATCGTCCTTTTCCTCGGGCTGGGTTGTGGTTGCAAAGTAATGAAACCGCAAAGCCATGATGAACAGCAACACCACGGTCTCCCCACCCAGTTCAATCAGTGAAAATGTCCTTAACGGCAAGTAACTGTAGAGAATTCCGCCTAAAATTGGTGCGGCCAGGGTTGTAATGGTACTTCCTAACTGTTCTAAAGAAACAAGCTTTTGTAAATCTTCGGGCATCACCATTTGGTTTGATGACGCCTTATATGACGTACTTTGAAAGCCATCACATACATTTAATAAGGTCACCAACAAAATAATAGAAAGTGCTGGCGTTCTCAGCGCCACCTTGATGTTAAAAACAAAAATAGCCATAATAACCACACTGGTTGCCTGTGCGGTTAGTGCGACCAGCTTACGTGGAAATTTATCAACTAGGTACCCGATCAATGGCGTAAGTAAAGTCTGCGCTGCCGGGCCCACAAACGCGACGACAGAAAATAATAGGGGTGACGCTGTCATCTTTAGCACGTAAAGTCCGAGCGCAAAAGAAAAGAATTCGCTTGTGGCGCTTCCAATGAAGAGGCTAACTGTCGCCATCGTCATTTGGAGCCTAGATATAGCACGATTAGACATTCACAAGACCTCACTTTCCCACATAATGGTTGTAAATACTATCGTTAGCATATAGCTTGCCAAATATTTTAATGGATTTAATGACTTTAAAGAGTCTATCCTCATCATGAATATTATTGAAGTGAAGCTGCCCAATGACGTAATAATTCGTAACGGATCTTTTTTGACTTAAACTGGCGAGAAACGCATCATCAATATCATAACGACCAATAAGAACTTCAAACCCATCAGCTGAGTGACCATCAATCATTATTTCCTGTGAATCTTCTGCTATAATCTTTTGGAGATCTGAATGATGATTATCGATTTCTTTTTTTGCCGCATAATGAAGAAAGTCTGTTCTCGAGGAAGAAATTCCCTTTTGAATAAGAATATCAATGTAGCCAACATCCACTGAGCTGAGATTCGCTGAGATTTTAATCGTATTTGGCTCTTTCATTTGCTCATCTTCTTTTAATCGGATTATAATCTCTCCCAAACTAAAAGTACACGCAAACATATCATATTACAAAAATAATACTGATAAATTCAGTCTTTCTTTATTGAATATAATTTCAAACCAAATTATAATAAATCCATCAAGTCAAGGAGCGCTCCGTTAGAACTTGATAGTCGTGATTTTGAACTTATTTTAAATACTAAACATCAAAGAACACGAAATAGGCGTTGTCAGTGAAGTCCAACTTACTTTGGACCCACCGACAACGCCTATTTTTTCTATTCTGCTAATTTTAAACGCTAACCCGCCAAGTCAGCTAACGGATCGTCGGCAGTAACTGTGGTAAAAACACGCGGCGTTTCCAGCGCCATCAACGTGCTGATGCCGGCAAAGCCCTCGACCAGGTCAAAGGTTACGCCAGATGCCATCAAGTTCCGGCGGGCATCCCGAATCTCACCCGGCAGTTCAACGATGTCATCGGTTCGACTCACAATTAATTGCCGGGCCCCGGCGGCACTAGCCGCTGTGGCCAGTGTCCGGGTCATTGCAGCCAAGTGAATCGTCGGCACTAGCGCCACGACCACATCCTGATCCAACATCGCTGCGGTCAGACCACCTTCGTCAATGGCTTCACCGGTCAGTGCGGTCACCGTCGTTGGCAACGTGACTGCACTCGGCGTGTACACCGTCAGGTCTAGCTGACTATTTTGGCTTAATTGGCGGACAAAGGTTTGGCTAGCGGCGTCCAGCGCCCCAGCGAGTAAGATTCGTTTCAAGGTCGTAACTCCCTTTCTTTTTTAGCTGATGTTTTAGATTATAGCGGGTTCTAGTTGGTCGAAGGCAACCCCTTTTTTTAAATAATTTCGATTAAAATAAATAAGGTTTTTCTTATCTGAAACACATTTTTTTGTGTTATTTTGAAAAAGGTGGCTAACCCGCATGCCGCTGGGCTTAAGTACCCCTCACGAATTCGTTTACACCCGAATATTATCAACATTGGCAATAGTTTTTCTTTGGAAAATCCACCCAATTCGTGTACAATGGGCATAATTACAGGCTGACATTCAAATACGACCGGTCTCCAGGATGCCCTTTTCTTTCAGGTGCTTCTCGGCACACCGATCGTTATTTTTATAGCGCGCAGGTCGTGATTCGTTCACGCTGTGCGATTTCTGTCTGGCCGTTGTGCCCCTCAACCAATCCGCATTCCGAGGTTGGTTGTTAATCAGTCGTAGCGTTGTGCTACGCCGGTAAGCCAGTCTTGAAACTTCTCAGGGCGACTGGCTTTCTCGCAGCTGCTTCAAAAACCGTAAACACACAGGAGGTTAATCAATGCTACTTTCAATGGAACATCTACGCAAAGAATATCCCAATGGTAAAATTGCCGTCGACGACTTTAACTTAGAGGTCGACAAGGGCGAATTCATCGCCTTCATCGGGACGTCTGGTTCCGGTAAGACCACGACCATGCGGATGATCAACCGCATGCTGAATCAGACCTCCGGCACCATCAAGATCGATGGCAAGGACATTTCCAAAATGGATCCCGTGAAACTGCGGCGCTCCATCGGTTACGTGATTCAAAACACCGGCTTGATGCCCCACATGACGATTCAAGAAAACATCGAAATCGTCCCTAAGCTCCTCGGCTGGTCCAAGGAAAAACGGGCCGAACAAGCCCACAAAATGATCGAACTGGCCCAATTGCCAGACGATATGCTGCAACGCTATCCCGGCGAACTCTCCGGTGGCCAACAGCAACGTATCGGGGTCGTGCGGGCCTTAGCCGCCGACCAACGTATCATTTTGATGGACGAACCCTTCGGTGCCTTGGACCCCATCACCCGGGAATCCTTGCAGGATCTGGTCAAACATTTACAAGAAGACCTCGGCAAGACCTTTATCTTTGTCACCCATGACATGGATGAAGCCCTGCACCTCGCCACGCGGGTCGTCATCATGAGCCACGGCAAGCAGGTTCAAGTCGACACCCCCGAAAATATTCTGCGTCACCCAGCCAACGAATTCGTCACCAACCTCATTGGTGAGGAACGGCTGATTCGGGCCCAACCCAACATCTTAACGGTTAGCCAGATCATGTTGAAGACGCCCGTGTCCATCACGCCAGACAAGACGTTAGACGATGCCATCGACCTGATGCATGACCGGCGAGTTGATACACTGCTGGTCACCGATGACAATGGCGTCCTCGAAGGCTTCGTTGACTTGGACGACATCAACCGGATTACGGATGGCACGACGCTCATCAGTCGCTTCACCAACCGGAAAGTCTTCTACGTGCAGGCCAACTCCCTGATTGGGGACACGGTCGACCGGATTCTGAAACAGGGGGTTAAAAACGTTCCCGTGGTCGACGCCAAGAAACACTTGGTCGGTATCGTTACCAGAACGGCCTTAGTCGACATCGTGTACGACGCGCTTCGTGGTGCACCAGAAGCCAATGAAGAGCCCGCCTCACCGATCAACGCCGACATTCACGCCGCCGCCAACCATGAAGGAGGCGACACCGCCCAATGACCCATTTCTTAGCCACATACGGCTGGCAACTCGTTGCCAAGACCGGCCAACATTTATACATCTCGGCCGCCGCACTGGCCCTTGGGGTCATCGTGGCCGTGCCGTTAGGAATTCTGTTGACCCGCATGAAACACGGCGCCAACTTCGTGATCACGCTCGCCGGGGTCCTACAAACGATCCCCGCGATGGCATTACTGGCGATGATGATTCCGATTTTCGGGATCGGCTCCACCCCCGCCATCGTCGCCCTCTTCATCTACTCCCTCCTGCCCATCCTGCGCAACACGTATCTTGGGATGCAGGGCGTCTCACCAACTGTGCGTGACGCAGCCAAGGGGATGGGGATGACCTGGTGGCAAATGATGGTCCGCGCCGAGATTCCACTGGCCGCGCCCGTCATCATGGCCGGTATCCGGCTGTCCGCAACCTACGTGATTGCTTGGGCCACGCTGGCGTCTTACATCGGTGCTGGTGGCCTAGGGGACTTTATCTTTAACGGTTTAAACCTCTACCGGTCCGACCTGATTCTCGGCGGCTCGATTCCCGTGATTCTCTTAGCCCTGCTGATCGACTATTTGCTGGGTAAAGTGGAACGGGCCGTCACGCCACGACCTTTACGATAGGAGGTTCGATTTATGCGAAAAAAATTACGCAACTGGCTCGCCGCATTTCTAGTCGCCGTCGTCCTCCTGCCTTTAGGTGGGTGCGCCCTGCCAGGCTTAGCTGGCGCCGGCAATAACAACGTCCGGATTGCCTCACAGAACACGACCGAGCAACAGATCATGGCTTACATGATCGCTGGTATGATCGGTCACTATACAAACTTACACACGTCGATCATTAACAACTTAGGGTCTGGAAATGTCAGCTTCAACGCCCTCAAGAACAACAACGCGGATATCAGTTCCATTCGATTCAACGGGACCGACCTGACCACCATCTTAAACGAAAAATTTGAACGGGACCCGGCCAAGGTCAACACGACCGTCACCCGCGAGTTTGAGAAACGCTACCAGATGACTTACTTCAAGTCCTACGGGTTCGCTGACACCTACGCGTGGATGGTCAAGCAAAGCTACGCGAAGAAGCACCATTTAAAGACCGTCAGCGACTTACAAAAGTTGGCACCCAACATGACCGTTGGTATCGACCAAATTTGGCAAAACCGGCAAGGAGACGGCTATCCCGCCTTCCAGAAGATGTACGGCTATAGCTTTGGCAAGGTCTTGCCGATGCAAACGGGGTTGCTCTACGATGCCTTAGCCGCCGATAAGATGGATGCCATTTTAGGCTATTCCACGGACGGTCGGGTCGGGAGCTACCATCTGCAGTTGCTCCAAGACGACAAGAACTTCTTCCCACCATACGATGCCAGCCCGGTCGCGACGGATGCCATTTTGAAACAGCATCCTGAGTTAAAAGGCGTCTTGAATCGGCTGGTCGGTAAGATTTCACTGAAGACCATGCAACACTTAAACTACCAAGTCGACGACCAACTTGAAGAACCACAGACGGTCGCGACGAATTTCTTGAAGCAACACCACTATTTCGAAGGGGGAAAGTAACGTGAAAGACTTAGGCTTATGGAGTCAACTAATCTACTACTTCTCCCACAACGGGATGTACGTGCTGAGTCAATTTAACCAAACGTTCCTCGTCTCCATCTACGGGGTGCTCCTAGGAGCCATCGTCGGCATTCCGCTGGGCATCTGGATTTCCCAGTACCGGCGCCTGTCACCCGTCATTATTGGCGCGGCCAACGTGATTCAGACAGTGCCATCTCTGGCGATGCTGTCCATTCTGATGCTGGGACTGGGACTCGGGCAAACGACCGTGGTGGTCACCGTCTTCCTGTACTCGCTGTTACCGATCATTAAGAACACCTACACTGGCATGCTCAGCGTCGATCCGGACGTTCTGGACGCTGGTAAAGGAATGGGGATGACCCGTTGGCAGGTCATGATGACGATTCGGATTCCCCTGTCACTCTCTGTGATCATCGCCGGGATTCGGAACGCACTGGTCATTGGTATTGGGATTACCGTGATTGGCTCGTTCATCGGGTCCGGTGGTCTAGGAGACATTATCATTCGGGGCACCAACGCCACGAATGGTGGTGCAATCATCCTAGCTGGTGCCTTGCCAACGGCGCTGATGGCGATTATTACTGACTTGGTCCTCTCCTTCATCGAAAAGCGCCTGACCCCCAAGACGTCTTCGGAGAACTGATGTGGTTATCCTGAACACCGTCTTCGGTAGTTAGAAACTCCACCCCGTGGGGACCGCTTCAAGCCTGTGGAGCGGTCTTGAAGCTCGTTTTGGAACCTCGGAAATCACGAGTTTCCAAAACGTCCCGTGCTGTAAGCTGACTCAAAACGTCAGCCAACACCACCGACACCGGGTTCCGTTCCTAACTACCTACGACTAGCGGCTTAACCCAGCGTTCCACGACAACTTGTGACTCATGTTATATCTGTCGTCATTTAATTATGTTTTCTTTATTACCAAAAAAGCTTAAAACAGCCGGTGGCGTCCTGATTGGACATTCACCGGCTGTTTTTTTGACTTTTTCTCTAGTAACGCCACTGTATGGCACTCCCCGATTGGATTAGTTTTCCCCCCTTACTTTAGCGGCCAGCCAGCGTAAACATGGTTAAGCCGTTACACAACCGTTACTGATTCCAATTCCACCATCGGATTTTCCAAGTGGCCTGCTTAACGAGCATCGACCACTTCTCAGGCCGTATCTTAGTCAACTTTCAGTCATCCCGCTCAATCTTTGCTATACTAGTACAAATGATTCACAGAGGAGATGATTAGGTGGACCGATTGAAACAAAGCGGCATCGACTTTTCCGTGGGTACCCTGAATTTTTTAGCCAACATCGGCATCATGTTGCCCTACGTGCTGATTCTAACGAAGTATCAGACCACCCACAGTGAAACGTTTTTGATTGCCCTGGTGGCTTTCTACATTTCGCGTGCCGCCAGTATTTTTTACACCAAACGACTTAATCTGAAATCGACAACGTACCTGCTTTTGAGTCTGGTGTTCGGAGCTCTGGGGAGTCTGACCTTTGCGTTGACCACCGATGTCGGCTGGCTCATCCTCGGGAGTTTTCTCTGGGGGTACAGTGCCGCTACTATCTGGCCATACTTTTTGACGGTCAAGCTTCATCTGAGCGCGACCACTGAATTTCGGATGAAGCGCTTGTATTGGGTGATCTTTGTCGGCTTGGCGCTGGTGATCGGTGTCGACCTGCTGGCAAAGCTAAGCTACACGCTGACCTTTGTTCTGTTAGCCCTGCTCTACCTCGCTGCGGTGCCCGGCGGCCTGTTACTGGACAACTTTACCAATGATTTCTATCAGAATCGACCGCACCACTTGCACGGCATCACGCAGACTTGGCGTTGGATCTTATCCCTGATCGGGTTTGCGGTCATCGCGGTGCTGACCACGTTACGCAAAGCAAACGTCAACATCCCCAGCGGCATCGTTCTGACCATTATTGGCGTGGCCCTGGTCATCCTGGCCATCGAGCTCTATAGCGACCGCCACGTCCTGCCCAACTATAAGGTCCGCCTCCTGAACCGGGGCTTTCTGGTCAGTCTGGTCCTCCTGTTCAACAGTTTTTTCGCCTATTTCTATCTGGGCAGTGGTGGCATGTACGCCGTCTTTGCCGCTTACCTGATTGGCTTTGAAACGGGCTACCCGGTCTTCCAAGCATTGGGCAAACACGATGAAGGTCGCGCTCTACGCCTCAGTCAAATTAGTCTGGTGGCCGGTCACGTGCTCCTATTGATTCCGTGGGTCGGCAGCTACCTGGTTGGCCTCCTGTTGATCACGCTGTATGTGGGCTACGACAACCCGACCATTAATCAAACACTCTATGGCGCCGCAGAAATTGACAGCGACACCGCCATCATCAATAAGTACCGGTTCTCCACGTATGGTGGGCTGCTCTGCCAACTGGCGATGTTCGGCTTGCTAGTCGCTGTCAGTGCCGTGACCCAGACGCACATTCTGGACTTCTTTAAACCTAGCGATGCCGGAAACTTCTGGCTGTATACGTTCACCATGAGTTGGCCGTTAGTGCTGATTTCACTGGGTATTTCGCTGGGTAATATTTGGCACGAACCCAAGACTAGCGATGTGGCTAACGACACCAATTAATTCCGTCCGTATAACGGTCACAATGTCAAAAATGACGCTCACTTTTAGTCGGCCACTTAAAAATTGCCGTTATTTCACCCGTGATGTCACCCTTTTTCTACCCACAATCTTTAATTGATGCTATACTGCACTCACGAATCACAAACCACCGGCCACATCTTACCAACGAAGATGTGGCCGGTGGTTTTTTAATGCCCATAATGCCCGATTACCACGAAGCAAGATTGCTTGACAGTCGTTAATTTCCGCCAAACAGTCCCTGCTTACGACCACAGTCCCCAATGTCCACCTCGTTAATTCACGCGAACACCTTCAGGAGACCATACACGCCGCCCAACCCGACCAGCAGAATCGGTGCCAACACGATACCAACCGCCATTAAGAGGATGCCTACGCTCAACCGGCTACCGGGGTCCCATGTGGCACTCGGAACCAAGTTAAAGTAAGACGCCCGCCGCCGTTGAGCCGGCTTGTCGAACTGAAACGCCAGCGTTTGATTCCACTTGGCCAACAGGATGCGGACTAACGGTAAAAACAGGAAGAAACTCACCGTAAAATACCACGATGTGGCGTCCCAATTGAACAGAAACCGGCCAACAATGAACCGGCAGTTCAGAATGATCAAACTAAGGTACGCCGGTAACCCCACAATGTAAGTGATTTCGTAGTTCGTCCACCGCGTGAAGCTCGGTGTGATCGTCACTAACGTTTGTAGCAAAGATTGCTTACGCCCCATCGCGTTAGCCCCCTTCTCGCCTAAAAGTAGTCTCAGTATACCTACCCCGCAGCGAAAGGGCTGCCTCACCACTTTGTTTTGATTGTGGGCTAACTAACCCAGTCGGCGTCGCAAAATTTCGGCGTACAGCAAACCACCCCCGATAGCAACCACCAGACCAAGCCACGCAATTGCTATCGTCCAGCCGTTCGCGAGAAAAGCAAAAACAATCGCGCCGCCCGGAACAGTCAATTGAATCACCGTGTAGAACACGCTTAGAATCGACCCAATTGACTCCTCCGGTAGTTCCGTTATCATTTCGGCCTGAATCCGTGGATTGAGCAGACCGATCAACACCCCATTTACCAAAATGCAAGCCACTAAGATTTCGCGGCTCTGTAACCACAACAGATTGGCGCTGATGACGCCACTCACGCCGATCACCAGCGATAGGTTTGCCGGAATCGACAGCCAGGCCACGCGTTTCATCGGCGTGAATGACCCCAGGATCATCCCTACCGATTCCACCAAATCGATCAGCGCCACGGTGTACCCGAAGTTGCCAAACAGCAGCTTTTTTTCTTGAATATAGGACAGGTTCAGCAGCGTACTCTGGCCGGAACCAATGAAGTTGACAATGGAGAAGGCCACCATGAACCCGGTAACGGTCGAAAACGTCTTTAGCAGTTTTAAATTTTTCATACTGGTCGTAAAGAAGTGACGAATCTCACCGCGAACCCCCAAAAAGGCCACGTGCTGCTGAAATTGGCTACTCTTTATCTGGCGAAAATGCTGCCGCGCACCCCACAAAATCAGGAAGGCTACGATAAATGAGGCCGCGTTGAGCAGGCCAAACAGCACGTAGTTGTAGTGCAAGGCCGCAATCAACCCAGCCCCGGCTAGCCCACCGACTAGACTAATCGTGGACCCCACCCCACTTTCAAAGCCCCGCGCTTCGGCCAAATCGTCCGCCGTCACCACGTCTTTGATCACGGCAAGAGACACAAACGAACTGTAACTCCCAGCAAAGTCGCTAACGATGTTGATGAGTAGCAGGAAGGTAAACACCCACCAGCTGGGATGAAAGGCAATCAACCCACTGAGGCCTAAAAATAACGCCGCTTGACCGCATTTAACGACCATCATACTGTGAAAATGATGGTTCGTCTCGTCCGCCAAGTACCCCGCAATGATATCTAACAAGAAGGGCAGTGTTGCCACGATGGAAGCAATACTAACGGCCAACTTGGCGTTAGACATCCCCCGGGCATAAATCACGAAAACAATATTGAATAGCGTCGACCCCAGCATACTGATAAACGAGGCCAGCGTCAGTATGCGATAGCGTCTGTTGTGTAGAAAGACCGTCATCCCGGTCAGCTCCTCTTTACACGAAGGTGGTGCGACGGATAACGGCTAAAAAGTACAGCCCGTTCAGAACCGTGGCACCCCCATAAATCAGTTGCGGCCAAATGACCGCCCAGTGGGTGACCATCACCCCACCGAGCACTGAACCGATCGGAATCATGGCGGAAATCAAACTCTCATTGATGGTCGAGATGCGCCCCAAGACCGCGGCGGGAAAGGCCGACTGAACGTAGGCAATGAAATTGATATTCATCATGCTGACGAACAGCGCACTCATCGAAATCAGGAAGACCGCCACAACGCCCTGCCGACTGACGGTTAATAGTAACCGACAACCACCGCCTAGAATCAGGCAACCACCCGCAAAGGTCATCAACTGGTTACCAGTAAGCGTCAATTTTTGCACCAATAACGCGCCCACTAATCCCCCCACAGAGATGCCGGTCAGTAGCGCCCCGTAGCCCCACGCCTGACCGCTCAAGTAAACACGCGCGAACCGCGGCAAAGCGGCATCAGCGGCCCCATAGAACAGGTTGAGTGTCGCAAATGGAATCAAGACCTTTAACATGAAGGGGTGCCGCGCGAGCGTTTGCCAGCCAACTCTTAGCGACCGGCCATAGGGTTCTTCGACCGTTGTTGGCGAACCGGCCGGTCTGAGCCGTAACAGCTTAAAGACTAATAGCGCGACACCAAAGACTGGCACTGCCAATAGGAGCGTCTGTTGTACGGACAGAAACGATAGGAGACCCAGCACGGCACCGTTAAGCATTAGGTCCAACACCTGATAGCTCATTTGAAACAGGCCGTTGACGTGGAGGAGGTCGGCGCCATTGGCAAGTAGTGGCAGGAGCTTGTCCTCTGTCGGGTAGATCAGCGCGGAGCTAACGGTCGACAGCAGGAGAAAAACCAGCAGAAAGACTCCTAGAAAGCCACCATTTAGTCTTAGCGCCATGCCACTAACCAGCACTAGCGCTAAAATGATCTGACTGGCGGTTGCGCCCACTAACACACGTTTCACGCGCACCCGGTCTAAAATGGGTCCCAGCAAAAATGAGAGGGCGTCCACCCCAGACGTGATAACAAAGACCGCCGTGACGAACAACGCCGACTGATAGCGCGTATTAAAGTACCACAGCACAGACATGTAAATCAGGCTGTCGCCAATGTTGGTGAGTATCCGGCCAGCTAGAAGCTGGCGAATCGTTGGTGTATTGGTCGCTGTCATGGGGAACCCTCGCTATCTGAAACGGCTGAATTAAGCGTATTATATCATAATTTTCTCATCGTTTTTTAATTTACAAGATTCTTTCGCTGGTCTTTCTACTTAAACTAACGAACTGACCACGAAAAAAGCACTGCCGGCCATCCAGCAGTGCACTCATTTAGACTTCTAGTAGCGTAATCATCTTTCCATCGATTGCCAACAACCCGTCCGCTGCCAGCTGAGCCAACTGGCGGCTCAATGTCTCCGGTGTAATTCCCAAGAAGCTGGCGAGTTCCTTCTTCTTCACGGGCAATTCAAACTCACTAGCATGGCGTTCGCGACCAATCTGTTGCAGATACGCCAGGACCCGGTTCTTTGATTTCAAATTACCAGTCAGGGCACTCACAGATTCCAAGGCCGTTAACCGGTCCCCCAGCAGGTTCAGTAGGTTAAAGGCAATCTTGGGGTACGTATGCAACAACCGTTGGAAGTCATCCCGACCGATTGAACAGACTCGGGCATCCGTGACGGCCTCCGCGTAGTTGGCGTGGTTGCGGTGAGTGAACAACGCCGCCTCGCTGTCGATTGCTCCACTTCGCAACATGTACAAGACCTTCTCCTTACCATTTTCGTTGAGCTGGTAGACCTTCACGCATCCCTGATCAATGATCAGCATGCGGTCCAATGGCTGCATCGGGTCGTAGAGTAACGTTCCCTTTTTCACCGGCTGCTGATGCACGGAAATACGAGCTAACTCCTGAATGGCGGTGGCGTCCAGTTCCCGGAAAATCGCGGCAGACTGCACACATTTAATTGGCGAATGGGTCATGATGCGGCCCCCCTTTCTTGATAAATATCAAGTTTAGTATACCGCAATTGCCGGGGTTTGCTGCCCAATATGGCCTAAAAATAGGCTGCCACATTCTCACTGTAATTTACAGCGGGAATGTGACAACCTATTTAATATTAACTACACTTTTCGATTAACCGAATCCATTGTAAACGGGAACGCTACTGGAGCTAGTCTCTGTTCCAGTACCACCGCTTTCAGATTCATCACCGCTAGCACCGCCACTTTCAGAACCAGAGCCTGAATCAACATCTGAACTAATATCTGTTCCTACAGAACCTGGCGCGTTTGCCAATAGCCAGTAAATGGTGCCCTGATACTGCGTCGACGTACTCCCCGAATAGATACTTGGTAAGGCATCAAGATACATACCGTTGGTTGGATTATCAAGCGTTTGCGTCGTGGTTGACCACCCAGCCGCTGTGTTCATGGGGTAGGAAATACTCCGATCACGTTGACCGGCCGCCACCAAGACGGCACTCGACATGGGTTCCTTGTTACCATTAGCATCGACATAAACCATGTGGCCGTTTAACTTTCGGCCAGATTCCGATGTCAAATCGGTGGCCTGCGCCATGACGTACCAGGAAGTTCCAGAGGCTTGGGTATCATCAATCGAAACATCCGGCTTGGTCGTTGGTGCAAATAGCGTTTCTTTAGAAGGAACGGCAACGGAACCGAAGTCCATGATGGGGCTAATAGAGTGGAAGCTTAAGGCGCCAACCGTTCGAGTAAGCGTAATATCCGCTGTGTGATCCGTTGTATAGCCATCAGAATTAGTCGCACCAATCTTAATCGTCAGGCTACCATTCATTGCTAAATTCGACAGCTTAGTTGCCAGACTCGTTTGATCAGACTTCAATGTAACATCGTTCAAATCATATTGATTTCCCAAGTACGAGACAGCCACACCAGCTTTGTTTGCAATCCACTTTAAAATATCACTATCATTTTCCTTCTCCAGATCCTCTAAAGTATCAGGATCAATATTTAAACTCTTGGCCGCAGGAGTAATATCCAAAGCGTGAACAACGTTACCTGCGGCCCCGACATGATCACCCATGTCATTATATTCAACAACCCCGAACGATCCATATTTTGTATCTCGGTCCATTATATTATCAAGATAGTCATCAAAATCAACTTCAAAGGTACCATTTGAAGCAACTACACCACCAGGAACGTATTTCAATTGACCATTTTTAGTTATCACTGCAACAATCTGCAGTCCTGGATAACCAACCCCCGTGACTTTTTTATCTGTTCCCCGAACAAACTTAATATTACCAGCGGTCTGTTGCGCCATAGTGGCATTAATGTACATTTTAGAGTCAAGCAAAGTATCATTGCCACCCCATAATTTTTCAAGAGCGGCATCCTCATTAATCCTAGCATAGGCCAAATAATCCGTCTTCGTTGAATTCGTATAGGTCACTGAAACTCCAATCGAAAGTGGCAACAAGTGATAGAGCTGAGATAAATTGACATCAATCTCACAGTAGCTAGATGGAACCGTAAAACTAAAAGTTGGCGTTGAACCCACTAAATTAGTTCCTTCAGCAATTGGTTTAGCATTACCTGCAACTGATGTCGCGTCAGTATCTGACAGCATCGCCACCGGCTTAACACTTGCAATCTTGCTAGTTGCACCGGCAGGCATACTAAAACGTCCATTCAATAAGACATAAATTTTAGTCGTTTTATTAGTAATTCGACCTGTACTAGAAAGATTGTTAGCCGCAATTGGTGCTTGTAGCGTTGGCCGCGTTGTAACCGACCAATTAGGCTGAACACTCCCCATGTACATAGCGCTACCATTCGCTCCAGCGGTGTAATAAGCACTAGCTGTATTAACTGCCTTAGCGCCGGCCGGAAGTGTCGCCGCATTCGCCGTACCTTCACCAACCAACCCAACGCCCAACATCACGGCGAGGAGTAAGCCAAGTTGCATTATGAATTTACGGAACTTCATCTTGACTCACTCCCTCTCCCTTAGCAGGCGTGCTTGGTGATAAACAATCAATCCTAGAATCAAAACCATCAACAGTAGAATCCCTACTAAATCTGCTAAAATACTTTGCACTTCACCCGTTTGGGGTAACCGGCCAGCGGCCAATGCAGCTACGGCTGACTTCACTGCCGAAGCACCAGAACCACCCTTTTGGGGAGCTGTTGCCACCGTGCTAACGGGAGCTGCTGTATCAGCGGACCCGCCATTTTTAGGCGTTGCCGTCTTCGTGACCTTTGTCCCATCCGGAATGGCATCGTTAATGGCGTCTCCGTCACTGCCATCCTTAACGGTCGGTGTTGCTGGATCGACTGTGTCAGGGTTACTGCCCGTGCTAACCTGAGACCCATTTCCAATGAACGTAATGCCCACACTGGTCGACTTATTGCCAGCCGTCTGAGCATTAGCGAGTGTTGACGTTCCCATGACGACTCCCAAGATCAGTGCGAACACTAATACCAATTGCTTGAGTTTTCCTTTCATGAGCAACGCCCCCCTCTCCATAACGACTTAATTCGTTATTTTTCTTCGTCTTCATCCTCGTCATCATCTTCATCACGACGTCGACGCCGGATTAAGTAGATAATCAGTAAAATCAAAAGAACCAATAACAACATACCTAACGCACCTAAAGCGACTAATAACCAAATGCTAATACCGGAATTTTCAACGGCATCCTTGTTGACGCGGTTGGCTTGCGCTGCGGTAACCGTAAAGTTACGGTCAAACACCCACTTATGATCCGTATTTTGAACGACCATGTGTAAGTGGTAATGCCCCGCTTTCATTGGCGTGTCTCCATACAACATGGCGTACTTAAACGTCGTGTTAGGCGCCATCTGCACGTTTTCTTTCTTAACGTGCTTCACAACGCTACCGCCGTCACGATTAGTCACCGTGGTATCCATCTTGAGCTTGGGAATGATGACCGCCGTCGTATTCCGTAAGTCGGCAATAACCCCTCGGTGATAGTTGCCCAATCCTGCGGCGACCTTACCTAAACTCATTGATGGGTTGGGAACTTGTCCCATGGTGTACTTCATCCCGATAACGTAAGAATACTTATTGGTCATGTTGCTGGAACCTTTGACCGTCCCGGTGACCTTAGAATCCTTCCGTTCGAAATACCAGCCGCCTAAGATGACCCCATTAAAGTTGGTCTTCGGAATCTTAACCGTTGCCGTCACGATTTTGGACCCATTAGCAGGAATCGTAATCGTCTGTTTCCCTTGAATCTTACTAATGTCACTCATCTTGTAACGCAGGGTCGAGTCAAACTCTTTTTCCGGCTTCACGTACTCAATGGCACCATTCGTACTGGTCCAAGCGGTATGAATGGCTGACTTGACTGTGACATCCTGATTAGAAATATTAAACACTTTGACGCGCAACGTTTCCGTCTGTCCCGACTTCATCCGCAAATCAAAGAACGAATTCTTCTTATTAATCTGGTTCTTAGGAATCTGTGCTGAAACGTTGAACCCAATGTCACCGGCTGAAGCAGCATTCGCGACTAATGGCACGCCACCCCCGATAATGGCACCAACAACTAACAAAAATATGAGCTGAATCTTCTTAAATCCGCGCATCCTACACCCCTACTTACCCTAGTTAAGTTATTTATAAAACTTGTAATACCTTAATGGTACTACTATGTAATCGAAAAAGGTGCTCATTTTTTAGATATGAACACCTTTGCCGTCTTTAAATATTAAGCACCTGGTGTGTCGGTTAAAGTCCAGTTCAGGTTGCCCGTGTAGGTTCCGGCCTTAACGTTGGCTGGAATTGACCCTAATGTAATGTTTGATGGGTCAAGTTGGAAAGCAGTGGTTAACATCCCACTATCCTTGGCAGCGGAGTAAATCACATTGGTTGTCCCATCGGTTGCAGCGGTTGTGTCGGTTGCGGCAATACCATCCGTTTTAGTGCTGACATCGGATCCCGTAACACCGCTACCAGCCTCAGAAGAGTTGGTAATCTTAGCATTGCTGGCTTTCAAGCCTAACGTTGCCCCTTTCAGAACAACACCATCTTTATTAACCATCTGGTCGGCACTGACACTGACAGTCCAACCAGCGTTAGAACCACGCGTATCTTGAACTTCGGTAACCAGGTTCGTGTTGTCAGTCTTAGCGCCATCTTTTTCTACTTGTACGGAAGCGGCGTTGGTAACCGTTGGGTTGTAAGTCTTGGCATTGGCCGTTGTCGGAATAGCTTCACCCTTAACGTTACCGAATTGCATCTTAGGTGAAACGTATAGGAAGGTTAAGTCACCACTTGGATCAGTAACACCACCATGGTCACCACCTGGAACCTTAGTCCCTGGATTGTCTGGGTCGGCTGGATCAGTGGTTGCATCTGGCTTGTTAAATGTAATGGAGTTAGAAGTTGTTCCGTGTTGCCCATCCGCATTGGCAACTACTGGCGCAACGGAACCTAATAACAATGCCCCGGCTAATAATAAACTACTTACTGTTTTATTCATGATTCATGCACCCCTCTTGTATGATTTCTGTAACAGCTAAGCTTTTCAACGATAGTCTTTACTGTGGTTCTTAACTAATTGTCACTCCCATAGTAGTGGTGGAATTAATTTCAAATCTCAGTGGTAAGTGTTTAGACCCTCAATGTCCGTTACACTTACTTAACTATGTAACAACATCATTATATGGCCAAATAGTTAATCTGTAAAGCCTTTTCAACGAAAAAATAAAAGTTTTTTTAAAGGAATCTTAAGGCCGTACAAACGCCGTCATGACAGCATTCTTGGCGGATTGTTTTTGTATAATAACTGATAATTCAACGATTAGCACGTTAAAGTTCGTCATAAAAACGATTGGTCGGACCATTCTTACCGTAAGTGCCGTCATGACAGTATTTATGGTCCCTAATGGGTCGTTTTATCATTCACTCTATGTTGCTTCTATAGAATCCCCTATGAACTAAAATAACAGAATATAACGAAATTATGTGGAAATTTTGCTATCAATTGATAACTGATCTGGATGATAAAAATCGTTCAAACACCATACGGTTATTGGGTTTGTCGCATTCCCTTACCAATCAGCTTTCCTAACACTCGTTCGCCACACATCCTTATTTTAGAGAATCTCACACTCGTCAAAATAACGATTGAGTAGTCCGATTTTAATTGCTTTTTTACTCCTAGTTTTTAACCACTTATTTCTGCTTTTTATCTTTTTCTTGATAATTATCAATTTTTTATTTGTAAATACGGTTTAAACTATGTTCATCTATTTAAGGAGGAAATCCATATGAAAATTTATCAAGCAACCATCGTGCCACTCAACGCTGAAAAAATTGGCACTGCTGCCCATGGCACCGCGTTCTTTGTCATCAACGGTGATCAACTCACCATTAACATCGAGATGTTTGACACACCAGCCAACGCCCAACACTGGGAACACTTCCACGGTTTCCCTGACGGCCAAGATGCCGCCATCGCCACTAGCGCTCAAGATGTCAATGGCGACGGCTTCGTTGACCTCCCTGAGACTGGCGCCGTTTCCGGAACGACCATGGTGCCCTTCGACGCTGCGCCCCACGAGATGAACATCCCTAACGACAGCTATCCCGTGGCCGACGCAAACGGCTACTTCGCCTACACTAAGGTTGTTCCCCTAGCCGCACTCGATGCCCAATTCAAACAAACCTTTAACGATAGCGACCTAGCTTTAGACAAGCGGGTCATCTACATCCACGGCGTCACGGACGACATCACATTACCGGATACCGTTGCCGGAGCAGTGGGTCACTATTCGACTCACGTGACTTTACCTATCGCGGTTGGTAAAATCAAAGCGATCAACTAATTGTCGTCTCAGTTGCGAATCACAACAGTTTGCCCTTTACCATGGGAGGAAAAAATATGCCATTAATGCGCGTAGATATGTACAAAGGCCGCAGCAAAGCCGAAATCAAGAATATCTTGGACATTGCTTACCAAGTGGCGACCGAGGAACTCCATTTACTTCCCCGCGACCGTTACCAAATCGTGACACAACACGATCCTGAAGAAATGATCATTCTCGACGTCGGACTAGGTCTCGACCGAACCAAGGATGTCATGGTCTTCAGCCTGACCTCCAGTCCCCGCGAGGAAGCCGATAAGGAACGTTTCTACGCCCGACTGGTCAAGGAGTTACAAGCTCATGCGAACATTTCGCCGGCAGATGTCATGGTCAACATCACGACTAACACCAAAGCCGACTGGAGTTTTGGCAACGGTGAAGCCCAGTTTATGAATGGCAAATTACAATAAACCCGAAAATGACTAGTCCGACAAAAAATCGAACTAGCCATTTTTATTTGCAATTAAAAAACACCTGTAACTAGTTTTACTTTTAGAAGCAAAACATTTCAAAAAAAGCGTGCCATAATATATACTCATATATATTAAGAGGAGGACTTTAATATGTCAGTAAAAACACGTAAAGTCGGCGGTTCAAAGGTCTTGACTGTCCCAAGCAACATAAAAACAGCACCTGAGTACGATGTTTATCAGGGAGCTGATGGTCAAATCATCTACACCCCCAAAACACCCAATCCATTTTTAGATCCCCAATATGTGTCCACTCATGATTTCTCACAAAAGGAAGCATTCGGTGATCATGCCGTTGGCTCTGAGGTCATTGACGATGAGTGACTACCTACCAGATGTCCAAGATATCGTTTGGCTTGATTTTAATCCATCGCTTGGCCACGAAATTAAAAAGAGACGTCCAGCACTGGTCTTGAGTCATCAAGGCTACAGTCAATTAACAAACCTGGTCGTCGTTTGTCCAATCACGCATGCCGCGAATAATGCACTTCAATCAGCTGGTTTTATGATTCGCATTCCTGATGAAATTTCAAACGTTGACGGTTACATTAATCCACTGCAATTTCAAGCACTAGACTTTAGAAGTCGGAATATCAAATATATTGCGAAACTTGATACACCTACGTATCTCAATGTTCGCAAAAGAGTATTCTTTGTTATCGACTAAAGATAACCTACTTGGCGTAAGACTCTAATCACAGGCTGTTTGATTTACCTTAGCGTTTACGACGATGTCTTTGGCCCAATCGCCACAGACATCATGGTCAACATCACGACTAACACCAAAGCCGACTGGAGTTTTGGCAACAGTGAAGCTCAGTTTATGAATGGAAAATTAAAGTAACCTGTCACAAAAGAGCGGTTCACTTCGACCTAGACTTGTCGTTGTGAACCGCTCTTTTACTTTCTTATTTTTTCAATAACTGCGCCACGAGTCGCTGGGTCGCCGCCGTGCGCTGTTCCTGTTGGTCGCGCACGGTCAAATAATAGTGGGCCAACGCTGACAGCGTCACGTCCGCATCAGTCGGCGGTAGCGCGTATAACCGGTGGAACTGCGCCGTGACCTGTTCGAAGTCCATTTTCGGCGTGACCAATTGACGCAACTGCTGCGGCGTCACGTGGTTCTTCCGTGCCGGCACCAAACCAGACGCCGGTTGCTGATTGAGGCGGCGTTGGAAGGCCTGTGTCAATGCAGCTGGCCACTGTGGTAACGTCTGTCCCTGAGTCAAACGTTCCTTGACCGTCAATAAGTCTGCATACACGCTCACCGAAATCTGGCGGCCTTCCCAGCTCTTCTGGAGGGGAACTAGCCCCTGCTTACGTTGTGCCGGTGTCAGGTCAAACCCAATCGCCACGTTAAACACATCGTCATACCAGTCACGTTGTCGCTGGGCCGCAAGATGGCGGCTCAGCCGGTTCAAATCCGCCACCAGATAACGGGGCACGATTTGTAACCGAGCGGCCTTGATCTCACCACGTTGCGCAAATTCCGTGGCCATCACGCCGAGCTGATACGAATTGACTAGTTTTTGCAGGCGCCGTGGCATGGTCAGCTTTGCCAATTCAGACTTAAACGCCGCCAACGGCAGATGCTGGACGATCAGTGTTGCTACCGCCGTCAAATAGGTTTGGTAGTCGGCGGATGCCCGCAACTGCTTTTCAGCCGCCGTTTGGGCCGCATCCGCTGCCGCCCAAGCCGCTTGTTCATCGTGTTCAGCTACCTGTTGGGCCTGTCGTTGACGCTGTTGTTGCTGTTCCGCTAATGCCGCCGTTGCTTGACGGTCAGCCGTCTGTAAATCCGTGTACTCGTTCAAATAGGGCGAGAGTTGTTTATCGGGAACTACTGCTGCGCTGTGCTTCAAATAGCCAGTCACGGTGCTACGGGTTCCCTTTTGGACCCACCGGTGGCGCGGTTGCTGTTGCTTAGGCAGGTTGGGCAACGCCTCTGGGTCCCACATGATTTCTGGAACCTGGGGGTACTGCGCCGTCAGGTCATCGTACTGGGCTACCGCGTGGATATTATCCTCCGTGGTAATCGTCATCAGGTACTGCATTTCATCGCTCATGAACTTCTTGACGCACTCCGAGCCGACCACGATTTTGTGGCCATCCTGGCGCAACACCACGTGGTACTCATAGCGTACCGGTTTGTGGCACAACGCGCAGTGCCGCCAATCTGTCCGCTGATTGCTGGGATTGATCACGTATGGCGAATCCGCCAACAGTTTCCACGCCTCACTTCCCTGGACCAGCCAGTCCACCCGCTGGTCCAACAGCGCCTGTCTCGCTGAGCGCGGCAAAAAGTCACTGGTATCCTTGATGGTCGGGTGATCGCGTAATAGCGGCATCAACCGCGTCAAATCAGGTAGTTTGAGCGCCCGTTGACTGAGCTGGAGAAACCGATTCTCGGCGGGGGTCAGAATTGTGATCGGCATGGGTAACTTCCTTTCTGGAAAAATTCAGTGGTTTTAGTGTACCATAATTCGGCCTCAAAGCGAACGTGTGTTTTGCAACTGCATTTATTTCTTAACAACGGTTATATCTGCGAAGGCGCAATCTTTCAAGCGCTAATAGCTGTTTTCAATTTTTAGCCATTTAGAGAAAAATCACCAGCCCCGTCGACCTACCGACTTCACTGGTGATTTTTCACGACCACTTAATTTTCATTGATCCACTGCTTCAACGCCACCCCGGTTCGTGAATCGGCAGCGGTAATGGCTTCGCGTGGCGTGCCGCTGTACTGAATCCGGCCGCCGTAACGACCCGCGTCTGGGCCCACGTCGATCAACCAGTCCGCCTGACTGATGACGGCCAAGTTGTGCTCAATGATGATCAGCGAATTTCCCGCCGCGACCAACGAATTGAAGAGGGTCATTAAGCGTGCCGTATCCTTTAAATGCAGCCCTGCCGTTGGTTCGTCTAGCAGGTAGATCGTTCCCTGCTTGCCCAATTCCACCGCCAGTTTCAGTCGCTGGAGTTCGCCACCCGACAGCGTCGTCAACGGTTGTGCCAACGTCAAATAGCCCAGCCCCACGCGGTCCAGATTGGCCAACTTGGCGGCTAGCTTGGGCGTGGCTTGGAAAAAGTCTGCAGCGGCCTTGACCGACAGTTGGAGGACCGCCGCAATGTTCTTGCCCTGATAACTGTACTGGAGGGCCTCCTCACTGTACCGTTTGCCCTGACACAGCTCACAGGTCTGAACAACGGGGTCCATGAACGCCATGTTGGTAATCGTGACGCCCTTCCCCTTGCACCGCGGACAGGCACCTTTGCCGTTGTAACTGAACCAACTGGTCCCCACGCGGCCGTTCGCCTGGCTAAATAATTTTCGAATATCGTCCAAGATCCCCAAGTAGGTGGCCGGCGTCGAGCGAATATTGATGCCCACTGGCGTCTGGGCCAAGTCGATATAGTCTTCGTGGAGCTGTGCCTTCAACGCCGTCACCAGCGAGGACTTCCCCGACCCGGCGACCCCTGAGATTACGGTCATCACACCCAAGGGCACATCGACGCTAACATCTTGTAAATTGTTCTGGTTCACGTGGCGTAGCGCCAATTTACCAGTCGGCTGACGCTCGGCGCCCCAATGATGTGCCTTGCGTAGCCAGGTCCCCGTCAGTGTCTCTGACGCCAATAGCTCCGGCACCGTTCCCGTAAACGTGACGGTACCGCCACCCTGTCCAGCCTGCGGGCCCATTTCGACCACGTAGTCGGCAAAGGTGATCATCGCGGGGTTATGCTCCACCACTAAAATGGTATTGCCCTTCTCTTTTAGCTTGGTCAATGCCTGCTTGATCAACTGAATGTCGTGCGGATGCAAGCCCACACTGGGTTCATCTAAAATGTAGACCATGTCGACCAACGCACTCGTCAGGTATTTGGCAATCTTGATTCGCTGGGCCTCCCCACCAGACAGTGAACTGGTTCCCCGGTCAAGCGTCAGATATCCCAGGCCGATGTCGACCAGCGACTGAATCTTGGTGCTGAGCTCGCGAACCACATCGGTCGCGAGCGGTTCAGTGATAGCCTGTAAAAACGCCAAGACGTGGCGTAGGTCCATCGCGCTGACTTCGGCAATGTTGTGCCCATTGATGTGATTGGTCAGCACTTCTGGCTTCAGCCGCGTGCCATGACAAACGGGGCACGGTTTGCGGGTCACAATCTCAGCGATGGCCTCGCGGTGGTGTTCCGCTTCCTTTTTCCCGATCACCGACCGCCGAATCCGCGGAACAACCCCCTCATACAGTGCCGTGCGGGGGAACCCTTTGCCCGGATGCTTCAAGTTCTGTTGTGGTGCGTGCATCAAGAGGTCGTACTCCTCCGCCGTGTAAGCCTTAATGGGTTTGTCGTTATCGAACAGCCCACTCGTCGCGTACCGCCGCCAACGCCAGGTATTCGGCCCGAAGCTAACAAAGGTAATCGCACCTTGATTCAGCGACTTCTCAGGGTCGATCAATTTACTCTCGTCGATATCATCCACGTACCCTAATCCCTGACAGGCCGGACACATCCCCTGTGGCAAGTTAAACGAAAAGCTGTCGGAGTACCCAATAAATGGCTTGCCAATTCGTGAAAACAACAGGCGCAACAACGAATAGATCCCAGTGTACGTTGCCAGCGTCGACCGCGCGTTCTTACCCAATCGCTGCTGTTCAATCACGATAGCGACCGGCAAGTGTTCGATGTCCTGGACGTGGGGTTGCCCGAATTTTGGTAAATATTGTTGGGTAAAACTGGGGAACGTCTCGTTCAATTCTCGCCGCGACGCCGCCGCAATCGTATCGAATACTAACGATGACTTTCCCGACCCCGACAGGCCGACAAACACCGTCGTCTGGTACTTGGGCACCCGTAAGTTCACGTGTTTTAGATTGTTTTGCGTGGCATCCTTGATGTCAATATAACCCGCTTTAAAAGTTGGTTGCATCCCGTTGCTCCTCTCCTTATTTTATCGCTACTGCTACGTTCCCCACCTTACCATATTCTAAAATTTTCCGCTCAGCCCGCAGTGACGTTTTTCTGCCAGACTGTGAGTGGACCAGCCTTCTGTGCACGAGATTACAAGCTAATTTTCACCCAAAAAGATAAGAGACGCCTATACTTTAAGTCGTGATTACTATTGAAGGAGGAATTCCTAATGTCCTTATTTAAATCTAAAAAACGTCATCCCCTCGACTTAAAGGCAGCCGTCATTGCTGGCGGGGCCGCTGGCATCGTTTCTGGCTTAGTTAAGTTAGGGTGGGAAAATGTGCTGCCACCACGGACAGCAGCCCGCGATGCGACCAATCCCCCGCAGACTCTGCTGGAACAGTTCGGTGTGCCCGCCAAGGTGACGCATGCCAGTTACCATTACTCCGGCCACGAGTTGCCATGGGTCAGCTACGTGATTCACTTTGGCTTCTCAACCACCTTCGCCGTTCTCTACCAAATTATTGGCGAAAAGCTGCCCTTCGTTAAGAAGGATGCCGGCACCTGGTTCGGCCTCGCCATCTGGGTCGCCTTTCACCTCGGCATCATGCCACTGATGGGCACCGTGCCCGCTCCCGAAAATCAGCCAAAGGAAGAACACCTCTCTGAATCTCTCGGCCACATCGTGTGGATGGTCACCAACGATTTAGTTGGCGCCGAAGTCTACCGTCGCTTAGTCGCGGAGAAAAATAAACAGTAACGTTACAGGCCAACCCTTCCAGCTCGTCGGTTGGCCCTTTATGTCCTCACATTTTCTTTCTTAGGAGGCTTGCCCTTTGAATCAACCTTGGCAAACAAAATGGCCAGAACGCCTCAGCTACGGTCTCAGCGATGCAGCCGACAACCTGGTCTTTCAGATGATGACCACCTACCTGCTCTTCTTTTACACCGACGTTTACGGTCTGTCCGCCAGTGCCGCCGCCATTCTCTTCATCGTGGCGCGCCTTGCTGACGTGGTCGAAAGTCTCATCATCGGGCTCATGATCGACCGCACGCATTCTAAATGGGGCAAGAGTCGACCATTCTTTCTCTGGTACGCGCTCCCCTACGTGCTCTTCGCCGTCCTGACCTTTGTCACCCCACCATTTAGCGGGACTGGCAAACTCATCTGGGCCTATGTGACCTACCTGGGGCTAGGATTCTTCTACACCGCCGTCAACCTGCCCATCACGTCGATTCTACCGACCATGACCCAAAATACGCAGGAATTGACCCTGCTCGGTGTGATTCGTCAATTCGGTGGCAGCTCCGTACAGATCATCGTGGCCATCTTCACCCTGCCACTGGTCGCCTTTTTCGGTCACGGCAGTCAGCAACGCGGGTTTCTGTTGACCATCGTCTTGTTCGGTTTGATTTCCCTCGCGCTCATCTGGAATACCTTTTTCCACGTCCGTGAACGCTTTACTAATCCCGACCAGTCCCACCAATCCTGGCACGCGGTCGGCACCATGCTCCGCAAGAATCAGCCGTGGCTGGTCATTTCCGTCGTCATCTTACTGTACTGGCTGACCACCGCGATTAAAAATCAGACCACGATTTACTATTTTAAATACCTACAGCACAGCGAAGCGCTGGTGCCATGGGCCAACAGCTTCACCTTTGCCGCACTGATTGGCGTCTTACTTATCGTGCACGCTGCCGACCATTGGGGCAAGAAGCGTACCATGCTGGGCGGAATCGCGCTCGCCGCTTTAGGACAGCTGATTCTAACCATTGGGGTCTTACTGAACCACCTCGTTGTTTTGTTTGCCGGTATCCTGATCAACTCAATCGGCAATGGTCTCATCATTGGCCTCGTGTCCATCATGATCGCCGATACGATTCGCTACGGGATGGCCATGGGCATTCAGGCCGAGGGGATTCTGGCCTCGACCGATGACTTCGGCGTCAACGTTGGTCTGGGCCTCGGTGGTCTGGTGACTGCGGGTCTCTTCCACTTCTCAGGCTACGTTGCCAACCACGCCCAAAACACGGCAACCCAGCACATGATCGTCCTCAACTACGCCTGGCTCCCCTTAATCCTCTACGTCGTCATGTTTGCCATTTTACTGTTGTATAATGAGCGTAGACTAATGGTTGCGATTGACGCCTGATGCCAGCCGCAACTCGAAAGGATTGCTAACTATGGAAAAAGACAAACTGCACACGGTTGATCTCTACCTTCCTGGCGATGACAGCATTGCCCGCGAACAGGAGAAATGCTTAGACAAGCTCTACGACTTTAACCAAACGCGTCCCACGGAAGGGGCCAAACGTCAAGCCATGCTCAAGGAGATGTTCGCTAGCATCGGCCCCGACTGCTACATCGAACCCCCATTTCACAGTAACTTCGGTGGCCACCACGTCCACTTCGGCGCCCACATCTACGCCAACTTTAACCTCACCATGGTCGATGACACCTACATCTACGTGGGTGATCACACCATGTTCGGCCCCAACGTGACCATCGCCACGGCTGGTCACCCCATCCTGCCGGAACTCCGGGAACAGGAATATCAGTACAATGCGCCGGTTCATATCGGTAAAAACTGTTGGTTCGGTGCTGGCGTCATTGTCCTGCCTGGTGTGACGATTGGCAACAATGTCGTTATCGGCGCCGGGAGTACGGTCACCAAGGACTTACCAGATAACGTTGTTGCCGTGGGCACGCCTTGTCACGTCATGCGTGCTGTCAACGACCACGACCGCGAGTTCTATTTCAAGGACCACCGGATCAACCCTGAGCTGTTGAAGTAGCTCGTGTTAAATCTCATCTGGTCCTTGTCAACCGCCTTACCGGGCAGTCAAAATAGGCTGGAACGCTGTGAACACGATTTTGAGCCCAAAGTTCAGGTCTCAAAACTCGGTTTTGTCTAACCTGAGCAGACCACTCAGCTAAGACAATGCCACGGCTGAGCCTATTTTGACTGCCCTCCCGGCTGATATTGGCATTACGTGAACCATTTGATTCTAACCATTAATCAATTAGGCGCTAGAATTGTCCGAATGTTGTGGCCAATTCTAGCGCCCTTTTCGTCACCGCATTCCGGTCCCAATTCGACTCACTCACAGTTGCCTAGGCTGTGAGCAATTATGACAGTCAGATATCGTTATCTCAGCAATGCTTTGACGACTCATAATTGTTAAAAGTCAGAGGACCGTTTCCCAGATTATAGATACTCCCCGCAGACGTCGAAATTACTGGCGACGATTAATCCTAACGAACTATCATGAAGCGATTCCGCTAGTTGCCTCCCAAAAAAGTGCAGAAAAAAAGACGACCGGTCAGTTCACCGCATCGTCGTCTCAGAAATGTCATTTAATTAGCCCCGGTGACTCCGGTTGGAGTTCCGACGCTTGTCGTGCAAGCTGTCAAAACCAACAAAGCCAGCTGCAATGGCGCGTTCGTTTGCGCGATGCAGCACTTCAATAAAGTGTTCAGCTTCGTCCTTGCCGAAGAAGCCTAACCACCGATGGAACCGTTCGTCTGTAGCCTGAGCCAAGTTCCGTTGTACCCGACTGCCCGCAGCGGTCAAGGTAATGTATTTCACCCGCCGGTCATTAGGATCAACTTTTTGCATCACATAGTTTTCTTTCAGCAAAACATTAACCTGCCGCGCAATCGCACTCTTGGAGACGCCCTCTAACTTAGCTAACTCAACTAAGGTCTGGCCGTTTTTGCTCCGAGCCACGTTGTCCATCACCATGTAGGCTTCAAAAGTCAGATTGTACTTCTGAGTGGGAATGGAAACGAAGTCGCCGATGTACTTGAAAATATGCATGTACAAATCGTCAAATTCTTTTTTCAGTTGGGCTTCCGTTACAGCCTCATTAGTCGTTTCAGTCATTATCAGTCCATTACTCCTTCTAAGATAGCGGTAGACACTACCTTTTTCTCTTAAGAATTGCACAGCTACGGGACTTAATTGTAGCCGATAATTATTGCCACGTCACCAACCAATATTTCTAAAGTGGCTAACCCTACGACTATTTCACTATTCAATTAAATAACTGGGTAAAATGAAATTTCAGGTTTGCAAAAACGAACATCCGTTCTATAATGGAATTAATCTTTTCCGAGGACGTGATGAGTCTTATGCAACTTTCTAGCCAACAAATTCGGCCCCTTCTGCGAGCCGCTTACCAAAATAATCAAGTAACTTCACTAATATTTCATGACGTGACGTACACGGGAACCGTTGACTACCTCACCGACTCGACCGTTTACTTAGGCCTCACAGCAGGGAGATCACGTCAAATACCACTGACACAAATCACACAGATCGACTTACACCAATCGCAACCTTGGTGGCACCTCTACGAACAAAATGCCAAGTAGCTTCCCCTAGTATCACCTCTCCTGCAATAAAAAGAAACCCTTTTCGCGAAATTGTTGCTTTTTTCTTTACAATTAGCAACAAACGTTACGTTTATTGAACCCATTCGGCTTTTTTCCGTGCATGTTACCCGGAGAAAAGCCCTTTTTAGTTAGTCCTAGTCTACCCTGATTATACCGCACTCCCAGACACCCGCTGTACCCCATTTTGGGTGAACTGGTAACAATCAGAAAATTATACAGATTGATTGATTGAGGGGATAAGAGTGTAAATATGCGTGTCATTTTCATTAATAATCATCTAAACATGTAATTATCCGCAAACGTTACTGTCATCGGTCATGGTCAGCCTAAACTTATAGTCATAGCATAGCATGTCAGCCCCCATTTTCACCAAATAACAACCACCCTCACGCTTTCCATTCAAAGTTACCTTACCAACGTCAAAATAACTAGGTACCTTGTCAAAACAAGCTTTCATTTTTCACGTGAGCGTTGTAACTACTGGTAAATCGAGGCCTTTATTGACTCGATTTTATTTGCAACCAGATAGTTAGTTCACCTTACTAACCGCATAACGTTTTTCGGTTTTAATCATCGGCAACCAGCAAAAACCGCCGACCACCCAACCAGGTGATCGACGGTTTTACGACTATTTAAGGATTTTACGAGTTGACTGACGTGAAGGGGTCACGTCAGCGTACCGGAATTGCCACCATTTCAGCTGGAGGAGTTAGCTGATATGGACACTCCCGTTCTTGGTCTGGGCAATCACGTTGGCTTCCGGCTGGTCACCAACTTGGCCGATTTTGTGGTGTTTGTCACTCAACGTTAACGTGGCTTCTTCGGGCACCTCAACGCGACTGTCATCGTTCTTAGCATCGAACGTGTAATCCGTCATGATCGGCATCTGAACCGTCACGCTACTGTTACTGCTCTTCGCGGTAATATCGCCAGTCAGTTGATTGACCTGCACGTTGATACTCCCGTTTTTGGACTGGAAGACACCACTACCGTTCAAGTTTTGGGCCCGCACCGAGCCATCTGCGGTATAGCCTTCGACCCGGCCCGTGACGTTCTCAAACTTGACGGACCCGTTGCGGCTATTGACGATGGTATTGCCCACGTAGTCGCTTAATTTAACGCTCCCATTCATGGATTCAATCGCACTGGCCCCAGTCGTTTGTTTTAGCTTGACGCTACCGTTTCGACTGTACAAGTTAAATTTGTCCGCACTGCTCTGGTCGACTCTGACGGAGCCATTCGCTGAATTCATGTTCAAGAGCTGAACGTGGTCGTCGAATGCCCGCATGCTCCCATTCGTTGCCTTAGCATCCACAATCAGCGGTGTGTTAAGGTCACTGACTTCTAGACTACCGTTGCCAACATGGACGCTGACTTTGCCCTTTAGTTGTGCTGGTAGGAAAATCTCGGCGCGCATGTGGACTGGCCAGAGATGTGGCCGATCGCCCTGTCTGATATTAAGCTCACTACCGCGATGCGTCGAACGCAGGTAAAAGCGACTGTTGTCACGACTCATATACTCGTTGACCACGATGTTATCACCAGCAGCCGGGCCAATTTTAACCGCAGCGTCGCGGTAGTCAATGTTCAAGAGATTCAGGTCGGTTGGTGCAAAGGACTGGGTGTTGACCAACCGTAAAGACTCCACATAAGTCCGGCGGGGCCGTTCACCATTGATCCGGACATCATCGCCCTTTACATCAACAATACCATTCGCAACGGTGACGTGGTCCCCATCGACCTTGACCAAGCCGCCAAGGTCAACCTTGTCGTTGTCACCATCAACGATGACGTGGTCGCCCCAGCTGATTTTGTCGCCGACGATTTTCAACTTACCGATTCGGACCCGGTCTTCTCCGTTCTCTTCGTCGATGTGAATCGTGGTATCGTGGTCAGCGTCAGTGCTATCATCCGTCTGACCGTTGGCCCGCTCCTGCTTCTCATCAGCTTCAGTCTCAGCATCGGCATCAGCCGCCTGTTGATCACTATTTTCTGCCGCAACGTCCTTGAGCAACGTATCGATGTCACCCAATTGGTCCATGGCCTCGTCCAACGCGGCATCCGCGGCCATTCCCTGATTCATTTTTTCCGTAACGGCCTCGGTCAGGTCGCCCACCAATTCTTCTTTAAGCTCTGTCAATGCCCGTGATGGCTGATATTGACTGAAAAGTTGATCCAGACGGGTGCGCACGTCCATCGTAATATTATCCATGCCTAGTCCTCCTCGGTAGTAATCTTTCCGGTGATCAAATCATCAATAATTGGCTTAGCAAATTGCCAGGCCGCCGTATTCTCTGCGAGTAACTCGCGGCCGGCTGCCGTCACGTGATAGTACTTGCGGCGTGACCCCTGCGTTTCATCGCCCCAGTAGTCGGTCAACGCCCCGTTCTTTTCCAGTCGGCGAAAGACGGTGTACAGCGTGGCTTCGTTCAACTCATAGTGTCCTGCGCTGAGTTCCTTCACCCGCTTGGCCACTTGGTACCCATAGCTATCCCCCTGTTGCAGGATATTCAAGATGATGGTATCCGTATGGCCCCGGATTAGATCTTTGGAAATAATCTCAGCCATGCTGCCACTTCCTTTCTTTTTCGATGGTCTTAATGTATCACATACTACTGTGTGTGTCAAAGTAATTTGTTCAAAGTAGTATTCTAACGTGTTAGGTACGTTAACTCACTTAAGCTAACTGACAACATCACTGCCACCAGGCCACATTTCCCACCACGACAAAAAGGACCTGCGGCATAACTCAAAAGAGGTTGTGACATAAGCCTCCAAAACAAAAGCTGGTTACGGAAAATCTGAGGATTTTCCGTAACCAGCTTTTGGTATAACTAAAATAAAAAGAGCATCGGTCGCACCCGACACCCGCCAAAATTATCCTGAGAGGGCGTTCGATGCATAAAATAGTAGATGCCTCATTTTAAAAAATTAACAGGTGGGTACTTGTCGTTAATAGCTGTACGGATTAATGCCAAGAGCGCCAAGCTTCCAATCAAGAGATTTATAAACCAAGCATATTGAAATGGCGATTCTATAAAAGCATCTTTAAGTTTGAAGGCGAATAAAATCAGAGCCCAAAACTTAACTGACTTAAACATATTACGATCTCACTTCAAGTCAAATACTGAAACGTGCTGACGTTATTAGTTTTCTTCTGCCGCTGCATTTTATGAAGCACGTGGTCGACTAATCAATAGGTGTTCACTACGTTATAAATACCACAAATTTTAAAAGTTTGTCAGATAAACACAGAACAGCCCACCTGATGATTAGCTAACTTTACATTGATCGTAATAGTGTCATCTGGGTCTTACGCCTTCTTAAACTTGCTGATAAGCCTGCGCTAGTTCTTGGGCAAACGTGGTCAATTTTGTTGGTCCGAGTACTGGCTGATGCGCGCGATAATCCGCATAGAAGTCATGGTCGCGCTGATAGGCGCCCGTCTTTACATATTCTTGTGAAAAATTGACGGGTAGACCTGCCGCCGTCATGTTGGCGAGCAAGGTGGTATCGTCAACGTGAACGGCTTTGAGATCAGGCATGGTGAGTGCTGCCCCAAGAATGGCGGCCACTTGGTTGTAAGTCTGTTCATCGCTAGCAACGTATTGACTCGTCACGCCGGGTTGTGGCGTGAGTAGCGCCGCCAAGACGACTGGCACAATATCTGCTGGTGCGACCCAAGATTGGGTTTTCGCCAGGTCGGCGTTGGTATAGATGGCGTGGTCGCGTTTGATACTGGTCAATGCCCCGTACAAGTTATAGTACATCCCGGTTGGGCGAATGAAGGACAGATTAACGTTAGGAAGTGCCGCGGTGAGGACACCTTCGATAATTTGATAAATATGAAGGGAGCCGACTTCTGGTCCTAAGTTAGCACCAACACTACTGAGGTTGACCACGTGCTGAACTCCGGCCGCCGTGACTGCGTTGGCATAAATGGTCGCCTGTTTTCTGCCTGCTGCAAAAATATTGGCGCCATCTGTTGCCGCGGTAATCATGAGGTACACGGCGTCGGCGCCCTTGAAAGTTTGTGTCAAGAAGACTTCATCGGCAATACTGCCAATAGCAGGTGTTGCACCTAAAGTAGTAATTTCTGCGGCGCGCTGGGGGTTATGACTGATCACGGTGACGTCGTGACCAGCAGCAACTAATTGTTCAGCGACGGGACGACTAATGTGACCTAATGATCCGGTTAAAATAATTTTCATCAATAAGGACTTCCTTTTAAAGTATAAGTCTATCTTTTAAACTGGAATCCATTATAAAAGATAGACTTATACTTTGTCAACTGATAAACTAAAGAAAAGATATTGAGGGGAGCAAAACGCCATGAAATTAAAGGATGAAGATAAGTATAATCGGTTGATAAAAGCGGCAATTGACCTCTTGGCGGAGGCTGGACTCGCCAATTTTTCAACCACCAAGGTAGCTAAAAGAGCCGGGATTCCGCAATCAAACGTCTATATTTATTTTGAGAATAAACAAGCGTTACTAGCGGCTGTTTTTCAAGTGACGGTGCACGAACAAAGTCTAGCCGTAGTGAAAGGTATCGATGACGAGGCACCGATGACTCGCCAATTAGTGGCCAGTATTCAGACGCTGTACCGGTTTGCTCGTGCGCAACCAGCGACAGTAGCGGCCCTACAAGTACTCTTAGATGATGTTCAGTTAAAGCATCAGCTGCATGTAAAGGTGGATGATGAGGCCAATCAGCGGATTCAAGCTATGTTGCGTGCTGGTAGAGAGCAGCAGGTCTTACGAACGACAGATGTGAATTTCCTGCGTTATTTTCTCTCTCGACCAGTCTTTCACTATGCGGCGGGTGTTCAACAGCAGCTCTATCCCGATACGCCAGACGCTTTGGCGGATTTAACCAAAATGATTATGGGGGCAGTTTTACAGCCGGCAGTTTACCAAACGTGGCTGATTAATTTGGCATAACGAAAAGGGAAGCGTCATGCGCGTAAGCTGTTTGACGGTGCGCGCTTTGATATAGTGGTGTAAATAAAAGTTGAGGCTGTGACATAAGTCTCTAAAATAAAGTGGTGCTAGGAAAATCTTCGGATTTTCCTAGCACCACTTTTGATATAATAGAAAATAAAAAAGAGTATCGGTGGCCGCCGATACTCCGCGAAATTATCCCCGAAAGGACATTCAATATGCAAGATTATTATAACATGAATCAAACCACTTTGAGTATTGCATTAGACTACATTCCAGAAGAAAATCATCAATTATTTCAAAATCCAACTGACACGCGGACACTCAAACAATTTACACAACATTTGAAACACCACGATACCTTAGGATCAACCATCGTAGCCGATGCCGGTTACGGTTCAGAAAGTAACTATCGATACTTAGAGGACGATCTAAGCAGTCATGTAGCGCTAATTCCATACGGAACGATGCTTAAAGAAAACAGTCGTAAATGGAAAAGTGATGATCGAAAGGTCATGAACTGGGATTACTGTGAGCAAGACGACTATTTTATTGACCCCAAGGGAATTCGATTTAACTTCAAGACCTATCGGCAACGAACCGATAAGTATGGGTTCACACGTGACTTTAAAAAATATGTCGCTGAAAGATACGACGAGAACCATAACCTAATTGCCGCAGCATTGACTCCAAAAGGTAGTCTACGAAGAATTTCAGTAAATGAGGCTTGGGAATACTTTAAGGCTAAACAACGAGAGCTACTTTCAGCTCCCAAAACTGGCAATATCTATGGACAACGGAAGATTGATGTTGAGCCAATTTTTGGGAAGATGAAGGCTTCTTTGCGTTTCAATCGGTTCTCGGTACGAGGACTTGAGAAGGTCAAAAAAGAGGCTGGACTCGTCATAATGGCCCTAAACATCATGAAACTGGTTACGTTAGGGACCAGTTCTAAGAACAGAAGACAAAGACAAATGAGACAAGAAATCAAAGTTCGGTTTCTTGTCTCATTTGTCTGTATAGAGGCTAGTTATGTCACAGCCTCTTTTATTTTTTGCCATTATCGTGTCGAAACGTGCGCCACCAAGCAGTTTGTTGCGCTTAACCGCCTGATGTCCCACTTTCCACATAAAAAATTCAAACGCTGTAACGTTTTACTTCAATTCAGTAAAGGCACCCGGAAGAATTCCTTCCACCGTGGTTTCGGTAAAGGCACCCTTTTGGTTGGTCAGATAAATTGGTGCGTCGGCGTCGAAAAATTCGGCGATGACTTGGCGACAAATACCACAAGGGGCGATGGGACCGTCCGTGTTCCCAGTCACTAACAGGGCTGTGAAGTGTTTCTCACCCGCAGCAATGCCTGAGAATATCGCCGTTCTTTCCGCACAATTTGTTGCCCCGTACGACGCATTTTCGATGTTACAGCCACCATAGATTTTGCCGCTAGCACCGACTGCTGCCGCGCCAACGTGGAAATGAGAGTAAGGCGTGTAAGCTTTGTCGAGCATTGCCGTTGCAACTGCCAGTAATTCTTTTTGATCTGCCATGTTGTTTCCTCCTCGTATTACCTGTTGTGAACTGTTCTGCTTCTTTATTGTTACATATTTTCATTGAAAGCGCTACCTTTTGCACAAACTTTCTCGTCATTTTGCTTAAGATTTCGCTAAACGAGCTAAGAATGAGATGGGCTATGCTAAAATACAGGCTATATGCTTGCCGTTAAACGGCGAGGTCAACTTTAATTTGGGGGAATTCAATTCGTCATGAAAATTTTACGTAGCATCTTAAGTTGGGTCGTGCCTATTCTGGTGGCCCTGGTAGTCGTCCTGGTCGTGCGCACCTATTTGTTCGAAGTCGTTAAGGTCTCCGGTGGGTCCATGGAACCTAACCTGGCCGACAAGGAACGCATGGGTGTGATCAAACCGCTTAAATTAAAGCGTCTCAGCGTCATCGTTTTTGATGCTTACGGGGAAGATCCGACCGCCGCACCGAATACCAACTACGTTAAACGGGTGATTGGTCTGCCTGGCGACAAGGTCGTTAGCAAGAACGGTTACATTTACGTCAACAATCGCCCCATCAAGCAATCCTTCATCAGTCAGGCGGAACGCACAACGGGAACTGGCAACTGGACGTTAGGGAGCCTTGCCAAAGCTGGTAATTGGAAATACCAGGGCAATACCGTTCCCGCCAACCACTACTTTGTGCTGGGCGATCACCGGAGCATTTCCGAGGACGGTCGCGCTTGGGGCTACGTTGCCGCTGACAAGGTCATGGGCGTGGTTAAAATCCCATTTTGGCAAGGGACTAAGACCCACCGCGTCAATGTCAATGACATGGCGAGTTAACAAAGATTTACTTAGCTAAAAAGGATTAAGCATTAGCTAACCCCACACTAGCTGATACTTAACCTTTTTTTGGTTTCTAATGAAGCTTGAGAATATCATGTGTTCCGGTATCCAGTAGTAGCAAAATTAGATCATCTTAACCTTCATTTAGTCCCCCAAATTATCTAAATAATGGTAAAAGTCCTGTTCAGTATCAAAAGTTGTAACATCACCCTTTGCTGCTTCCTTCAGAGCTTGTGAGAGGCGTTGGCCATAAACTGAAGGTTGGAACGGAAGTGCTTGATCACGAATTGACTGAGCCAAAAACATATTAATAGCTGTGCCCAAGTCCAATCCCATCTCATTAAAAACCTTCTGTGCCGCTTCTTTTCTATCGCGATCAATCCGAATGCTAATCCTATCTTTTTCTACATTTTGCACGATTACACCGCCCATCTATTTTTACCACTATATCACCAGTTGGCACTCAATTATAGAATTTCACTCTGCTCTTTTCATAATTTCATATCTTAGTAAACCCCTTTTAAATGTGTTATATACAGCATTAATCTATCTTAAAAGTTAAATTCAATTGCTAAATATTCGGTGCCAATTGAGCCATGATTGGTTAATACTTCGTACCTTGTTTCTATTAATCTAGGTACAAAGTTGGCGCTATCCTCATTCTGACCTTTTGCATGCTATTAGCGGGCGGTCACAGTCTAACGACCTGCTCAAACCGTGCCAAATAAGCTTCATCCCAGTTATGAGTCACAACTAGTACCGTTCGGCCCCTCAGGCCAAAAATCAGTCGCTGAATGATGGCTGACGTGACGGGGTCTTGCCCACTATCCGGCTCATCGATAATCAGCACCGGTGCCGCGACTAACAATGCTCTAGCAAGGGATATTCGTTGTCGTTCCCCACCGGATAGCTGGGCATTTCCAGCCGTGATCACGCGCTGACGAATGGCAAACAAGCCTAAGCGACGTAGGATCTCGTCGACCACAGGACTCTGAATGGCGCCAAAGAGAGTGACGTTGTCAAGGACGGTGCCCCTAAAGATCATCGGTGCCTGATCAATGTACACCACGTGTCGATACAACTCAGTCTGCTCAATGTCTTTCACAGCAACGCCGCCAATCGTAACCGTTCCCTGATATCCCGTCAGCTGTCCCGCGATGATCTTCATCAACGTGCTTTTCCCACAACCACTGGGACCGATAATGGCCGTCTTTTGTTGATAGTCAAACGTCATATTGCGTTTGGTAAAGACGGGCGACTCTGACCCATAACGATAACTGAGATTTTTAACCACAATTTTTCCCACCCTAAAATGGCGCGATGCCGCTGGGGACGTAACCGCTAGATATGGCTGCATCCGCTGTTGCAACGGCTGCGTTGCTGACATCTTCAGGTTAGCCACATTTAGACCATTGCTGGCTGGCACGATATAGTTCAGTAATTGCATCGTGATGGTTAAATCACCAACTGTAATCTGCCTGTTCAGAATAAATAAGGCAGCCACTAACATACACCCAATCTGTGCCCCCATTGTCAGCAACGTCGACAACTGGCTGATTCGTACATCCCACAACGTTGCGTTGCGTCGCTGCTCTTCCAACTGACCATCAGCCTGCGTGAGTTGCCGCGTAAAAATCGGCGTGGCAGAAAACGCCTTGATGGTCGTCAGTCCGTTTAAAATCCCCGTCCAGAGTGTCATGTGCGCCGCAATCTCTCGATTAAGAACGCCCTTGTAGCGCCCAAATCGCCGCCGAATCAAGGGATTGACCAAGAACGGGATTGCTGAAATGAGACCAAAGAGACCAAACAGCGGCACACTGACCCACAACAGGGCTAACGAACACAGCGTCACTTGTAGAATGTTGCCGATTCGACTCAGCCGACTGCCAAAATAATCCGTCGCTAGCGTGGGCACCACCGTTTCTACCACGTTAAAGGCGTCTGAAGTCGACACACCGGCTTGTCGGCAATCGTGCTGGAAGACGTTGCGGTAAATTTTAGCCTTTAACCGTTGTTGTACGCGCTGCATGATTGCCAGCCGCGTGGCGGTCACACTGACGGAAAATACATAGATCAACCCTAAGGCCGCTAGTGCAAGCGCACCAACCCCTAGTACCCGTGTCATCTGACCGGCAATGGCCAAGTTGATAAACCACCCCATTGCGTAAGATAGTCCAATCTTACTGAACGTATTGGCTACCGAATAGCCACCCAACAACCACATTGCGCCTCGCTGCCCAGTCAACTCAGAACATAACGCCTGTTTCTCAGTCATCCCATCCGCCTCGATTCAGTCGTTAGTTTAGCATGGCGAATTCTCCACACCCCATCGCTTGCTCGACTAACTCCCCCTTCTTTTCAAACTGACAGTCTACAGTCCTTTTCTGACCCCCACCAAGCTGCTAAACGGTACACTCACACTATAGTGGTTCGCCAGTTTCAACCTCGCAAAAAAAAGACAGCCCACTCGTCATCGAGTTGGTTGTCTTTTTGGTCGGGGGTAAAGGTGCCCACAGTGAATGCGTCATGTCGCAAGGAAGACGAGTCGCACACTGGCTCTACCCCGAAATTTAAAAGTTAGCTAAACATCCGTTTCGTGGCCTTCAACAAGGTCTTCGGATCCTTATCGTAACGTGGTGTATCAACTAAGTTGTCCATGGAAATACCGGTAAAGTGGTAAGCCGCAATTTCCCCAGAACGAACCGCACTTTGTTCCGTGAAGATCATCTGGTAAGGTTGTTCCGCAAATTCACCGGTGAAGGCTAAGTTGGTGGAATGTGCTGGAATAACTTCTGGCCGGTCTGACTTGGCCCGGTTGTTGAACAATGCTGAAGCATATGGCATGTAAACCGGGATATTGTTGATGATGCTGTCCAGAATTTCTGGTTCTTTGTCCTTAATATTGTTTGGACCTGGATCGACCTTGGACAGTTGCCCAATCAATTCCTGAGCCATTTCCTTACCAGTCATCTTGATGTACTGTTTGTGGACGAACTCACCGGTCCGACGTGGGTACAGGAAGTAGCCCCAGATAACGGATTCGTTAGGTTTTTGGGTCGTAAAGTGTGGTTGGTGGTGCACCACGATCGACATGTTAATGTCCTTTTGACCCAATGGCGTGATTGGCGTCGTGGACAAGAAGGAGTTCAACGCGTTCCCAGGAACCTGCGTGGTAATCCGCGTAATTTCGTTTAGCAACAGGTGGTTCTTCGTGGTCAAGGTGAAGCTGACCCATTCGGAATTCTTCCGGTCGTTAAAGAACTTATCTGGCGTCCCTAAGTTGTAGAACCGTTCCGTGGCTTTCTTCCACAAGGCCGCACTGATGCCGTATTCCATATTTTCTCTAGCTGGCGTGTTGTAGTCACCCATCGTCGCCGAGTCGGTGATGGAGCCGTTGGTAAAGATGACTGCGGTGTCGTCATCAATGTCCACTAACTCTTCGCTCTCAGTCTCCAAGTTCTTGACGTGTAAGCCCGTAACGGTAATCTCGTCTTGCAGTGGGCTGTCGGCAAATTCCCAATCCGTGACGATCCGGTTGTCGAGGAAGGTGACCCCTTGATCCTTTAAGTAGTTGATCAGTGGGAGCATGATACTTTCAAACTGGTTGTAACGGGTCCGGTTAACCCCGACTAAGTGTTCAATTTGCGTAAATTCATAAATCATTTGGTGCATGTAGCGCCGTAATTCTTGAACGGAGCTTTGGATGCGGAAGGCAAAGGTCGTTTCCCACATGTACCAGAAATTAGTTTGGAACATGTGTGGATCGTCCTTGAAGTATTCGGCAATTGTAATGTTGTCGAGCTTAGTTTCTTCCTCATCAGGCATCAGAACTAACTTGGAGAGTAAGACCCGGTCCTTATTGTTAAGGCCTAACTTCCCACCATCAATGATTCCCTTGCCGCCTTGCAACAGCCGTGCCTTGTCGTAGGTCCGGTGATGCGAGTCGAAATCGTGGGTATCTTCGGCGGCCGTCATCCCCTCTTCGGTTGCAGACGGAATTCGGTCGAGTAAGTCCATTAAATCAACGTATGTCCGGTAGTTCAGCATCCGGCCACCACGAGCAACGTACCCTGTTTGGTTATCCAGCGGATGGTTCTTGTTCCAATATTCGTCACCGAATTCATTGGTATCGCCACCATCGTTAGCACCGTGCATATCAACGCCGTAGAACGTAATTTGTTCACCGCGCCAATGGGCTTCTTGAATCAGGTAAACCGCTGCGGCCATGTTTGCTAAACCAGCACCGATCATTACTGCTTTTGTTTTAACCATATCAAAAACACCTCCGTAGATTCTTCGTGCCTTTACGACTCCATTATGCTTGCTTTGTCATGCATTGTAAAGCGTTTACTTTTAGACCTTATCAAGTTCTAAGAAACGTTAAGAAACCTTAATCTGACAGCCATTACGACAGGTCGTGTTCCGTTTACACGTGGTCGTAAATATTGTAAATTGTGACCCGAAAATCGGGGTAACTTTTGGGCATTAGCTATCGTTTGGAAGCCAATTGATAACGATAATTATTGTCAGTCTCGGCGTTGTCTGGGAACACCCTGTAAGCCGACCGAAAAAACAGACCACCACCTAGTTTTAGACCAAATCAAGAGAGTGGGACAAGATGCGGTTAGTCAATGAGCATGAACGATGCTTCGATAGCCGAATAATTCCGGGCTTGGATTGTTTGTCTATCGGGGTTAAGCGGAGTTGACTGCCTTTGGTTCCACGTTTCAGCCATAGACGTTCGGAACGCAAAAAGAGTCCGGGAATTTTGTCCCGGACTCACTCTGGAAACGTATTTGTCTTGAACTAATTGCCTAGAACTTGCCGGCAACTAATTGTGATGCCAGAACCCAGCCCTTGTTCGTGATCAAGAGGTACTGAACGTTCTTCTTGCCTTGCTTAACCGTAATCTTCTTAGTTGCGTAGTAAGTCTTACCAGCGGCTAAAGTGCCCTTCTTAGTCAACGTTACTTTAGGTTGGTCAGCGGCAAACTTGCCGGAGAAGTAAGCTGGCTTCGTGCCCTTGAAATGGAAAGCGGTCTTCTTGAGTTGAACAGACTTAGCTAAAGTAAAGGTCGTGCCTTTAGCAGCAGCCTTCTTAGGGGTTGCTTTCTTGGCAGTTGCTTTTTTGGCAGTTGCTTTTTTGGCGACAGCCTTCTTCGGCGTTGCTTTCTTAGCAACCGTCTTCTTGGCAGTTGCTTTCTTCGCAGTCGTCTTCTTAGCGGTTGCCGTTACCTTAGCCCCAGCTGTAGTGGCATCTGCCATCTTAACACCGGCCTTGTTGCCATCAGCCGCTTTGAACATGCCGGCGGTCAATTTGGACAATTTAACCCAACCGGACGTCTTGCCACTCGTGACAAAGACTAAAGTTTCCTTCTTTGCCTTGTTCGTGACTACCATTTTCTTCGTTGCATAGTAGGTCTTTTCGCCAGCTAACGTCCCCTTCTTAGTTAAGCTGACAGTAGACTTGTCTGCTGCAAACAAGGCGCTAAATAATTCTGGTTTCCCACTTTTAACGTGGTAAGCTGCCTTTTTGACGGCTTTGCTGCTGGCCAACGTGTAGGTGGTCTTCTTGGCAGCCGCCTTGGTGGCCGCGAAAGCAGTAACTTCGGCATTAGCGGGAGCAATAGCCCCTAAACCCAATGGTAATACCATAGCTGCTGCCGCCGCGATCATTGCAACCTTTTTCATCATAACAATTACCCCCCAGTAGATTGTATTCCTGAATTCATCTTGAATTCATTGTCATAATACCACGTCGCCCTTTTTTAGCTAGTCAATACCCCTTGAATTTAGCAGTTTCACCGAAAAAAATGTGGTTGATGTGTAAATTCAGCCAACTTACATTGTGGGGCCTTATTAGTGAAGAAACAAAAAAGCCGTGAACCCTGATATATCAAGGGTTACACGACTATTGAAACGATTTTGTTATATTAGCTAGCAGCGCCGTTGCCCCTATCTAAGGGTCGTCAGTTCACTAACGTCGGTAAAGCTGACGCTTAGAAACTAGCCATTGACCTTCGCGATGGTTTTGGCAATCAGCGACGTGAAGTACTGGTTCCCGGTATTGTTCGGGTGAACGTGATCATCAACAAACCAACTCGGGTGATTCTTCGCTGTCGTGTACCAATCAATGACGTGAACGTTCTTGTACTTATCCGCCGTCTTTTGAATCCGGTTGTTGACGGAATTCTGCCATTCACGCGTTGGGACGTGGGCCGTGACCCAGAAGATCTGGTGATCCGCACCGATAGCGTGAATAATCTGATCAGACTGCGCTGGCGTGATGTACCCGTTAGTCCCGATGTTGATCAGGACGTTCTTGGCTAACTGACCACGTTGGGCCATGCTCGAAATGACACCCGGAACATCTGCCGCTTGCCGACCAACTGCCCCATTAACGATGGCGCCGGGGAAGACATCCTGTAAGTCACCGGAATCATCCAGCAACACGGAATCCCCAATGGCGGTCAGCGCGGTTTGTTTGCTAGACTGCAGTTCATCAGCAGTCAAGAAGTAGAACTTCGCAGTCTTCTGGTCCGCCTTCGACATCTTAGAGAAGGCTACGGCTTTGTCGTGTTTCTGCTTTTTCTCTGATGCCGCCTTGGCTAATGCCTTTTGTTTCTTAATGGCTGCTTCGTTTTTCTTCTTCGTCGCAGCTGAACGAGCCGTAATCGTCTTCTGTAGGGCGGTTGGCTTCGCCGCAGCCGGTTGTTGGACAAAGCCCACAGCCGTTAAGCCAAACAGTAGTGCCGCAACCACGCCTAACGTATTGGCTAGTCGATGCGCCCGCGGTTGATGCAAGTAACGCATGACATCGTTGGTCAACTGACCGTAGTGGTAATGCCGCATTGGATTTTCAATCCAGCGATAACTGGCTTCCGTGACCACCATGATCAGCGCTACTTCCACCAAAGAGTTCAACAACGGGTGATTGCCAATGTTGACCCGTGATTCATAGAAGATCATGACGGGAAATTGGTACAGGTAAATCCCATAGCTTCGTTTGCCAATGTAAGTAAATGCCCGGTTGGTTAAGATCCGGTTCATATCACTCCCTGGATGGGCGACCGTGCCGACTAACACAGCGGATAGTGCTGTGAACCAGAACATCCCCCCACGGTACGTACTTGCAGCCTGACCGTTCATCGTGAAGAACATGTGAATCAGCAGGAGTAAGGCGACTATGCCCACCGCATCCAATAACAAGCGGTGGTTACGCGACACATTGGCATTCAACTTATGTGCCGGCCAAACGAACGCCATGCTAGCCCCCAGTAAGATGGCAAACATCCGCGTATCGGTCCCATAGTAGACCCGGTTGGTATTGGCGGGATCGTACATCATGGCCATCCCCAACGCCGACAGAACCGCGACCGTCAACAGAATTGCGAGGATGCGTGACCGTTTACGAACAAATAAGAGCAGTAAAATAACGACAACTGGCCAGACCAAGTAGAACTGACCTTCGATCGACAGTGACCAGAGGTGCGTAAATGGCGACTCCCCACTAAAGCGGTTAAAGTACGACTGGCCATGATTGATCTCAAACCAGTTATAACCATAAATCAGGTTGGTCATGACCGTCGAACGAATATTGACCAACAAGTCGCGCTGAAACAAAGTGATATAGGCAGTCGTTCCCAACAGCATCGTGACCAGTGCCGGGTACAGTCGTTTCAGCCGCCGTCCATAGAAACCCAGAACGTCAATTGAATTGTTGGTATCCCACTCTTGAATCAAGAGATACGTGATCAGATACCCCGAAACCACGAAGAAAATCGGAACCCCTAAATAGCCCCCTTGCAGCGTTGACGGTGCTAAATGGTAAATAATGACTCCCAAAACGGCCAACGTCCGAATGCCATCGAACCCGCTGATATACCGCCGTTTCCCCGCGCGCTGGTTACGTAACAGTGTCCGCGTAAGCCGCGTGTTTGTTTGATTCATATGAAATTGCTCCTTCTCTTAAAAAACCAGTAACAGTGCTAACTGGTGATACTCCCCCAACGGTTGTACGCCTGGTTATTTACATCCTAATAAATTCATTTACTTCTTTTGTACTAAGTATTGCTGCGTTATTTTTAGGTTGTCGGCACTTGCCGACTCGATTTGACATTAAATTTTAATAAATCATAGGCAACTGATAGTTGGTGGCCTTGATATTCATGATGGTAATCCACCTGCCTAGGAAAGGCCCTGTGAATTTAATCCATTGGCCGCCCGAAATTTTCACCTACCGCAGTGTAAACGGCCTGATGATTAGACTAATCATATAATGTTTGGCTCCGCGAAACAACGTTTTTCACTCAAATTTCTCATTTGTAAAATTTGCAATCAGATTGTTAACTCACGCGTCGCTATTTGACCGGTATTGTAAGGGATTTCAAGCAAATAAACTATTTTATTAAACCGGATTAATTAGTTTAACTAACATTTATAAACGGAAAGCACGAAATCATGTGTCAACCTTGCCGCTCATCGCAATAACTGACGTCAACCCAAATTCGGCTTCTCGTTCAATCTGGTTGGTTAATTTAGCATGTCAAGGCTAGATAGAAAACGCTTTCATGGTATACTGTAAGGAAGTTAGTGAAGGAGGAGTTCAGCAATGTCCCAAGTCAAACCTTTTACCGAAACCGCAGTTCGTCAATATCCCAAGGTTGAATTACACTGTCATTTGGATGGATCCATCTCACTTGCCGCCCTGCGCAAAATGGCGGCCGTCACTGGTGCGACATTGCCAGCCGACGATGCCGACTTGCGCCAGCTGGTGACGGCGCCACTCGATACCGTCAGTCTGATTGATTACTTAAAACGATTCCAAGTGGTGACCGACCTCATGCAAACGCCGGAACAACTACGAATCGCCGGCTATGACATGGTCCAGACCGCAGCGGAAGACGGCATCATTTACTTAGAAACCCGCTTTGCTCCAGCCATTTTTACCGCCAAGGGCCTGTCGATCAAAGAAGCCTTAGCCGCTACCTTAGAGGGACTACATGAAGGGACCCAGCACTTCGGCATTCCTGTCAACGCCATCGTCTGCGCTATGCGCGATCGGCCCACAGCCGAATGTATTGAGGTCTTCCAAACGGCCGCCGAATTTGCCGACCAGGGCGTGGTGGGCTTAGACTTTGCCGGCGATGAGTTCAACCACCCAGCGCTCGACTTATCCGAAGCCGTCAAGGCCGGTCTCGCCACTGGCTTACCATTTACCCTCCACGCGGGCGAAGCGGGCCCCGTCGACAACGTGGCCGTCTCTCTGACCATGGGAGCCAAACGAATCGGCCACGGAGTTCACATGAGCGGCTTTCCAGCCACCATTCAACAGGCCAAGCGCGCCGGTGCCACCATCGAGATGTGCCCAACCAGTAACGTGCAGACCAAGGCCGTAGCAGGTTACGAGAACTTTCCGCTCTCCGAGTTTCTCAGTGCCGGTCTAAAGGTGACCATCAACACGGACGATCGGACCGTTTCCAACGTGACGCTGACGGATGAGTTCGTCACGCTTCACGAAAAGTTCGGGTTGAATTGGTCCCTCATGGAACAACTCACCCTAAACGCCATCGATGGCGCCTTCATTGATGAAGCAGCAAAAAATAAGTTGCGCGAAAAAGTTCGTGCCGCTAGTGAAATAACGGATTAAAGATTGAACGTTAAAAATAGTGGTAATTCCTAATGTCACAGGTAACTGCCGCCTTACCGTTCACCAAACTTGAACCGGAACGCGGTAGGCAGTCGTACCGTTAAATTAGCCTAAATTGGGCGCACTCCGGCTGCCAGGGATTCCACCTGCTGTGGGGACGCTTCAGACTGGCAGAACACCAGTCTTCTCGCTCGATTTGAAGCCACGAAGACCACGTGTCTCCAAAGTCGCCCGTGCTGTAAGCTGGCTGAAAAAGCGCCAGCTAACACCACTCTCACGGCCGGCTCCATCCCTGGCCTCCTCCGGCGCTGATTGTGTTTTATCACGACAATGGCTGTAGTCCACAGCTACCTGGTATTTGGAGATTCAATGGATAACGACCGTTACGGTTATTCTCAGAGTTGTCTGAGAAAACAATGTAAGCCGAGAGGTCGACAGATATGAGCTCAGGTGCGTCTTTCTACTTAGTCAGTAAGTACACTTCTTACTGGCTTAGTAGAAAACCAAGATTGTAGACTCGTAGTTTTTGAGGCTTCGAGTTGTGTTCGCACCACTCCAGCTCATAGTTGCCGGCCGTTAAGGCGAAGGGACCACCAAGTTACCTAGTTTTAGTCCCATTGTTGTCAGAACAGGCATGGTCGGTACTTTATTGGCCCGTAACTGGCGTGATAGTTATCACTTTAGGTAGCCGTGAGTGAGCCAAATTTGAACCCAGCCGTGGGATTTTTCAAGTGATCTGCTTGAAAAATGGCGTCTTTGAGACAGTGACTTTCTGGCTCAAAGCGAGGTCAAAGACCGCTTCTCAGGCTTTGACCGTCCTCCCCACCGCGTTCCGGTTCAAGTTTGGCGAACGGTAAGGCGGGAGTTTAGTCAATATTGCCGGAAAGCGTAAGTCTGGGACATAACTTAAAAATCAGCTGTTTCAGAAGAATATTCTGCTATAGTCCCCTTAAGGTTGACAGATGAAAAACAATAATTCATCTATTAATCTTAAGGGGATTTTATTATGCCTAGAACCAGATTCACACCTGAGGA
>NZ_SULH01000039.1 GCF_007115095.1 Levilactobacillus enshiensis | reverse complement strand
ATTAAAGCGTTGGTCACCAAGGGGGAAACGAGCAAATTAAAGGGTTTCAAGAGCAAAAAAGGAAAGTTGTTTGACGCCAAGTTAAAGCTTGACGGCCATAAATTAAGTTTTGATTTTGATTAGAACCTGCCTACCGCCCTGCACGTTGTTTCGGTTGGTGAACTCGTCATTTAGGTTTACTTTTCAAAAACCAAAAAGTGAACCTAACCAACGAGTGTAATTGTAAAAGAAGGAGGATATATCATGAAAAATGAACTGGAAGCATTAGCAAGCGAATTACCTATTTTGACGGATAAAAGCAGTTATAAGTACCTATCAGAAGTTGCGGGTAATGGCAAATATATTCAAGTTGCGTGGCAAAAAAAGAATGCCGAATATTTAGCACTTTACGGCACACAATCTATCAAGTTACCCCAAATTGATAATTCTGTAGAGTTTGTAGACGCCGAGGAGGGTTAATCATGCCAAGTAAAGTTGAAACTGAAAAATGGAAAAGGCAGCTTGTCGAAAATGCCGAAAAAGAAATTTTAAAACTAACTGATAGTGAAAAATTTAAAAGTTATCTT
>NZ_SULH01000038.1 GCF_007115095.1 Levilactobacillus enshiensis | reverse complement strand
TGTTTGGTTTTCTTCGCCAGTTTGCTCTGGCTCGGTAAAAACACCGTCGTCCTCATCTAAAAGTGATAACTGATCTGGATCGACTTGCTCGGCTTTTTTACCGAAGAGTTTTCTCGTCAGGTAATCAATAATTTCGGCTTGCTCTTTTACCTTTTGAGTCAACATAGCGATTTGTTCTTGTTCAGAAGTCATTGGGCCATCCCACCATTCATTACTAATCAATTTTGAGTTTACCATAGCCTTCTGCGCATGAATAGCTATCTTTTCGTGGTCAAGCTTATCTGTCTTGGTGGCCTGATTTTGTGGATGGTCGCGTCAAGCGACCACCCACTCAATAGACGGTTTAATTGCTTGAGATTAAGCTTGCGAACGGCATTCTGATTAGTCGGCCACTGAAGTCTACCATTCTCAAGTCGTTTGTATAAAAGGAGAAAGCCGTCGCCGTCCCAATAGAGGGCCTTGAAGCGATCCTTCTTAGTTCCACAAAATAGATACAGCGCTCGGTTGTACGGATCTAATTCAAACTGCTCTTGAACAATATCCGCTAAACCATCAATTCCACGCCGTAAGTCAGTCTTTCCACAAACAATGAATACTTGTCTAACTC
>NZ_SULH01000037.1 GCF_007115095.1 Levilactobacillus enshiensis | reverse complement strand
GGCACCATGCAAAATCTATTTGGTGTTTGGTGGAATAAACAAGCGGCTAGAGAATACGCGGCCAAACACCCCGAAGAAGAAAAGCCGGCCGACAACGACAACAGTGGGTTGTACTACTAGTCCTAAAAGGCTGCAAAATCCTTTCTAAACGGTTTTGAGACTTACTCACCTTCCCTTTATACTTAAGTTAGATTTAAATGGCTTAAACAGAAGAATAGGGGCTTTTAAATGAGTGCCAGAGCTAACCAGGCTAACCAGCTCAAAAGTTCAGCCTTTAGATCAATGCCAACCTCAAGTGATTTGAGGCCAGGGCTTTATCTATTGATAAGGTACTCAAAAGGTAGTATAATAGTAGTGGTAGAAGAAGGGAGATGAGACAATCATGGCGGTTAATGAAAAGAAACGGGTCCAAGTCAAGATTGATAAAGATTTGGCCGATGATACCGAAGCAGTTTTAAGCGAATTGGGCTTAAATCCAACCACGGCCATTAACATGTTTTACAAGCGGATTGTTGCTAATGGTGCTTTACCTTTTAATGTGTCTTTAAGCGAAGAAGAAAGAGCTAATTTACGCTTTTTAAAGGCGACCGAAGGGACACCAGTCACCGAGTTCAAAGACGCTAAAGAGGTCGCTGATTG
>NZ_SULH01000036.1 GCF_007115095.1 Levilactobacillus enshiensis | reverse complement strand
CCTTGCTTAATCAGGGTTCCCAGTAATTCAGTCCAGATCCCAGTTGATTCCGTCGGCGCCACTTGGTAGTTCAGCACTTCTTTCGTACCATCTGGACGAATGCCAATCGCAATATGAACCGCTTCTTTTTGAACGGTATCCCGCTTTAACGGCAAGTAAGTGGCATCTAAGAAGATAGCCGCATATTGTGAAGCCAGTCGACGTTGCTGGAAAGCTTGAACCTGTTCATTGACGGCTTTAGTCATGTTGGAAACCGTGGCTTTGGAGTAGTGAGCACCGTACATATTCTCAATGAGTTCGGCAATTTCAGCAGTGGTAATTCCCTTGGTATACAACTGAATAACCGTTGTTTCTAAATTATCACTGTGCCGACCGTAGGCTGGCAAGGTATGATTTTCAAACCGGCCATTGCGATCTCGAGGAATGGTTAAGTTAAGTTGGCCGTACTTCGTATCAAACGAGCGCTCATAACTGCCGTTGCGGTTATTACCAGTGTTAATCCCAGCGTATGAGTAGCGTTCGTAACCCAAAAACTCTGCCAATTCAGTTTGAAGCAGCTGGTTGATGGCGATTTCAAGGTGGTGACGAAAAACTTCGTCCAAATCTTGTTTTTGGGCTAGTGCAGCGATAATTTCTGTGGTAAGTTCATTCATGGGGAATGCCTCCTGTGATGTTTTCTGTGGTTACTAAATATCATAAGGGAAGGCATTCCCTATTTCTATACAATTTAGAAATCTTTT
>NZ_SULH01000035.1 GCF_007115095.1 Levilactobacillus enshiensis | reverse complement strand
TGATGCCTTTAGGCCTGGTTGAGCACGCTAAAGCGTGCGAAACAATAAACCACCCGCTATGCGGGCGGATGGTAAATCAGTTATACCAAAAAGCCCCCCATAAGAATTAGAATGTAGGTGTCGAAGCCAACATTGCTAAATCGAAAGGGGACTTTTTAAATGGCGAATAAACTCAATAGTCTTGCACACACAAAGTGGTTATGCAAGTACCATATCGTATTCACTCCAAAGTATAGGAGAAAGATGATTTATAATCAATATCGACGTGACTTGCAGGATGATATCCGACTTTTATGCCAGTATAAAGGGGTCAAGATTCTAGAAGGTCATATGATGCCAGATCACGTCCATCTTTTAGTAAGTATTCCACCCAAGCTGAGTGTGTCAAGTTTTATGGGATATTTGAAGGGTAAAAGTGCATTGATGATGTTTGATCAGCATGCAAATTTAAAATATAAGTTTGGAAACCGACACTTTTGGTCAATAGGTTATTATGTGAGCACGGTGGGTATGAATGAGGCCACCATCAAAAAATATATTCGTGATCAAGAGAAACATGATCAAGCGGAAGATAAGCTCAGCGTCCGGGAATATGAGGACCCTTTTAAGGGTCGGTAAGTAATACAAACGCCGCTTAAAGCGGCAGCAAAAGTGGCAAACGCAATTTGGCTTTGACACACAAAAGCCAGCGCCTTGAGACGCTGGCCAGTACCCAGGGCTTATAGCCCTAGAGAAAACCACCCGTTCAACGGGTGGTTTTTATTT
>NZ_SULH01000034.1 GCF_007115095.1 Levilactobacillus enshiensis | reverse complement strand
GCATAGTATGTCAAGACCTGGTAAGGTTCTTCGCGTAGCTTCGAATTAAACCACATGCTCCACCGCTTGTGCGGGCCCCCGTCAATTCCTTTGAGTTTCAACCTTGCGGTCGTACTCCCCAGGCGGAGTGCTTAATGCGTTAGCTGCGGCACTGAAGGGCGGAAACCCTCCAACACCTAGCACTCATCGTTTACGGCATGGACTACCAGGGTATCTAATCCTGTTCGCTACCCATGCTTTCGAGCCTCAGCGTCAGTTACAGACTAGACAGCCGCCTTCGCCACTGGTGTTCTTCCATATATCTACGCATTCCACCGCTACACATGGAGTTCCACTGTCCTCTTCTGCACTCAAGTTTCCCAGTTTCCGATGCACTTCTCCGGTTAAGCCGAAGGCTTTCACATCAGACTTAAAAAACCGCCTGCGCTCGCTTTACGCCCAATAAATCCGGACAACGCTTGCCACCTACGTATTACCGCGGCTGCTGGCACGTAGTTAGCCGTGGCTTTCTGGTTAAATACCGTCAACTTCTGAACAGTTACTCTCAGAAGTGTTCTTCTTTAACAACAGAGTTTTACGAGCCGAAACCCTTCTTCACTCACGCGGCATTGCTCCATCAGACTTTCGTCCATTGTGGAAGATTCCCTACTGCTGCCTCCCGTAGGAGTTTGGGCCGTGTCTCAGTCCCAATGTGGCCGATTACCCTCTCAGGTCGGCTACGTATCATTGTCTTGGTGGGCCTTTACCTCACCAACTAACTAATACGCCGCGGGATCATCCAGAAGTGATAGCCGAAACCA
>NZ_SULH01000033.1 GCF_007115095.1 Levilactobacillus enshiensis | reverse complement strand
AGGATAGGACGTTGCCACGCGATTATTCCGGCATAGCTCAGTTGGTAGAGCACCTGACTGTTAATCAGGTTGTCGACGGTTCGAGCCCGCCTGCCGGAGCTTTAGATGGAGAGTTGTCCGAGTGGCTGAAGGAGCAGCATTGGAAATGCTGTAAACGGGTACTAACCTGTTTCGAGGGTTCGAATCCCTCACTCTCCGTTTTCATAAGTATGACCCGTTGGTCAAGTGGTTTAAGACACCGCCCTTTCACGGCGGTAACATGGGTTCGAATCCCGTACGGGTCATTTTGGAGGATTAGCTCAGTTGGGAGAGCGTCTGCCTTACAAGCAGAGGGTCACAGGTTCGAGCCCTGTATCCTCCATCGTAACATAACATTATTATGGTCCGTTGGTCTAGTTGGTTAGGACGCCTCCCTGTCACGGAGGAGATCACGAGTTCGAGTCTCGTACGGACCGTTGTTATGTTATTAATAATTTAATACACAACAAACATATTACATGAATGGTATATGGCTCGGTAGCTCAGTCGGTAGAGCAATGGATTGAAGCTCCATGTGTCGGCGGTTCGATTCCGTCCCGCGCCATTTATGGTGGGGTAGCGAAGTCTGGCTAAACGCGGCGGACTGTAAATCCGCTCCTTCGGGTTCGGTGGTTCGAATCCACTCCCCACCATTCATAGGGATATAGTTTAAAGGTAGAACTACGGTCTCCAAAACCGTCGGTGTGGGTTCAATTCCTACTATCCCTGTTTGTAATGTGATGGCGGTATTGGTGAAGTGGTTAACACACCGGATTGTGGTTCCGGCACGCGTGGGTTCGATTCCCACATACCGCCCTAGATTGGGGCACTTGATTAATTTCAGCTGGTCCAGTCAGATTAGATAGGCGATTATGGTGGTATAGCCAAGTGGTAAGGCAGAGGTCTGCAAAACCTTCATCGTCGGTTCGAATCCGATTACCACCTTTGACTTGGGTGTATCCAATCAATATTTTTTTGCCGGAGTGGCGGAACTGGCAGACGCGCTGGACTCAAAATCCAGTGACCGTTGAGGTCGTGTGGGTTCGAACCCCACCTCCGGTATAAGAAGTTTCATCTCGGAAGTCATCACATTAGGTGGTGGCTTTTTTATTGTACAATTTTTCAATATCATCTTGGATAGCTTTAAGGATAGCGCTGATAGGTGCTTACTGTAAGGTAAGCACCTAATAACTGACCGCATTGAAATACAGACAAAAAGAAGCTGGCGTCCTCGGTTTTTGAGGACGCCAGCTTCTTTCCATGCCTTAAGCGGCT
>NZ_SULH01000032.1 GCF_007115095.1 Levilactobacillus enshiensis | reverse complement strand
TGTACTAGTCCCTGTCAAGTTGACAGGTAAAATAATATAATTTTTCGAGTCCTGTCTAAGCGGCTTTGCCACGGTATTCTACCGCGGTAAAGCCGCTTCTTTGTGTGGTTCGGTCGATGTAATTGAAGTAGTGGATTCCTTCTTCAATTAGCGTTATGAGTTCTGCTTCAGTTTTCGGCATCGGATGACTATCTAGCCAATTAAGTTTGAATTCATTCCACCAACGTTCCATCGGCGCATTATCATAAGGTGTTCCTGGTCGCGACATACTACGGACAACTTCATGCTCAGTCATTAGATTATTGAATGCGTTAGCCGTAAATGCTGAACCTCGGTCTGTATGGACCATCGGATGGACGTCTCCGGCATCTTTGAATGCTTGTTTAAAGGTGTCCATCATGGCTTCACTAGTTTCAGTAACACTTAGTTTGTAAGCTACTAAATAGCGGCCATATAGATCTAAAACACCACATAATCGCATTTTATGCTCGCCATTAATTCCATACCGAACTTCTGTAGAATCTGATAACCAGACTTGATTGGCGTCAGTCGCTAAATCAAATTGCCGATTTAAGATATTATCGCGCAATTCTTGTTCTGCTTGCTTGATCCGATGATGTTTCTTCACCCGACTCTGACATTTTAAGTGTAAGACAGACATCAAACGTTTTATGCGTTTTTCTGAAATGACAAAATCGATGGTTTCATCATGTTCAAGATAATGCGTCATTTTCCCGGCCCCGATTCTTTGGCGGTGCGCTTTGAAATGTTGACGGATCTTTTGTTTGAGAATTGTTTCTTGTATCTGCCAAGGCGTGCCCTCGTGGTGTTGCCATTGATTAAATGCTTGGCGGCTAACACCTATATGACGCAAGATGATCGCTTGAGCACCATGAACCTGCGAACTGACTTCTTGGATGGCTTGGTAAGCTAATTTATGTTGGCTATTCACTCCTTGTTCTGTAGTTCTTGGAATTTTTTTACGAAGAGATCTAGGACCTCCTGTTCTTTGAGCTTAGCTTTTAATTGCCGGTTCTCCAACTGGAGCTTTTCAACTTCGGTCATTTCTTCGATGGATTTCGTTCGTCCACGACCATCCTTAAGGGCGGCGTAGCCATTCTCTTTAGACTTGAGAACCCACGACCGAATTTGTTGGTATGACGTATTAAAATGTTCGGCTGCTTGCACATAAGTGTGTTTACCAGCGGTGACGTATTCCACGATTTCAATTCGTTCCTCAAAGGTAGTTTTACGACTCATAATGCGGACCTGCTTTCTTGACGGAGTAGCTGTCAATGCTTTATTGGTCCCATTATACTGGAATTTCTTGATCCAGTCCCTGAGTTGCCTTTCATTTCTTATTCCAAACCGCTTACTAATATGATGCAAGCTACCTTCATGATTTAAATAAGCTATTACGGCTTGTTGTTTGATCTCTGAGCTATAGCGTGTCCAATTGTGTCGTTCTTCCAGTCCCTTGATACCATCTTGCTTATAAAGCTCTTGCCACCTTTCCAGACTGTGTTGGCCAATACCATACGATTTCAAATAAGCAGCTTTGGTTAACTCGGTCGTTGATAAGCCAGTGATAATCGCTACCTTTTCCTCAGGTGTGAATCTGGTTCTAGGCATAATAAAATCCCCTTAAGATTAATAGATGAATTATTGTTTTTCATCTGTCAACCTTAAGGGGACTATAGCA
>NZ_SULH01000031.1 GCF_007115095.1 Levilactobacillus enshiensis | reverse complement strand
TGAGGCGTGGAGCGGACCAGTACTAATCGGTCGAGGACTTAACCAAGTTGTAAAACGTGGTGTTCTCAAAGAAAATAATTGAATAATATCTAGTTTTGAAAGAATAAGTTCTTTCTGTAGTGTAGTGGCGATAGCCTGAAGGATACACCCGTTCCCATGCCGAACACGGAAGTTAAGCTTCAGCACGCTGATAGTAGTTGGGGGATCGCCCCCTGCGAGGATAGGACGTCGCTACGCGGTTTTGGAGGATTAGCTCAGTTGGGAGAGCGTCTGCCTTACAAGCAGAGGGTCACAGGTTCGAGCCCTGTATCCTCCATTTGAGCCGTTAGCTCAGTTGGTAGAGCATCTGACTTTTAATCAGAGGGTCGACAGTTCGAGACTGTCACGGCTCATTCACCCTAAGGGTGAGTGACAATTAGATAGAACATTGATACTGACTATGCCGACTTAGCTCAGTTGGTAGAGCACCTGTCTTGTAAACAGGGGGTCGGAAGTTCGAATCTTCTAGTCGGCATTATTTTGCGGAAGTAGTTCAGTGGTAGAACATCACCTTGCCATGGTGGGGGTCGCGGGTTCGAATCCCGTCTTCCGCTTAATACCTAATGGTATTGAGCAAAGTAACATTATTTGCACCCATAGCGCAATTGGATAGAGTGTCTGACTACGAATCAGAAGGTTGTAGGTTCGACTCCTACTGGGTGCATTTTAACGGGAAGTAGCTCAGCTTGGTAGAGCACCTGGTTTGGGACCAGGGGGTCGCAGGTTCGAATCCTGTCTTCCCGATTAAATAAATATTTTATTTAACATTTCGCGGTGTAGCTCAGCTGGCTAGAGCGTTCGGTTCATACCCGAGAGGTCGAGGGTTCGATCCCCCCCGCCGCGATTTGGACTTGAACTGGACCTTTAGCTCAGTTGGTTAGAGCAGACGGCTCATAACCGTCCGGTCGTAGGTTCGAGTCCTACAAGGTCCATTACCAGTAGGGCGTTGTATGTTTTTTATGGAGGATTACCCAAGTCTGGCTGAAGGGAACGGTCTTGAAAACCGTCAGGTGAGTAAAATCACGCGAGAGTTCGAATCTCTCATCCTCCTTTGTTTCTTAATATTATCGCGGGATGGAGCAGTCTGGTAGCTCGTCGGGCTCATAACCCGAAGGTCGCAGGTTCAAACCCTGCTCCCGCAATTGGTTCGTTGGTCTAGTTGGTTAGGACGCCTCCCTGTCACGGAGGAGATCACGAGTTCGAGTCTCGTACGGACCGTTGCTATACTTGTTCGCCCAAGTATGGCAACCATAATTACTAAATGGCAAATGGCTCGGTAGCTCAGTCGGTAGAGCAATGGATTGAAGCTCCATGTGTCGGCGGTTCGATTCCGTCCCGCGCCATTAAATTTACTCTATATTTTGCGGGTATAGTTTAGTGGTAAAACCACAGCCTTCCAAGCTGTTGTCGCGAGTTCGATTCTCGTTACCCGCTTTATATGGGCCTATAGCTCAGCTGGTTTAGAGCGCACGCCTGATAAGCGTGAGGTCGATGGTTCGAGTCCATTTAGGCCCATTATGGAGAAGTACTCAAGTGGCTGAAGAGGTGCCCCTGCTAAGGGTATAGGTCGCGTAAGCGGCGCGAGAGTTCGAATCTCTCCTTCTCCGTTTAGTTATGACCCGTTGGTCAAGTGGTTTAAGACACCGCCCTTTCACGGCGGTAACATGGGTTCGAATCCCGTACGGGTCATTTTCACATTTTAATATTATCGCGGGATGGAGCAGTCTGGTAGCTCGTCGGGCTCATAACCCGAAGGTCGCAGGTTCAAACCCTGCTCCCGCAATATTTGGTTCGTTGGTCTAGTTGGTTAGGACGCCTCCCTGTCACGGAGGAGATCACGAGTTCGAGTCTCGTACGGACCGTCAGTTAAAGTCTTCCTGTTGGGGAGGGCTTTTTGATTTTTATTAAGGCAGTTTTGATTAGTGGCCAATACGGTGACTAGCGTTGTAAGCACCCAACAACTGACAGTCTATGACTGACGGCAAATACACGATATGATTACCTCATCAACTAAAGTGGCAACAATCCACAAGAATATATTCGTTATCTTTTAAAAAACATATCCCAACTGTCAGCATTCGCAAAGAAATCAGAGCTGGAAGCTTATTTACCATGGAATTTTGCGCATAATTCTTCAGGTACCCCTCGTCTAAATACAGTAGCCGCTTAAGGCATGGAAATAAGATGGCGTCCTCAAAAACCGAGGACGCCATCTTATTTTTTATCTATATTTCAATGCGGTCGGTTATTGGGTGCTTAGTAAGCACCCAATAATTGACCGTCTGTGACTGGCGACAAATACACGATATGATTACCTCATCAAATAAATTGGTGAGGTTTTTATTATGGAAAAACAAG
>NZ_SULH01000030.1 GCF_007115095.1 Levilactobacillus enshiensis | reverse complement strand
CAGCCGTGAAGAATTGGATCACTGGCTGCTGGAAAAGAACAATGAGATTTGGGAGGCTAACCCGTTAACTGAGAAGGTCAGTTTCCCATTAAACGAGATTATATAGGAGGTAAACAATGAAAACCAAAGAATTTAATGATCTTATGAAATCGTTCGGCTGCACAGTAAAAACGAGAGCAGATAGGGTTGAAGTATTTGGCCCATTTGGTGATGAACGTGGAAGTATAGCGTTGGATTTACAAGATGCATATTATGTTAGTAATTTTGGTGTGCCAGTCGCTAAAGTTATTGCCGAATATGCTGCGACGCCGCTTGTGGAACGCAAGGATGAGAAGCGATGGAATGTTATTGTTGGGCAAGACATTAACAATGCGGGGCTCATAAGTGCTTGGTGTAAAAAATATAATGATTACGCTGAGGGAAGCTATATTGACGATGATACTACCCCAGAAAATCTAAAAAATGAATATTATATTTTCACTAATTCTGAATTTGATTATCTGATTACACATCTAAAGTCATTAGACAATGGTGATGTATATGCCAAGATTGCTGAGTTGGGAAAACGAGAGGTTAAGGAATGATTATTAAAATCGATGATTCCTATCGCATTCGAGTTGAGTCCTATAGCAATAACGTGCTAGAAAAGCGTCTTAGAGATAAATCTGGGGAGTTTAAGTTGGATAAGGATAACTTACCTGTCTGGAAGGTGATGGGCTATTATCCAAGTGTTAAATGGGCATTACGAGCTTACTCGAAATTAGACGTAATGGATCGTGTTAGTGAAACGACGGTTCAAGGTTATTTGGCAGAGCTCAAGAGCGAAGAGAGTTGGATTGAGAAGTTGTTTGGGGTGGTCGAATGAGTAAATTCGAGTTTGAGTGTTGGCTAGCATTAGATGGTGCCCAGTTTATTCAACCGCTGTTTGGTAAGCCAATTAATCATAGTAAGCCACGTTGGCGAAGGGTTAAAAAGTTATTGGAGGCGGTCGAGTGAAATGGTTTTTGATGCTTGAAGGTATTGAGATGGGCATCTTTCTGATTGTGTTGATTGCTTTCTCAGTTCCTAATTGCACGATTATGGTTAATGAACATGTAGTGTCATGGCCGTTTCGAATAATTGTAATTGCATTGTCGGCAACGATCATCATTTGCTTGGCACAGTCTTTTAAGGAGTGATGAAAATGAAAATACCTTCAATTGTTACTGATGAACAATGGTTTCATTATATTCGACGAGCTGAGAAAAGTGATGAGGGTGTGATTGCGTTGGTTACTATCATGATGAAGACACCCATTTCTGCAAACTGGATATGGTGCCTTCGTACAAATGGTCGTCGATATAAGAAAAATCGTCTTATACGAATGATAGTTCTCTACTACCTGAATTTAAGTCCTGCTCGAAAAAAAGAGTGTTTAGAAAAGTTCTTTGTTGTTCCAAAAGATACCTGGTATGGAGAAGGTGTACAGAGATGACAGCCCCTACAGCGCTAAATAAACGTGGGAATCGGGTAAAGCTAGATGGCTACACTTTCGACAGCCAAAAGGAAGCTGATTTCTATACGCGATTCGTGAAGCCAAGCGGATTGCAATATGCAATTCACCCCAAGTATGTACTGACACCGTTGACTGAATTAGGTCAGGTGAAGGCGTCACAAATATCATACAAGCCTGATTTTGTTATATACAAGGATGGCGAGATTGCTCACGTCTACGATGTGAAGAACAGCTTCGGCGTCTATGGGATTGATAGCAGCGTGAAGTTACGATTCAAGCTGTTCCTGCTGAAATACGGAATACCAGTTGAAGCAGTTGTTATTAGAAAGCATGATTTTAAAGTAATTGCCCAGGGCATTACGAAACAGCGTAAGTTTACAAATCCACTTGTATGTACCAATATGCGATACAACTGGATTGAAGCGACTAATATCTAATGGGAGGTAGTCACAATTGACACTTGGACAAAGGGTTTATCGACGGTTCGTTCTTCGGAATTTCGAGGACCACCATTATGATCTGGGACGGACACTTACTTGGTGTGAACGCCACTATCAAAAATTGTCGGAACCAGAACGCGTCGCCATGAATCATCTGACGACGAAAGAACGCAATGAAGTATTGTTGGAAATTATCCAACTAGGACTATCAAAAGGAGAAGATTAATTATGGCAGAAATCAAGGACAATAGTATCACCGTTAAGGGTAGCGTTTTGAACTCAACTGAAAAGACCGTCAACAAGGGACAAGTTATCGAATTGAAGGTGCGAATCCCTGCGGAACAATTTGATGGTAAGCGTGACGCGTTTGCTAGCGTGTTAGAAGGTCACTCAATTATTACCTTCACTCCCAATCAAACTGAGCTAGATACCGATGGTGAGTTTCCAGAAGCTGATGGTCAGACTGACTTGGGCGTTGATTAATGGTCGCTAATAAGTCTGATTTTCA
>NZ_SULH01000003.1 GCF_007115095.1 Levilactobacillus enshiensis | reverse complement strand
AAAGGACTCCAGGACACCTTGGAAGCATCATTTATTTGAGTTAGTTACATATTATATGTACGAAGGCATTTCATTTACACAAGATTCTTGACGCTACCGCTTTCGAATAGAGAGCAGATAGTTCTTACTAAAGAACTTTTGGACGCTCAGTTAAATGTTCTAATAGATAAGATGTAAAAAATTGAATGATTTCTTAATCTGTAGCGGTAATTGCGATGATAGCTAGTAATGCAATTAACACTTTAAAGGATGGACCGAAAAGTGTATTCGCTACTATAGTTGTATTAATTTTCGTAGTAAGGGTGCAACTATTTACCATACCAATAGTATTCTAGTTGATGAGATAGAGAGTGGCTGTTCTGAAGCTAAGGATAGTAGTACTGAGTAATCTAGAGATTGAGCAGGCCGTTATTCAATGGATGAAGGATAATGAAGTTAACCAGTGAAGGACGTTAGGTGAAAGAATCGCAAATAAGTAGCGCGATATCAAATATTGACCCATAAGTTACAGCGGTTACAGTTGGCAAGAATCCGATGTTGAAATCAGACTTAAAACCATTTATCAGTTATTGGGTGATCAAGTAGGGCTTGAGTCAGGGTTAAGAGAGCTACAGGAACGTGATGTAGGTCGGATTCATCCTATCAAAATGTGACGCAATTTCTGAAGCTGATTGTTGAGGTTGTTTAAGGATATAAATACATTGAAGTATATCTACCAGTGCTTCATCGAGAAAATCAATTTTGATCGCAAGGAGAAGCTAGCATGGGTAGATATTTGTATGCCAATGAATTAGGCAGATATGCAGCGGATCCTCATGGAGGCAACGCCGTATTTTTTAAAATTCTAGTGGGCAATTGCTGTCATATCAGAGATATTAACTAATTCGTGTTTGTGATTTGTCGGGAATTTCTAGCTTAATTATCTTCGTAGATTGTTAGTAGAACCATCTTAGCTATCGCGTACAGATGCTTCTACTCCTTATGAAAAAATGAACGTGACCTATTTATTTCTTAGGTCGTTGCAATTGAGCTTTACGTATTTTGAGCTTATTCTTGTATAAGCTTAGACTGAGTATTTACTATAGAGGCAGGTAGGTAGGTCAGCCTCAAGCTGCCTGATACCCTGATAATTAAGTTTATTGTATAAAAAATGAGCTAGCAGTTAAACTAGCCCAGATTCATTAATTGTGTGTGGTTTACAAATTACCCCTGCACCGGATTAAGCACCCCGCTGGTAAGCAAACCAGAGACACAGCTAAAATGGCGAGTAAAATATACATATCCATTACCCCTTTCAAGGTATCGCAGAGACAACTTGAGAATAGAGATGGGAGCACGGTGCTTGGAACCGGTAATTTCAGATAGCGGGAGTGGGAATCGAACCCACGAGTTCTAAGGCTGTATGTACGTTTTGCTTGTGAGAATCAGTATATCATAAAAGATCAAGATGACGGTGTCATTTGAAGACGTTCTGTTGCAGTCAATTGAATCAGATTTGGATGCTAATCAGCTGGAGACGAGAATTATTTTGACAGGGGGTCTATATTGAGCATTTATTGAATGGACTTTACGCGGTGCTGTTAGAGCGGAATGGGTATACGAATAAAGAAATAAGCAGGGAACTCTATAGTAAAAGTATTCCAAAGAAAGTATATACATATTTTAAAAAGGTTACTGGTCAAGAATTTGATGTAAATCTCGCGAAAAATATAAATAAATTGAATAGTGTTCGAAATGAATTAGTTCACTATAAGTCCGCCTCATTTTTGTTGGATGAAGAATATGAGAGTTTTAATAGACAAATTGAGGGGTGTAAGCCTATTGTCAATTCAATCACTAAGGGGTTAAAGGAACATTTAGAAAGTATAGAAAAATTGAAACTAGAAAATTCAGTTTGGCTGATGAAATTGCTGGTTTAGATAATGGAGAATACGGGAGGATGGAATGACAAAATATGTATTTTCAAGAAATCAATTGTTAACACAATTATTTGATCAAATGGATTTTATAACTAATTCTAATGCTCTTTATGATAGTGGAAAATTGAACGAAGGTAAAAGAATTGCCACGGCAATAAGAGTCTTACTTCACGATACACAAAAATCCAAATCACTCTTTAGATTATTAAATTTAAAAGGGAATTTCTTATTTGTATCGACTTCAGGAATGTATAGTGTTAGAAATCTACTCCCACAGTTTCCGTTGTTAGGGGTAGAATTTGATGAACACGGAGCAAGTTATGTGCCTAAAGGTGATAAACTGCTGAATGAGGCAATGTTATTATCATTTGAAGATTGGTGGAACCAAATTATTTTCGATGATAATAATTTTAAACTTTCCCGGAGAAATATTATTTTGGATGTAGCCAATCAAGATGGTGGAGCGCATGTTGATACGGAACTGAAAGAAAGCTATGGTGCGTTAGGCTATCAGAATTCACTTGGATGGACAGATCAAACGGGTAGACCCACGATTGGGAATCCGGCCTATGCTGCATTACGACAAATTAGCAATGAGTTGGTGATGTCGTTCAATTTGCTCATATCGGATTTATCTAAATATACGATTGATAATACTGACAAGTACCACATGGTATTTTTTAATACAGATAAGAAAATGAGATTTATTCAGATAGATTCAGATAAATTAGAGTCTGAAAAAATAGCAGAAAGTAATGATTATGTACGAGAGAGACGTAAGGTAATACACATTGATTATGGAAATGGTAATAGATTTTTAGCTGTCTTAAAAAGTACGAAAGCTATAAAGCTTCATGGGTGTGAGGACTTAAAATATGATAATGAAGTAGGCTAAGCAGTTGAAGCTAAGTCTCAGCAGTTTATAGTCAGACTAAAAAGATTATAGAAGTATGGAACGGAAGGTCATACCATATAAAATAAGACAAACAACCAGGTCTCGACAGTTTCGAAGTCTGTTTTCTTACTCACATCACCGCACTATCTCCCGCCAAATACCGCTCAAGCTTATGGTCAATCACTTTCAGCTGTTCCTGCTTATCCGCAATCGAGGCGATGACGCGCTTACGTTGTTCGCGCATTAATTCAATTCGTTGCGGTAAGCTGCTATCACCTTCCCGAACTAGGGTGGTGTAGTGTTGCAATTCAACAATCGACATGCCAGCTTCTCGCAAATAATGCAAATTAGTTATCCAGTGGAGGTCTTCATCATCAAAGACCCGTTGATTATTTTTATTGCGCTTTTCTGGTGGCAATAAGTCACACTCTAAATAATACCTGACTGTTCGAATTGTGACATTAGCGGCTTTCGCAAACTCACCAATTCGCATCAATTGATTTTTGTCCATTTTGACTTGACCTCCCGTTACGTTAGGCTGATATAGTAAATCCATCATAACAGAAAAGGAAGCTATGGATATGACTATCAAGACTTTAATTACGGGTGCTGACCGCGGGATGGGTTACGAATTAGCCCTAGAACTTGGTTTGAAAGGCCAGTATATCTACGTTGGTTCTCGGAATTTAGCTCGGGGACAGGCCGCTGTTGCCCAGCTCGAGGCTGCTGGTGTTCAAGCTCAGGCGGTACAGTTAGACGTGACCGATCATGAGTCGATTGTTGCCGCGAAAGAGAGTCTCACCACTAATTTAGATATTCTAATCAATAATGCTGGTATTGCCGTTGATCATGAGACTAAGCCGTCAGAACTGTCACTAGACGCAATTCGACAGGATTTTAACGTGAATTATTTTGGCTTGATCGACGTCACGCAGGTCTTCTTACCACTTTTGCAGGCAGCTCCGGCTGGCCAGATTATCAATATCTCCAGCGCAGTGGGGTCCTTGACGCTGGCCAGCGATGCCAGTACCAGCATTCACAAGCTACAAGCATCTGGCTATCAGGCTTCTAAGTCAGCGGTCAATATGTTCACCATCAAACTCGCCGCTGAACTTGAGGGAACGTCTGTCACGGTAAACGCCGTCAATCCTGGTTGGGTAGACACCAGCTTTGGTGGCGGTGGCGGTAATCGGACCGTGCAAGTGGGTGTGGCGCGGACTGTAGAATTGGCAACTTCTGATGCGTTAACTGATTCTGGCACGTTTTCGGATATTGATGGGATCGTACCTTGGTAATCTACTCAAACCGATTACGGTAGACGAAGAAGATAAGGTCATTCCTAGAAGAGGAAAATCAATATCTTAGACCAAGTATCTTAACAACTTCAAACCAAAATGAAAGTGATCTCCGCGTAAACAATCACGATGAGATCGCTTTTTTATATGACAAATGGAAACTAGAAGAATTATTTCGTGACACTACACGTTTGTGAAAATAAATGGATTTTTTTCTTGATAAATTGACATAATATATGCTAGCATATATTATGTACTTTACCTTATGTACTAATTATAATATTCATTATATACGGCTGTTTGTATTGAAAATATATTTTATTGGAGGAAAGGTTTATGGATAAAGAAAACAAGTTTTGTGAAAATTGTGGAGCAAATATCAATATGGATGCGGAGTTTTGTTCAAAATGTGGTAACAAACAAGCTAATATGAAAACGCAGTTGGAGGCAGTGGATGTAGTGCAGCCAGTAAAAGAGTCAAATAGAGTTGAATCTAACGTACAATCTGGCGAAAAAGTTGGTATAACAATTCTTTGGGGATGGGTAACAGCAACTATGTCATTGTTTATACCCATTATTGGTGTAATTGCTATTGTATTTGGTTCATTGGTAATAAAAAAGAAGCATACAGTATCAGGAATTGTGCTGCTTGTATTTTCAATATTGTTTACTTTTTGGGGAATGACAGGATTTGCAGAAGGATTTACACAAGGTTTTTTGGGGGCAGTTAACTGATGTATAAATAATTAGCATCAATTTCTAAACTTAAGAATGTAATAATTTATGGTTAAAACTAGTGAATAAATAGGGATAGTTCATTAAAAACGTTGTTTAGGGGAGTTATACGATGCATAACGAATCAAAAAAAATGATAGGATTTAAAGCACGGTCGAAAAAGATATATGCTCGTCATCGATGGCTGATAAGTATTGGAACTGCTATTGTCGCATTGATTGCTGTGGTTACTTTTTCATTTAAGGCAAGCGAATCGAATGCTAGTGTGAATGTAGATGGTTATAAACTTTATAAGACTACTGTTACTAGTACGAAAACGAATGAGTCTGGTGATTGGATAGTAAAGGGAACAACGAATGCGCCAGATGATGCAAAAATCATTGCATTAACGGCTGACAACTATGATTCTATTGGTAGCTCTACGACTAATATATTGGATTGGGCAAAAGTAAAAAATGGAAAATTTACTACTGCTGTCAGTGCCTACAATGCGATAGATAAACCTTATAAAAACGGTCGATCGGCACAAGCTAGTATTGTAGCGATTGATGGTTATTCAGGTGAAAAGGACGATTCTCTTACTAGTGGGCTTAAAACAGCTATTCTCGATTTTAAGAAGGTTAAATTAACCTTGGATGATGCGCTAGTTAAATATTGTAATAGATTGTCAGATGACTTTAAGGATAATGACGATTCTGACGGTAATACTAGTAGTGAGTCATCTAGCGAATCAACTTCTGAAGATGATGATGCCTCAAATGATTCTGACAAAGAAACTGAAAAAGCACAATCGGATTCAACAAAGGTTTCAAGAGAGGAGATATCAGCTTTGAGCACAGCGCAAGAATATTTGGAATTCCGTTCATTCTCTAAGCAAGGTCTGTATAGACAATTATCTTCTGACGCTGGTGAAAAATTTTCAGCAAGTGCGGCACAATATGCAGTTGATCATGTGGAAGTTAATTGGAATTCACAGGCATTAAAGGCAGCAAAGTCTTATCAGGAAGACCAACATATGTCTTCAGCACAAATCCTTAATCAACTAACCTCATCTGCTGGTGAAGGATTTACGCAAACAGAAGCGCAATATGCAGTAAATAATTTACCAAAATAGAAAAAAGGTTATGGCCCCTTTGCATTCATTAGATAGATTCATCTGACTGTCACAGAGGGGTATTTTAATTATAAAATTTGCTATTAAGAAGCAATCAGTACTATGGAAATGGGCCATCCAAGCAAAAGTTGGATGGCCCATTTATATTGTGGCGAGTTAAAAAAATAAGGATTACTTTCCGCCGGCAGATCCGATACGCAAATAATGGTACATATGTCCGGTTTTGGCATCAATTGCATGAGTTTCATAGTTCCAATAGACGCCAGAATGCTTGGTTCTAGTCAAATAGACACTTTCAAAAGTGTAGTAGGAAGTTTTCTTTGAGGTCCAATGTTCTGATTGATCTTTCCAGTGCTTTGGATGAGCTTCTTGAGCGAGAAAGTCATAGGTTCCAGAGAAAACGGTATGTGAGCGACCAACAAAAGCGTTGTAAACACTCCTGTAATACTTTTTATAGACGTTGTCGGAGTAATATAATTTATATTTTTCTCGTAGTTGTTTCATGGTGTAATATTTTTTACCAATCTTGTATTTTTTGGAAGCTTTCTTTTTATGTAGTTTGTTCTGTTTGATTTTCTTGTTTGCAGCGTATGCTGTGTGATTTGTTGTTTGACTAATTGGTGTAGTACCTGTGCCAATTAGAAATAAGGTTGCCAGAAACAGGATGGTAAAGTGAGTAATTTTCTTCGACATTTTATTTCCTCCTTGTGATAGCTTCAGTATACAGGCCCCAGTTAGCTATTCAAATGAATAACAGTACGTTCTTTTCCTTGGGAGAACGCAGTGCTTGATACTATTTTCACTGGCAGATTGAAAAATCAATTTTCCTTTGGCTAACTTTAAATCGTCGCACGTCAGATGTTTGTCCTATGGATACGACACCGATGGTAACATTGTTGATTATACAATTGATTCGAAAGCGTACTATAATTGGTCAGAAAAGACACATTGTTGCTATAGAACCAATCTTGCCGAGACACTTAAAGTTATCAATAGGAGGTAGCTTATCATCATGAAGAAGCCTGAACAGATTCCAACTACCAAAACTTACGAAGTCAAGCTCTCTAACAAAGGTCAAATGGTCATTCCCGCTGAGATTCGCAAGCAAGCCGATCTAAAAACTGGCGATACGCTCCAAGTTACGCTAAATGAAAACAATGAGATCGTACTCCAAAAGATACCTACAGCCGCAGATTGGGCTAACTTGGTAGCTGAAGGTCCAGTTGAGGATGTCGTGTTCAAAGCGGACGGGACGGTTGATGAAACTAAGTCACCTAATTTTGTGGCATGGATGAATGAAGATAAGTAACAACGGCTTGTGCCATTCGAGCTAGAATCAAAGGGATGATCCAATGAACATCAACATCAGAAGATTCAAAGCTAACGACGCAAAGACAGTCGCTAAAGTTGTTGCTCAAACGTTGCGCGAGTCCAATAGTGATGACTACTCGCAGGAATAGATCGAAAATGACATTCACCGGATGCCCGCTGATTTCTTCATTGAGAAGGCCCAACAAACCCATTTCTACGTTTTCTGTGACGATCAGAAAATCATTGGTACCGGAGCTATCGGTTCCTATTGGGGGAGTACCACCGAATTCAGCCTGTTTGATATCTTTGTACTTCCGCAATATTAAGGACAAGGAATCGGGCGGCTGATTATCGAGACGCTCGAACAAGATGTCTATTTTAAGAGGGCGGACCGCGTTGAAATTCCAGCCTCGATAACGGGGCTCAATTTTTACCGCCATATGGGCTACGATTTCAAAAACGGTCAAAACGTTCTCGATGAGGAACGACCATATCGGTTGGAAAAATTTCGACATTAGGTGTTAGGTTCCGGCCTGATTTTACTCATCTTTAAAATTATTCCCACCCAAACGAAATACGCCTGGCTGTATCAGCAAACGATACAGCTAGGCGTATTTTGTATAGATGACGCTAAACCATCTTAACCATCGCCATCAATTGGGCCACCGTGATGGTTTTCAGGTAAGCAATGGCCTGATCCTCAGCATTTTCGAGGAGTGTCTCAAGGGCAGACTGAAATCCCGCCACGTCCAAACGCTCCTCACCTTCAGGGTAGACGAAGTCGACTTTTTCCTTCTTTGGCGTCGCGTCTTGCCCCACTGCTAAGTAGATATCAGCGAGGGTAATATCCGCCGGTGATTTTTCCAAGTAGTAACCGCCGTCGCGACCACCCTTAGACGCAATGATATCAGCCTTACACAGCGACGTCATGATGCGGCGCACAAAAGTCGCGTGGGTTTTGACCCGATCGGCAATCATCGAACTACTAATGATACCGCCACTTTTCCCCAGCCAGACCACGGCTTGAATCGCAGTTCGTAGCCTGGGGGGGCCAATGTGAATGTTGCGAGTTGTGATGGGAATCCTCTCCTTTGGGGTACTACCCGTAGTATACGAGGTCTTCAAACTATATGCAATAATATTAAGCACAATTACGCGTGTTGAACGTAGTCGTTGATGCGGCTGAGCTCCTTTTTGTAGACGGACTTCATACGTACCGGGGAGATAATCTTTTCCAGCATCCCGATAACGCCGTCCTGACCATTCCATTCGGAAGAGATTTCCAAATGCGACTGGTCGCCTTGATTCGTAATCGTGTACGTGGTCACCAGTCCCGTCTCGTTCGTGTCGGTCCAGACGATTTTGCGGCCAGGTTCCGGTTCTGAGACGACCATACGGAAATTAATGGTGCCGCTGGCAAAGTCAATTTTGAAACTGACGATTGCGTCCGCGCCCTTGACGTTTTTTTCAATCCGGAAGTCATAAAACGGTTTGTCCTGAAATTGGGCGTGCAATTGGGGGTCAGCGAGCAGGGTGTAGAGGGTAGCAGCGGGAACATGAATGGTGTCGGCAGCTTGTGCAATGATATGGTTTGTCATAATGATAATCTCCTTTGTATGAGTCAGTTATTTAGTAACGGTAGTGGGTTTCTTGAAAAACGTCAGCGTTTGCTGGGTAGCAAATTTGAAATAGGTCTGGTAAAGTTGGACCAGCGCCTGGAAGGGGCTAACATCAGCGTCGATTGGCAGGTCAACCTGCATGTTGGCCTTAAAGTGTGGGGACGTGATTGTAAATTTACGGGTTATCATCATAATTCCTCCAATTTATATGCAACTTTTTAAAGCACAGTTAATAGCTAATTGCAAAACTGCAACTTTCATAAGCACAGTATAGCACGTTCACTTTAAATTGCAATAATTTTAAGCACATATAAATTAAAACATACATTCCGACTTACAGACTTACAAAATCAGTTCCTATCCGAGGCCATTTTTTCCGTTTATGTGACAGAATAAACCAAATCTGTCACGCACTTATTGAGTGGGGCGCTCGATGTGGCTAGTATGGGCACATGTTCGAAGCAGACTGGTGAGGCTCACGATGCGTAGCACCTAACAGTTATTCGACCAGGTTATGAGCTTACCAAAGCGCAATGCAGCCAATACGTTACCGAACGATAGCGGCAATTTTCGTTCCCATCTGTACGGGGGATTCCGGCGTAGCACTGCTCAGCCAAACCGTAATCACGCGACTGAGACCACCAGCCGTAAAGGCTCGCCAGTAGGGGTCGTTACTGCCCTGAATCAGGTTTTGCTCGATCAGACGTTGTAAGCCTAATTCGAAGTTATGCTGAATATGATTGCTTTCGTCATGGGCTAAGAAGATTTTAAATGCTTCGGCATCGGGCTGTAAGGCTGTAAAGAACAAAGTTGCTGTACTGGCGATGGTGTCGTCACGCTTACGTACTGCACGCATGTAACTGGTAACTAAATCGGTGATGTGCCGATCAATGATGTCGTCGTAAGTTTCGAAGTTGCGATAGAAGTACATGCGGGATACGTGAGCAGTTGCGGTTAATTTAGCAATCGGAATTTCATTCAGTGGTGCAGCGGCGTGTAACGTTGCCAGACTGTGAAATAGTGCGGCATTCTTGACTTGATTCATGAGGCCCTCCAATATTATGAAAGAAGTGATGAGATGACTTTAGAAACACTTGCACCATTAGTTAGTGGTGTTGCATGGACAGTAACTTACGCCGGGGTCGTCACTCGTACCTGGCGCGACAAGACACCAGGGATGCCATTGGCGGCCCTGTGTTTAAACTTTGCTTGGGAGACGACCTACGCTTTTATTTATCCACCGCAGTCGTCCTTAATGGAAACAATCATCAATATCGTCTGGATGTGTCTGGATATTTTGATTGTGATCGGGATGTTTAAGTTTGGTCCAGCGGATTATGAAAAACGGGCGGGACTTCCTCGACCGGCCTTCTACGTGACCTTTGCATTAGGCTTAGCCGCATCATTTGGTATCATGCTATTAGCCCCAACATTCTTCGGGGGTCTGCCAGCTTTCCACCATGATTCTTTTGAGGTTGCGAAGTTCGTCGCGTTACTACAAAATTGTGCGATGAGTATACTCTTCGTGAGCCAGTTCTATAGCCGAAAACGTGCGGGTAATCCAATTGCGGGGCAATCCTTTACGATTGCTTGGAGTAAATGGCTGGGCACGGCTGTCACCGTGGGCTTACTAGCCGTGATTGGTGATCCGACTGGGTTTATGGCCGTGATTGTTGGCCTGATTTTTATCTGCGACAGCTGGTATATGGGCGTGATTTACCGAGAATTGCGAGCACAGGGTCTCTCACCATGGCGTCGTTTGTAATCAGTTTGCCTCTAGATTTGCTGGGGTGCAAGTTAAAAGTAATGATGAACGTAAATGAGATGGTTTAGAAACAACAGATGCTGACTTGGTCTCTACATTTAGGGAGCAGTTAGCGTCTGTTATTTTGTTTGTCGATAACTAATTGCGCGGCGTCCGAAGCGAAGTGACCGTCAGAAAATTGCGCAGGACGGCATGTTTCATGTGGAACATTTACCGTATGTCTGGGTGGGGGATTTGAGGAACGGGACCAACCGTCGCCCACTTACAGACAGTTGGCGTCTTTTGCACATCCTTTGGCGCCAATTGCTATGTTTTTTGACCACTGTCCCTCGTAAACTAGTCCTATCAACTGAAACGAGAGGATGAACGAAAAGAAAAAGGTTATTTTAATTACGGGTGCAAGTAGCGGCATTGGCCGGCAAACGGCGATTGCGTTGGCACAACAAGGTCATATCGTTTACGGGGCGGCACGTCGCTTGGACAAATTGCAGGATTTGGAAGCCTTTCATGTGCTACCATTACAGCTAGATGTTACCGATGAGGAGTCCCGAAAGACCGCGGTTCAGACCATTATGGCGGCAACTGGTCGGCTAGATGTGTTGATCAATAATGCAGGTTACGGGTCCTACGGCGCCATTGAAGATGTGCCTTTAGAAGAAGCCAAGCGTCAGTTTGAAGTCAACCTGTTTGGCGTAGCGGGATTGACACAGTTAGTACTCCCCCCACATGCGACAGCAACACGCTGGAACAATCATTAATACCTCATCGATGGGCGGGCGGTTCACAACGTTTATGGGGGCTTGGTATCACGCCACTAAGTATGCGATTGAGGCCTTTAGTGATGCCCTGCGGATGGAAACACGGTCATTTGGTATTCACGTGGTCCTGATTGAACCGGGTGGCATCAAGACGAATTGGGGACTGATTGCCGCGGATCACTTGACAGCAGCCTCACAGGGAGGCGCCTATGCTGAAATGGGGCTGGTTGCTGCCAAAAGCCTGCGCCAGACCTATAGTTCTAAGTTCTTATCACAACCAGATGTGATTTCTCGTGCTATGCTAAAAGCGGTCAATCGGCGACACCCCCGGGCACGCTACTTAATTGGCGCGGGCGCTAAACCGCTAGTCTTTTTACACACTATTTTACCGACACACTGGTTCGATTCATTAATGCGTCATACGATATAGATGATGTCGAGGAGCCCCTTATGAAAATAACGATTACCAAGCAATTTCAAAATTTTATCCAGCAAATCGGTTTGAATGTCGCGCAGATATTACAAGATGCGGGCTTAACCCACCGTTTTCAAGCTGAGACACTTAGCGTCACACCACTGGAATACTATCGACTAACGGTGGCGTTAGATGAGCGTATCACCGATGCGCAAGTGCTAATCATTAGTGATGTTCAGCGTATTCAACTGTTTATGCCACCGATATTTGCGGCACTATCTGCACATGATGGGGAAACGGCACTTCAGCGCTTTACCCAGTTCAAACAACTGATTGGCCCCGTTATGGCAACCACGGAAGAAACCAGTCGCACGCTGAGCGTTCACTTTGACTTTATTTACCCACAGCAAGCACAAATGCGTGTTGCGTTGTTGCTAGAGCAATATATGTTGGTGAGCCTGTTGCGAACTGGCACCGGCAAACGGATTCAGCCATTAGTAACGGCGGGACCATTTGATTATCACCAGGCTGGTGAACACTTTTTGGGCGGTCATCAGGAAAAACGGCGCCATAATCAGCTAACGTTTGCGAAGGCCGACTTACGACGTCCGTTTCTTACGGAAAACAATGTGATGTGGGCATTTATGGAACCCGAACTCAAGCAACGCTTAGCAGAGATTACCACCGCCGAAAGTTTTGCGGGTACGGTGCAGCAGATGCTATTCACGGCAATTCCAGCTGGTAAGTTTACGCTGGCCGAGGTCGCTCAGGGAATGGGGATGAGTCCGCGCAGTGTGCAACGCAATCTGGAGGCAGAGACGACCAGTTATCAGCAACAGGTGAAAAAGGTACAACGATTGCTGGCGATTAATTATTTGGCACTGAAGACGGTCACGCCGACAGAGATCGCCTATCTAGTTGGGTACAACTCACCCAGTGCATTTTCACGCGCATTTAAACAGTGGACGGGCCAGACGTTGACTGAATATCGGACGGCGGGACTGGCTGAGTAGTTGGCTGTGGTTCTAAGTTACCTGATATTCCGGTGGTTGAGTTCAGCGCATAAAAATAGTTTAATTGTCGTAGAAGGTGATTACCCTGGCAGATGAAGAAGTAAGTTTTAAAACTCTTTTGTTGGGAACACCACCGAAATTTCAAATGAACTGAGGACAAGATGAAAATCATTGAGGTGAAAACTCGCCCTACAGCACTAATTGAACAACTTTTAACGGTATGGGAAGGTGCTGTGAAGGCCACACATCGCTTCTTATCTGCGGAAGGAATTGCTGCCATTAAGCAGTACGTTCCTCAGGCATTACTGGAAGTGCCACATCTAATCATTGTGGAAAATGATGAACAAGTACCGGTTGGATTTATGGGGATTACCGAGCAGCATATCGAGATGCTCTTTATTGCACGTGAGGAAGAGGGCAAGGGCTTGGGGAAAGCCTTAATTAACTACGGTCTTGAAAAATATGCGGTGACCGATTTAGCAGTTAATGAGCAGAATCCGCGCGCCAAGGGCTTTTATGAGCATATGGGGTTTGAAGTGTATAAGCGAACAGAACATGATGAACAGGGTAATCCCTATCCGCTCTTGTATATGAGAAGAGCTTGATTGGTTTCAGCGAAACGGTTATAAAATGCAGTAGCAGCAGCTACCAATTACAAAAGGCGTCTAGAAACGGGCTATACTCCTCTTTAAGTAGACAAGCAAATAACAAAGGCTTGTTTACTTAGAGAGGAGTTTTTGTATGGGCCGAAAAGGATCTCGGTACACGGTTGAAGAGAAACTGTTCTACATTGGCTTAGTCCGCAATCAAGGTAAGTCTTATACAGCTATCCAAAACCAATACGGCATTAAAGATGGACAGGTTAAGCAGTGGGTTGACCGATATGAAGAAAATGGGATAGACGGCTTAAAACCAAAATCTCCACAGAAATATACACGGGACTTCAAACTTAAACTAGTGAGAATCTATCTTGAAGGCTCCACCTCCTACCCTCAATTGGCCCAACAGTTCAATGTTCCCAATGTCAGTACTATCTATCAGTGGGTGAACCTGTATACTAGTGGTAAATTACCTAAAACTACTAGGAGGCCCATTTCCATGAGTAGCCGGAAAACAACGATGCTTGAAAGAATCGAAATCGCTCAATGGATTGTCGAAAATGACCTAGACTACAGTCAGGCGAGTCAAAAATTCCATATATCCTATAGTCAGGCTTATACCTGGACTAAAAAGTTTCAAGCGGGAGGAGTCGAAGCCTTACAAGACCGTCGTGGCAAGTCAAAATTCGACAAACCCGCTCTAACAGAAACCGAGAAACAAGAGTTACGTATCAAACAACTAGAAGCCCGAAATAAACGCTTAGAGATGGAGAATAAACTCTTAAAAAAATTAGACGAGATAGAGAGGATAGATGCGACCAAGCCCAAAAATATCGTGCCATTCAAGCACTCGCACAAGAAGCGTCGATAAGTCAGATGTGTCAGTACCTCAAGGTTTCGCGAGCAGCCTACTATAAATGGCTTAATCGTAAGCCAAGTCGGCGGGAAATAGAGGATCAGGCCATTGTGAGTTACGTTAAGGATTTAGAAGACGCCAACGATTATATCTTTGGCGTTAAACGCTTGGCAATGTACGTCAATATGGAAACAAGCCACCACGTCAGCCTTAATAAAATGCGACGGATTATGCATGATTATCAAATCGTTGCCTCAGTCCGAACAGCTAAGCATGATCGAAAGGCCGAGCAGAAGCAGGCAATCTTTGATAACAAGTTATTAACCAATCAGGGAAAGCACAAATTCCATCCAGACCGGCCTAACGAGGTCTGGGTAACTGACTGTAGTGAAATTCAATACGGAATTAAGGGAACTGGTCGCCTCCGTATCAGTGCCATTAAGGACCTCTATGATCATAGTGTTATCGCATGGCAGGTTGAATCAACTGAGACAGCCCAGCTGGTCACGACAACTTTTGAAGCAGCATTGACCACTACAAAGGGACGTAAGCCACAGATACTGCATAGCGACCAAGGTTCAAGTTACACATCTGGTTTGTATAATTTAGCTCTAGCAAAGAATGGTGTCACTCACAGTATGTCAAGAGCAGGAACCCCTGGTGATAACAGTCCCATGGAAAGTCTGTGGAGTCATATGAAGTCAGATTTCTTTAATTTTCATCGACCATTATCAAGTGATGAAGCAATCACATTAGTATCAAAGTTTATGGGTTGGTATAACCAAGAACGACGGCAAGAAACACTGAAAGACATGACTCCGGAAGAATACCGGAATCATGCCTTTCAGGAAGTAGCCTAGAGCTTTAGTTATTTAAATGTCTACTTGACAGGGAGTAGCCCCACGGCAGATTCGTTCTAGGCGCCTTTTACTTTCAATTTGTTTCGCATAATCAGCTAGTCTCAATAAACCGCTCCAAGCGACCACCAATTTTTAGTGACTTTACTTGAAGACTATATTAAAATATGATTAGAAAATGTCAAGGAGGGCAAAAAATGACTAGCATTCAAGACTACACGCCGGACCTTAAGGAAAGTTGGCTCCGTTGCCGCGCATTAGCGTACATGCACAGTTCCTTTACCGATGAAATCACTGATCAGCGGGAGGATATTCCCGCCAGCCGTGGCATTTCCTTAGTCGCAATCAGTGACGAGCAAGTTGTTGGTCTGGTTGATGCCATCTACTTGAATGCAACTGAGGTCAATCCCGCAAGCTATGGCTTTAAGGCAGGAACCGTGCTGACCGTCCTTGACGCGGTGGCGACACATCCCGACTACCAGCACCAGGGAATCGCCCGCGACTTGATTAACGAAGTGCTTCGCCGGCTACAGCCACGCGGTGGGGAACTGCTAATCTATACGTTGGATGACGTGCCCGCCAACAGTCTCTATCGCTCACTTGGCGCGCAACTGTGCTATCGGGCCTCCATTGTGACCGCCCACAGCCGCCACAACCGGGTTCCCTTGTGGACGGATTTCAAGGCCAATGCTAACCACGAAGTTGACGTTTACGATGCTGCCGGCAACCCTGTCGACTATGCCATCGACTCGGAAACGTACTATGTCGGTCAGAAAAAGTACATCGCCGAGTTAGACAAGGTCGTTAAGATCGCGACGGAGCACGTCTACACGCTAAAATTATCGTAGGAGGACGTTATGGCGTGCTAAATAGAGTAGCGTGAGTAACACTAGCAGAATGCGGTTAAATTGCCAATGAGAGAGTCCTCGGCACCGCTGATAGTTTTCGCCATCGCCTGCTGCTAGGATCAACTCAGAAGTAGCAAATGTTTCATGTGGAACATTTAAACCCATCGCAAAGAAGGCAAGGTACCATGAAACTAGAAATTTACCAAGACACGCCGCAAGACCGCGACCGTATCGCGCAATATCCCCTGAAAGATCCGACCTTTACCGCCACTCCACAGCAAGCCCTAGCGATTGCCCTGGGGGACCCAGAACGGTTGCCAGTCCTGGTTATGGCCGGTTCTGAGATGGTCGGCTTCTTTGTGCTGACTAAGCATGACGATGTGCGTGAAGTGGGGGCTGATCCCGCAACTGCCCTTCTGATTCGGTCACTATCGGTGGCGGAAACACAGCGGGGAAAAGGGATTGCCACCCAGATGCTGGAACAGTTACCGGCGTTCGTTCGTGAGCATTTTCCGTTCGCAACGACCATCACGTTAGCGGTAGAAGCGGCGAACGTTCCCGCCCAAAAACTATACGATAAGGTCGGTTTTGTGGATACGGGTCGCCGCCGCTTTGGCCAATACGGTGAACAGTATATTTTGGAAAAGCCGCTTTAGCGTTGGCGGAAGATAGTTTTCATTAAAGTGATCAATCGGCCGACCGATGACAACCAAAAAGGGCACCACCGAATTTCGTCAGCAGTACCCAGCAAGGCTTCATTCAATTAAGCTTGTCCGTGTAAATACAACTCCGGTAAATCAGCCAAAAATTGTTTTCGCACGGCGTCAGTCGTCGTATTGGCTGCTCCTAAATGGATCCAGTGAGCGGTCTGTGGGGCAATGCCAATTCCAGGGAAGGTTTGGCCAATTAAATTGCTTTGAATTGGATCGCCGGCGTCGCTGATCAATTCTGCCTTGGTCATCGTGGCCGTCGTGATGACCGTTGCGCGTCGAATGTTGTGGAGCAGCCCCCGTAGGTCAGGGTCCTCCGCGTAGGCAAAGCCCTTGAGCATCACCTTATCGAAGAATCCTTTAAGTTCGGCGGGCAGATGGTACCACCAGATGGGGCTAATGAAGATGAGTTCATCCGACTGGGCAATCACCCGTTGGTAGTCCTTGACCAACTGGTACGGTGTCTCACCGCGGCTAAACAGGCGTAACTCCTCTTTAGAATAACGGGGGTCGAAGCCGTCCCGATAGAGATCGATAACGTGGTAAGGTTGGTCAGTGCTGTCAAAGTAAGCCGTTAACCGGGTTAAAATCGCGTGGTTGAGGCTACCTTCATAGGGGTGTGCGTAAACGATTGTTTTCATAATAAGTAGGTCCTCCTTGAATTGAATGAGTAAAGTTTATGTTATACTCAATCGGTAAACAAGTACGCAATTTAAAGTGCGGTACGTACCCAAAGGAGAGTGTCATGGCCGAAATTGATTATATCAAGGAGACCCGCTTGGAGAACACGGGTTTTGCCTATACCCTGCATCTAATTGGTGGCAAATACAAAATGCAGACGCTTTACGCGCTATCCATGAACCATGGCCCGTTGCGCTACAATGCTCTCAAACGCGTGTTAGCACCGATCGCATTTAAGACGCTCACCAACACCCTACGTGAGTTAGAAGCGGACGACCTCATTCATCGAGAAGCGTACCCGCAGATTCCGCCGAAGGTTGAGTACAGCCTGACGAAACGCGGGCAGTCGTTGATTCCCGTGATGGACAGCATCTGCCTCTGGGGCGAAGAGCAGGCGCGGGCCGATCAGGTGGTTCCGAGCCATCAACACGAATAAGCCTAAATAATGAGACTGGCGCGTAACTTGCCGGTCTTTTTTTGCGCGCCGAAATGGCGAAATCCTACAGTTACGCGTCAAAGGAGATAATAATTTTCCCATGAGCGTGGCCTGCCCGAGCGTAGGTCAACGCCTGGTTGAGCTGACTAAACGGATAGACGTGGTCGATTACGGGATGCAACCGTTCCTGTTCGATCAGGCGCGTCAAAATTTCAAGTTGCGTGTGGCTGGGGTGCATGAAGAGAAAATGATAGTCAGCCTGTGCTTGGTGAGCCAAACGCGTCAGTCGGTGGCTTGCCAGGCGTAAGAGTCCCTGTTTCCAGCGAGGAAGACCATAAGCCGCTGCGAACCGACCGTCGGGGATGCCAGAGAGACTGACCACCTGACCGCCCGGTTTCACAATTTGAAATGCCTGTTCCAGAGCTCGACCACCCAGCGTGTCAAAGACGGCATCGTAGTCGTGCAGCACGGTGGCAAAGTCTTCCGTGTGGTAGTCGATCACGCGATCTGCGCCGAGTGCCTTGACGTGGGCGAAGTTTCGCTGACTCGTAGTGGTTGCCACGAAAGCGCCCAACTCCTTGGCCAGTTGAATCGCCAGGGTGCCAATTCCGCCAGCACCAGCTTGAATGAGGACCTTTTGTCCCGGTTGGAGGGCCATCAGGTCGTGGAGAGCTTGATAGCTGGTCAGGCCCACTAGTGGGATGGCGGCGGCTTGGTCGAAGCTCAGGTTGCGGGGCTTCAGCGCAATATCGGCTTGGTCAACGGCCAGGTACTCGGCAAACGTGCCGATGCGGTTCTTACGGGGACGCCCGTAGACGGCATCGCCAATCTGAAAAGCGGTGACGTTTTGCCCCACCGCGACAACGGTCCCCGCAAAGTCGCTTCCAATGATTAAAGGAAACTGATAGGGGAGCAGAAACTTAAGACCGCCATGCATGGTCTTGAGGTCGATGGGATTGATACTGGCAGCGTTGATTTTGACCAGCACATCATTCGGTTGGGGCGCGGGTCGGGGCACCGGTTGCATGACGGGTAGGGGTTGACGGTAGTGGGTGATGATGGCAGCGTGCATCTTTTTTGACATGAGTCGACTCTTTTCTTGGTTTATTTTTTTAAACGAATAGAGCCTAGCATAACGATATGGTTTAAAAATGTCAACCAATATTAACGAATCCGAAATGTTGATTCCTAGGAGTTGACAACCCCCAATTTTCATGGTTTAATGGTTTAAAATAATAAACGAAAGAACGAAAGCAAATGGCCAGTCTAACTAAACTAAAACATGAATTTTCGAATGCCAGCGACTTCTTAGTCGCGCTGGGAGACCAGAAACGTCAAGCCATTATCATCGCCTTACTAGATGATAAGGTCGTTCATCAGGGACTTCAGGTCACCGATTTGATCGGGGTGACCGGGTTATCGCGACCAGCTGTTTCCCACCACCTTAAGATCTTGCGGGAGGCGAAGTTGGTGGATTACCACCGGTCAGGGACCAAGAATTTTTACTACCTCACGCACCAAACGACTGAGATTGACAAGCTACAGACCCTTTTAGGCCACGTAAAGGAGATTATGACGTGCAATCAGCAGAAATGAAGAAAATTTTAATTGTCGTCACCAATACCCTTCGCTATGGTGCCACGGATGACCCCACGGGATTATGGTTGGGCGAAGCGACCGAACTTGCCGACATTGTTATGCAAGCCGGATATCAGGTCGATTACGTTAGCCCGCAAGGTGGATTTGTGCCCCTTGATCCGCGTAGCATGAAGTATACGGATGCCGAAATTATGCGGACCTATGCGACGCCAGATTTCCAACAACGGGCGCTCACCGCATCCTTATCACCAGCGGAAGTGAATCCGGCTGATTACCAAGCCATTTACTATGCGGGTGGTCACGGCGTCATGTGGGACTTTCCAGACAACCAGCCGCTGCAGGCCATTGCGGCGCAGATCTATGCGCAGGGCGGCTACGTCACGGCTGTGTGTCACGGCATCGCGGGCCTCTTGAACATCGAAACCGCTGACGGCCAGTACTTGATCGCTGATCAACGGGTAACTGGGTTTACCAAGGCCGAAGAAGTTCTGGCGGGGAAACGGGGCGTGGTGCCCTTCTTCAATCGTGTGGAGGCTGAAAAACGCGGCGCCAAGTTCCAACAAAAGCGTGCGTACCGCGAATTTGCGGTGCAAGACGACCGACTGATCACGGGCCAGAACCCGTTCTCTGCTAAGGCCGTGGGGCGTTTATTGGTTGCCAATTTGGCTAAGTCATCAAACTAGCGACTTGATTATTATCGCGAATTAAACTGAAAAACAGTGCTCCGCAGTCAGGTTATCTGCGGGGCACTGTCTATTTCGGTATCCGGTTAGGTTTTACACCAGCCGGCCTAATTCTTCCGGACTGGCACCGTCCGCGACTAGCCGTTCAAATTTTTGGCGCACGGCCGGATTGACGTGATTGGTCCCTGGCAGGTAGTGGATGCGCTCGGTACCAGCCAACAACGCCGTTTTGTAGTACCACTTTTTCCACCGTAGAAAATCTAAGGTATGCTGAAGCCGCGCCATTTTCGCCATCAACTGTTGCTCATGGTCGGCCAAGAAATCGTAGCGCGTCTGCAGTGTAGTGTCACCGGCCATGCACAGGTCGATGAAGTGGCCGATCTGTTTGACCGGCACGCCGGCTTCTTTGAGACAGACAATGACTTCCAGAAAATTAAAATCATTATCTTTAAACTGGCGCCGCCCCGCCTCGTTGCGATCGACAAACGGCAGTAGACCTTCCTTATCGTAATACCGCAGGGTGTAGGGACTGATATCTAACTTTTCTGCGACCTGACCAATAGAATAGCTCATTCATAAAACTCCCTTTAAAATTTTTGACTTGACTTAGAGTTAACTCTAGATTTTATACTACCATTAATCAATTAAGAAGCGATCATTTAGGAGGATTTAGAAATGAATGAAAGTAAACCATTAGTAGTCATTACCGGTGCGAGTTCCGGGTTCGGGGCAGAGGATGCCAAATTGTTCAATGCCGCTGGCTTCCCATTGCTATTGCTGGGACGCCGGGTGGAAAAGATCAAGGCGCTCCCCTTAGACTTTACCAACGTGATGGTTGTGGCCGTTGACGTGACCGACCAAGCGGCCTTGAAGATGGCTATTGCAGCAGCCGAAGCCAAGTACGGCGCGACCGACCTGTTGATCAATAACGCGGGTGTCATGCTGCTAGGTAACGTCCAACGTCAAGACCCTAAGGAATGGCAAACGATGCTCGACACCAACGTGATGGGGGTCTTGAATGGGACTCAAATCGTTTTACCAGCCATGGTTGCCCGGCACCATGGCACCATCATCAACATGTCATCCATCGCGGGATTCAAGGCCTTTGCGAACCATGCGGCTTACGTTGCCAGCAAGTTCGGCGTTCACGGGTTGTCCGAAACGATTCGCCAGGAGGTTGCGAATGACAACGTCCGGATTTCCTTGGTCGCACCGGGGGCCGGTGAAACGGAATTGTTGACCCACGTGACGGATGGTCAGGCCTTAAAGGACTACGAAGCCTGGAAACAGACGATGGGCGGGTTGACGTTAGACCCGAAGTACGTTGCGCAAACGGTCAAGTTTATCTACGACATGCCGCAGGAAGTGAACGTACGGGAGATTGACTTGGCCGCCACGCGTCAAGATAGCTAAATAAGTTCTGTTAGTCGATCAGCTATCTTGCTGGTCGACTTTTTTATTGCGGAAATCGACGACTTGTTTCTGCCGGTTCCAACAACCAGTAGGGAGGGGATGGTCGCTAACGTGGTTGGCTTATCAATGTCGCAATCTGGCGACGAAAAAAATTTTTACGAAATTTCGAATTGCGCGTGAGTAATTAACTGCTGAGTTAATGGGTCGTCGGGTGGACCGCTATATTTTATAGAAGAAAACGGTTAGCCAGGTAAGTCAAGTGAGCTAAAAATCGTAACAAATATTTCAGTGTGTAACACAACAACCGAGTTAAGTGTATTATATTTTGCCTATGATGTTCATAATTAATTCACATTTTGTTGGTATTCTTAGCTCATCGATTAACAAGACGGCAGCACCCCGCTTGATATGGAGAAGTGACCCATGAAAAAATGGCTAAGAATTTTATTTCTAGTAACTTGTATCATTGGCTTAACGTCGATTCTACGCATTCAAGCCCATAAGCGCGAAGGCATTATTCAAACGGCGGTCCTCCAGGATAAAGCTGGCGGTAACGTGAAAGAAATCACGAGTCATCAACCAGCAGACCTGCAAGCAGCGATGACCCTTGAGCTACCAGCCGGGGATACGGTCATTGCGTTGGCGGATCAGGCGTATGCCAAGTTTGCTCGTGAAGCGATGACTGACTTAACCCCAGACCAGGACATGACGGCTGAGGTGGATCAGAAGGGAAGGTTACATCTCAATAACGAACAGGAACAGGCCCAAAGCGTCGAGCTGGTCGTTCCCATAACGATAGCTGACCCGCTATTGATAGACGAGTTACAGCTTAAATTACAAGTTGTCGACGAGGATGAAACGTACGATTTCACCACGATTTCCGTTAAAGCTGACAATGGTTTGGAAGACGCAACGGGTGACAGCACGCGTCCTAACGACAAGCTCACCGATAACGCTAGTCACAATAGCAGCAAGGCGGTGACTTCAAGTTCACAATCCGCTACTAAGAAAGCCGTCAGTCAGCAGTCACAGTCTGCTAAGCAACGGTCCCGGTCAACAAAGTCCAAGACACCGGCAACAACTAGTAAATCAATCAGCGAAGACGCCGCAGATGACGATGCGGACGCTGACGCGGAGCCGGCGACGAAGGTTAGTCGGTCAAGCCAGGGAGATGACCTGACGAAACAACTGACGGGACCCACAATCGATATCACTCGAGGACAGGTTCAAATCGGCAGTTGGTCAGATGAGTTGAAGATTGGTGGCACGCTGAAAGACCAATCAGGAGTGACGATTCATGAAAAGTCATCAGGTCCCGATGGAAAGCAAGTTGGTGGTTATTACGCGAATGAAAAGTATAAGACCCACTATTACGTTTCCTATCAACAAAAAAACGATGCGAAATCTTATGCCCTGGCCTTTAAGGATGGCATAGATCTGAGTGACAAGACCATCAGCGTTTATTACCCAGAAGTAGGAGCTTACACGGCTGCGTCTAACGCAGAGCAACCGAACGAAAAGATGGGGGCCATTCTGGAAATCTCAAATCTAGTTTACAGTCCCCGGTTGGGAGCGGGTAAGGAAGCCTACATTGATTTTTCCAGTAATTTCTACTCAGGCATCGTCTATAACGGGATTGAGAGTTTCGACTTGGATATTACGTTTACGAATGAAGCGGGAACCCGAGCACTTAATTTTCCCAAGGCGGCGGGCGATGATTATAAATCCTACTTCACATTCGGCTCATTAAATGGAAATGATGATGGTCGTCATGAATGGGCGGGAACGAAGTTGAATCTACCAGCGAAGTTGTCTGAAGCTACCACCGTTAAAAATCGTGGCGGTGGCTGGTACGAAGGTACTGGTGAAGGGATTTTTGAAAAAGATGAGGATGGCAACTATAAACCCTATACGGGCCCTAACCAATGGGGGGACTTCCTGGGCTCGACTAATTATGAAAAGGGCGCGGTTTCCTTCCCACTGGTGGATGAGAAACATGAATTCATGCTACGAAGTGACGCCGGCTTCACGTGGCAATCCTTCTCTACAGGGTCAATTGTGCCGCTAAAGCCAGAAAAGCCGCTGAAGACGGTTCATCGTACCGAAGAGTTTGGCATTGAAAACAACGACTTGCATGAGTGGGAGATTAACCGGGACGAAGATAAAATTAAAAGTTTTTTCTATACGGTCTATCAAAAAACTTATAGCATTCCAGATGAATCAATTGCTAAGCCTGATCGAATTACACTGACGGATACCCTGCCTACGGGGATGTCGACTAAACCAGACCAGATTGTGTTATATAACACGGATGGTGAGTTACTTGAAGTTGAGAAGCCCGAGGATCGCGGTAAGGTTGAAGTTAATGGTCAGAAAGTAACCTATGAGTTGTCCGATAAAGAAATTGAAATGCTCGACTTTAACGGTGACTACTTTGCCATTCAAATCGAGATAGACATTAAAGAAAACTTTGTTGGCACCTTTAAGAATAAGGCCAATGTCCGTTTCGATTCCGGGGTTGGCTACGATTGGAACAATGATACGAACGAAGTGGTGACCGATCTAATTCGGAACCTGGTTTTGAGAAAGCTGGGTGACAGTCAGTGGGACCCTGCAAGCAGTGAACGACTCAAAGATGTGGTTTTCGAAATTAAAGGCGGGGACGACCAGCGACTGGTCACAACCGATGAAAATGGCGAAATCGTTCTGGAAAAAATGGACTCCAAGGAAACATACGCGTTTACTGAACGGGTACCAGCAGGTTACGTTTCACCGCAGAAATTCACCGTAGCTTACAACGAAGATAACCAGCGGTGGGAAATCACTGGCGACTCAACTCAGGTAGCAATCTCCAGTGATGACCAGCAAGTAATTACGGTGACCAATAAGGTTGAACGGGGCGGTTTCCAATTTAAAAAGGTCGATGGTACTGATGACCAGCAGCTTGCAGGTGCCGAGTTCATCATTCGCAGTGAAACTGGAAAGTACCTGAAATTTGATGATGACGGCAGAATGGTGGGCACGGTAGCAACGCCTGAAAATGCCACGAAATTGACGAGTCTCGCGAACCAGGCGACTAAGGTCACGGGGCTTCCGTATGGTAAGTATCAGTTGATTGAAGCCAAGGCCCCAGATGGCTATGTTATTGGCCAACCATACGATTTTACCGTTACAAAGGAATCGGGAAGTAAAGTGATTCAGATTAAAAATGACCCCTACAGCCTTCCCGTAACTGGGGGCCAGGGTATTCTCTGGCTCATTGGCTTAGGACTCATACTCACCCTATCGGCACTCGCCATTTGGCGCACACACCCTAGAGGAGGATAACTCATGAAATTCACAAAATTACGGCAACTGGCCCTGGCGACATTCGCCTTCTGTGGCCTAACACTCGGTGGTCAGCTGAACGCCAGCGCTAGTGAGTCAATTCCAAAAGAAGTAACGATGGTCTTGCATAAGTTAGAGAACAAATCTGGGAACACGATTCAAAATACCGGGGATGAAATAAAAGATCTGGCTGAGGGTTTGATTCCCTATGACGCTGACGAGTTTGGCAATGTGACCTATAGCATCTATGACGTGACGGACCGCTTCAAAGGTCAAATGACCAGTGACGAGTTTAAGGCTAACCGAGATACTTTAATTCAAGAAATTACGCAAGGAAAGACCGACCCTGAAGCACTACTTCAAGCTCAGAAAGCTTTCGTGGAGAAAGAGGGCTTGAAACCGGTCACGTCACAAGAATTGACGGGTCAGGATGGCAAACTTGAATTTGATGAGAAGCTATCGAATAGTGGCTTCTACCTGATCATGGAAACGCAGGCCCCGGTTCATCATTTAACAAAGCTGTCCGCGCCAATGGTTATCGGCTTACCATTTGGTGATAAGGATACGCTGCACCTGTACCCGAAGAACGTGGTTGCTGACAACGTGGACCCGATGATTCACAAGGTGGGAATTGATCCGGAGAATCCTACTGGTAAGGATTATGTTCTATTAAAGGACGTTGAATTCAAATTGGAACGGGCAGATGGCAAGGAATTAGCAAACGGCGAGAAAGTCCAAACGCTGACAACGGGTAAGGATGGTAACGTCGAATTTGGTGGACTAAAGGTTGGTGTTCGCTATGTACTGACGGAGTCCTCGATTGCGAATTATCCTTGGTATCAGCAGACGGAAGTTAGAGATGAAAAAATTTCGCTGACGTTTAAGGTTGATAAATACGGCAACATTGTGGATCCAGTCATGAAGCCGAGTGACGGCTACTTCGAGATTGAAGATTCGAAGATCAACGTACTGAATTACCTGCTTCTAGGGGACGCTAAATTCCAGAAGATAGACGCGACTTCTAAGAAAGCTTTGGCTGGTGCGAAGTTTAAGGTTCAAAGTATTAGTGATAAGGGGCAGTCCTGGGCAGTTCTGGATGGCAACAAGTTTGTGAAGTGGACGGACAACGAAGATGAAGGAACGGAATTAGTATCCGGAGCGGATGGAACCTTTGGTATTACGGGTGTTCCTTATGAATATGACCGCCGGAATGGCGATGTCACTTATAACTTAGTCGAAACGCAAGCCCCCGCTGGCTACGCGCGCCTAAAGGAAGCGACTAAGTTTGAAATCAGCGATGACAAGATTACGGACATTAAAACCCAACAGATTGAAAACGAGCGTTACGCCCTCCCAATCACCGGGGGAATGGGGATCTGGTTATTCCTCCTCATTGGGGCCCTGTTGATGGGTGGCGCGGGCTACCTGTACTACCGACAACGCAAAGCAAGCTAGATAATTAAAGAAGGGGGGACCCCCACATGCGTAAATGGCTAGCGATTCTACTATTCTGCTTGGGCCTGGGCCTGATTGGCTACCCAGCAGTGAGCAACGTTGTGACTCGCTGGCGGCAGCAGGGGGTCCTCGTTGCGTACAAGCACCAGTTACAAACGGCGAGTACGCAGCAGTTAAAGGCACTCCAACGGTCCTTGCAACAGGAGTCGACGGTTGAGCAGACAACGGTTCAAGATCCGTTTAAACGAAACGGGAAACAGTTTATTGAGACGACGCCACTGGCCCTGGTGGCGATTCCCAAACTCAACGTTGAATTGCCGGTGTTTGCTGGCACGAGCGAGCAGGTTTTACAAAAGTATGCGGGACTCGTGAACGGGACGGATGTTCCGCAGGACAAACGAGACCAGCATAGTCTGATCACGGCCCACCGGGGACTGCCCGGCGCCCAATTGTTCACAGACCTCCCGCGGCTCCAGAGAGGCGATTACTTTTATTTAAAAAATGCTTACGGGTTGATGACCTACGAGGTGACGACCATTCGGACCGTGAAGGCGGCCACGCGACAACCGGTACAACGAAGCGCCACGCAGAATCAGGTGACACTGATGACCTGTACGCCGTATATGGTGAACACGCACCGCCTCTTGGTTACTGGCCAGCGGATTCCCAATCAGACGCAGACGATTCCCCGGGGACGATTTATTTGGGACTGGTACAAAATTGGACTGTTGGGTTTAGCAATTCTGCTGATTATCGGTGGTGGCTGGGCAACCTACCGCCGTTACCGTCAGAGAAAGGAGGAACATTAAGATGGCAAGAAGACGACATTTCAAGCTAAAGTCCTTCTGGCTAGTGGTGATGTTTCTCGTCGGTAGCGGACTGGTGCTAATCGGACTGACGCAAAATTTTTCGGTGACGCGGTTGGGCACGGCGGCGACCGAGAAAATGACGACAGCGAGCGTACAACGGGCAACGGCAGCGGCACAGGGACGGACAGACCCGTTTAACTTTTCAAAAACGGCCCAGTTGACCCCATTAGCGGTTGCTGGCTACAGCTTGCAGGAACTGACCGGAACCAGTAACTATGGTGCGGTTGGCCAGTTGCGAGTCCCGGCGGTGGGGCTGGACTTACCGATTGGTATCGGCGTGAGTAATGCCGTGTTGGTCAGGGGAGCGGGAACGCTCAAGGCCGACCAACGGATGGGGCAGGGCAATTACGCGCTGGCGGGGCACTATATGACCACGAAGCGGCTCCTATTCTCCCCGCTAAAAGGGGTGCGCCAGGGCGACAGCATTTACCTGTCGGATCAGCGGCGGGTCTATCGCTACCAGGTAACGCAAATCCAGGTGGTTGACCGGCACAAAGTCGATGTGATCGACGATGTGCCCGGGAAGAAGCTGGTGACGCTGATCACGTGTAATTCGGCGAAGCGCGGCGAATCGCAGCGGTTGGTGGTGCGGGGAGAACTAAAGTCAGTAAGTAATGAAAAATTGTGAAAAAAGCGGTAGCCAGGGCACCTTTTTAGATCTAACTTTAAGTTAAACCAGTGGTTTGCTGCGATCAAAGGCCATATCCATCGGCTGAATGACGGACCAAGTTGAGTGTACGACCCGCCAGTTATCGCCCTCACGCTGGTAGACTTCGATACAGTTGTAGCGCATGTCATTTAGCGTTGTTTTTGCAAATAACTGGTAAGTCAGAATCGCCATGTCACTGCTAGTTTGTACGCGGGGGGTAACGAAGTCGTAGGTGTCAGCGAAGAGCTTACCCTCAACGTTGGCGAGAACGAAATCTTTAATGTCGGCATAGGAGTCGACCCGTTTTGCTTTGAAACTGTCGAAGTATGAAAAACTCTTTTGAGACCAAATCGTCAAATAGCCGGACGTATCGCCTTTGAACCATTTATCCAAAGCGTCTTTCTCTAGTGCGATAATCTTGTCAGTTAATGTGGTCGTTTCGTTAGTCATCAGTTTTCTCCTTTACTAAGTCGTAATGACTTTAGTGTAAGCTGTGACGTAACGTTACAGTCAAGAAAGTAATGCTGTTTCACGTGGAACATAATGAGTTTATTGCCAACGTGTAAAGAAGGAGATAAGCAAATGACGATTAGAAGATTGCTGTTTATTGTGCAGAATAAAGTGATAGGGAGCACAGGCTTAAAATGTCTGTGCTCCCTATTCGTCGGATTATTTGTGGTCAGCCGCCAGTTCTAGCAGGCGTTGCCGCAGCGCGTCGTCGTAAGCGGTCAGGTATAAGCCATACTTACCACGCTTCATTAATACGTTGAGCACGTTAGCGATGAATGCCTTGTACTCGTCACGCGTGAATTGCATATCCTTACGTTTCTTGAAGATTTCCTTGTGCGAGTATTTCTCGGGGATGATGGTCATGGTGTCGGTCGCGGGGTCGTAGCCAAATGAAGGCCCGATAATCATGCCGACATAGTTGAGGTCGAAGCCTTGCAGCGTGTAAATCGTCCCGACCTGGGTGATGGAGCCTTCCCGTTTGGCCCAGTGCGTCCGTTGGGGATCCCATTCGTCCCAAGGCAGGCTAAATGAATCCATTTCCACGTTGTGCCGGCCGTCGATTCGTGGGAAGCCCGAGGTGGCGACGACCCGACTCATGCCGACCTCTTTGTTGCGCTTCTTGATATTTTCGAAGAGGTCACCGGCAGTGTCAAACATTTTAAATTCAAAGTCACTGTTTTCGGGGAAGGGCTTCATTGGTTTTTCAGCGGTTAAATCGTCCATCCAAGCGACCTGTTCGTCACTAGCCACCATCCGGTATTGGAAATTCATGCTAAATAGCTTGTGGGGATGATTGCCAATCGTCTTGTAGAGGAGGTCTTGGTCCCAGTACATTTTGGATTGGAAGACCTGATCGAAATCATAGACGACAACGACCACCTTGGCCAGATTCATCAAGTCCGCGAGTTGATTTTGGCCGCGATAGTGCGCGTAAGGTTCGGATTTTGAATAGAGTAGGTGGGCCTCATCAACGAAAATGATATCGTATTGCTTGTGATTCTTCTGCGCGTAGTTGATTAAAGAGGTTGGCCGCCGAATTTCACTGGCCTTCATGTTGGGAATGGATTCGGCCAAATCACGGTAGGCTTTATACAATTCGGGATGGTTCACGACGAGCGAGGTGCGGTAGTGTTTGTCAGTCATATATTGGCGAACCAGTTCCATCAAAACGACGGACTTACCGGTACCGGCAGCTCCTTCGATGATGGCAACGGAGGAAGTATTACCGTTTAACCCCTGCTTGATGTAACTGTTGATATTAGTAATAACAGACTTCTGATCGTCAGATAAGTCATCGACGAAAAACTGTTCTTGTAAGATTTTATTCATTCTGGAACTCCTTATGCAGTCATTGCTTTGGCGTAAGTGGCATGTAAGATGCCTATGAAAAAGCTATGATTCATTATAGCAGTTCTAAAATAGTAGACTGTAGATTTTCAAAAATTATAGCAATTGATTTAAGCCAAAGTTAGTAACAAAAATGCAGAAAATACCCAATTGTTAGTGAAGGGGTGCTGATGTATGCTTAAAGAGAAAAATGATTTTTTAAACACTGGTATTGGGGAAAATGCTGTAGACTAATTGGAATGAAGGCTGAAGCTAATGGTAAAGTGGATTCCGGCAGAAAATGGAGGAACAATCGGTCAACTTGGAACAGAAAATGGTGTTATTTTGAAAGACGAGGAGTGGCCACATACTGGTAGAATTACGCTAGAAGAGGATCGTGAGAAGGCGTCTATTACCTGCGGCCTATATGGTACTTTTTTTCATACGGCGTATACGTCTGTAGAAAATGGATCGCAACTGTACGCAAGGATGAAGGCGGCATTAGAAGATTCGCCTGATGACTTGGAACCGTTAATGGATTGGTGTGCGTGGTTTGTTCATGAATTTCAGTAAGAGATAAGTTACGGACTCACGGTTATTACGTTTTGAGCCCATTAGAGAGGCTATAATCTTGAAAAAACAAGCAATTATTAATATTTTACGATGGGCAGCCGTTGCCGATGCATTAGGTGTTCCAGCTGAAATGCGGAAACGTGGCACATATCCAGAGATTACGGAGATGCAACCGAGCGCTTTTTGGCAGCAACCAGCTGGCAGTTGGTCTGATGACACGTCGATGACGCTTTGCCTACTGGATAACTTGACTGCCGATGGCGACTATGATGATCTTATGCAGCGCTTTGAAAGTTATATGCGCTATGGAACGAATACGCCTCGCGGAGAAATATTTGATATTGGCCGAACCTGTGCACATGCCATTCGAAATTATGCGGTCAATCAAATTACGCCGCTAAAGTGTGGAGATGCCTCTCCAGAAGCCAATGGAAATGGTGCTTTGATGCGCATTGCGCCCCTAGCTATTGTGTTACAACATGAACCAGAATTGGCTCGTCGCTTTGAAGTGGCACATGACTATACGGTATTGACGCATCGACACGCGCGTTCCATAGTAGGAAGTTTTATTTTTCTTGAGCTACTGCATCATATCCTTAATGGACAGAATTTGTTGCAGGCAATAACAACGATACAGCCCATTTTGAACGAGTTTTTAAAAGGAACAGAATACGCTGCGGAAATGTCGTATTATCGAGCACTCTTTGATAGTCATTTTAGGCAGTTACCCGCTCAGGATATTCCAGTATCTGGTTATGTTGTGGATACTTTACTAGCAGCTGTCTGGTTAGTTTTAAACCAAGAATCACCAAGGAAAGTTGTCTTGAATGCAGTCAATTTTGGTGGTGATACGGATACAATTGCAACCGTTGCGTCTTCTTTGGCTTCTGCTGGACAGTCTACTATTCCAGTGGCCCCTGACTGGTGGCATCAGCTATTAAATTCTGAGTTTTTAGACCAGAAATTTTCGAGTTTTGCGGATTGGTTCGCTGAAATATAGAAAAATGAGGGGAATACGGTATTAGTAATCGTGGTGTTTTTTCGTGAGCTGGTAGATGAGTTCAGTCTAACTTCAAAATGGTATGACTTTCGAGAAACGGCGTATCAGCAAGTCGTCAACGAATGGTGTGCGGACAATTATATTGACCTGATAAAAAATTAATGTAGACAGTAAATAGCCGCTCTAATTTGGATTTTCCAAGTTAGAACGGCTATTTTGAAGAGTTGTAATTAATTGGTATGATGTGTGACTGGCTTGATTAAAAGAACATCTTTAAGCTGAAGCCAACGCTTTTTGCCATGCGGGCTTTGAACCTCAACGTAGGTCTTAGCCTTGCCATTGACACGGAGTTTGGCCTGTTTGATGATCTTCCACGTGGCCTGGGGATGCTGGCCGGTCTTACCGGATTTCCCGACCTTGTGTTTTAGGTGGAGGTCAAAGAAGTAAGCACGGTGGGCCTTTAGGTGAACCAGCTTGGCGTGCTTGATCTTTTTGACGGAAATGACTTTTACTTTGACCCGTTTCGTCTTTTGCGGTGTGGTCAACGTGGATGTCGCAGCTGGTTTTGAGAGAGTTTCTGTTGCGTGAGCCGTTGGTTCGCCAGTTGTTTCTGGTTTCACGACGATGGCTGGCGTGTGGGGCTTAGGGACTACCGGTTTGGGTTGCGTCGGCTTTTCGACTCCTGGTTTTGTAGGTTTGGAGGTCGAAGGTTTTTCGGTACCCGGTTTTGCAGTACCTGGGGTTGTCGGCTTTTCAGGGCTCGGTTTGCTAACGTTTGGGGTCGAAGGTTTTTCGGTATCTGGTTTTGTCGTATCTGGCGTCACGGGTTTTTCAGAGCCAGACGTCCCATTGCCGGGATGACTCGCCTCAGAGGCGACCAGGTACTTAGCCCGCAATGTCGCTTGCTGTGCAGAACTAAAATTCAGCCCATCTTTGCTAGCAATGTAGTTTTCAAAGCCACCAAATTTTTCGTCGATCTGACTAAAGTAGGTTTTAAGCCAAGCGTAGTCGACTTGCTTACTGACGTAATTATTAGACATCAAGTAATCATTAATAATTGATTGATTACTAATTCCGAGGATGGACATTAAAATAACCGTGGCAATTCCCGTACGGTCATTACCATGCTTGCAGTGGTATAAAACGGGTCCCTTAGCAGCGAGAAGGTCGGTTAAAAAGGCATGGTAGCCGCTAAGTGCGGTGGCACTAAACGCGATTGAACCGCCATTCTGCCGATTGTAATGGTCAATGCCAGATAAATCATCGTCGTCGGCTTGCGAGTAAATCGAGTCATCCTTGTTGATTGCTTGGCCGATAGGTTTGTCTGTTTTGTTCAGGTGAGCTTTGGGCGTGCGTAAATCAATGATGAGACCTAGTTTAAGAGCCTCAAGTTTAGAAATATCAGCGACGTTAAGTTTGGTGAGTTGGGCCGAACGAAATAGCACGCCGGGTTTAATCATCTTAGCCCGGTCTTTGGTGAGATACCCACCTAAGTCACGCGTATTCGCGTTGAATCCTTTATTGTCCATGGATAGTGCGATTCGTGAACCAGGTTGGCCGGCTGCTGGCACGGTTGGAGTTGACACTGTTTCCGGCATCTTCTCGCCATTCATGAGGGGCGTTCGGTCTGGATCTGTGGCAGTTGTAATATGGGTAGCCGGTGTAGTTGCTGCCAGACTGGTTACGACGGGGGTTCCCATCCCCATTAAGGTCATGGTTAACATGCTAAGGCTTAAAGTTCGTTGTAAGTGCTGATTCATCGAAACCCTCCAGTAAGTTGTGCGCGATTTTGGTGACTGGTTTAAGAATAGCGAACGCACGTAAGGATTTGATGGTTGATGGGTATGACTTGTGTAAATGATTTATTTTTTTTGTTTTGAAATCGGTTCATGGGGAAGACAGAATCCATTTTTCGTAAAAATCGTCGTGCGAGAGGTTAATAATCATTCTAAAATCCAGTTGTTTGAATTAATCATTAAAGCCAGCAACTATAAATTTAAAAGGCGTGTATACTAAAAGGTAGGAAACATTTACATTGTCTATCGTTACGCCCGTGGAGGAGGATAATCATGAGACAACTTGTCAGCACAAAGCAGAGTCGTCACTTTGTATACATGGGAATCACATTGGCCAGTCTGAGCTTAGGGAGCTTGGGATTAACGACCACTGCCCATGCGGACACGGCGGCTGGAGCGGATCCGGTGAAGACGTCAGCTACTGTGGCAACACCATCCGCTACAGCCGCAGTAAGTGGGACACTACAGACTGAAGAAGGTGGTGCTAAAGGACAGTTTCCACCAACGACGGAAACGCAAAACGGTCCGGAGAAAACTGAACAGCCCGGCAACCAAGCCAATACGTCCACAGCACCCGTCGGTCAGGAAGCGCCACAGCAACCGGAAGACCCAACGGCACCGGCAGCCGCTACGGCGATGACTGGCACCTTTGGGACCAGCGCATGGAACATTGACGCGGCTGGCGTTTTACATTTCGGCGCTGGGCAATTTGATGAAATAGATTCAAATACCAACCGGAGCCCTTGGGCAACGAATGCGGATCAGATCAAGAAGATTTCGTTTGATGGACCGGTAGTTTCGGGAAAAAGTGCGGCGTATCTATTTGCCGGATTGCCAAATTTGACGGCCGTTGACCATGCAGATCAGTTTGATATCAGTCAGACCACGAGTCTCATGCGACTATTTGAGAATGACAGTAGTTTGGTGACGGTTGATACCAGCAACTGGAATACCAGTCGGGTCACGGATATGTTTGGCATGTTTGAGGGTGCCAAGAGCTTGGTGACAGTTGATGTGTCTCACTGGAATACGAGTCAGGTACGTGACATGCAGGTGATGTTTGAAGCTGCACAGTCTTTGACGACGTTGGATGTTGCCAATTGGGATACCGGTCACGTGACCAATATGAATGGTATGTTCGGCCAGTTCATGAGTGAGGATGCGAAAGACCGCACTGAACGGGGTTCTTTGCAGGCACTGGATGTGTCTCATTGGAACATGAGTAGCATTGGTACGGGCAATAGGTATTACGGTGGCAGTGGCGGCGACATTGCGTTTATGTTTGCCGGTCAGGATAAGCTAAAAACTTTAGACGTCAGCAACTGGGATGTTAGCCATAATCGGTCGTTGATATATACGTTTGTGAATGATTCGGCGTTGGAAACACTGGATGTCAGCAAGTGGCAAACGGGTGACGTTTCCGACATGACGGGGACCTTTTATGGGAATACGGCGTTGACGACGCTTGATATCAGCAATTGGGACGTTTCAAAGGTCCTGATTATGGATTATATGTTCATGGGGATGCCAAACGTTAAGCAGCTCGACTTTAGTCGGTGGAACACGACGGGAAAGATATTTTTCCACATGATGAATATGTTGACGGGCGATGCGGCGCTAACGCACTTAAACCTATCGGGCTTTCATATGAATGAAGCGGGTCAAATGTATTTTAACCAGTTTTTGGCGGGAACCAATTTACGTGTGATTACCATGGGTGAGCAGACCGCACTAACTGGCAAGTATTTGATTGCCTACAATGATTACGCTGGATTGCCAGATATTTCAAAAATGGCGGGGTTTGATGCCAAGAAGTATTCCGGCAGATGGCAGGCCGTGGGCACGGGAACCCTCGAAAATCCTAACGGTAAATCTTATACGTCGGTACAATTAGAGTATTTGTATTGCAAATCGAATGATGCCGATGGTTCTGTCGTCGGTCCCGCTGAAACCTACGTCTGGCAAACCAATACCGTCCAAATCACGGGGACGGGAACTAAAGTGTACGATGGCCGTGCCTTATCGCTGAATCAATTTCGTATTCAGACTTACGGTAGCCTGATTGCGGCGCCCGCAAACGGCTGGCAGCCAACCGACTTGGCGTGGGCTTCTGACGCAGCCGCGACACGTGCGGCCGCCCCAGACTTGAAGAATGTCGGGACTTACACCGCGACGTTGAGTGCGGCCGGACGGGAACGTTTAAAGGCGGCCAACCCAGGCTTGGATGACATTAATATCGTCGATGGGACCTTCACCATCACAAAGGCGCCGGCGACCATCACGGTAAATAGCCAGCAAGTGACTTACGATGGTCAGGCGCATCAGCTGACAGCAACGGTCACCGGAGAAGTCAACTCGGAAAAATTAGCATATGAGTTGGATACGACGCCGCAAACTGCCGCTGGAACCTACACCGTTACGCCCGTTTTAAAATCTGCGGCAGTTAATCAAAATTATGATGTGACGTTGACGCCAGGGACGTTAACGATTCAAGCGGCAACCGGACATGTCCACGTCCACTACGTGAATGAAAGCGGCCAACCAATTGCTCCAGACCACGATCAATCAGCCGAAGTGGGAACGGCCTATACGCTGATAGCACCGACAATTCCAGGTGCGATTCTGATCAGTACCCCAGCCAATGTCACCGGAGAATTTGCCTTGGCGCCGGTTGATGCGACGTTCGTCTATCATCAATTTGGCCCAACGAATCCCGATAAACTAGGTCGGGTCAGCGCTCACTACTTAGATGAAACAGGGAAATCAATCGCGGCTGACCAGACGGTGGTCGGCTCGATTGGCGCAACCTATCAACTGGCGACGCAACACCCCGGCTATATCTTAGTTGGTGGTGCGGCGAATGCGACCGGGCAGTATACAGAAGTACCCGTGGACGTGACCCTGATTTATCATCAACTGAGCAGTCACCCAGCGGGCAATGGTACGGTAATCACGCACTTGGTGGATGAACAGGGGCGGCCACTTGCGGCAGATCAGATTCACGTGGGTCAAACGGGAACGTCCTATCAGTTAGCGACACCACAACTGAAAGGGTATCTCGCCGTAAATACAGCTGCGACAACGGGAACGTTTAGCAACACGGCGACGGACGCGACAGTCGTCTACCATCAGCTCCAAAATACGGCGGCAGACCACGGGCTCGTCATTACCCACTACGTTGATAGTAACGGTCAGTCGCTTGCGCCGGATACGAAACAGGTTGGACCAACGGGGAGTGCGTATACACTGACGGCACCAACCCTCACTGGATATTCGGTTCAAAACGCGGCAACTCTCACGGGAACATACACGGGAACCGTTACGGAACAGACCTTTATCTATCAAAAGACAACGGCACCGGTCATACCAGTTGATCCAGAAAATCCCGATGTACCAACGCCACCAGTTACACCGGTGGATCCAGAGCAGCCCGTTGTGCCCACACCGCCAGTTACACCGGTAAATCCAGAACAACCAGTTACCCCAGTTAATCCCGTGAAACCGACTGCGCCAACAACTCCAGAACAGCCGCGCCCACAACATCAGGTGGCACAACCTGCCGACAGGGTTCGACCAATCACCCAGCCGGGTAATGGACTAACGGCCGCCCGTGAAGCCGCTAAGCGTCAAGAAAACTTGGCTGCGGCGACAGATCAGTCGGCACAAGCTGTAATGACGCAGCAAGTGCCCGTGACGACCTTGCCGCAAACGAATGAAGCCACGCCGCAGACGACCATTTGGGGCTGGCTATTAGCTGGTTTAACGACGCTGCTCGGGTTGGTCGGTTGGCATCAACGCCGAGATACAAAGTAAGCACGATTTGTTTCACATGAAACATAATTGATTAACGACATAATTTTGTTGAGAAGGAGTGACTTCGTGATGATTACCTTTCACGCGTTAAAACCCGGTGACACGCTGTGGCCAACAGCGGCCGAAAAAATCAACGCCATCGATTGGCCGGCAGGTAGCCATTTGGCACAATTGATGCTGACTGCGAATTGGCAGTCATGGGAACGGGTGATCTACGCGACGACTGGCGATGATTTGGTGGGGTGCTGCGCCTTACTGGCAACAGACATTGTCCCGAATACACCTGACACGCCCTTCATCAGCACCGTTTACGTGGCCCCAGCTTACCGGCAACGGGGAGTCAGCCTCAAGCTGGTCACACAGGCAGAAGATGCTGCTCGTGAAGCCGGGTTTTTAGGCGCTTACATTGTTACCCGCCACGTGGGCCTGTACGAACACTTGGCCTATCAATTGGTTGATCAGCAAAATGACCAGTTTGGTCGCCTGAATCGTATCTTGCATAAGTCCTTTCACGCCTAAATAGCAGTACAGGATCGTCGTCAAAGGTGAACAAAAATGGTAGTCCCCGCAAGTTTGTCATGGGGACTACCATTTTTTAATCGCAATTTAAGCAGTGCTGTCATCCAAGCAACTACCCAAACTGGTCAGCTAAGTCGTGAACCGGTACTTCGATGGTCATATCGGATTCTGGAAAGGCCGCACACAGATGGATGTAACCAAATTTACGGTCAGCGGCGCGGCGATGGTCAACGGTTCGAGGCGTGTTCACTTGACCAGAAATGACGCGGGCACGGCACCAGCCACATTCACCACTGCGACAGGCCGCTGGTACCACAATCCCCGCACGTTCCAACGCGACGAGGAGGGGTTCACGTGTGTTGGCCGTCACGGTCTGCTGGGTATCCTGAATCTGAACGGTGATGGTGACCGTGGCCGGAATCTTGACGTCTGTTTCCGGCACGGGCACTTGGCCGCTTAGTTCCTCACGTAGCCGACCACCCGGTAAGTGTAAGGGTGCCACTTGTTCCGTCACGTAAGCGTTCAGGGCATTCGGGCCACAAACGAAGATGGACGTGTGCTGTAGGTCGGCGTATTGCTGCATTAAGTCGCGCGTAATAAAGCCGTGTTCGTACCCGGGATAGTCTTCGTCACTCAACACGTTAACCACTTTAATGTGCGGACTCTGATCCGCGAGTGCCGTCAGCTCGTCTCCTAACAAAATATTGTCGTGGCGGCGACTCCCGTACAGAATCGTTAAATCGAAGTTCTCCGTGCCATCAACGAGGGCTCCGGCTAAGGCCAGAAATGGCGTAATGCCACTCCCACCAGCGATACCCAGAACGTGGGGTTGATCACGGAATTGATTGTAAGTGAGTTGCCCCAGGGGTCCGGAACTCGCAATCACCGTGCCGACTTGCCAATGGGCAAAGATGTACGGTGTCACGAAGCCCTTTGGGACTAACTTAATGGTTAAGATATAGCAATCGTCGAGGGCATCTTTGGGTGTTGAGCGTAGCGCGTATGCTCGGGTCACCTGGCTCTGGCCAATGTTGAAGCGCACGGATAAGTACTGGCCCGCTTTGAAATAGGCCAGGTGTTGCGTGCCCATGTCCGTTGCGGGCGCGAAGTAGAAACTCTTGGCATCAGCACCATGATCAACGACATTGGTGATGCGTAAGTATTGGGTCTCTGGATGGAGCTGGGCTGCTAAGTCATTAACGGGATAATGCGTCGGTAACGGCGTTGTTGCCCCGGCTTCAAAGTGCGCCTGCCGTTCGTTAAGTAATGTGGTTAAAGGATTTGTCATTTGACTGTCGCCTCCTGGTTGAGTTTACTGGTAGTTAATTTAGCGGCCATGTAGCCGGATTGATAGGCGGAGCTATACCCGTCCATCAAGAAGCCGGTACCGCCACAGAAATGTAAGTTCGGAATGGGTTCGTCCTCTGACTTGAGGCTCAGAGCGCGGGCCATCATTTGGTCCCAAGGCTGACCGTAGTAGCCATAAATTTCGCCTTGTGGACCACGTAAGTAGCGGGCAAAGGTGGCTGGGGTGGCCACTTCGATCTCCTCAATGGCGTGGCGAATCTTGATGCCCGTCGCAGCTTCGTAGGTCGCAATGATGTGCTCGGTCAATTGGTCCTTGAGTCGTGGATAGTCTTCTGGCGTGACGTGGTTCCAGCTAGGATCATCAAATAGTTGGGTGGCATATAAAATGCTGGTTCCTTTGGGTGAACAGTTTGGCTCGGCGATATTTAAACAGTTCATGATCATGAAGCCGTTGTCGTTGAGTTGCTGCATGTTCTGGTACTGTTTCCGGGAGTCCCACGTGTGCGCGATAAAGGTACTGTAGTCATGGATGCCTAACTGTTCGGCCGATTGGTTCATGCCCAAGTAGACCAAGAAGCCACTCGTGCCTAGCTTGCGGGCATTCGCCTTTTTGAGTTCGCTTTGGGGGACTTGGTCGGGTTGCAGGAGATGACTGTAAACCGTGTTCGGGTGTAAGTCGGCAATGACCTGCTTGGCGTAGAGCGTTTGGTGCGCGGTCTTAACACCCACCACCGCGTGATCTTGCACGATTAATTGGGTGACCTCCGTGTTGAACCAGGCAGTCCCGCCATTATCCTGTAGGGATTTGACCAGGGCACTTGAAATCTCGTGGGACCGGTGTTGTGGCACGTACGCTGCCAGAGCGACGTAGGAAACGACCATGGCAGCAAAGTAGGCGAATTCAAACTCGTCACCTGGAATACCAATGTAACACCAGTACGCCATCAAAATTTCTTGGGCCTTAGGCGTTAAGCCAATTTCGTTGAGGACGGTTTGGTAAGGCTTGTGACCGTATTTAACAAAGTTGGGATACTTTTCAGCGAGTAGCTCCGGCGTTAACTTGGTCGGGTCACTGAACAGGGCTTGAAAGACGGTGGTGCTTTCAGTAGCGAGGGCGAAGAATTGGTTGATGGCATCCTGGTTGCCGGGAGCTTCCGCGTTCAGTTTTTGAATGAAAGCCGGAATTCCGGTCGGCATGCTGACATCGAAACCATCCTTGCCCGTGTTGATGATGCGATAGGCGTCTGGTACGGGATCTAATTTCACGTCTAGGTTTAACCAATCGAAGAGCTCCCGCACACCACCGGGATGCTCGGCGGGACCGTAGCTGGCTAATTCGTGGAGGGAGGGTTCAAATTCGAAGCGCCCCCGCACGAAACTAGTTGCCGCCCCACCGGGCAAATTGTGACGCTCCAACAGTAACGTTTTTTGACCGAGCTTAGCCGCAGAGGCTGCTGCAACCAAGCCACCGTTACCCGCGCCAATGACGATAACATCGTATTGTTCTGACACTAGAATGACCTCCTTTTTGTGAAACCTAACCGAATGACAAGTCTATTATTGCGGGAATTTCCGTTATTGTAAACGGTTTCACAAGGCGTATACTTGAATATAGCGATAATTGTGGTTGTGGTCTCTGGCCCAGCCAGAACCAGGAGGATACGATGCAATTTCAACCAATCAAAATCACCAATGAAACGACACAGATGGTCACCCAATTCGAACAAGCAATCCTGACGGGCCAATTAGCGATTGGCGAACAACTCCCCAGTGAGCGCGAGTTAGCGCAACAGTTACAGATTGGCCGTGCGAGCGTCAACCGCGGCTTACAGGAGTTAGCACGGCTAGGCTTCGTCACGGTTAAGCCGCGCCAGGGAAACTTCGTCGCTAATTATCATGAGGATGGCAATCTGGAAACGTTAAACGTGATTATTAACTTTAAGGGGGGACTTATCGGCCATCGCTATTGCAATCGATTTTTGCGACCCGGCGGTTATTTGAAGACGACATGCTGATGCATTGCACGGATGTGGCGAAATTGCGACCCGTTAAACGCGCGCTGGCCCGAGTAAAGGTGGCGGATACGGCCGCCGATCAGGCACAGGAGATCTTCTCCTTTTACCATCAGATTGCCATCGCGTCCGGCAATGCGGTAACGCCGTTGCTGATTTTACATTTTCAATCGATTTATCTGACGTTGGGCCGGTGGTTGCTCCAGAGTGGCTACCAAGCAGCGTTGATTCACCGGATGGACACCGTGCTAGTGGCTCTGGTCGCGGGGGAGCAAGACACTGCCCGCCAAAGAAACGACGAGTTGATTGATTTTTGCTTGGCTAGCTTACTCCCCGATTGAGAGCAGAACATAAAGACGTCGCCCCCAACTGTTCTGCCTGTTTACAGAACAGTTGGGGGCGACGTTTTTTACATGAATTTTTTCAAGTGGGTTGGCGCTTGTTCCTGAACTTAGGTGGGCGGCCAAGCCCGAGATATTTCGGAATTACTGACCAGTCGTGTCAGATTGGCTCGCGGCGTCTCGCAGTGCAGTCATCGTTGCCGTCTGGAAGGTCGCAATCAAATCGTGAATCGTGATTAGGGACTCCTGTTGGCCGCCCAGCAACCACTCCCGCCAGATGCGGTAGATACCAGCGGTCATAAATTGGGTCCAATATTTTTGTTGAGCTGCGGTCGCGCCGTTCCAAGTCATGGTGGCCGTGTAGAAACGGACCATGTTGTGGTCGAATATTTGTTGGATTACGGGTTCAAATCCCCGTTCTGCCGACAGTCTTAGCGTCGGCGCGAGGTCGGTGAAAAAGGTCGTTAAGGCCGTTAATTTCTGCTTCTGGGGAACGTGAGCTAAGACATCATCGAATCTGGCGGTCAAAATTGGGTCGAAGTGTGCCGTTAAGACGTCCGCCAGGGTGGTAAAGTTGCGGTAAAACGCCATCCGACTGACCCCCGCTCGCTTGACCACCTGTGTCACGGTGAGATCGGCCAAGTCGTTGGTGGCTAGGAGTTGAAGCAGGGCCGTTGCCAGGTAGTCCTGCGAGTCTTGTTTGATTGCTTGTGCGTGTTTTGTAGCTGCCATTACAGATGCTCCATTCTGTCAGAGATGCCGGTTTGCGGCTTGAAAAGAAAGTATCACCATTGTAAGCTATCTTCACAGACGTTACAAGTGAAACGAAAGTGAGCGTGAAGATGATGACAAAACAATTAGTTGTGGTAACTGGTGGTAGTGGTTTTATCGCGGTCCACATTATTTTACAATTATTGCAGCAAGGATACGCCGTGCGGACCACCGTGCGGTCATTACGGAAAACGGCGTTGATTCATGAGATGTTGACAAACGGTGGGGTAACGGACTTTAGCAATCTCACTGTGGCCGAAGCCGACCTCACCAGCGATGCCAATTGGGCGGCTGTGATGCAGGGGGCGACTTACGCGATCCACGTGGCGTCCCCAACGCCTAACCGTGTATTTAAAGATGAGATGGAAATGATTCAGCCAGCCGTCGACGGGGTCGTCAGAGTCTTGACCGCTGCCCGCGATGCCGGGGTCAAACGGGTCGTCTTAACGTCCGCTTACGGCGCTATTTTTGCTGGGCACCCGCACCGGACGACGCCCTACACGGAGCGGGACTGGTCGAACCTCAACGCCAAGAACATTCATCCCTACCAGAAGTCGAAGACGTTGGCGGAACGGGCAGCGTGGAAATTCATTAAGACGGCCGGTCGAGGGATGGAGCTTGCCGCGGTCAATCCGGTTGGCGTGATGGGTCCCGTCCTTGCTAGCGACTATTCTCATTCAAACGTTCAAATTCGCCAGCTACTCGATGGTCAGGTGAAAGCAGTGCCAAACGTTGATTCTGGCTACGTGGATGTTCGTGATGTGGCGAGTCTTCACCTGCTAGCCATGACAGCGCCCCAGGCTGCTGGCGAACGGTTCTTGGCGACGACCGGTGAGACGTTGTCGATGTTGGACGTGGCGACTATTTTGCGGACGGCGCTGCCAGAGTTTGCGCCCAAATTACCGACGAAAACGATACCTAACTTTGCAGTTAAGGCCGCCGCGTTGGTGAAGCCAGAGTTGAAGATGATTGCGTCGATCGTCGGGGGTTACGCAGAGACGAGTAATGCCAAGGCCGTTAAGCTGTTGGATTGGCATCCACGGTCGGCAAAAACGGCGATTCTCGCGACAGCCCAGTCGATGATTGACTTGGGAATCGTCCACGCTTAAGGTTGAGAGTGCCAAAGTGCCAGTTCTAGCAACAACGGGACTAAAACTAGGCAACATGGTGGTTCGGGTCGCCTTACCGGCCGGCAGATATGAGCTGGATCGGTGCGAACACAACTTGAAGCCTCGAAGGTCACGAGTCTACCAGCTTGGTTTTCTACTAAGTCAGCAAGAAGATCACTTACTGACTAAGTAGAACGACGCGCCTGAGCTCATATCTGCCGACCTCTCGGCTTATACAGCATCGTGGCAAAAATAAAAACGGCTCTTTCAGAAACTTTTGAGATTTCTGAAAGAGCCGTTTTGGGGTTATATCCTAATTTTTTAGTTGATGCTTACTTTAATGAAGGGGTTACGTCCGTAAATACCCTTTTTCCTGTTCCACGGCGAGTTGACCAGCCAGGTTCAGGTAGTTATAGGTGTCGTTAAAGTTAGGCGAGAAGAGCATGTCCAGAAAGGCCAATTGGTCGATGGTACCGCCATTTTGAATCAACGCGGAGACCGTGTTGGCCGCTTGGGAAACATCGTGTTGGCACATGAGTTGCGCGCCCAAGATCTTTCGGTTATTTTGATCGTAAATCAGTTCGATGGTGACTGGATAAGCGTCAGGCATGAAGTCTGGTCGGTAAGGTCCCTGATAGACCACGCTGGCCGCATTGAGCCGGGCGGTCTTAGCCGCGGCCAGCGTTAAACCAGTGCAGGCAACGGTGTGCTCAAAAATCAGCATCCCAGTCGTGGTCTGCGTCCCAATGGTCCGTAAGCGCCGTTCGCAGACGTTGATACCGGCGAGGGCGCCCTGACGAATCGCGTGAGAGACCAATGGTGCGTAAGTGTTCGTGCCCGTTGGGTTGTAGTGCGTAACGGCCGCATCACCAGCGGCCAGAATATCGGGGTCGGAGGTCTGCATGTAATCATCGGTGATCAAGGCCCCATTTTTGGCCATCTTGACCTGTCCCTGCAAGAGGTCCGTTTGGGGAATCATACCAGCTGTAATGGCGGCCATATCGACAACATAGTCCTGATCCTGATCATGGTCGGTCGTGATCAGCAATTTGCCATCATCGGTATCCTTAAACGCGGTCACCTGCGTGTTGGTGAGCAGGTGGACGCCGTGGGTCGTTAAGACGTTGGCGATTTTATCAGCCAACAAAGGCTCAACGTAAGCGTTTAGCAGGTGACTAGGTCGTTGAATCAAGAGCACATCGTGGCCTGATCTGGCGTAGCCCTCCGCGAGTTCGACGCCGACGTAACCCCCACCGACAATGGCGATGCGGTGGGAATCCGTTGCGTAGTCACAAAGGTCGTGGGCTTGGTCGTAGGTCTTACACAGCTGGACCTTGGCATTTTCAATACCAGGAATGGCGGGGATGGCGGTAATTGACCCGGTAGCCATAATTAATTTATCGTAAGTTGTATTCGACAGTTCCTTGGTCAATAAATTTTGGACCAAAATAGAGTGCGCCTTGGCGTCAACGCGGATAACGTCATGGTTGACCTGCATGTGGACGCCCTGTTTGGCGAAATCTTCTGGTTCCACGTAACGCGCATCGGCGAGAGACTGAACAGTACCCTCGATGTGCAGGTAGGTCGCGCAAGATAGGTATGAAATTTCAGACTGACGTTCATACACGGTAATGTCAGCATTAGGATAGTAGTTGAGAATTTGTCTGACAGCGGCAATGCCAGCGTGGGTGCAGCCGATAACGACGACTTTCATAGGATTAATCATTTCTTTCTGGTGTTAGTTAACTTAGTATAGCATATAAATTGCAAAGATAACGTGGGTTAAACTGTTTAGGGGGTCACTTTCGCGAAATTGAGTATTTCTTTCTGTCATTAATTAACCTAGTATAGTGTACTACGCTCAAAGTTGATGCAAGCTAAATAGTTAAGGGGGAACGCTTATTGGAACCAATTTACCGTTATTTTGTTCAGCCACAGATTGATACCGCCACGAAGACGGTCTTCGGCTACGAACTTTTAATGAAGCAATTAACGCCGGAAGGGTGGCGTCTGCCCAAGTCATTCGTTGACATTGATCCGCAGATAACGGCCGATCTGTTGGTCGAAACGACCCGGGTTCTTTCTTTAAAGGTCCGGTATTGTTCGGTCAATGTCAGTCGGGAGCAGCTCATGACGACCTCGATTGCGAATGCCATCATTAAAAGCCAGGAGCAGTTGTATCCGACAAAATTAGTCGTGGAATTAACTGAAGACGATGGCCCCAAGGAATACCAGACGCACGATCTCATCCCGCAGCTACAATCATTTTTGGACCGGGGCATGGAATTGTCACTGGATGACGTGGGCACTGGTGATAATTACTTCTGGGAAATCGAAGAACTCTTACCGTTGGCCTCAGAGATCAAGTTTGCCCTGCAAAACTTTAATCAGCAGTTTAAGGATCCCAACATCCAACAGAAGATTCGTTTTTGGCGGGCCATCAGCTCAGAATATGATTTGCGGATGGTGCTGGAAGGCATCGAAGATCAGGCGGACAATCGGTTGAGCAAGCGACTTGGCATTCGGTTGAAACAGGGGTACTATTTCAGCCGCCCACAGTTGTTACGGTTACCGGCAGATACATATTCGGCCTAGGGTGTTATTTTGGCCAGCGCGCTGCCGGATAGGCGTTCTACGGGTCATGACCAATGAAAATTAAAAATTGATGCGCGTGTATGCAGAGAGGTCAGGACCTGGTGATTCTGGCTCCTTTTTTTTACGTAAATAAGTTTGGGGGCCATCGGGTGGTTAGTCTGCCCATGTCAACGTAAGCGCAACCTGTCTGACGGCTTACGTTTCGGCAGCATAATGGAAAAAATAAAAACGCCCTTTTCAGAACTGGCTGAAAAAGGCGTTTTTTGAGTGTTAGTCTAAGCGTGTAGCTTCACGAGCTAAGTGGCTGACCGATGGGCGCATCCGCGTTAACTATGTTTCACATGAAACAATGACCATTACCGAACTAATTTGTCCCAGATCACCACGTCATCAGCGGCCAAAGACTTGGGAACGTCAATGATTCGTTGATTGCTACTCCCACGGAACTGGAGGGTGAGGTCCTTTTCGGTTTCCAAGAAGCGGCCGTCAACCAGGATGTCGATCAACGAGAGGAGCTCTAATTTGTCAGCCGAGTCCTGGAGAAGTTCATCCCAAGTGTATCCCGACCAGGACCAGATATCCTTGCTGTGGCCGAATTCCTGGCGAATGCGCCGGCAGATACGCAGGGCCACCTGGGTGTTTAAGAAGGGTTCGCCACCTAGCAGCGTCAGTCCCTGTACGTAGCTTTGGCTGAGGTCCGTCATGATTTGATCTTCTAAGTCCTGTGAGTAGGGCTGACCGTAGTGGAAGTTTTGGGCGGCAACGTTATAACATCCCGGGCAGTGAAACGGACAACCACTCAGGTACAGGCTACAGCGCACGCCCTCACCATCGACAAAGTTAAACGGCTTATAGTCCGCGACGTACTGCTCACTTAAGTTCGCGGCTAGCCATTCTTTGGGCATCGGATTGTTTGGTTCTTTCGTAATTCGCGGCATGTTGAATCATCTCCGGAGACATATTTTTTTGACGGGACGCGATTTCGATGTGGCGCCCGTGAACCATAGGGCGTTGCTGCGGGTTCCCTAGGTAACCGCAGGTCCGCTTGACCACGTCACAGTATTTCGGGTCGTGATTGCCACACTGCGGGCAGACGAAGCCACGGGCAGTCGCGGTAAATTCACCCTTAAAGCCACACTTGAAGCACTGGTCAATGGCCGTATTCGTTCCCAGGTAGCCCACGTGATCATAGGCCCAATCCCAGACGGCCTCCAGGGCTTTCGGGTTTTGCCGCAGATTCGGGTATTCGCAGTAGTGAATAAACCCACCGGACGCATATTGCGGATAGTCCTCTTCTAAGGCGAGCTTATCAAATGGGGACGGGTGCTTCCGGACGTCGTAGTGGAAACTGTTGGTGTAGTATTCCTTGTCGGTGACGTCGGCGATCCGGCCAAATTTGGCAATGTCATCGCGACAGAACGTGTCGGTCAGGGATTCGGCCGGCGTCGAGTACAAACTATAGTGGTACCCGCTGGCCTGCGCCCAAGCATCACACTTATCCCGCATGGCACGGACGATTTTTTCACCAAACGCGCGGGCAGTTGGATTGGATTCCCAATTAGGGCCGTAGAAGGTCGTGCAGACTTCGTAGATGCCGATATAGCCCAAGGAAATCGTGGCCCGTTGGTTCTTGAAGAGCTCGTCCACGCTGTCGCCAATCTGAAGGCGTTTGCCGAAGGCCCCATACATGTAGAGCAGGGGGGCGTTTTCGGGTTTCGCCTGTTTGGTCCGCGCGATACGGTAGGCCAACGCCTGATGGCAAGTGGCCATGCGTTCGTTGAAGATTTCCCAGAAGAGGTCTTGGTCACCGTGGGCCGAAAGGGCGATGCGGGGCAGGTTGACCGTAACAACGCCGAGGTTCATGCGGCCGGAGTTTACCTCAACTCCATTTTCATCGCGCCAACCTTGTAGAAATGAGCGGCACCCCATGGGCGTCTTGAAGCTCCCCGTGAGTTCCTTGATCTTATCGTACATTAACAGGTCGGGGTACATGCGCTTGGTCGAACAGGTAATGGCGAGAGTCTTGATATCATAGTTGGGATCTGTGGGGTCGAGGTTTAACCCCCGTTTCAGAGTGAAAATCAATTTCGGAAAAATTGCCGTGCGGTGTTCGCGCCCTAAGCCTTTGATCCGAATCTCTAGAATGGCCTTTTGAATCTCCCGTTCGATCCAACTAGTACCTAAACCGAAGTTGATCGTGGTGAAGGGGGTCTGCCCTTGCGAAGAGTAGAGGGTGTTGATCTCGTATTCCAGGGCCTGCATGGCGTCATAGATGTCCTTCTTGGTCTTGGACCGGGCAAAAGCATCTTGTTTTGCGGGCGTGACCCATTCCTGGGCGTCAGCCAGATGTTTTTGGTAGTTCAGCTGCGCATAGGGGGCCAACAACTGGTCGATGCGGTTGGCCGAACAGCCACCGTACTGGAGGGAGGCCACATTGGCAATGATTTGCGCCATTTGGGCCGTTGCAGTTTGGATGGAGCGCGGTGATTCGACTTCGGCGTTACCAATCTTGTAGCCGTTTTTAAATAGGCCATCAAAGTCGATGAGACAGCAGTTGGTTTCCGGTGAGACCGGGGAGTAGTCCAGGTCGTGCCAATGGATGTCACCGCGCAGGTGCGCTTTGGCGACGGTCCCCGGTAACATTTTCAAGCCGAGGGCGCGGTTGACGGCCCCAGCTTCTAAGTCCCGTTGCGTGTTGAAGACGTTGCTGTCCTTATTGGCGTTCTCGTGGATGACGTTAGCATCTTGCGCAAATAAGCGTTGAATCCGACCTTCGACATCGGTCGCTTGGGCAAAGCTGGCTTGGTCAGCGACAAAGTAGTCGTGGTAGCGTTGACTGGCAGTTGTGAGGGCCAGTTGCTGAAAAATTTGTATCAGGGTGGCGCGGAGGTCGGTCGTTGTGAGAGCCGTTGCCTGCTGGTAGTGCATGGCCAATTCGCGAATCACGGCCGCTTGTTGCTCGGTCGTGAGCTGCAACTGGTCGAGGACGTAAGTAATCTTATAGGGATGAAATTTCGTCTGGGTCCCGTCTCGTTTGGTCACGGGCAGCGTGCGTAAAGCCGCGAACCCGGAAGTTTCTGTTGTCATCATTCTTGATCAATCCCCCACTTGTAAAATGTGCCGTTCATGCCGAGTAGTTGTGCTGGACACAGCACTTGAAAGAGCGGCATAAACGACATTTAGCACCATTTCTGGTAGTCTAGTTCCGAACTAATACTATATATGGTAGCCTATTTTGCTGGCGCTGCCTACCGAGTTTTCCTCAGAACGCTAGGAATGGTTAAGATGGTGCCGGAGAAGTGCGGTGGCTACCGGTGCGTTTGCCGGAAAATCGGGTGACTGGTTAAACCATCATGCCCAGAAAAAATTTGGCTGGCGTCGGGTCTGCCACAGTCACACCATTAAATTAGGCAAAATTGGGCGCACTCCGGCTGCCAGGGATTCCGCCTGCTGTGGGGACGCTTCAGACTGGCAGAACACCAGTCTTCTCGCTCGATTTGAAGCCACGAAAACCACGTGTCTTCAAAGTCGCCCGTGCTGTAAGCTGGCTGAAAAAACGCCAGCTAACACCACTTTCACGGCTGGTTCCATCCCTGGCCTCCTCCGGCGCTGACTGTGTTTTATCACGCCAACAGTTGTAGAACCACTGCTACCTGAAATTTCTTGATTTAACTGATAACAGCCGTTACATTGTGTTCTCATTGTCGTCCGAAAGTACAATGTAAGCCGGCCGGTAAGGCGACGTAACCACGATGTTGCCTAGTTTTAGGTCCAACGCTGTTGTTAGAACAGTCATAAGCGGTGTTTTTGAACTTTCAGCTTTTAGCTGGTTGGTTAATCTGATACGATAGGTGTAAGAGAAAGAGATTGGAGGCGGCCTGATGCGCTATCTAGAAGACTTTACACTAGCCAGCGAGGATGAGGAGTGGCAGTTCTTTCGACACCAAAAGAGTCGGGCATTTTCAGACTATTATCCGTTTCAGGTGTTTCCGGATAAGGCGGTGCCCGTGCTGAAGTTTGCCCCGATTACGATTATTTACGGCGACAACGGATCGGGAAAGTCCAGTCTGCTAAACGTGATTGCTGAAAAGCTCGGTCTGATGCGGGGAACGTTGTATAACCGGTCCAGCTTTTTTTGAAGACTACCTGACACTGTGTGACTACACGATGCACGTGCCTTTGCCGGAAAAGTCGGCCATCATGACCAGCGATGAGGTCTTTGATCATATGCTGAATCTACGGGCGCTGAATCAGGGAATCGATCACCAGCGGGAACAGATCTTTAAAGACTATTTGGCACACAAGTTTGGCGACTTTCAGTATCGCGATTTAAACGACTATGACGAGTTGAAGAAGACGCTGGAAACGCGCCGAAAAACGCAATCCCAATATACGCGTGACCACCTGCAAAAAAACGTGGTCGAGCGGTCAAATGGGCAGAGTGCCATGCAATTCTTTGCGACACGGATTCAGGACAACCAGTTATATTTACTGGATGAACCGGAAAATTCACTTTCCCCGGCGCGGCAACAAGAGCTGGCCCGGTTATTGACAGACAGTGCCCGTTTCTTTGGTTGCCAATTTATCATTGCCACGCACTCGCCGTTTTTGTTGGCGCTGGCGGACGCTAAAATTTACGACTTGGATACCAAACCGGTGGTCACGAAAAAATGGAACGAGCTCCCCGAGGTACGGGTATACGCGGACTTCTTTGCGGCCAATCGGGAGAAATTCCAGTAGGGTAGCTGATAAACGCCGGCAAATATCACCTTCAGCACTAGCACCATCGCCGCTGAAGGTGTTTTATTACGCCCAAAGTTGTCCGTCATATTAATGCCTCGCTGATGGGGTCTGAATTTTATTTTTCAACCGTAGCAAATCAATTTTAAAGAAAAAGAGGTCAGGACAGTTGTCCGCGACCTCATTTTTTGTTGCCAATGATTAGGGCAGATTGGTCGATTGATAGTGAATCATATGAGGCCTGAATTGATGGGGGACCAAGATCGTTTATGTTTTTAATGGTATTTGTTAAAAATATAAGTATAATAAAACTAGACAAAGGTCGAAAAGTGTAACATTCGTGTAAATGATGGCTGACACAATTATTGTGTAAAACCGATACCGTCAATACAGGAATTACCAGAGAAAAAATAGATTGTTCAAAATTGAACAGTTACAATACCAGTTATAGTTTGAATTATAATTATATTTTTAAAAAGTGTGCCTGAGGTCGACCAGGGACACGCGGAGCATAAGAAGAGGCTGAGACGTTTTCCCAGACTCATGCGAGAAGGGGGAGTTTGATGATGATTAAAAAATGGTCTAACTTCTGGATAATGGTGCTAACCCTGACGTTGCTTGCGGTGGGATGGCAGATGGTGCCAGTCCATGCGGCAACAACGATTCCGGGGAAGGGAACGCCCAGTGCGAATGCGACGAACATTTTAGGGATTTACCTCAACACGGGGTTTAGCTTACAACCGGAAGATCAGTACGTGGTCATCAATAGGTCAACGACGCTGACGACGGCGACGGGACACTCGGTACTTGATGCCGCTAACCTATTCGCGAATGACCATTTTCAGTGGTATCAGTCGACAAATCAGGGCGTGACCTGGGCCAAAGTTGATCCAGGGAACAACGCGAATCTGACCGTGACCCCGAACCAGGTGGGGACGACCTATTATCAGCAGAGTTTTCAATACTACGCGTTAACCTCAATCGGCGCCAAGACTTACTACTCACGCGTTGCCGCAATTAATGCTGTGGCTGAACCCATTCCTGCAACGAGACTAGACGTGACGGCCGACAGCAATTATCTGTATAACAATCAAAGTACAGAGATGTCAACGACCGTTAATGCGACCCCCACACCAGTCAACGCTACGGGAAAGGTGACTTGGAGCATTGACAATACTGATTTGGCAACGATCGATAGCACCACGGGCATTGTGACTGCGAACAATCAGGGTAAATCGGGCACCGTTACCGTCACGGGAACCATCACGAATGATGACGGCTCAACGCGCAGTGGGACGACCACCATCAAAATTGGCGGTGGTCTGGATGACCAAACCATCGATGAAGGCAAGACGGCAACATTTAGCGTTCAAGGTCACTTTGATGACGACCCCAGTAAAGTGGTTTGGCATAAAGTGACTGCCAGTGGTAAGGACACGGTAGTTGCCACTGGCACGGCTAAGAGTTACACCACCCCAGTAACGACTGCGGACGATGATCAAGCGAAATTTTACGCGATTCTGACCATTGACTCAACGACGCTGACAACGAATAAGGCTACGCTAAACGTCAACATTAATCGGACCCCCAACGTGTCGTTTACCTCTAGAATAGAGGATTTAACGGACAACACCGGTAATACAGACACAACATTGAACAATGTGGTCTACGGTGACAGCAGTAAAATTACGGGAACCGTGACGGACAATAACGCCCACTCGGCCATGGTGGATGCCGACTTCTTGATTAAGATGCCAGAATACGTGCACAATACAACGATTAAAATTGACGGTGTTCAGCATAGCTACGGGACGCAAAATGTGGATAATGGCGTGTACATGGTCATCAGTGGGTTGTCATTTGCGACGATCAAGACGCACACCTTTGAAGTCGATTTTGATTCACTGATGACCACCAACGAGACGTTTGTCACGCAGGCTGAAATTCAGGGGAATGATAGCAACAACAATGACTTGGGCACCTTCTCGGGGGGAAACTTGACGATGGTCTTCTCTGATGGCAAATTACAAGCGACGTCGGCGAACCAGGTCGACTTTGGCTCGCTGACTTACGATGATGTGAATCACCAAGTCATGGGAAACGTGACTGATGGCGGTGACCTGCTGAGTTTCACGGATCGGCGGCGTGAACGTTCGGCAACGACCGTCACGTTGAGTCAAGAAACACCATTTAGCAATGGCAGTCACGACTTGGCGGCGACCTTGAGCTTTGATGATAATGGCAACCTGATCCCCTTATCGACGACCTCCCAGACCGTGGCGAGTTACGCGGCCGGTGAGATGGTTAAATCAATTGGATCTAGCAACGGCCAGTCATTAGCATTAAAGTTAGCGAACGCGGGCATCACCCCCGGTGATTACACGACGACTTTGGCTTGGACGATTACTGAAGCCCCTCAATGATTAGCGATAAACATAAGATGCAAAAGAAGGGTCTGGGGATTTTCCCAGTCCCTTCTTTTGGTCGGGGAACGGCCTGACACGATCAAAAGCAGGTAGCTGGCCGTGAGTAGCCACTATCTGGATGATGCGGTTGTTTACGGTGGTCAGATGGCGATTCCGTTATTGGTAGCGGGAGTCGTCCCCGATTCCATGGTATTATGGTAAAAACAACAAAATTAATGGTGACAGGTGAAAGGAGTCAGAACTAATGACGATGAAACACATCGTGGCGGGCATCGTGGCCCATGTCGATGCGGGAAAGACGACGCTATCGGAAGCGCTCCTCTACCAGTCCGGCGCATTGCGACAACTGGGACGGGTGGATAACGGTGACGCTTTTCTCGACTCCGACGATTTGGAAAAGCAACGGGGGATTACGATCTTCTCGCACCAAGCAAGCTTACAGCATGGCGACTTGGACCTAACATTATTGGATACGCCGGGGCACGTGGATTTTGCATCGCAAACGGAGCAGGTCCTCAGTGTCTTGGACTATGCGATCCTGGTGGTCAGCGCCACCGATGGCGTGCAGGGGTATACGCGGACCCTCTGGCGGTTATTAGCCCACTACCACGTTCCAACATTTATTTTCATCAACAAGATGGATGCGCCAACTGCTGACAAAGACCGGGTCTTGGCCCAACTGAAAGATGTGTTCTCCGAGGGGTGCATTGCCTTTGGGGATGCCAGTGCGACCGAAGATATTGCGATGCAAAATGAAACGGTCCTGGAACAATTTTTAGACACCGGTGAGTTAGCTGACGCGACGATTCAACACATGATTCAGCGGCGAGAAGTCTTTCCCTGTTATTTTGGTGCGGCGTTGAAGTTGACGGGGGTCGATGACTTCTTAACAGGCTTGGACCACTGGACGCAGGCACCAACGTATCCGGCTACATTTGGCGCTAAGGTCTTTAAGATCTCGCATGACGATAAGGGGGAACGGCTGACCTGGCTGCGGTTAACGGGTGGCAAGCTGGCGAACAAAGCGGTCATCTTGGACGAACAGAAGGTGAATCAACTGCGCGTCTACAATGGGACGAAGTTTACGATTAAACCGGCAATTACGGCGGGAGAAGTTTGCGCGATTCCTAACCTGACCGACACGCATTCGGGGCAGGGACTGGGGGCCGCTGACGATGCGCCACAACCGGAAATTCAACCGGTTCTGACGTACACGTTGGATCCGCGGGGACATGACATCCATGACTGTTTACGGATCTTACGGGAACTCGAAGATGAAGATCCCCAATTACACGTGGCCTGGTCCAGCCAGCTGCAGGAAATTCGGGTGCAAATCATGGGCGCCGTTCAGTTAGAGATCTTACAGCAGCTGCTACGTGACCGTTTTGACTTAGCGGTGGGCTTCGGTGAGGGGAGCATCCTGTATAAGGAAACGATTACGCAACCGGTCGAAGGGGTCGGTCACTTTGAACCCTTACGTCATTACGCGGAGGTCCATCTGCTGCTGCAACCGGCACCCCGGGGCAGTGGCCTAACGTTTGCGGCAGACTGTTCCTTGGAAATTTTGGGGAAGAATTGGCAGCATCAGGTTCTATCCAACTTAGGGGCCAAGGAGCACCTAGGCGTTCTAACCGGTGCGCCCTTAACGGATGTGAAAATGACGCTGGTGACCGGTCGTGCTAGCATTGTCCACTCGGTGGGGGGCGACTTTCGGGAAGCCACTTGGCGAGCGGTTCGTCAGGGCCTGATGATGTTACAACGTCAGGGCAACTGCCAGTTGTTAGAACCGTGGTATCGCTTCAGACTAGAGGTTGGTCAGGATCAGGTTGGCCGGGCAATGAACGATATCCAGCGCATGAGTGGGACGTTTGACACGTCTGCGGAACCGGCCACTGTTGCCGGGATGACCACGCTGACGGGCACGGCCCCGGTCGCCGAGATGCAAGACTATTCGCAGACGGTCTTGGCTTATACGCATGGTCAGGGCCAGTTGGAGTGTCTAGTGGACGGTTATCGGCCCTGTCACGATACTGAAGCCGTTGTGGCTGCTGCTGATTACGATCCGGTCGGTGACTTGGACAACACGCCGGGGTCCGTTTTCTGTGCACACGGCGCGGGCTATCCGGTTCAATGGACGGACGTTCCAGAAATGGCGCACGTGGCGTACGCGTATTCGCCGGAAGAGTTAGCAAATATTAGTTATTAATAACAGTATAGTAATAACTAATAACTAAAGGCTGGCGGCTTTTTCAGCCAGCTTACTCCACGGGCGCCTTTGGAGACACGGGGTCTTCTTCGTGGCTTCAAAGCGAGCGAGAAGGCTGGTGTTTTTCCAGTCTGAAGCGTCCCCACAGCAGGCGGAATCCCTGGCAGCCGTAGTGCGCCGGATTTGGACTAATTTAATGGTGAAAATGCTTGCCAATACTGAGATGAGATCTGAATTTCATCTGCCAACTTTTGATTAATCATAAAAATAAACCATTTCACTGCTAAATCTAAGCAGTTGAAATGGTTTATTTTGTGTGGGCAACGATAAATTAAGACGATTGTTTCTGTGATTCTAGCCAAGTTTCAAGGCTAGCGCTGTGGTCGATCTGTGTATTGTAGATTTCAAATCCGGGAAGAATCGTGGCAGCGGCAGCCAGCTGACGAATGCGGTCGAGGCTTTGACCGAAGCCACTGCCGCCATTAGTACAAAACGGAATAATGTTTTTGCCTGTCCAATCGTGAGCCTCTAGAAAAGTCCGAGGGATGGCTGGCAGGTTGTTGCTCCAAATTGGATAACCGAGGTAGATGGTATCATAGGCGCTTAGGTCAACCGTGGTGGTTATTGCTGGTCGTAAATCGTGATCGCGTTCTTGATGCCACCGCTTCATTTTTTCGTCAAATGCTGTGGGATAGGGTTCTGCCGGTAGCAATCGCTTGATTGGGAAATTGGTCGTTGCGGCCAACCGAGTCGCCACTGTTTCAGTATTACCAGTGGTTGAAAAGTAAACAATAATTGCTGACATGTAAAGTCTCCTTTATTTAAAGCTAAAAGCGAATAAAGTCGTTTAACTGGTGCGACAACGGCTGTTGAGGGCTAATTAGTAACTGTGTAATTAGGTAATCTCATGATGTATTTGGTCAAGAACGTTGTGCGTACGGGTAAATGTGTCACCGTTTGCCGGTTTAGTGTTTCCTGGTACACCGCGCTACTTCACCCCCATAGTACAACATTATCAGGAGATAAGCCAAAAAAACTAGGACGGTTTGTCTTTTGTGAGGACTAGCGGCTTACTAAGTCAACTATGTCGGGATAGCATCGTTGATTACTATAGATGATTAGTGCTGAAAATGGGTTCACTAAAAAATGTGCCTTCAGTGGATTAACAGTGAGGACACATTTGTTGATGAATCGACTAAAGCTTGAAAGTTGAAGTTCAGGCCTGACCCAACCACTGCGTTACTTAGTCTTAGTTCCAATGTTGTGATTAGAACAGGTCTGACCGGTGTTTTAAAACTTGCAAACTATGGATGAATTGATTTAGTTATGTGAGGTCAAACTGTCAGCAGCGGCCAAAATAGCATCCGTAGCAGAGTAAAGGGGTTGCCAGTGTAAGACAGTTCGAGCCTTTTGATTGCTAACATGATGGTTGATCCGCATCATGAGGTTGACTTCCCTGATTTGCTGGTTAAAGGGGGCTAAGCTTCGTACTACCCAGGTGGGCAGCAGGTGGTGTGTGAGCTGCGGGGCTAGACCTGGTCGTTGGGTTGTTAGCAGAGTCAATATATCTTGAGCGGTAACGGCACTATCGGTGACCGCTAGAAACCGCTGGTCAGCTGCGATGGGCGTGCGCATGGCATCGATATGCAGGGCGGCTACGTCACGGACATCGACGACATTGACCGTTAAATTGGGAGTGATCTGACCATCAAGTAATCGCTTGACGAGACCGAAGCTCCCGCTGATATGCTGACCAAATGCTGGACCCAACATAGCACCAGCATTGACCGTCACGAGTTCTATTTGGGGGTGCTGATGAGCAAACTTCCAGGCTTGTTGTTCGGCGACTAACTTGGACTTTTCGTAGGGGGATAGGCCAGGTTGCTCTGGCGTGGTCCAATCAGCTTCAGTGACGGTTCCTTGGCGATCTAAACGACTAAAGCCAACGGCCCCTAGGTTAGCAGTCATGACAATGCGACGGACACCAGCGGTTACGGCAGCCTTGAGTATTCGTAGTGTTCCGGCAGTTGCGGTGTTGACCATAGCGTCAGTGGCCGTTTCACCATTGACAAAGACCGGAGCAGCAACGCTCATGACGGTATCGATGTCTTGCATAGCGGTTACCCAGCCACCGTCTTGGGTCAGGTCAGCTTGGACAAAAGTTAAATGCTCTAGGTTGGTAACGTGGTTGGCAATAAGCGTTTGCCGAACGTCTTCGGCCTTAGCTAGTGAGCGGAGTGTAGCGCGGACGGCATAGTTTTGAGTGAGTAGGTTTTGAATGATGTAGCCGGCAAGAAAGCCATTGCCACCAGTGACAAGTACATTCTTCATGGGTTAAAGTCTCCTTAGTACTGAAAGTGAAATTTAAGTTGCAGCGTTAAGCTGAATCAGTTACGCTGGGTTCAGAATAAACCCTCGACCTAACTCCAGGGCAACCCTTAGGAGGCAACCTTTATGATTTACATGATTAAAGCCGCGGCAGAGAAGACACGGCTATCCGTGGACACGCTGCGGTTCTATGACAAGGAAGGGCTACTACCGTTTGTAAGCCGCAACCAATCAGGTTACCGGGCGTTCACTGACGGGGACCTGCGGCTCTTAAAGACGATTACGTGCTTAAAAAATACCGGAATGAAGATTAGTGAGATTCGGCGATATATTGCGTACGTCATGCAGGGCCCCAGCAGTGTTCCCCAGCGACAGGCAATGTTATTGGCCCACCGTGAAGCTATCTTGGCCGAACAGCAACGTGTTCTAGCTAACCTTAAGGAAATCGATTTAAAGCTAAGTGTTTATAGTTCACCGGAAGCGGTTCAGATGATTACGTTAGAACGTGCGTACGCGAAAGCGGAGAAAGTGGCGAATGGACTACCAGATCCGTATTGACAAGCTTAAAATAACACAGCTAAAAACGCCCCATCTCATGATGATCGGGCGTTTTTAGCCGTTAATTGTTTCATGTGAAACAGTGACGGTTGGTATTCAAGAAAACTGGGAAGTGTGCCAATTCAGGCGTAACGACTAGTCTAAATCTCCGGAATATCCATCTCGTGGATCCGGCCGTGACGGCGAGCGTAGAACAGCACGCCCATTAACGAGAAAATCACGGTTGTTCCGAAGAGCACCGCCATTTCTGGCAAAGCCGTGTTCCCAATCATCAGCGTTTCACGTAAGCCACTAACGGCGTAGCTCATCGGCAGCCACGGATGGAGCGCCTGGAAGAAGCCATTAGTGAGTTGCAGCGGGTAGGTCCCAGCCGAACCGCCCAGTTGGAGAACCAACAGAACCATGCTGAAGAAGGCGCCGGGCTTGCCAAAGACTAGGTTTAGCCAGTAGACGATACTCATAAAGGTGGTGCCGGTGATGAGGAGCATCAGGAACGTCGCCCAGGGATGAATGGGTGAGAGCCCGGTGATGAGGGCCATCAATACCGTCATGAAGAGGGCTTCACCCAGGACGAAGGCGTTCATAATTGAAGACTTGCCGAGCCACCAGCCCCAGCCGGTCTTCGGGTATTTCCGTGGTGTGTACATATCGAACATCAGGTTGAAAGCTAATGCGCCGACGAACAGGGAAACGGACATCATGTAGGGTGCCATCCCGGTTCCGTTATCTGGGGCATCATCGTGGTCGCTGTGGACCGTGGTCGTCGGGGTTGCAAACTGCCGGTAAGTCAACTGTGAGGGGTGAACGGCGGCTTGCTTGCTGGCCTTGGTCAGGGCAGCAGCAAGTTTCGTATTGCCGGTCGTTATTGCCGTGGCTCCGGTCGTTGCCTGGGTAGCGCCAGTTGCCAGTTTGGCTGAACCCGCCGTCACTTGGGCGGTACCATTGGTCGCAGTCTGCATTGCGGCAGAGAGTTGGGGTCCACTGGTAGCAAGGGTAGTCAGTCCCGTCGTCAGCGCGGTGGCCCCGGTCGCAAGCTGACCGATGCCCTGTTTGAGTTGCGGCGTCTTGCCGTTCAGTGTGCCGAGACCAGTAGCTAAAGCGGCCGCACCGCTAGTCAACGTCCCGTTCTTTGCGGTTAGTTGTTGGGTACCATTGGCCAGTTGCTGGCTGCCAGTGGCGAGTTGAGCAGTTCCCTGAGTAAGGGCGCCACTCTTATTCGTAAGTTGTTGCGTGCCGCTGGCCAGTTGTGTTGCCCCGGTTGCGAGTTGCGCAATACCACCGGTCAATGTTGGCGTTTGGCCTTGCAGGGTCGTGAGGCCACTACTCAGATTGCTCAGGGCTTGATTGGCCTGTTGTAACCCGCTAGTCAGAGCTTGGGCGTTGGTCGTGAGGGTGGCTAAACCGCTGGCGAGTTGGTCTTGTGAACTGGCGGCGCTGTTCAGACTATCTTTAAGCGTTGTGAGGGCGGTTGCGGATGGGCTGACGCCGTTGAGATCACTACTGAGCTGCTGAGCCGCGGTCTGGGCGGTACGCAAAGCCGCGTCGTCGTTAGTGGAACTGCCACTAACGGCTTTCAGCATGGCGGCCTTCTGAGTCGCGGTCAGATTCTGGGCATCGGCCGCAGCGGCAACCTTACTTTGTAGGTCACTGTTGCTGGCGTTGCTGGTCAGGGCGGTGAGAGCGGTCTGTAGCTGGTCGGCGTCATGCTTAATGCTCGTGGTACTTTGATCGCTGCTGGCAAGGTCTGCAACGGCGGATTTGAGGGCGGCCTGCTGACCTTGTGAGGCCTTGAGTCCGGCTTGAACCTGTTGCAAACCACTAGTCAGCGCGGCGCTGCCCGTGGCGAGCTGATCAAATTTGCTGGTGAGCGCAGTGCCACCGTTGGCCAGGGTAGTGATACTCCCGCTGAGCTGACCGGTGTTGGCGTTGAGGGTGGCTAACTTGGTGCTGAGTTGCTGGGCCCCCGTGTTGGTTGCCGTTACACCACTGACGTATTGCTGAGTCCCAGTGTTAACGTGTTGGCTACCAGTCGCCAGCTGACCAGCTGCCGTACTGAGTTGGGTGGTACCTTGCGTGTAGGCGCTAACGCCACTGGCCAACTGACGGCTTCCCGTAGTAAGTTGCTGAATGCCACTGATCAACTGGTTGGATTGGCTAAGGAGGCGATCAAGGCCCGTGCTGAGCTGTTGACTGCCGGTCTGTGCTTGTTGAACGCCGCCAACGTATTGATTGAGTTTACTGGTAATGGTGCGTTCCCCGTTAGTTAATTTCACGGTGCTGGCGGTCAGCGTGGTCAGCCCCTGAGCAATCTGCTGGTCGGCACGGGTCAGCTGCTGACTACCAGTAGCGAGCTTTTTATTGCCGTTACCGGCGGAAGTCAACCCAGCCCCCAACTTTTTAATGCTGGTAAACATCGTGTGGGCGTAACTCTTGGTGACCTGTTCGCCGACGGATTGGGCGGCGGACTTAGCGGCCGTGGCCGTCAGCTTGGACGCCGTAAAGTTATGACCGGCACTGGTTTGGTAGTGCAAGACCATCTTTTGGGGCGTCTTAGCCAGCAACGTGGTGGCATTGTGGGAAAAGTCTTTGGGAATCGTGATCACCATGTAATACTTGCCATTGGTGAGCCCCCGGTCGGCTTGTGCTTTGCTGGTGACTGGCTGAAATTTCATAGCCGATGAGGCCTTTAAATTCTGCGTTAAATTTTTGCCGGCAGCCAATCGTTGTCCCTGATAGGTGACGGGGTGGTCTTGATCAACCACGGCGACGGGCAGGTCAGCTAACTTACCGTAAGGGTCCCACATAGATTTTAGAAACGTTACGGCATAAATAGATGGGATCAACATGATCACCACCAGGACAATTAAAAGTAATTTATGTTTGATTAAATATCGCCATTCTGCGCGAATCATCGGCGACGCCCCCCTGTTCTGTGGTATTCTGTGAGTAAAGATAGACCTCACATGTGGCCAAAGAATAACGGGTTTAGTCCTGCACGTCCACAACAGATAAGGGCAACCTGTGGATTAAGCCGCAGTTTTACCACATCTGGGGTTTAACGGGAGTGATTTGATGACAGATCGACGGGTTCTGCGAACGAACCAAGCACTACGGGCGGCCTTCCGTAAGTTGGCGCAACAGTACCGGTTTCACGAAATTACGGTGCAGCAGTTGACCGATGAAGCCAACATTAACCGCAAGACCTTCTATTTACACTTTGATTCGATTAATGACTTGGCCGATAGCTTTACGGCAGAAATTGCGGATCAGCTGTTGGCACTTTTGTTACGCGAGCCGGCTGACCACGATCCACTGAACAATTCAGGCGTCTGGTTTGACCGGTTGACTGCCTTTTTCGCCGAGGCGCCAACGTTTTATACCTTTATCTTGACGTCGGATGACTATAGCTTTTTGTCGCGACGCGTGAAGCATCGGGTTGCGGCGGGCTTGGCAGTTGATTTTCAGAAAGACTATCAATTGAATGCCACGGACGCCATGATCGGTGTGAACTTTCTGATCGACAGTACGCTGACGTTGTTCCGGTTGTACATCACCAAGCAGATTGATCTGCCCATGGCGGACTTTCGCGAGCGGCTGGTCACGCTGAACTTGGAAGGGTTGCACGGGTTCTTGACGTCGGTGCCCCACCATTGAGTTAGTTCCATGTTTCAGCCATAGACGTTCGGCGCGCAAAAAAGCGTCTGGGAGTTTGGCCCAGACGCTTTGAATGAACAAAAAATTGAAAATTCCCAAACACCGGTTGGGCCGCCTTACCGGTCGGCAGATAGGGGTTGGATTGGTACGAACACGACTTGAATCGTCAAAACAAATTCTTGGCCAATAAGAGGAAATCGTATAAAACGTGGGCGATTATCCCACCCCACAGGCTATTGGTCTTGCGCCAGGCGTAATTGAAGGGAAACCGGGTCAGACCAATGACGATGAAACATTGGTAGAGGTCCCAGTTGTACGTCGTCAAATGAATGCCGCCGAAGATGAGCGCACTGACTAGGCAACTGAGCCACCAGCCCACACGCGGGGAGAACCGCCGGGCGACGAGGTAAAAGATAGGCAAGGCAATGGCCGCGGTGAAAAGCTCCTCACCGGCAATCTGACCCGCTGATTGGAGGAGGTAGAGGCTGTTTTGCCACAAGCCGTGGCTCTGCAGAACGGCGCCAGTTGGATTGGCGTTGAGGCGGAGCAGATGGAAAACTTTCCCAATGGCCGCGGCACTGAAGGTCAGCACTAAACTCATGACCATCACGCCAGGAATCGTTAGCCAACTGCGACGTGCGAGTTTGCCAAAGAATTGACGAAAGGCAGGACGGCCAAATTGCCAGAGTAAGGCGATAGCACCGGTAACGGCCATCCACAACCAGTTGATGGGCCAGCCATGGATACGGCCGTAGACCCCTAAACTAAGTAAAATGGGCGTTGCTGCAAGGCCCCAGCGGTTTAAACGCATGTCGGTAGTCAGTGCGGTGAACATTTCAATCATCCCCTTTAACTTTTAAAGGGGGATTATACCAGATGACTGAATGATTAAGCTAATAAAATGCATAAGCTAAAAGGAATAAGACGGGACGCAAAAGGGACCGTGACAACGACAGCTGCCATGATCCCTTACTTTTAACGTTATTTAGCCAACGATTCGGCGAACACTTCCGTTGAAGCGCGTCTTCCAGTGGGAGTCATTCAGACTGGAGATACCCACGCCACCGGTGTCAGCGCTGGGGGAGTCGTGCAGAAACAGCCGGTTGCCTAAGTAAATGGCCACGTGGCAGTTGACGCCCTCATCCTTGTCATTGAAGAAGAAAATGTCGCCGCGTTTCATGTTTTTCGCAGAGACTCGCCGGCCCATGTGAATCAGGGATTGGGTGGTGCAGGTGCCAGTTGCGCCTAAACGCACGCCGGACCGGGCGTAGATCCAATGAATAAAGGAAGAACAGTCGAAGCGCCGGGCCGCAATGCTAGCGCTGGTTCGGCCGCCACCCCAGTCGTATTTCGACTTGCCGACTAGTGCAGAACCGGTCTTGATGGCCTTTTCGACCGTTTTAATGTTTCCCTTCAGCTTCTTGGTGTTGAAGCTCATGTATTTGCCGCGAATCCAGTAGTGGTGGTCGCCCGCAGTCAATCGGTAATAGCCGGAGTTGGCCGTATTGAGCTCCATGTGCTTATCGACGTGGTACCAGTGATTGGCCAGCTTTTTCGTGCTGGTGCTGCCAGTCACCTTGGATCCCTTGAGGCCAGCCGGCTTATTGTAGAGTAAAATATGGGTATGGTTGACCTGCATGTCATAATTTAGATTATCTTGGTAGCGAATCCATTTATAAAACGCGTCCTGACGAATCCAGCCGCGGTTCGTCTGGTAAAAGACGCCGTGACCATTCTTGGCGATGCGCGTGATGGCAAATTTCTGCTCGTAGTCGTGCCGCGCACTGCTGGTCCGTTTCATCCCGGACGTATACAGGTGGCGATAGAAGCCGTACTTGGGGTGATAGAGCGTCTTGGTGGCGTGATAGGCACGGTTGTACACGGTCGTATCTGCCGCTGATTTTGCATGTGCGGTAACTGGTTGTGCGGTGATACCAACTAAAGCCAGTCCGCAGACGATAACACTGGTGATAAGCTGTTTTGCAGGTAGCATGGTGACCCCTCCCAAATAATTTCTGACTAATAATTAGTCAATAACTATATGGTTATGGTACAAAACATTTTTATCCCGGTATAATGCGGGTTACCTTGCAGAATTCCGGGTAGCTGGCCAGCTGGGGTGGGGTCGATTAAACAAAGATGGAGGAACAGCGATGAAAATTCAAGAAGGATTCATGCCATTTGGCCAATACCAAACGTATTACCGGGTGGTGGGCGATTTAACGGCGGGAAAGGTGCCCTTACTTCTGCTACACGGCGGTCCGGGATCCACGCACAACTACTTTGAAGCGTTCGACCAACTCGCAGAACAGACTGGTCGCCCTGTGGTGATGTACGATCAGTTGGGGTGTGGGCGATCGTCACAGCCGGCTGATCCCAGTTTGTGGCAGGCGCCGACTTGGGTAGCGGAGTTAAAGGCGCTGCGAGCCTACCTGGGACTGGACCGGGTCCACTTGCTCGGCCAATCCTGGGGGGGCATGTTAGCCATCATCTATCTGTGTGATTACCAGCCGGCCGGGATTCAAAGCTTGATTCTAGCGAGCACGTTATCGTCGGCTAAGCTGTGGGCGCAAGAACAGCACCGCATGATTCGATTCATGGCGCCGGCAGACCAACAGGCAATCGCGGTTGCGGAGGCGATGGGTGACTTTACCACGCCGGCCTATCTCGCGGCCAATCAGCGATTTATGGCGGCGCACGCTGCTGGCCCACTTACAGCGGCGTCACCGGAATTCTTGCGGCGCCCTAAACGAGCCGGTACAGTTGCTTATAACACGGCTTGGGGGCCTAACGAATATTGTCCGACTGGGACGTTACGGGACTACGATTATACGGCGAAGTTAGCACGGGTGACCGTGCCGACGCTGGTGACGAGTGGGACCAACGATCTCTGCACGCCATTGGTGGCAAAGACGATGGTCGACCAGCTCCCTAACGCCGAGTGGACACTGTTTGCCCACAGCCGCCATATGGCGTTTATTGATGAGGCATCGGCCTATCGCGCGCGGTTGACCCGGTGGCTGCAGGAAAATGAGTAAAGAAAAAATAGCCGCGACGGGGATGACCTGTCGCGGCTATTTGGGGGTGTGGGTGCTGTTTCATGTGGAACATTTTCGCTAGTTGTTATCGAAAATGGCAATAATGCGTAGAGTGCTGTGTCGACTGGTAAATCACGCGGCTTTGCTTAGGGGAAATGACAAGGTAGGCGGCAGTAAAAAATTGAAATTAAAAATGCCCGGTAGCCGGCAGCCACTGGACGAAAACGTTGCTTTAAAGGTCACTCGCATTTTGCATCATGTGTTCCATGACTTGTGCCAACGTGTTGAGGTCGGCTTGCGGAATCCCCGCAGTGACCTGTTCACGAAAAGATTCGGCGAGCGGAATGGTCTGAGCCAGCAGGTCGCTTCCGGCCGCTGTCAGCGTCAGGAGGCGTTCGCGGCGGTCATGCGCGCTGACCGCAATCGTGATGAGCTTAGCTAAATGCAACTGATTAACGATTTTAACCATGCTGGGGCCAGTGATACCAATCAGGTTGGCGAGGTCTCGTTGGTTGAGCTGCCCCTGTTGGTCAATGTAGTAGAGGGCCATCCAAGCGCTACGATTTAAGCCCATGGGTGACATGACATCGTTAAATTTATTGGAAAAGAGCTTACTACTGCGGGACGTAATGCACATAATACAACTATCTAAATCAAACTGGGACGTGGCCATGACCGTGCACCTACCTCATAACTTTTTTTACATTATACCATTTTATTGGCAAAAATAGATAGTTAGCTAACTATTGACTTTGCTCAGTATTTCATTATACTGGGGATATAAGCGCTTATCAAATTTCGAAATAGGGGGCAACACTAATGGAACGTTATCATGCTTCAGCACGGAAAACTGATTCTGGTCTTCAGGTCGATGTTCATTCCAGAGGTATCCATACGATGATTGATGAGCCAGCCAATCTGGGCGGTGGCAATACGGGGATGAATCCAGTCGAACTGGTCCTCTCCGCGTTAGGGACCTCGCTACAGGAAACAGCAGCGGATTTAGCAACTGATGGTAAGTTCACCTATGAACAAATGATGGTCAACCTTGAGGGCGATTTGGACGCTGCAGGATTTATGGGCGATCCAGATATTCGTAATGGCTTTCAAGAGATTCGCTACAAGTTAGCGTTCAAAACCAACGAAACCCAGACGGCTTGCGACTATTTTGCCGACCGGGTTGAAGCCAACTGTCCGGTGAAGGACATGCTGAGTAACGGGGTGACCATCGCGCTCGACCAAGTTGAAATCGTGTAAAGGAGGAACCAAACATGGCAATGGAAACGTTTAAAGTTAAGGTAACGGGTACGGCACGGCCAAACGAATACCAGGCAGCGGTCCGGGATTTCAAGGTCAACTTCGCCACGGATTCGGCCACAACGGTTGGTTCCCACGAAGCGATTTTGGCGGCATTGGGCGCGTGTGAAGCCATCGTGATGGCCTCATTTAACAAGCAGCAAAACTTTACTTATCGTGACTTTTACTACACCTTAGAAGGCAGAAAAGACGACAATTCGCAGCGACTAGGGCTAGATAGAATTGGCGTTGCCGTCCATTTCAACACGGACGAAAGCAAACAGAAATGTGAGGCGTTCATGGCATTTGCGGAGAATACCTGCCCCGTGATGGATAATTTGACCAATACCGTGCCGGTTAAGCGAACCGGGGTGGCGCTGATTGGCTAGCGCGGGCAAAGGGAGTCACTTGCTAGTGGTCAATTGATGGTCGCTGTGAGCGATTCCTGCCATAGTGGTTGCCGGTTGACGTCCGTAACGCGGTCATACTGCCGGTGAACCGCTTGAAGGAAGCCGTTAGTCAGGGGAAACTGACGAATCACGAATCGCTACGGCATTAACGGCCAGCTTCCAAATGGACTCCCGGTTCAGTGAAATCGACGTCGAAATTGGCGTTTCGTCACCGGAGCTTGAATGGGTGACAGGAATTTTTGAAGATAGTAGATGTGAGCTAGGCGTTAAAAAAGACCGCTGACAGGGTTGTCGGCGATCTTATTTTTGGTAAATAAAGACCAGCTCATTCGTTGTCGACTGTTCCGGCGAAAATGCCCAGTCTGGGTGGTCGAAATTTTTGATGGCGGCAATCGTGGTGGCTTGATGTTCGGCTAAGAAGCGGACCATTTCGCCGCGTGCCATTTTGGCTAGCGTGGCTTTAACCTTGAGTTTGCCCGCTACCAGACTGGCAAAAACGACCGTGACGAAGGGCTGCTGTGGCCGCAGGTACGGTTGAATCGTTTTGGTATATTCCTGCGAAGCCAGATTAACGATGGGCTCGGCGTCTGGCGTGAGTGCCTGGTACAAGCGATCTTGCCAGAAGGCGTACAGATTGGGAGCACCGGCAACCTGCAGCTTGGCCTGCATTTCTAAGCGGTAGGGAACGATGCCGTCAAATGGGCGTAAAATGCCATAGAAGCCGGAGAGAATCCGTAGGTTGGCCCGCACGTAGTCTAAGGCCGGTGCGGTGAACAGGTCTGGCGCCATGTACTGATACTGAATGCCCGAGAAGGCCAACAAAGCGGGGGTCAACTGACGAGTGAGGTCGAGTTGCTGGAGCCAGTCATAGTTGGGCTGGGCAAGCTTGTCGCTGCAATGCCAAAGCGCCTTGGCCTGGGGGTAGGTGAGTCGTCGAAGTTCAGCCAGAATCTGCTGAGTCTGGGGTAAGTACTGTGGGGTGGCGTCGTAGCCGAAGGTATCGGTGTCGACGACCATCTTTTTGGCTGGGGCGATGATGATTTTCAAACGTGGGCCTCCTTTCAGAGAAAACGCTGTTTCACGTGAACCAGCGTTAAACTTGGAGATATTTTTCCAAACGACAAATTGTTCATTGTTGCAATTAGAATAGCAGGTTAACCCATAAAAAAACAGCCCCGCGCGGAACGCGAGACTGAAGTGGTGAGGTGCGGCGACCTTCGGAATGCTTGCGCACCGATCGCGTACCCCCACCTTGGTTTGGCACCACGAGTAGTATCGCACGATAGACTAGGGCAAGTCAAGCAAAATTGGTTGTTTCACGTGGAACATTTACTGTGGGATTGCTGGTACTGTGGGGCTGGTTGTGGAATAATTGGAGCAACATGAGTCGATAAGGGCGGTGAGATGAGAATGAAAGTAACGGCAGTCCCGGCAAATAATTCCCTGATGCCAGTGTATTTTCAAGGTCGTTGGGTCGAAAAGACGATCCGTGGTCAACGCGTGATGTACAGTACGAACTTAGGGGCAGAGTTTTGGTTTCGCGTCGATCACGCTAGTTTTGTCACGTTGCGGCTGCTAAACTTGGCCAACGATGTGAGTGCTTGGATAGCGGTCCAAATTGATGGACTGCCCTATCAGCGGCTAGCGGTCGAAACATTGCCATGGCGCCTGACGCTCGACGGCCACCGGCATGTGATTCGGGTGGTCATGAGTGGCAATACGGATGCGGATCAACTGTGGGCGACTGATGCGGGGTTTGCCGTCCAAACAGTAACTAGCGACGGCGAGTTACAGGCGGTGCGACCGGGCCACCACAGCGTGACGTTCATTGGGGATTCAATTACAGCTGGTTGCTGGGTGATTCCCGGCCGCCACGCCGCCGTCGACTATCGTGCGGAAGGCAATTACGCCGCCATCGCCAGTGACCTGTTAGGGTTACGGGATGTGCGGGTGGCCTACAGTGCAGCCGGTGTGACCTGGCCGGGAACGGGTGGCGTGCCACCGTTACCCCAAGTGTTGACGGCCATCGATGACCGGACGCCTTGGCAACCAGAACCCACGGATTTGGTCGTGGTCAATGTGGGGACAAATGACCGGCGAAGCACAGCGGCGGAATTCGCCCCACAATTTGCAAAATTTCTGCGTCAGATTCAGCGCCTATATCCGGTGAGTGCTGTGGCAGTGATGATTCCGTTCAATCAGCGGTTCGCGGCGGTCATCTCCGCGGTCACGCAACAGGTAGGCGCCACACTCATTAACACGGCTGATTGGCAACCGACCACGACTGATGGTGTTCACGTGGATGCGGCCGGGTCACGATTGGCAGGACAGAAGTTGGCCGCAAAATTACGCAAACTATATCCGGAATTATTAATAATAGATAGTTATTAATAACAAAAGTATGTTATTAAAATACGTTGTGCTTAGGAAATGTTTGTTGCTGGCTGATCACAGCTATGACGGACAAAGCACATAGTAAAATGGGAACCGGCGCGGGAATGCTGCCGGCTTTTTTTCACCCGCAAAATAAGCTGGTTAGTTGACTAAAAATTCCCTTGACGGTTAACCAACGGACGTGTAATCTAACTATTAAATGATAAAACGATTAGAACTCTCATTTTAAAAATGAAGGAAAGGGGCCTTGCGCGTGAAAGTGGAGCGAAAACGGTGGTGGGTCGCGCCTTTTCGGCCTAGTGAAACGTTTCAAACGTCACCAAACGTGATTACATTTTATATCTGTTGGGGTATTGTGATCTTATTATTGAATTTGAGCTTATTTACACAACCGGGCTATTCGCCAGCGATTCCAGCACCGATTCATTTTACCGGGGGCGCCCTGCTGAATGCGAGTTGGGTTGGTCTGCGGTTCGTGGGGATTTTAGTCGCGGTGTCCTGGTTGCCGGTGAAGTGGCCATTGGCCTTGCCCTTAATGTGGGGCATCAGTATCAGCGTAAGCAGCTTGGCACAATTAGGCATGTCATTTAATGATGGCCTAGGGATCTTCTTGATGCGCACGCTTCTGGTCAGTGGGCAGTGGGGCCTGTTGTACTTTGTTGCACGGTTAACACGGCGAACACAATTGGACACACAGGTCGTGGCTAGTGCGCGATACAGTGTTCGCTGGGCGCGGTCCTTCTTAACCAGTTGGCAGCAAAATTGGGTCGGCATCATGACAACGTTGCTCGTCTATATTTTAGCGTTGGCGGCACTGAATCCATTGGAACTGTGAGCAGATTGGTTGCGTTGAGGATACATACGCCGATATACTAATTGTTACAATAATGGTTAGACAACATAACTAGTTCTAGGAGGCGAACCACATGAAAAATTTAGTGTTAGGGGTTAGTTTAGCCGCCAATGTGGCATTGGGGTACTTGTTGCTACAGGATAAAGAACAATTGCGCGCGCTCCGAGCCCATGCCGACAGTGTTGCCGATAAGGTAGTCGGTAAGGCAGAGCAGTGGAAGGGAGCCGTCACCGATGATCCGGTCGACCAACTCAAAGGCAAATTTCACGAGGGTCGGGGCGAAGTTAAGGATGCCATTGAAGGCGTACGAGAAGAGTTAACAGCAGAATAGGTTAAGATGCGGCGCCAGCAGTCACGGGTGACCGCATTTTTTTGTTTCACGTGAAACAATCAATTTTTGGTGCCTAACGCTAAGGCCACTTTCGCTAGATTCGACCCGCTATCTTCCAATTTAGACGTGTATAATAGACCTCGGAGTCTTAATTTAGATGAGGTGAGTTTTTGAAGAAGTTAGCACCCCTGTTTGTGGGGTTAGGTGCGCTCAGTTTTGGTGTGCCGGCGTCGTTATTTAAAATTGCTGCCCGCGAAGGGGTGGTCAATGGGCCACTCCTGTTCTGGTCGTTTTTAAGTGCCGTGATTATTCTTGGCGTGATTCACATTGCGCGGCGGCGGTGGCTGCGCTATCAGCATACTAACTGGAAGCAGATCCTGCTGGTGATTGCTGCGGGGACGGCTTCTGGGTTTACTAACACGTTTTACATTCAGTCGTTAAAATTGATTCCGGTTGCCGCGGCCGCGGTGATGTTGATGCAGGCCGTTTGGCTATCAGTCCTCTTGGGGGCTGTGATCCATCGACAATGGCCAACTCGTCTACAGGTGCTGAGCATCATTTTGGTCCTGATTGGAACGGTGTTGGCGGCAGGACTCTTTCCTATTGAAGAGGCGCTCTCGCCGTGGGGGTTATTCCTGAGCTTTCTGGCGGCCTGTGCCTACGCCTGCACCATGCAGTTTACGGCTAGCTTAGGGAATAACTTGGATCCATTGAGTAAAACCTGGTTGTTGTGTGTCGGGGCCTTTCTCCTGATTTCCATCGTTTGGGGGCCACAGATTGTCACGGCACACATCACCGCCCCAACGATTGGCTGGGGAATGCTGATTGCCCTGTTTTCGATGGTTTTTCCACTGGTGGCCTATTCGATCTTCATGCAGTATTTGGACTTGGGGATTGGACCAATCTTGTCCTCGCTAGAATTGCCATCATCCATCACGGTGGCCTTTATCTTATTGGGTGAAACCGTGAGTTGGTTACAAATGCTGGGTGTGGTGATCATTATTTCAGCGGTCGTCTTGCCTAACGTTTGGGGAATTCAGCGGCGCAGTCAACTGAACTAAATTGTTTCATGTGAAACAGGACATTCCAGATAAGGTTTGGAGATACGAAAGGAGCTATGACGATGATCATAGCTCCTTTTAACTTGTCCGCGTCACCAGCACTGTAGGGGTGGCGACCGCCTGACTCCGGACGACGCGGTGGCCCAACACGATACTGGCAGTGGCGCCTAAAATAATAATGGCGAGAATCATTTTCAACGTTTTACTCATGAGATGACCTCCTCACAGGTAGTGTACCATGAATCGTCAGAAGTGGGGGAAAGTCGTTGCGACCAGTCACCGTTCCTCGCACCGCAGTTTGATTGACCAGTCACGGCGGAACTGCTAGGTTGAGGGCAAGGACAGCCTAGACTGAACGGGGCGCTTTACGTATACTAAAAGAAAAAACAAGAGGGGGCCATCATCATCGCCGTTACGTTGTCCAACAAATTAAGAGATCTGCTTTTAGCCAGCAACTTGGGATTGAGTCGCGATCATCGACTAGCGGGGTGGAACGTGCTGACGATTTTGTACCATGATGGGGCCACCAGCGGCGTGGTCACCACGCTAGGAACGTTGCTCCAAACATACAATGCCAATTACCTTGAGCTGGACGAGCGACCGCTGACCGATGTCGTCTTAAAACGTATTTTGGATGTCCTAAGTGATCAGGCAAAACTGGTTGAGGTGGCACCCCGAAAAGTTCGAGTGCCCATGAAAAATGGGGCCTATCACATCCAGCAGTCTTTCGTGTATAAAATTACCAGCAGTGGCATTGAGTATCTGACCATGATGCAACGGGTCATTGATGCGGATAATACGGTGACGGCTAACATTACCCGAATTCAGGAATATTGTGATCTGGTCGTCAAATTAACAGATCCGAGTCTGGCAGCGGACAGCACGCAGTTGTACAACGACTTTCAAAACATGCTGGCAGCTTATGCGGATGTGATGAAGGGGATGCATAAGTTGGATGAGGACCTTAGCGAGCTGGCGAACGACTTGGCTTTTAATCACGGTGGCGAGGCGGCGAATCACTTACAAGAAATGCTGCGTGATCGTGCGATTCCAGCGTTCCGAAAGTTACTGGCACAGGGGCCGCGGCTACAGGCATTGGCCAATGCCGCAGATTTTAGCCAGCGGGTTGCTCGAAGTCAACAGGGAAACGATGATTTGGACGCTGCGCATGCCGTGGGCGATCAAGGAAAAATGTTACTGCGCTTTCAGAAGGCACGGGATTACACGCAACGGCAACTGGATCGGTTAGCCGCTAGCTTTGACCCCAGCCCAACGGCAATTGATAGTAGCATGGACACGGTCTATCTGCTATTTCAAACGATTCTGGATGCGATTCGCTTGCTCAGTCAAGAGTACGACCACATTCAGGGACAAACGGTCGATATCCAAGCACTGACGGGAAAAATCGATGCGTTGCTAACCCACTATCAATCGGTCGTGATTCGACAGCCATTACCCCGGCACTTACCCCAGGATCGGGAAGTGGATGATGCCGCTGACCTGCTGGATGCCACCACGATGGGGGCGGTCGTTTACGAGGCGGTGCCTCAGCACAGCGTGGCGGTTACCGAAGCGGATAATCCGCAACTGGCGGATGATGATTCGGACGTGGTCGACGATCGGTCGGGCCTGGCGGAATTCCAGCGAATCGTGATGCGAAGTGCCGACCATGGCGTGGTGGACCATGACCTGGAAATGACGTCGATTCATGCGCGCGATGAGGTGATTCGGTTGTATAGCGCGACTGGTGTTGACCATTACGATAGTTTTGCGCCGTTTGGCCGGCCAATCATAAAAGTCGAAGCCTTGCCTGACAGTCAGCCGCTCCGGGTTCATTGTGGCGATGAAGCTTACGCGGTAACTTTGCCGAGTGGTTTTGAAGTTTGGTTTGCCCCAACGACAGACGAAGCGAGAGCGACCGGGTAGCCATGAGGTGTGACAGGCGAACGGCCTGTACCGAGTTGGTAAAGGATATATTGTTTCTGTAAATTAGAACATCTGTTCGTTTTAACATGCTATACTGACACAACAGGGAAAGGAAATATGTAGATTTGAAAGGAGCGCTACCTTATTTCGAATGGTGGCAAGCGTTCCTCATTTACAAGGTGGTGCTTATGAGCGACTTACACGGACCAGAACAATTAATCGTCAATGAATTACTAGATCACGGCATCTTCACCAGCACCATCACACCGCAGACTAGCAAGCAAACGGCAGACGCCATTAATGCGTTGAAACGTCCCTTGACCCAACAACGATTAAACAGTTTCTTCAAAGGCTTATTGGGAGTTGTTCCGGATAACTATCAGGAAAATCTCTTATTTTTACTGGGAGACCAGCGACTGGCTGCCGATTCGGTCCATGTCTTGCTGGCGACCCTCAAGGCCGTTATTAATTTACCAGAGTTGCAGAATCAGCAGAGCGACCGGGTCGTTTTAACGCAGACAATCGTTCGTCAGGTCCACAGTGAGGTGGTGAACCTCGACGAAAAGGAAATTCGGCGCCGAATCACGGCGTTATTTGTCGACCGGTTCGGTCTGTTTACGCCAGACATGCCAGAAGTCAGTGCCGTTGAACGGACGGAAGAGATCGATGATTATTGGGACGTTAGCCCAGACTTTAATTACGTGGCGGCCTGCCTGGTGGAACACTTACAAGCTGCGACGGTTGATCCGGAACCCACCCCCTTGCAACGGGTGAACCGGACGTTACTGACACAGCGGTACGTGGACCGTTCATCACGAGTTTGGCTAGATTTGGTCACGCATAAAACGGAGATTGCTGAACAGTGGGCCCAATTAGACCGATTTGATTTGGAATGTGGGGATGACTACGCGCTGTTGTTGGATAAGTCACGAAAGAAGAGTGAAGCCAAGCCAGCAGTCGTTGCCGTTGCGGTGGCGCGGTCATTGGGCGTCGGGTTGCCGACGGATATGGTGACGACACGGATTCATCAGATCAGTCATCAGTTATTTCCGGAGAGTACCATCAACGTCACGATGGTGAAGCAGGCGCTAGCAGACATGGCATTGGTACGGGAACGCGATGGTTATGTAAGCCCAACGCCCATTGCGCACCGGTTTTCTATGCGAACACAGCGGCCCATAGCGGAGGAGAAGTAAATGAAATTAAGAACGCAGTTAACGCCGGTGAGCTTTCACTTGCGAAACTTTAATAAGTATTCGAGTTTAGACTTAACCGCAGCAGAAAATGGGAACCTCACGCTGATTGGAGAAAATGCGGCCGGCAAGACCACATTGGCTAACTGTTTCTTCCCCATGTTGATTGACGGGTCAATTGCCACGCCGTCATTTAATTCGGCCAAAGGGACAGACCGTTTGGAGAGCACGGGAGCACCCCGGAATAGTCAACGTGATACGCGGAATTTTGAGAGTATGTTACTGGGCTGGGGGCCGGGTGCGATGAAGGTCCGCACCGGCTATAGTTATCTGTTGCTGCGATCAACGACGCGGCAAGTTATCTTGGGCCTGGGAGCGCATCGGGCTGTGGGTGAGCAGCGTAAGCCGACCTGGTGGTTTGTCGTCATTAGTGACGAGGTCACCGCCGAGTTAAACATTGTGACAACGGATGCTGATGGCAATAGCTTAGATGAAGAGGCTTTTCGGTCGGCTAATGCAGGATTGGGGAAACAATTACACCTGTTTAACCAGGCACCGGCCTATCGGGAATACGTGGCCACTCAGGTTTACGGCTTTTCGAATGGCGAAGCACTGGGAAAATTGGCCGCGGTCTATCGGTTGTTGGCATCGCCTATCTGGACTGGTGGGAATGCACGGTTTACACCGATTCGGGAAGCCTTGAAGAATGCACAAGAAGGTATTGATGCCCAGGTGATCAGTCAGGTTGCGGATAGTCAGCGAGAGGTCAATCGGACCAAAGGTGTGCTCCAACGCCTGAAGAAGGCCGAAGATCGTCTTCAACGGATGAAAAAAGAAATTTTCTGGCGTAATCTAAACCATCTGCGTGAGGCGACCTTGGATCCCTATAGTCAGGTTCATCAGGATGTTGAGAGTAAGCAAGAGACCGTGAGTCAGAATCAACAGATCATTAGCCAAGTGACCCAACAGGTAGCGCTAATGGCAACCAATATTACCCAGGTTGAAAATAGCTTGAAAGGATTGCGGCAGGAAAAGGCCAACCAGAATGGCATTGTGCAACGTCGAAAAGAGTACGACCAACAGATGACCAGTCTCCAGCAACGGTTGCTGACGTATCGCAAGCAACAGGAACAACTGACGGAGCTGCGGAAAAAGTTGGCGGCGGTCACGACCCAGCAAGACGAGATGACGACCCAGCAACGGGTCCTAAACGACCAGCAGTTGCGACCATTGTTGACTAAGTTGGCAACGCAAGCAACTGAACTCCCAGAGTTGATGGATGTGGTGACGGAGGTCGACGCGGCCAAGTTAGCCCAACGTCTAAGCGAGTACCTCCAGCACTTTAAGGATCTTCGCAATCAGTACAACGACTGTGAGCGAGCCAAAGAACGCGTCAGTAAGGATGTTCAAATTGTTGTGGAGATGCGCGATGAACTGAGGGGTCGAATCGATGAACATGCACAGGGGCCACTATACGGTCGGGTAAGAAAGGACATTCATCAAGATAACCAGGAAGTCCATGATGCTGGGGCAACGCAGATGAATGGAGAATTTCAGCGGTTACTCGCCAAGCAACAGCAGTTGTTACAGAATCATCCTGACTTGAAACGAATTCTCAAGACACCAAATTTTTTGACGGATTTAAACCAGCAACGACGCTTGTTGGCGGATCTATTACAGAAGATAGCCACGGTTCAGCAGCGGCTTGACCAGTTGACGCAGCAACAACAATTCTTTGATCAACAGATTACGGATGTCTTGGCTGCGGTCGAACCTGATTTTGATGTCCAACGGGTGACCGCAGCAATCACGGCGATTCAACAACGTCGTGATGCGTTGATCGTCGATACCGAAATCGATACGAAAATCAAACAGGCCGAAACGGAACAAACCCAGCTGAATGGGGAGCAACAGCGACTAAACAATCAACGAGCTGTGGCTGAGGGCAAAATTGCAACGGCTAAAGAAGACATGACACAATTGACGACGCGGTTAGACCAATTGGCAGAACAAGGCCGAACGGCACTGGCAACGTTGGCGCCCTATCAGCCACAGGGTGAACAACTGACCACAATTACCAGTGCCATTGCATTTGTGCAGGAGAATCGAAGTGAGGTTCGTAACAGCAGCTATGGTGATATCAGTGATTGGATTGGGCGCTTGATTCATCATAATGATAGCAATGGAATCGACCGTAACGCGCTAGATACCCTATTTGAGGAACGGGGTTATACCGATTTTGCCAGTGCCATGCGCCAACAACGTTCCGTGAATCAGAATGGGTTGACGGTGGTTGCCTTTGATATCAACCGGGCTTTGTTACTAATGACCACGGACCAAAATCACGTGACAAAATCCTTGAAAGAACTGACGACGGGAAATGACGTGGCCCAGGACACGTATTTAACGGCCGCAATTCAACGCATTACGGCACAATATCAGCTGATTGCGGACTATAACCGGATGTTAACGGAAGGGGTTAGCCGCGAGCAAAGCATCAAGTTGAAGGTGGAATTGACGCCGACCGAGGTCAGTGACCAGGTCATCAAAGAGGCTTGTGATCCATTAGCCGACAAGCGCCCAGCACTGGTTGCGGAAATTCGTAATCGTTTGGAAAAATTAGCCAATGACTTAACGGTCGCTGACGATGATGACTTATTTATGGCTGCCGCCCAACGCTTACTCGATACGCGCCAGTGGTCAGCCTTTAAGGTACTGATCAAGCGGCGACAAAGCGCAGAGGATAACTACGAAGAAGTCGATGACAAGTTCGTTCAGTCCGGCGGGTCGGGGGCTGAGAAGGCCCAAGCGATGGTTTTGCCGTTATTGCTGGTGCCCAAGATGGTCTTGCAACGCGCACAAAAGGAAGATGCGCCTTATCTCGTCATGTTCGATGAATTTGCCGACAAGTTGGACCCGGAGACCGCGAAATCCTTCGCGAAAACCATTGCCCGGTTTGGGTTTAATTTCATTGCGACGATGCCGAGTGGTGCGCAGAATAAAATTCTGGCTGACCGGGTGGATAATATTGCTTACGATGTGATTGCCCCGCAGAATCAAAATGACGGTCGGTTCCACCGTAATATTATCCGAGAAGCGTTGCGTTGGGGGGATGCACATGCCAAGTCAGTATCTTAAGCGTTACGTGACGGGGACTGGCAAGGCGGCGCCCAAGGAGGCAGCACAACTAGATGGCCTATTTGACCGAATTGCTGCTGGCGAAACGTTACCGCCTCGTGGTCAACAGGCAGTTGAAGCGGGATTGACGGCTCATAGCTTGAATGATGCTCAGGAAAATCCCGCAGTTTACGACTATTATCAGTGGGTGCTAGCCAATTGCTTTACGGGTCAGGTCCACGAGGTGACGGCGAAACTGATTGGGATGGCCTTCATCTGTGCGAATGTTTTTGAGACGGACCTGCCCCAACCGTTAACATTAAATCCGTGGCAGATTGCGGCCATGGCGGAGTTTCCTTTGCGCCATCACCGGGTCGTCATTGTTGAAAACAATGGGGTCTTTGCCTGGTTGCTTCGACTTCATCCCGAGTGGCCATTAATTGATCAGTCGGGTAATGACTTTAATGCGGCCTATGTGACCTTGATGCGCACCTTGGTGAAACGCGGCGTGCGGTTTACGTATCTAGGCGATCTCGATAGTCGCGGCATCCAGATAGCGGATCACCTATTAGGGGAACTAGCAGTTGATCCGGCAGAATTTACGGCCCTGCAGAGCCCAGCGAATGTTCTAAAATGGGTGACCTTAAAAGGTAAAGCTGATCCACAACGTACGCGGCCGGTAACGGTGACTGCCCCAGTGTTTCAGCAGGAATTAAGTTCACTGACCTTAGTTAAAAAGTTCGTTGAACAAGAACAGTTGATTGCGGAGTATGAGGCACTGATTACCCCCTGGTTAAAAATGGAATAAGAGATAGCAATGGCGGCGAGAAACTTCAGAAAACAAGTTTCTCGCCGCCATTTTAGTTAACGTTAAAGGGGTTTGTCATGAGTGGTCAAATCGCCGGGAATCTGACTCGTTCCCAAAGTGACTAGGGTCACGGTGATAAACAAAGCGGCAAAGGATGCAATTAGCTTAATCAACATGGGCCTTTCCTCCTGACTAGATTTAGGACTTACCGGAAGTGTATCACGGAAAGCAAGGTAGCGGGAAAAAGTCGTTTTACCCGGCAATTCAGGTCCTTGGCCAACTAATCAGTGGGCAATGTATAGGTGCTGCCGGAATGAGCACGTCCACTGAGTCTAATAAAGCGCGGGGAGTAATAACGGATTATTTAGTGAAACGCTTGTAACAAAAAAGACGAGCCATGATTTGCTCGTCACAGGCCGTTAACCGCTAATGCCGTCGTAGCCAATAAATGTAAAGTAGGGGGTTCCGCCAACCGAATAGAGGCTGTTGAAGGTTCCGGCGATGCCGTTGTCCTCGTCGCCTGATGTGTGTTGCGGATCATGCAAGTTCTTCAAGGTCAACCGGTATTGGTAAGCACCGGTATGATTAACGCGCTTGGTTTTGACCCCCTTAAGTTTGTGACTAAAGTAGAGTCGCCGGTAAGGATCGTGGTAATCAGTCTTCATAATTTTTGCTAGCCCGGTCGGCTTTTGGTAGAAGCCGAGGCCAACACTCGCTGTGGGATCATAAGTCAGGACCTCCGCATAGCCATCCGGTGTGATCCGAAGACTTTTGCTAGAAGGTTCCACGGGGCTCAGTGCCGCCTTGGCACCGCCAATGTAGAGGTCACCATGGCTGTAACCGGGCATGAAGTCCGGCACCTTAACACGCTTGAAGGCGGTGAGCTCAGCGGTGGCCTTTAAAGTTGCCTGTGGATCGTAGGCACCAGCACCAGGGTCAATGGTGTAGCCTTTGGGGGCACTTCGTTGTAATAAGGGATAACTGAGCCGGGCTAAATAGAGTTGAAGGCTGGGAATTAAGTAGCCATGTCGTTTAGTCGTGGTCAGTGAGCCGGCAACCACCGTACCAGCAGGCAGAGTTAATGTCCGCTTAACGGGAGCGCCCATCTTCTTCATGGGGAGATAGGCAACCTTGATGTTAACGTCGCGGGTGGTCTGAAAGTATTGACTCAGGTTTAAAAAGTCCGTACTGGCGGCAAAATCACCGACCTTCACGATGGCACTAGGCTTTTCAGTTTGCGCATTGCCGATGACGTTACCAATTAGCAATGTGGCACTTAATGTGGCCAAACCAAGGGCCCATTTGCCAAGTCTGCTCACGTTTTTCCAGCCTCCTAAAATTTAATGATACTGTCAATTATACCTGATTTGGGAATCGTTGACAGCAAATGTACGATCTGAAAGGCGATTTAACTGGCAGTCGCGTGCTATTTTTAAGACGTTTAGTCCGGAAAATTTTAAAAATAGCGCAAAATATTTCCCGGGGAATAAATGGGCCTTTGATCAACAAATCAACATAAGCAGACATTAGTTGTCTTCATCTACGTCAAGCTGAGAAAGTTAACGAAATTTTTCAGCACTTAACCCGGGTTATAAATTTCCCAAAAGCTTGAGTCGTAATTAACCGCCGCTAACTAGTAGTGGCGGGCTACTTGATAGTCATCTCGTCATAGTGGTGACCATCGGGGGGCGTTTCTCTAAACGCAGCATTGCGATGATTTCGGGTCATCAGGTAACAGCGAGCCGAGAATCCGAAAATTTGGCTTTGAACCTGGAATTGGCAGAGTCGAAGCGGCTGAGACAGTCTTGTCTCAGCCGCTTCTTGCACACTGAATGAACGGGCGTAAAATGTGCACGCCCAAGGCAGCACATCACTTTTTGTTTTTTAGAGATAATAGAAGCGAAAATCAATATCTTGGTCGTGGTTGCCAAAACCCTTGCCATACAGGGTTAGGCCGCCAACGTGTTTTGCTGTATTCTTCACCGCCAGTCGGAGACTCCAGTACTGTGTTTGACGGGAGAAGTGGTCGATGGTCACGTCGGAAATCTTCTCGCCGCTGACAAAGGTCCCTTCATGAGTGACCTGCAACGTCTTCAACAATCCGTATTGGTTCATGTTGTTCGGCCACCATTCCGGGTTCAATTCACCGCGGACATCCGCGTAATCACCGGGACTTTCCCAGAACCCCAGGTCGATACCGTTGAGCTCAAAACTGATATCTGACGGCCAGTTGTCGTTCGTAAAGGGGAACTCTGACGCCAACTCAAAGCTGATTTCGACTTGTTGAATCGTTTGCGACCGGTCCAATAGATTAGGGACCTTGTAGTCAACGTAGCCCTTAGCAAACCAGAGAATACCAGCGTTGACACGATTGGGGTCCATGAAGTATTTCGGATCATCTAAATGACCAATGTAGTCCTTAGTCGTCGCCAAGCCACAGACTGGATCAACGTCGTAATCGACATAGTGGCCGATGGGAAGGTGGGTCTCGTAATGAGAATAGGCCGATTCCTTGCGGTTGGGGAAATTAATTCCCAGGTAGCTGACTCGTAACTGCGAGATCTTTTGAACACCATTCTTACCCGGCTTTCGGGTTGTCTCAATAATCTGGGCGCGTTCCAACTGATTAACGTGGGTGCTGACGATTGACTTGCTGAGGTGCAGATGCGCGCTCAGTTCTTGGATATTCATTGCCCGCGTAGAGAGCAGGTCGATGATGCGGAGCCGAATTGGACTGGCAAGGGCTTTGAGCAGACCAACTGAGTCCTGATTAAGATCGATTTCCATTAAATATTCACCTCATTTGCATATTAAGTTCATATATATATTAACATAAGGGCCGCACAAAGCCCGTAATTCGGTGATAAATGTCGTTACTAGTGAACGTAATGCCTAAATTTACCCATTTAGTTCACTTTTTGCCTAATCATCTATTGACAGCGCTTACATGTGCCTGCTACCATGAATTCGGAAAAAGAAGGAGGGGTAGAATTTATGCAAGGAAAGCTTTATGCAACGGACTTATTTCCCATTGGTCAGATTGACCACCGGATCAATTCATCTTTAGCAGAACATATGGGGCGCAGCATTTATGGCGGCATCTATGATCCGGATAGTCCGTTGGCAGATGACGCGGGTCTGCGCAAGGACGTCATCGCGGCTGTGAAGGAGCTCAACGTGCCACTAATCCGGTATCCAGGCGGTAACTTTGTGTCCAGTTATCACTGGGAAGATGGGATTGGGCCACGTGACCAGCGCCAACAAAAGGTCGATTTGGCTTGGCAGAGTGTGGAGTCCAATCAGTTTGGTCTCGATGATTTCATGGACTGGACGACGAAGGTCGATGCTGAAGCGATGATTGCCGTTAACTTGGGAACGCGAGGAATTGAAGATGCCTGCAACTTGCTGGAGTATTGTAACCTCGATACCGATACATATTGGGCCAACAAACGCCGTGAAAACGGGCATCCAGAACCCTACCACGTGAAGTTCTGGTGTCTCGGGAACGAAATGGATGCGCCGTGGCAGATCGGCCACAAGACCGCTCACGAATACGGCCAATTGGTCAATGAGACGGCCAAAGCCATGCGCAGTCTCGACCCGGATATTAAGCTCATCGTCTGTGGGAGTTCCAACGAGCATACGCCGACGTTTGGCATCTGGGAGTCGACGGTGCTCAACGAGTGTTATGACAACGTGGATTACATCTCGATGCATCAGTATTACGAGCTGCCATCACAGGGGACGATGCACCATGTCGCCAAGTCACTGCGGATGGATCAGTTTATTAATTCCGTCGTGGCCCTCTGCGATGCGGCAAAGGCGACGAAAAAGTCAGCTAAGACGCTCAATATTTCCTTTGATGAGTGGAACGTCTGGTACCATTCCAACGAACACGATGCGCACCTCAAGCCTTGGCAACAGGCCCCGCACCGGTTGGAAGATGTCTACAATTTCGAAGACGCCTTGCTCGTCGGGTCATCGCTGATTACGCTGTTGAAGCACGCCGACCGGGTCAAGATTGCCTGCTTTGCGCAGTTGGTCAACGTCATCGCGCCAATTCTCACCACGAAAGATAGCCTGTTGAAGCAGACCATCTTCACGCCATTGCGGGATGTTGCGCAATACGCCCATGGCACGGCACTACAGACCAGTGCCCAGTCGCCAACGTATCGGGTCCCAGAATTCGGCGATGTGCCGTACCTGGATGCCGTGACGGTTAAAAATGACGACCATCACTACACGATTTTCGCGGTTAATCGGCACCAAACGGCGTCAATGAATCTAGCCGTGAAGCTCAACGATGATCAGCTTCAAGAAACGCGTCATCTCAGCTATAGTTGCTCTGATCCGGAGTTCAAAAACTCATTGGACCACGCCGTCCCTGAGGAAACGATTCAGGATGACGGTCAGATTATTTTGAAACCGTTTTCTTGGAACGTCATCACGTTTACCGTCTAGTCAGGAGTAGGCGGGCCACACAATTTAGAATGGGAAGTGTGATTTACAATGGATGCTACAAAAACAGTTGCCCATAAGAGTAAGATTTGGCCAGTCGTCAACTATGCCTTTGGGAACTTTGGTCATTCTGCGTTATCAATGATGTTTGGGACTTACTTTATGGTCTACGTCACGACGGCGATGTTCACCGGCGTGTCAAAGTCACAAGCGACTAAATCAATTGCCATGATTACCGGACTAATTTTTGTCCTTAGAATTCTTGAAATTTTTATTGATCCAATTATTGGGAACATTGTTGATAACACGAATACGCGTTGGGGCCGATTCAAGCCTTGGTTGATCATTGCGGGGACGGTTTCGGCGCTGCTACTGATCGTGCTGATGTCGGGGATCTTCGGCCTATCGCGGTCAAACACCACTTGGTTCATGATTCTCTTTATTCCAATTTTTACCATTTTTGATATTTTCTACTCGTTCCGGGACGTCTCTTATTGGGGCATGATTCCGGCGTTGAGTGAAGACAGTCACGAACGTTCCATCTTCACGGCCGCTGGGAACTTTACCGGTTTTGGTCAAAACATCGTGACGATGACGATTGTTCCTGTCGTGACCTATGTCACTTACCTGGCGACGGGTCAACATAATGAAGGTCAAGCTGGTTGGACGACCTTCGGCATTATCATTGCCGTAGTTGCTATTATTTGTTCATTTATCGTGGCCTTAGGGACGCACGAAAAGCATAACGTTTTGCGGAACGCCGCGAAGGATAAGACGAGTTTGAAAGACATGTTCTGGGCTTTGGCACACAACGACCAGATGCTGTGGACCGCGCTACCATATCTGGTTTATGGATTCGGGAATGCAGCCACTGCCGGGTTGATGTTCTACATGTTCAAGTACGTCATGGACAAGCCTGGTCTGTTCTGGATCGCTGGACTGATTCCAACGGTTGCTGGTTTCTTTACGTCACCGCTCTACCCCATTATCAACAAATGGGTTACCCGGAAGACCATTTACGCCGTCAGCATGTGTGCCATGATTTTGGCCTACATCATCCTGATCGTGTCCACCGACAACTTAATCATGGTCATGACCGCCTTAGTTTTGTACTACGTGCCACAAGGCTTCATCTTCATGGCCGTTATCTTAACGCTGACCGATACCATCGAATATGGTCAACTGAAAAATGGGACGCGGAGTGAAGCCGTGACGTTGGCGATTCGGCCAATGCTCGACAAAATGTCCAGTGCGATCTCTAACGGGGTCGTTGGTTGGGTCGCGGTTGCTGCTGGGATGACCGGGACGGCAACTGCGGCATCGATCACAGCTGGCGGAATTTCTTTGTTCAAGGCCGTTGCCTTCTGGGCAGGCTTAATCGTTCACATTTTGGCGTTACTCATCTACGTCTTCAAGGTTAAGATTTCCGAAAAGAAACATGCCGAAATCGTTGAAGAATTGCAGAAGAAGTTAGGCGCCGAAAACGTCAACTAGTCTTGGACTGACTGATAATGTATAAGTGACTAAACCGGTCGTCTTAATGATGAATTTAGGCTGAACTGGTTTAGTCACTTTTCATATTACAATTTAATCCGACTTCGCTGGCATCACCACCGTTCTGTTGTATAATTACCAGTGTAAGCGTTTTAAAAAGGAGGAAAACTTTTGAAAGCAGAAATTTCATGGCTGGATGATCCGCAGACTTTTCGGGTCAACCAGTTACCAGCGCATAGCGATCACCGCGGTTACGCGACGATTGACGAGGCGGTGGCCAAGCAAAGTAGTTTGGTCCAAAGTCTCGATGGTTCCTGGGAATTTTCTTTTGCGAAGGATCCCCAACACCGACCAATCGGATTTTACCAGCCCGATTATGACCGTTCTGGCTTTGATCGATTGACCGTTCCGGGTCACATTGAACTCGCCGGTTATGGCCAGATTCAATACATTAACACGACTTATCCGTGGGAAGGCAAGCACTACCGCCGTCCGGCCTACAGCATGGGGGCCGACCGTCCCGAAAAGGGCATGTTCAGCACGGATCCCGAGAACACCGTTGGGGCCTACGTCAAACACTTCACACTAGCGCCCGCACTACAAAATAAACGGGTCAGCGTCGAGTTTGACGGGGTCGAACAGGCGATGTATCTTTGGCTGAACGGGCAGTTTGTGGGGTACGCTGAGGATAGTTTCAGTCGCTCCGAATTTGACCTGACACCATACTTACAAACCGGCGACAACGTTCTGGCCGTTGAGGTCTTCAAGCACAGCACGGCCGCCTACCTCGAAGATCAGGACATGTTCCGCTTCTCCGGCATCTTCCGCAGCGTCCGTTTAGTGGCCAAGCCCGCACTCCACGTGGAGGACATGACGATTCGTGCCGGCGTCGACGACCAGTTTGTGACCGGCGACTTGCGGGTCAATTTAAAATTATCCGCTGCTGATAATCTGGCAGGAGCCGTCAACGTGAGCCTCTTGAACGATACTGGCGAGGCCATCTGGACGACCGAAAGTGAAGTCGCTGACACGCTAGATCTGACTGCGACCATCAACCACGTTCACCTCTGGAATCATCACGATCCTTACCTCTACCAACTCCAAGTCGAGTTGCGCGACGCCACGGGTAACCTGGTTGAAGTGGTGCCTTACCAGGTTGGGTTCCGTCGCTTTGAAATGAAGAATAAGGTCATGGAACTCAATGGTCAACGGCTGATTCTAAACGGGGTCAACCGGCACGAATGGGACGCCCACCGCGGCCGTGCCGTAACGCAAGCCGACATGGATTACGACCAACAGATTTTCAAGGAAAATCACATCAATGCGGTGAGGACTTGCCACTATCCGGACCAGGATGAATGGTACCACCTGTGTGACCGCAACGGGATCTACATGATGGCGGAGAATAACCTGGAAACCCACGGCACTTGGCAGAAGATGGGTGCCGTTGAGCCCTCCTACAATGTGCCAGGAAGCCTGCCACAATGGCAATTGGCCGTACTTGATCGGGCCAAGAGCAACTACGAAATGTTTAAGAACCATCCGGCCGTTTTGATTTGGTCGCTGGGCAACGAATCCTATGCTGGCGATGACATTGCGGCCATGGACAAGTACTACCACAACGTCGATCCTACGCGGCTGACCCACTACGAGGGTGTTTGCCGTAACCGGGACTATGCGGATCGCATCTCCGACATGGAAAGCATGATGTACGATCATCCAGACGCCATCGAGGACTACTTGACGCATGATCCGGCCAAGCCATTTGTGAACTGTGAGTACATGCACGACATGGGCAATTCCCTGGGTGGCATGAACAGTTATACCGACTTAATCGATAAGTATCCGATGTACCAGGGTGGCTTTATCTGGGACTACATTGACCAAGCGCTCTGGGTCAAGGATGAGGTCACTGGTCAACCCGTTCTCCGCTATGGTGGGGACTTCGATGACCGGCACGCCAACTACGAATTCTCCGGCGACGGTCTGCTCTTTGCCGACCGGACACCGAAGCCAGCACTACAGGAGGTGGACTACTACTATGGCCAACACGACTAAATTAAACGTAATTTATGGCGATGAGACCTTGGGACTGAGCGGTCCCGGTTTCCATTACATCTTTGCTTACGACCGGCGCGGTTTGGAATCACTGGTCCAATACGGTAAGGAGTGGCTGTACCGGACACCGAACCCGGCATTTTGGCGGGCAACGACCGACAATGACCGCGGCAACGGCTTTTCTACGACCTCCGCACAGTGGTTGGGCGCCGACCTATTCAGTGCCTGCACGCAAATCGACGTGGCGGTTGACGGCCAACCGATTCAGCTGCCGATTGCGCCAGTCAACAACCAGTATTCTGATCACGAAACGGCAGATACGGTCGCGGTGAAATTCACCTATACGACCACTACGACGCCAGCGACCACGGCAACGGTTGAATACGTCGTCGATGGTACCGGTAAGATCGTGGTTAACGTCCACTATAAGGGAGCGACTGCCTTGCCGGAACTCCCTGCGTTTGGCTTGCGTTTGGTCATGCCAACGGCGGCCACGGGGTTTGACTACCAGGGCCTCTCGGGTGAAACGTATCCCGACCGGCAAGCTGGTGGTCGTCCTGGAACCTACCACGTTGACGGGTTACCTGTAACGCCGTACATGGTCCCGCAGGAATGTGGGATGCACATGAAGAATGACTGGGTCAAAGTGACGCGGGCCACGACGCTCAATAACGCCGATCCCGACCACCAGCCATTCAGCCTGACGATTCGCCAGACGGGACATCCATTTGCCTTCAGTTGCTTGCCCTACACGCCAGAAGAGTTGGAAAGTGCCACGCATATTGAGGAATTGCCACCAGTTCGGCGGACGGTACTGACCATCTTTGGTGCCGTTCGTGGTGTCGGTGGCATCGACAGTTGGGGTGCCGACGTTGAACCACAATACCATATCGCGGGCGACATCGACCACGACTTTAGCTTTGAAATTGCGGGAATTCAATCATAAAACAAGTTCGTGAGAGGGGCCTGACAGGCGCGTTTGTCGTCTGATCAGGTCCTTTTTGTTTTGCTATTAGTGAAAATAGATTTGGACAAATAACATCCTATATTGTCTAAGTGGTCAATCGATGCTATCCTATTTCTATAGGAGTTGAACAGGATGATTGACCAAAAAGAACTAACCGCAAAGCTACACCATGTAATTTTAATTAAGGGGTTTCAAACCGTTTCGATGAGCAAGTTGGCGGCGGCCGTTAACGTCAGCCGGGCCAGTCTCTACTTATATTTTAAAAGTAAGGACGAAATCGTCCAAGCGGTAGTGGCACGTCACCTCCAGTTCATAGCTGAACACCCTGTGCCGCGGCCATTTGCACCGGCAACGTTTCTACCAATTTGGTTGGATTCCTTGTTGTTAATGGGGTCGACGACAGAGACGTTTACCACGGAATTGAAAAGAGCTTATCCGGCGTTGTATCAGCAGTTGACCGGTGCCCACCGGGTCTATTTCGCACAGCTGGAGGTCTACATTGACCAGGCCCAACAGGTGGAATTTATTGACCCAGCGTTGCCCGCCGATTACGTGTTGTTCCAAGCAGAGGCGCTGGTGCAAACAGTACTTCAGCGGGTGCAGGCCCACCAGTTAACGTTAGATCGCGCGGAAACGTATTTGGTGGCGACCTTGCATTTACAACTGTGGGGATTGTTAACGCCAGCTGGCTGGGAGCAGATTGACACGACGCATCTTGAAAGCTTCAAAGCCACGATTCTCCGGGAGTTTCGGGCGACGTATGCGTTGATTGCTTAGAGGGAGCTTGAACCAAATATATATGTAATTAACGAGGGCTTTTTTTGAGAATAAAATTCTTGAAAAACTAATTTTAAGAAATATATGATATAATACTTGTATGGAAAAGATAGTATTTCAGTCTTATAAGCGTCCAAATGGACATGATGAATTTGTAGAGTGGATTAAAGGATTACCAAAGAAGGACAGGGCAAAGCTATTACAAACGATTGCTGAGATTGAAAGCAATGGTTTACTCCCAGCACAGAGATTACAATGGGTTAAAAAAGTGGATTTTAATTTGTATGAACTAAGGAGTAAAGTTGGGTCAAATATTCAGCGTGCGCTATATTTCCATGTTGTACGTGGCCAATATGTGATTACCCATGGATTTACTAAGAAGACACAGAAGACACCAGAACATGAGTTACAACATGCTAAGAAGTTAAGAAAGGAGTGGCTTGAAAATCATGAAAATTGATGATTTAATTCAAGAGGAATTAAAAGATCCTGAATTTGCGGCAGCTTATCGTGATGAAGGAGAGCTTTTAGATACAGCAATGACGCTCTACCATGCTAGAGAATCGGCCGGGTTAACACAGGCTGAGCTAGCAGAGCGTGCGGCAACAACGCAGGCAACCATTGCACGAATTGAGCGCGGTGACAATGTTTCCTTTGCTAAATATGCGCAAATTGCTCATGCTTTAGGCAAACGGTTGAGAGTTACTTTCGAATAGGAATAGTCGAATTTTTTATCATAATAATCCCCCACGTTTTCGGCAACGTGGGGGATTTGTTTTTTTAAAATTTAAGTCAGCAGTATTAACCCCTTAGTTCCCCGTGAAGCCGCCACGTAACGGCGATTATTACCGAACTGCGCGTCCTGATAAAAGTCAGCCTGCCAGTCGGTAACCACGGCAAAGTCGAATTCCAAGCCCTTCGCTACAGTCAGGGGCAGCACGTTAAGTCCGGGGCGGACAGTTTGGGTGCTATCACTAGTAATCACCTGGGCGTCCGGCAACTGTTTCGCGAGTTCCGCCGCAGCCGCTTGAGAAGGCGTGAGGATGCCAATACTCTGACCGACCGTAGCTGGGAGGGCCGCGAGTACGCGGTTCAAGTCAGCCTGTTTCAAGACCTGGGGTGTCGTTCCCGCGGCTTGCACGGCTTGGATAGTTGTTTGCCAATCACCGGCGAACTGGGCAAAGAAGCGCGTGATCTCACCGGTCGCCCGGTAGCTGGTGGTGAGGTGGAGGACGGTCGTTTTGGCCGATTCAAAGTAGTCAGGGATAGTGACGGCCTGGCCGGTTAATCGTTGGCGATGGTCACCAACAATAGTGAGCGCGGCGTTGTGATAGAGGGCAGTCAGAAATAGCCAAGTATCCGCGGCATAGTCCTGGGCCTCGTCGACGAAGAGCGCGGCGGTCGCCGTTTGCTGGTAGGCGGTGAACCGAAGCAGCAGGTACAGTTGATCGTAGGTCGTCAGTGTCGCCAGTCCCAGTTGTTGCGCCAGTGTTGGCCAATCGAGCCACTGACTGACATCGTCCGGCAGGCGGTCGACGGCTTGAAGCCAGCGCCAGGCGCGTTGCATGCGGGTTAGTAGGGAATCGTGTGCATTGGACTGGGCGTAGGCCGCCGCAGTGAGTCCGGCTGGTGTTTCGGTGAATGGCGCTTGCATGATTTTAGCTAATTCGGTGAGATGATTGCCGTTGGTAGTTGAGATGGCTAGGCCAAATTGGCGGCCCCAAGCCTGAACTAAATTGCCGTAGGTCGTACTGAGGGGCTCGGCCTCACCCAGCGCCGGTAATACACCGCGAATGTAGCGGCTAAAAGCGACGTTGGGCGTGAGAATCAAGATATCGGCGGGCGTCCAACTGTCACGGTGCCGGTACAATTGGTAGGCGACGCGCTGAAGCAGCACGGATGTCTTGCCACTGCCCGCCACCCCGTCAACGATTACGGTCGGTTGACTATTTTCGCGGATAATCGCGTTTTGTTCCTGCTGAATGGTGGCCGTGATTTCCTGGAGGCCACCGCTGCGATTGCTAGCGAGCACGTCGAGGAGGAGGGGGTCGCCGATGGCCGCATCGGTGTCGATGACTTGTTGCAGGTCAGCGTGGTCAATGATAAATTGTTGCCGCGCGACGACGGTGATGGGGATGGTGCGACCGTTGGCTTGGTAAGTGGTGGCCCCTGTCCGGTTGGCATAGTAGGCATCGGCGACGGGGGCCCGCCAATCATAAATTAAATCGTTGGCCGCTTCATCGGTATAGCCAACTTTGCCGAGATAGAGGGCCTCGGCGTCGCCATCACCAAAATCAAGTTGGAGTTTGGCAAAGTAAGCTTGGGGTAACAGCAATTGGGCGTGTGCTAGCCGGGTCACGGCGGTATCGTGACGGGCATTTAACGTGTCAATCTGGCGGTTGTTAGCCTCGATACTGGCATAAGTCTCTAACTGATCGCTAAAGGTTCCCAGGTCGAGGTGACCTTCGCTATTCAACTGTTGTTTCATGGCCCGCGCTGTCTGACTGAGTGCAGCTAATTGCGCCGTGAGCCGGTCAATATCGCCGGTTAGGCGCTGATAGATCACCTGCAAATGGTGTGCCTCTGATTCTGACATCCAATCACCTCCGAGCACCTAGTTTACGCGCTTCAGTGGGAATGACTAGTCTGTTTTTGCTGGTAGCGGCATGGTATAACAAATATGAGGAAAGGGGCGTCATCAGAATCGGTTGTCCCTTAGTCCGCGTTTTAACCTAGTAGGCGTAACACTATAAAACAACTATTAATAACAAAAACACGTCTTAACTTTAATTAGTTAACACGTGTTTTTTAATTCCTAAATCTTGAAGTCTCGCAAAAGCTGTTGTCGTTTCGCCAACGATTTCTTCTCAACCTGCGCAACGTTGTGCCATTTAAAATGCCACAGTCGCGTTTTTAGAAACGTTCCGCGAAACAACAGCTTGGCGAGTGGGGCGCCGAACAACAGGCGGTAGGCCAGGTTGGGCGTGCTCATGGTTGTGATGATGTCGACCTTTGGCTGCTTGGTCAGTTTAGTTTGCATGGTGTCAGCCTGGTACAGTTGGCCCTTGGCGTAGACTTTGTCGAGAAACCCCTTGGTCATGGCTGGCATGACTTCCCACCAGACGGGGAACATGAAGATGATGCGGTCGGCCGCGAGCAGGCGTTGCTGATAGTCGGCGACTTGCGGATCGGTGGCTTGGCCGCGGCGCCAATTGCTCAGGTCGGCCGCGGACATGACCGGATTGAAACCATCCGCGTGTAGGTCGATCAGGTCGATAGCGTTATTTTCGTGACGTAGTTGGGTCATGACGCGTTGGAGTAAGGCGGCTAGAAAAGAACGGTGGTGGGGAACGTTGTTGCCGGCGGTTGCGGTATAGGGGTGATCAAAAATAATGACTGTTTTCATGGTTAAGACCTCGTTTTTAGTTGATAATGAGAGTATAAATGAGGCGTAAATATACGGCATTAACATATGTTAACGCGGTCAGTGAAAGGGGGAGCAAGCACATGGAAATACCCGCATACTTAGCACAAAAGTTCCCAACAATCGGTGCCCATTGGCCAGAACTACAGGCCTTGTTCGTTGCCAAAAAAGTCCTCACCGGCACGACGCTACTAGCGGAAGGCGATGTGGCAACTGAAATTTTCATCGTCACACAAGGGGGCCTGCGACTCTGGCACAACAGTGATGGCAAAGATATCACCCTACAATTTTTCTTTGAAAATCAACTGGTTTCTTCCTTTGAAAGCTTTTATTTGGGCCAGCCCAGTGGCTTCTCGATTGAGAGCTTTGAAGACACCCAGGTGTTGGCTTTGAGTAAGGCCGCCTTTGACCAGATTCAGCGGAAATATCCCACGATTCAGCCGGCAATCACCCGGTTTGTTTGCGAACGGTTCATCGCCTACCGCAACATTTTCTTTGACCAGCTCCAGTATTCGCCGGTTGAGCGCTACCAGCAGTTGGCGGCTGATGATCCGGAAATTTTGGCACGAGTGCCGCTACATCTGGTGGCATCTTACTTGGGGATGACGCCGGTGTCGTTGAGCCGGATTCGGACGCGGTTGAAGGAACAGTAGTTTTTGTGAGCGTGACACCAACAACGATTCGATGATGATCTTCGTAAAGAGTTGAACAAGCGATTGGCAGATGTTGGGATTAGTTTAAACACGTGTATGACAATGGCTGTAAAGCAGTTTATCATTCAGAACCGACTTCCGTTTGAAATCATTACGCCTAAAGAAAATGAAGCAATGGCGGCTGATGATGCGGTGGCCCTGGACCACTTGCTGGCGCCCGAATTTACGCTGACTCACATGACGGGATACGTTCAGCCACGAGCGGAGTGGTTGCGAGAGTTGCGGTTAGGCACGATGCACTACTTTTCCGCAGTTGAGGATCACGTTGAAATGGTAGCCACTGCTACTGGTTGGCACATAGTGGGGCAGAATCGGGTGACCGCCAGTATTCACGGTGGTGGTAAGCATGTTTGGCCACTGAATACGGTCCTAGTTGTTGAACGACTCGATGGTCGCTGGCAGATTATGAGTGTGGTGGCCACAATGTACTAAAAAGCAGGTGTTCCTTTCTCTTGTTATGAGAAGGGGTCACCTGTTTTTGTGTAAATTGGAAGTTAAGACTTAGTTATTTATAAAAACCTCGTTTGGATAAGTCCAGTTATATTCCAGAGATTCGTCACGGAGGTTAATCCAAATTTTGGAGCTATTTGGAAATTTGAGAGCGATGTAGAAAAAAATAGCAACAGAAATACCAAATAGAAGTTTTCGTTTAATATTTATCAAGTGAATAGACGGATTCTTGTGTGATATTTTTGCTTAAATATTATAATTCCGAATTAGCCAATTTTACACTCACAAAAAGTGTTACTACGTGAACAGCCATGCTTAAGTTGAATTAATTTAGGAAGATACGTATCGAAATCGCTAGCAACCAAGCCGTAAAACGGCCGTCTTTCAATCGTTTAATTGACGATGGGTCAACTGTAGCCCCGTTACAAAGGTGAGCAGGACTAGTCCGGCTAAAACCAACCCAACCGGGAGCCAGCTCCCCCAACCATCGTGTAGTCGCCCCAACATGACTGGCCCCACTGCCGCCAGTAAATAGCCTAATGATTGGGCAACGGCGGAACGGTTGGCGATAACAGTAACGTGTGGGCTACTGGTTGCAATTAGGTTGAGGGCCAGAGTGAAAATTAGAGACGATGTGAAGCCCAATAGGCTGGCGGACAGCCACCAACCCATACCGGACCAGAGAAGACTGAGACCGCCCAATACGTAACCGCCGAGCACTCCCCAAAGCAGCCGGCGTCGGTTGGTCATTAGGTTCAAGACCAATGCAGCGGGAATGCCGACCAGTTGAAAGACGGCCAGTAAGTTACCAGCTAATACGGGTGTGGCGCCCAAAGTCCGAAAAATTGTGGGAAGCCAGGCAGTCAGACTGTAAAATGTCAGGGATTGTAGGCCCATAAATAGTGTGAGCCGCCGGGCATCAGCATCATAGCGCAGTGTTTTCCAAAGTCCCGTTTGCTGCGTTGTATTTGCCGTAACGGACCGGGAAAAACTGTGCCGGGGCAGCCGGAGTAAAACGAGGAGTGCTAAACCAGCTGGCAGGGCAAAGCCGCGAAGAACCAATTGCCACCCCCAGTGTGCAGCCAACGGAATAGCGACAGCAGTTCCCAACGCGGCGACAACGTTCATCGTAACAGCGTAGGCGCTAGTCAGCCGGGTCACACCGGCCGTGGTCGTTTGGGCGATCATGGTGGGGATGAGGACATTTAGCACGGCAATGGCGAGGCCAATGAGAACTGTGCCAGCCAGGAGAGTCGCCGTTGTGGCCGGACGTAGGAGGTTAGCGACCAGTAAGAGGCCGTTGGCGCTCCAGAGCAAGGGGACGATGCCTAACGTTCGAATCAATCGTGGCGTGAGAATGGCCCCGATTGCAAAGCAGAGCAGGGGCAAGGTGACCAGTAATGCCGTCAGCGCGCTGTCCACGCGTAGCGACCGTTGGATGGCTGAAAATAGCGGGGTGACAGCGGTGACGGCTAGCCGCAGATTCATGGCAGTGACGAGGATAATCAGAATTTTGATGTTTTTGAACATAAAAAAGAACACTCCTTAGGCTATTCCAGCCTAGTAGAAGTGTTCTAACTAGTAACATGACGGGTGGAGACCCGCTTTCGGAAGTTTTGTTGTGGTTAGTATACCGGAAAAAATAGAAAATTGGAAGCCGCATTTTTAAATAGTGACGAGATGTTTGCTCATTAAACGAAAATTTAATCCAAGACCAAGCTAGCCGGCAAGTCCCGGTAAGCCGGCGTCCATTTCATGTCCGTATGGCATACTTACAGCAATCCAACTAAAACGCGTTGATGACTTTAATAAGGCTTGGAAGCTATCCCACCTAAAACCATTTTTTAAATACTTCATAAAATCACTTAAAGAACCAGTCATCACGAAAGGCACAGACTTGAACCCCCTTGTAATTACGCCTACAGTACATGTACTCGTGGATGGCGTTTGTGACGAAATCGGAGACCAGCGAATTGTAGCTGGGAACCTCGCCGAGATGATGCTTGATGAGCTTTTTAGGTACTGGAGAGCGTTGCTCTGATTATAAGGGTTCCGCTCAGTAGGTACATTGAAAAAATTCAAGGCACAACGAGCGGAAAGGGGCTTTATAAATGAAGAGCTTATCTCCAAAATATAATGCTGCTGAGGTTGAGAAAGATCGATATGATAAATGGCTTGCTCAAGGTGTCTTCATGCCCAGTGGTGATAAGCAGGCTGCCCCTTATGCCATCGTTTTACCACCACCAAATGTTACCGGGAAGCTACATCTAGGTCATGCCTGGGACACAACTTTACAGGACATGCTTATTCGGCAAAAACGGATGCAGGGCTTTGATACGCTCTGGATTCCGGGAATGGACCACGCCGGGATCGCCACACAAGCGAAGGTCGAAGCACGACTACGCGAACAGGGCATTACCCGTTACGACTTGGGGCGGGAAAAATTCGTTGATAAGGTTTGGGCATGGAAAGACGACTACGCCGCCACTATCCACCAGCAATGGGCCAAGCTGGGGTTGTCTATGGACTACTCCCGTGAACGGTTTACCTTGGATCAAGGCTTATCTGATGCAGTGAAAAAGGTCTTCGTCGCACTGTACAAGAGAGGCTTGATTTATCGTGGCGAGTATATTATCAACTGGGATCCCCAAGCACGAACGGCGCTTTCTGACATCGAAGTTATTCACCAGGACGACAAAGGGGCGTTTTACCACGTGAAATACCCGTTTGCTGATTCAGAGGATACGTTTAACGGCAAGCACTATATTGAAATCGCCACGACGCGTCCTGAAACCATGATGGGGGATACCGCCGTTGCCGTTAATCCGGATGATGATCGGTACAAGAACTTAGTCGGCAAGAAGGTTATTCTGCCCTTAGCCAATCGTGAGATTCCCATCATCGCCGACCAATACGTTGACATCAACTTTGGGACCGGAATGGTTAAGATAACGCCGGCTCATGACCCGAACGACTTCTTAGTGGGTAACCGACACCACCTCGAACGGATCAATACGATGAACGAGGATGCATCGATGAACGAAAAGGCCGGTAAGTATGCTGGTATGGATCGGTTTGACGCCCGGAAGGCTATGGTTGCCGATTTGGATGAACAGGGCCTATTGCTTAAAGTTGTGCCAATTGTCCATTCAGTTGGTCATTCTGAACGGACTGGAGTTCAAGTCGAAGCCCGCCTATCAACCCAATGGTTTGTGAAGATGAAGCCGCTTGCCGAAGCCGCTATCAAGAACCAAGCGGGTGATGATGCAGTCAATTTCGTGCCGGAACGGTTTGAACACACCTTTATACAATGGATGGAGAATGTCCATGACTGGGTTATTTCTCGTCAACTCTGGTGGGGGCACCAGATTCCAGCCTGGTACAACGAACAGACTGGCGAAGTCTACGTCAATGAGGAAGCGCCTAAGGATATTGAAAATTGGGAACAAGATCCGGATGTTTTGGATACTTGGTTCTCTAGTGCCTTGTGGCCATTTTCAACGATGGGGTGGCCAGATATTGATGCCCTGGACTATAAGCGTTATTTCCCAATAAGTACGTTGGTTACCGGTTATGATATTATTCCATTCTGGGTTTCCCGGATGATTTTCCAAAGCCTTGAATTTACTGGGAAGCGGCCCTTTAAACATGCATTTATTCATGGATTGATGCGGGACGAAGAAGGTCGCAAGATGAGCAAATCACTTGGCAACGGGATCGATCCAATGGATGTTATCGACAAGTACGGGGCCGATGCCTTACGTTGGTTCCTGTCTACTGGTTCAACGGCGGGCCAAGACGTCCGGTTCAACTATGACAAAATGGATGCCGCTTGGAACTTTATCAATAAAATCTGGAACGCTAGTCGCTTTGTCATTATGAATCTGGATGAAAACACGAAGCCCGTAGTGCCAGTAGCGAATCAGTGGGACCTGACCGACAAGTGGATTTTAAGCCGCTTGAACGATACCGTTAAGCACGTAACAGAAATGTTTGACAAGTTCGACTTCGGTGAAGCCGGACGGGCACTTTATAACTTTATCTGGAACGACTTCTGTGATTGGTACATCGAAATGAGTAAGGAAGTCTTGACGGGTGACGATGTAGCTGCTAAAGCCAACAAGCAGGATGTGTTGGCTTATGTCTTGGACCAAACCCTACGGTTGTTGCAACCGACGATCCCATTTGTGACGGAAGCTATCTGGCAAGCGATGCCACATGACGGGCAATCTTTGGTCACAGCGGCTTACCCAGTCGATCATCCAGAATTTGATAACCCCACTGCCGAGGATGAGATGACGAGTCTGATTGGCTTGATCAAGGCAGTTCGAAATATTCGAGCCACGGCGAATGCACCAATGTCTACGCCAATCGACCTGCAGATTAAGACGAGTGACACACAACTGCGCAGCGTCTTTGAAAATAATCGTGACTATATTGAGCGGTTCGTTCACCCCAAGAGCTTGGAAATTGGTGCTGACTTGATTGCGCCTAAGTTAGCCATGACGGGCGTCATTACCGGTGCTGAAGTCTCTGTGCCGTTGGCTGAACTGGTTGACTTACATGATGAAGCTAAGCGCTTGAACAAGGGAATTGACAAGTACACGGCTGAAGTCAATCGGGTGAAGAAAAAGATAGGTAATAAGAAATTCTTGGATAATGCGCCAGAAAGCGTTGTGCAGGAAGCGTATACGAAGTTGAAAAATTATAGCGCTCAAGTAGCCAAGTTAAAGCAGCGTCTTGTGCAAATATCCGCAGCAAAATAGGAGTGAGCTAGTGTTAACTTCGAAGAACTTTTACTGAAGCAGGCTTCTTTAAACCAGCAATTCCAGGAAAATCATAGTGGAAAGGTTAGCTCCTCAATTGGAACGAGTGTGCTGGTCTACAGCTGCTGAGTCGTTCAGTCAGTCTATTGATTTTGGAGTCGGTTTAAGCTGTCAACCCTGATAGTTAGGTCGCTGATAATTACAAAAACGTCTTATTCCCCTGACAGTGAGTGCTCGGGAAATAGGACGTTTTTTAATAATGGGACCTAGTGGAGTAGATATAGATAGTTGTTGCTTCAATGTGAAACAAGATTGAAAAGCATCACCGTCGCAGCGACAATATTTGAAATTAAAGTTTAGTGTTCCAAAGTTAAGTGATTTTTGATGGTTCGGTAAATGCTGTCGTAATCCAACTTGCGGTCTTCAAGTTGGGCGACATCCAGAGCGAAGGTTGCTAATTCAGTGTCAGTAAAGGTAATCCAATAGCCATTTAAATCAGCCATCGTCCAAAGGGCGGCAATAGCGGTCCGCTTATTACCATCAGCAAAGGGATGCAAATTGATGATTTTGATGAAAACGATTCCCAGTTTACTCTCCAGGTTAGGGTAGGCTTCAGTTTGAAAGAAAGCCTGTTTAGGAAGCTGCTCGATGGATGATAGACCAGCTGCGTTCCGAATCGTCGTTGCTTGATGAGCAGACAATAGGACATTAGCGTTCAAAGCAATCAGTTCTTCAGCAGACAAATAGCGCATTATTCGTCACTCTTTCGCAAAATTTCTAAGGCGCCACGATATTCTTTAAGTCCCTTTTCCATGCTAGCCATGAATGCGGGATCAAGACTTGGTTTTTTAGAAACAGAAAAGCCATTGGCAGTCGGCTGAATTTCAACTTCGACGCCACTAGTGAGCTCTAATTGTTTAGCGACTTCAGCCGGGATTGTGACACCGATGGAACTGCCCACATTAATGACCTTTCGTAAAATAGGTTGTTTTTTTTCTTGCATTTCACTCACCTCATAGATAGATGTTTCTAATATTATAATATTAGAATGCTTGATTAGCTAATCTTTCGCTCAAAAAAGCGTCACCGCCTCAGCAGCAACGCTTAAATTGAATTAAATTTAGTTCAAGACCAAAGCTTGAAAGTTCCAAAGTACGGCTCATGCTGGTTCTACCAACAATAGTGGGACTAAATCTAGGCAACTTGGTGGTTACGTCACCTTACCGGCCGGCAGATATGAGCTGGATCGGTGCGAACACAACTTGAAGCCTCGTAAATCACGAGTCTACAAGGTTGGTTTTCTACTAAGCCAGTAAGAAGTGCACTTACTGACTAAGTAGAACGACGCGCCTGAGCTCATATCTGCCGACCTCTCGGCTTACATTGTGCTTTTGGACGACTTTTATAATAACCGTAACGGTTGTTATCAGTCGAATTCAAAAAATGCCAGGTAGCTGTGGTTTACCGCCACTGTCGTGATAAAACACCGTCAGCGCCGGCGGAATCCCTGGCAGCCGTAGTGCGCCCAATTTAGGCTAATTTAGCGGTGCGACTGCTGACCCATACTGAGATGAGACCTGAATTTTATCTTTCAACCTTTAATCTAAGACCAAGCTAGCCGGCAGGTCCCGGTAAGCCGGCGTCCATTTCATGTCCGCAACGGCTTGCTTGGCATCAGCAATCGGTTCCTTGTTTAATTGTTGATCGACCACACTTTGGGCGACAACTTCAGCCAATTTCTGAGAGAATTCGGTAATCTGTGATACGGGTGGCAACACGGCGGCGCCCGGTTGGGCCGTGTCGACGATACCGCCGAGAGCGTGGCAAGCAGCCGATAACGTCTCACCATTTAAGACCTTGGCCTTGGCAGCAATCAAGCCGAAGCCTAGGCCGGGATACATGAGCGCGTTGTTGCCTTGGCCAATGTGGTAGGTCGTGCCCTTGTAAGTGACATCTTCGGCAGGAATCCCCGTAGCAACCAAAGCCCGGCCATCGGTCCATTTGATGAGGTCTTCCGCCGAAGCTTCGGCCAGTTTCGTTGGATTAGACAGGGGGAAGATGATCGGTCGTTCCGTGTGCGCCGCCATGTCCTTGACGATGTCTTCAGTAAAGGTTCCGGGTTGGGTGGAGGTCCCAATCAAGACGGTCGGGTGCACAGTCTTGACCACGGCGGCTAGCGTGGTCAGGTCATCGGCGTTGGCGAATTCACTGCGGTCGCGGGTGAATTCCTGCTGAGCGGCAGTTAAGTCAGGAGTGTCGTTGAAGAGCAACCCCTGTTTGTCGACGGCGTAGAAGTGCTTGCGGGCTTCGTCCTCGGAGAGCCCAGCACGCTTGAGTTCATCTAGGATTTGGTTGGCGATACCCATGCCAGCGGTCCCGGCACCGAACGTGACAAACTTTTGGTCCTTAATGCTTTCCTTGGAAATGTTGAGGGCGCCCAGGATACCGGCCAAGACGACCATCCCAGTCCCTTGAATATCATCGTTAAACGTGGCGATGTTAGCCTTGTACTTGTCGAGAATGACCTGAGCGTTGGCGCGTCCGAAGTCCTCCCAGTGTAGGAGTGATTCTGGAAATAGCTTCTGTTCTGCGGTTACGAATTGGTCGATGACATCATAGTAGCGGTCACCGGTGATGCGCTTGTGGTGATTGCCCAAGTAGAGTGGGTCATCTAGAAGCGCTTGGTTGTTGGTGCCGGCGTCAATGCTGACGGGCAGCACTTGGGCGGGGTCGATGCCAGTTGCGGCGGTGTAGACCATCAGCTTACCAACGGCAATATCGACACCGTTGACGCCCCAGTCACCGATTCCTAAGATTCCTTCAGCGTCGGTGACGACGACCAGGCGAATGTCCCGGCCGGCCGCGGCGTTTTTCAAGGACGCTTCGATATTGTCGGGATCATCGACGGACAGGAAGGCGGCATTTTGCGGGTCGGTGAAGAGGTGGCTGTACTGTTCAATGGAATCGGCCACCGTCGGGTCGTAAACGATCGGCATGAATTCGACCACGTGATCGGCCATCAACCGGAAGAAGAGGGTGCGGTTTTCGTTGAAGAGGGTCATCAGGAAGAGCCGTTTTTCCAAGTGCGTGGACTTGCTTTGAAATTGCGCGTAGGCTTGCGTGGCCTGTTCGGCTAACGTTTGCACGTGGCTGGGGAGTGTCCCCACCAGACCTAAGGCTGAGCGTTCGGCTGTGGTGAAGGCCGTTCCTTTGTTCAAAAAGGGGTTATTTAAAATGGAATTAGCTGTTGTCAATGTGAATTCCTCCGTTCATTTATTTACTTTACAGGGAATACTATAGTGGGTGAAATATGTTATAGTCAAATGTAACGGTGACTATAAAAATAATTTATATCCCAGCAAGGATCGTTGAATTGAAGGGGGATTAGACGTGAACATCAATGATTTGAATTATTTTAACCAACTAATTAAGCGCAAAAACTTTTCCAAAGTGGCTACGGATTTCGGCGTGACGCAGCCGACGATTACCATGGCCATTAAACGGCTGGAACAGGAATTCAACGCGACCCTCTTCTTACGGGATCGGGTGCACAATGAACTGATCGTGACGCCGAGTGGGGAACAACTGGCCGTGCACGCGCAAACCATTTTGAATGCGCTCCAGTTGGCCCATCAGGAACTGAACCACTTGACGGACCAGCACATGGTCTTGGGCCTGCCGCCAATCATTGAGAATCATTACTTTCCCAAGGTCGCCGCACAACTCCAGCAACAGGGTATCTTGGAAAATATTCAGACGTTGGTGGGTGGTTCGGTCTGGTTGCGCAATGCGTTGCGTGATGGACAGGCGGACGTGGCGCTACTGGGGTCCACGGAACCGTTGGCGTATCAGACGTTGGTCGCGGAGGAGTTTGACCGCCAACCATTTCGGATCTTCGTGTCGCGGCAGCATCCGTTGGCCGGCCGCAAGCGCATCTACTTTAGTGAGCTTAAACGAGAGCAGTTTGTTCTATTTAATAGTAGTTTTGTCCATAATACGGCGTTTAATCAGCTGACGCGTCGTAATCATTTCCGCCCGGACGTGGTTTTTCGCGCGAACGACACGCAAGTCATCATGAACCTCGTTGCGGAAAGTGTCGGGGTGACCTTCCTGACCGGCATTGTGGATCAACACCGCGCTGACGTGGTTCCGTTGGCGCTGTTGGACGATGAGCAGCCGATGTTCATTTCGAGCATCGTGACCCGGACCTCGCACGTCCTGACACCAATGCAGCAGCGCGTGATTCAGGTGTTGCGGGCGACATTGGAAGCGTGAGCTGGCTTATTTAAGTTGAAATTTCTGATTTTCATCAAGGATAGTTAACAGCGCCTATGAATTTGCCGTTTTTATTAAGCATAATTGATAAAGTTCGTTAATTTATGGATTTCTTCAAGTATACTTGAAGAAAAAGTGAGATTTGAGGTGACTAGCATGGTTGTTCGTCAGCTTTACTTGGATCGGTTGAAAAAATATCAGGATACAGAATTCGTCAAGGTCATTACAGGTGTTCGCCGATCTGGGAAAACTTTTGTTCTGCGGATGTTTCGCGATTTTCTTAAAGAGAGTGGCATTAGGGATGAACAAATTATTTTCATCAACTTTGAATCCATGAAGTATCAGAACTTGTTGACGAAAGAAGCCCTGTACCAGTACGTGACTGACCGCGTTGTTCCGAACCAAAAGATGTATCTGTTTTTTGATGAGGTTCAGCGAGTATCCGGTTGGGAAGATGCCATCAATAGTTTTCGGGTTGATTTTGACGCAGATATCTACGTGTCAGGGTCCAATGCCTCTCTACTTTCTGGCGAGCTGGCGACCTTGTTGACGGGACGGATGGTTGAGATTCCAATTTATCCTTTATCCTTTAAGGAATTTTTGCAATTCACGCAGAATTCTAAGCCGCTTGAGCTGGCTTTTAACGATTACATTACAGAAGGCGGCTTTCCCGCAGGCGCACTAGTTGCAGATGCTGAGGTGAAACGTAGCGTCCTTGATGGCATTTATAGTTCAATTCTGCTTCGTGACGTGAACGAACGCGCGGAAATCAGAAATGATGCTTTGCTGACACAGGTTGCAACGTACATGCTAAGTGAAATTGGCAATCCGATTTCTGGTAATAAAATTGCTGGTGTTTTGAAAAATGAAGGTTGGAAGATTAATCCGACCTCTACGTTGCGCTACATGAATTTACTCTGTGATGCATTTATTTTTTATCCGGCTAAGCGATATGATTTGCGGGGCAAGAATTACTTGCGATCAACAGCTAAATACTACGCGGTTGATACGGGATTACGTAATGTAACGTTGAATCGTAATTATCATGACAACTTTGGCCATCAGATTGAGAACGTTGTCTACTTAGAGTTACTGCGGCGAGGATACCGTGTTGATGTGGGCAAATACGATGATCAAGAAATTGATTTTGTTGCGAAGCGGGGGAGTGAAGTCGCCTATTACCAAGTGACGATGCAGTTGCCAATTAAGGATAATCGAGAAATTGGTAATTTTCAGGAATTGGCCGACAATTATCCTAAGACACTGATTACGCCCAATCGGATGGATGTGGGCGAAGTGGACGGCATACCAATTGTCCATATCGTAGATTGGCTATTGGCGTAATATCGCGTAATTTGTTTATCCTCCGATTGCCAGGAATTTCGCTTGTGGTGGGGAGTCTGAATCGAACGTATAAAAGCCCAACAGATTAGGAAATGAATTCCTAGTTTGCTGGGCTCTTTTATTTGAAATCTAAAGATTGAGAGCTGAACTTCGGGTCTCAACCCAGTATTGGTCAGTATTCGTGCCATTAAGTTAGGCTAAATTGAGCGCATTACGGTTGCAGCGTAATCACCTTAGTTGCCACGTCGTCAATAAACTGTTGGTCGTGCTCAACGACCAGGAGTGTTGGCTGGGCCTGTTGAATCAGGGTCGTCAGCTGTTCTTGATTGAAAACGTCCAGGTAATTGAGGGGTTCATCCCAGATAAACAGGTTTGCCGGGGTTGCGAGTGACTGGGCAAGTTCAACCTTTTTCTGTTGGCCCATGCTCATTTGCTCGATGGGAGTGGCGAAAACGTCGCGTGGCAATCCGAGCTTTTTGAGGTTATTCAGGAGCGCGTTGCGGTCGAGATGGTGAGCGTTGGCAAAGGCCGTCAACGACCCGCGGTTATCCGGCGACAATTGGCGCGAGACGCTCAACGACAACTGTGGCTTCAGCGCGGCCGTGCCGGTATGTTCACCGGTAAAGGTGCCACGGAGATAGTGAATCAGCGAAGACTTGCCACAGCCGTTGGGACCGATAATGGCGATGCGGTCGCCCTGTTCGAGATCAAACGAGACTGGCTGGAAGAGCTGCCGGTCGCCGTACCACAGGGAAAAGTCAGCCACGTGGAGGAGGGGGTGATAGTGGGTCGGTACTGGCGTCATGGCGAGAGGCGCCACGTGTTCGATATTTTGCCGTAAACCCTCGGTCTCCTTGAGCTTGCGGTCCCGTCGCCGTTCGACATTTTTCGCCCGCTTCATCATCTTAGCGGGAAGGGTGCTACTGCCGGCGGCCTGCCACCCACTATTTTTCTCGTGAGGATTGCCGTGCTGATAATTCTCAGTGACCTGCGCCCAGTGGGTGATGTCCACGGCAATGCTTTTGAGGCGGTCGGCTTCCTTCTTTAACTTGGCATCTTTTTCCGCTTCAAAGGCATCCCGCCGTTTTTTCTGGTCCTCGTAAATGGCAAAGTTGCCGTGATATAGAATCACTTGTTTCCGCTCGATGGCCAGCGTGTGGTCGGTCACTTGATTCAGGAAATGGCGGTCGTGGCTGACCACGATAAAGCCCTGCTGTTTGCTCTGTAAGTAAGTGGCAACGCGTTTTCGGCTGGGGAGGTCCAGATGATTCGTGGGTTCGTCAATGAGCGGGTAGGCTTGGTCATCGGCAAATAAAATGGCAAGTAGTGCCTTGGTCTGTTCACCTCCGGATAAGGTGGCGAAGGGCTGGGTCAAGCGTTCGGGGTCTAAGTCCAGCTGGCGCAATTCACGTTCTAACTGCCAGTCGGCAACTGGTGAGATGGCCTGGAGGACGGCCGCGGCGGTCTGCTGCGGATCGGTGACGGTCGCCGGGAAGTAGACGTATTTTTGCTTGCCGGTAATTGTTCCCTGGTAGGGTAAGTTTCCCAGCAAGAGGTTGAAGAGGGTGGTCTTGCCGCGACCGTTGCGGCCGACCAATCCCAGCTTCCAGTGTGATTCGAGATCTAAATCGACGTGATCAAAGAGTAAGCTGACGTTCGTGTCGAAGCCGAAGGTCAGGTGGTGTAATCCAATTTTTGGCATATCGTGGGACTCCCATTCTTAGTTGACTCAGGTTCTGCAGTAATGGGGTGTTCAGTGATTGGATCTTCACATTGATCGCATTCTTTCTTAAGGGATTGGGAGCCGGATATTCTAGGCGTTATTTAATAAACGGACTTTCAGTGGTGTTAGATTAGCTCCTTAAAGGGTATTCTAGATTAAAATTTGATTAAAATCAATCAAAACTCCCAACTTTAATTATTATGATATTAATCAAATGAAGGAAGTTGACAGTTGATTCTCAGAAATTTTGACCGAGGTTACCGGGAACCCTTTAGTTTTCATGAAAAATTTGTTATGCTAGCAGGATATATTTTTGAAAACTCAGGCACCACTCGGAGTAGGCTTGAGGGAAAGTGAGTTGTCATGTCAGCAATGTATTTACGGGGGCTGCTGTTGAGCTTGGCCCTGGTATCCTCAATTGGGATGCAAAACCTATTTGTCTTTAACAACGCCATCAACCAGCCTTTGAAGCGTGCCTGGCCCGTCACCATTATGGTCTGGTTTGCCGATACGGCGCTAACGTTGGCAGCGTTCTTCGGGATGGGGGCGATCATTAGCTCTCACGAAATGTTCAAGTTGGTGATCATGTTCTTGGGTGGCCTGCTGGTGATTTGGATTGGGTTTGGTATCTTGCGGTCCGCCGCGAGTTTTAAGTTGGAGAGTTCCAACACGCCACTGCCTATGAAGAAGTCGCTGGTCAATGCCTGGGTCGTGACTTGGGCGAACCCGCAAGCCATTATTGATACGAGTTTAATGTTCGGGGCCATGCGCGGGTCGCTGAGTGACAGTGAAGTCACGCCCTTTATCACCGGGGTCGTGTCTGCCACGGCCATCTGGTTCTTCGGCATCACGTTGATCCTGGGTCTGCTAAAGGAACGGTTGCCACAAAAGTTCTTGATGTGGGTCAACATCGTCTCCGGCGGTATCGTGATGGCTTACGGGTGCTACCTGCTGTACCAAGCGTTGATGATGGTAATTTAAATTGGCTGTACTGGGCTGGTCTGAAACTGGGGCCAGTCTTTTTTCGTGGCATCATTAAACTAAATAAAAAATGAGGACTTAATTGCGGAGTTAAGTAGGAGGAGAAGGCTAATAAGTGGCATGATATAGGCATGCTAATTTGTACGAGATCAGAGTACGTATTAGTCCTATCTTTATTCGGGTACTCTACTTCCATGCAGAGAATAATCAATATGTGATAACGCATGGCTTTAAGAAGAAGTCGAATACCTTACCGATAAGAGAAAAGAAGCATGCAAAAAGGATTAGAGATAGTTTTTTTAATCGAAAGGATGAAGATTAATGCCACTAAGAACAATTGATTCATTTATTGAAGAATTAAGTCAAAATCCAAAATTCAAAAAAAGATTTGATGAAAATATGGCACAAATGAAATTAGCAGTTCAAGTCATGAAAGCGCGTGAGGCGGCTAATCTTTCACAAAAGGAGTTGGCCACTTTAGTTGGGACTAGTCAGGCAGCAATTAGTAGAGTTGAGAATGGTGAGGGGAATCCGTCATTTAAAACATTAGCGCGTATTGCCCAAGCACTTCAACAGCCATTAAAAGTTTCTATCGATTAATAGTAATCTAAAAACTCGTGCCAAATTCCGTACCGATAGTGGAATTTGACACGAGTTTTTTATTTTCGACAGTTATGCCGATAAATCAGCCAGCCGTCAAAAATAAGATTACTAATAATCAGCAGGCTGATCGTGCCAACCCGAACTGGCAGGAACAGGACCAGAATAATAAGCGAGTAGACGAGGAAGGCCACGCTGTTGAGCGCGATGCTATTGAAAAATCGTTGATGTAAGTCGAAGTAGTGCGTAATGGTTGGTGCTAATGCAATCGCTACGAGAAAACAGAGTAGCCAAAGTCCGTTCTGCCAAATCGTCATCGGTCATGCTCCTCAAGAATCTTTTTCCTTATTATCAAGGAAATTGATGCCGGAAACAACCCTTTTGCCGGTATAGATTAAATTGATAGGTGACCATAATCGTTGCGCAATGGACTTAATGAATATAGTTATGAGGTCAATCGGTGGACCGTAGTTACTTTCCGCCACCGAAGCTATGACTCACAATGTTGAAACCGGTTTCTTAAATGCTATGATAGACACATCATCTAAAGGAGCTGACGTGATGAATTTAGCAGAAAAATACGCCTATATGGCAACCGGGAAACCCTACGATGACCTCGACCCCATATTGATTGACCGACGGAACCGGGCAACGGAATTGACGAACGCGTTGAACGCAGCACCAAAAGCCGAGCAACGCGCCCGGTTATTTCAGGAACTCATCGGCAGTGCGGGTAGTGCTCCCGACGTCAATCCCAATTTTCGTTGTGAATTCGGCGATAACATCCATGTGGGGGACCACTTCTACGCGAACTACGACTGTGTCATGTTAGATGGCGCGCCGATAACGATTGGCGACAACGTTTTGTTTGGACCTAAAGTGGGCTTGTATACCAGCAATCACTTGTTCGATGCCACTGAACGTCAGCTTGGTGGAAGCCCATCAGCGTGGGTAGTCGTTGCTGGCTGGCGGCCAACGTGACGGTCCTTCCTGGTGTAACGATTGGCGATGACACGATTATCGGTGCCGGCAGCGTGGTCACCCATGATATTCCGGCCAACGTGATTGCAGCGGGGAATCCGTGTCGGGTCCTGCGGCCAATCACGGATGCGGACAAGACGGGGTTTGTTGGTAACGATTTTGTCTAAATTAAAACAGGCTTGGGATTTTGTCCCAGGCCTGTTGTATTTTTAAGCGGTTCTTGGGACGCGTTCATTTTTCGACAATCAAGATTTGCCGTTTCTGTGCGTCTTGAAAGATCCGCTGGCGGGCCGAATCGTTAGCCGCCGTCTGGTTTAAGACGAAGTCGAGATTCAACTCGTTGATGAAGTAGCGGAGGTCCTGAATGCCCATGACCTGAGCCGCCGAGTCGTATGCGGAACCGGTGATGATGCCAAGGGACGTGCCGTTGGCGAGGGCCAGATGCATGACGCTGGCGTCCCCGGAGACGCGTTGAATATCCGTTAACTTAAGCGTGATGACCTGTTGCACGTAGGAACGAATCTGTTTGCCGGTTAGTGTAACGGCTTGAGTGTCTGCCATAAGTACCTCCTTGAATGTTTCACATGGAACATTTTGTAAATTATTGCCACAGAATCAGCGTCCCAATCGTGATAAAGAGGATGGGGGAGAGCCACGCCCCAAAACGGGCGAAGAAGTGGCTGGCTGCGTGTGACCGGGCTAGCCGATTGCTAATGAGCAGCCAGAGACCAACCATGATCATGAAGACCATGAACGCGCCGCCAAATTCTGCGGGGGTGAGATGGGTAAAGTAAGGGATGTAAATGCTGAGGTTGTCGCCGCCATTGCCAATGGTCAGCGACCATACCAGGGGGAGGCTGACGGCCTTGGTGAGTAGCGGTGGTAAGGCGTTTGCCTGTCGGTTTCTCAACCAATTGCGCAAGCCAATCACCCCTAATGTCAGGGGAACCAGTCCCAACCAGTGGGTCAGATGGGCGACGTTGTAGTGTAGGACGCCGCGGCTGACCAGCCACGCCACGATGATCAATGTGAGAATCCCGAGGTACTGACCGAAAACAATGCCACGGCGTTGGCGGGCGTTATTCGCGCTCAACCAGAGTAACAGGAGCACAACTAAGTCATCGGTGTCCGTGACGAAGAAGATGCCGATGGCAGTTAGAATGAACGGTAATGACATGGGACTTCCCCTCCGATGGGCCAGCTCGGCCAAAATGGTTGTCGATGTTAGTTCCTATTCTACTCGTTCATGGGGCCCCTGCCTAAGCCTTTTTTGGCGTAACCGGCAGTTATCACGGTCACCTGCACCTGATTTGGCCAGCCCAACGGTGTACCTTAGAACTAGTTCAACGACTAAGCTAATTCTAAAGGAGGACATGTTGATGGCAAACGATAACAACAGAATTGAACGTGATCCGCATAAGGCTGGTGGTCCCGTGGTCAAGTCCGGGCCAACTAATGGAAATGTGCGGACGCAAAACGATGATGGTCAATGGCGGAAGAAGCGGAGCGATGCGGGGAAGTCGCGGTCGTAGTCGGGTTAACTGAAATTAGTGGCATTAAAAAATCACCAACGGCGGGTTCCTCATTTTTGAGGGCTGGCATTGGTGATTTTTGTTGTTATTTTTAGATGGTGGAAATGGGTGACCAAGGGGCACACCCTTTTTCGCTAGTCCGCTGGTGCCGGTTGGTTCTTGAATACTAACTTCTTAGATAAGAAGAAGTTCAGAACTAAGGCAATGGCGTGGCCGACGACCTTGGTGATGGTCCCGTTCAAGTTCATCCAGGAAATTCCTAAGAACAAGATGACCGTTTCCAACAAGAATGTGGCGACCCGGGTCATGTAGAACGTGCCCATTTCCTTGACGGGTTTGTCGGACTTGTGCTTGAACACGAAGGTCCGGTCGAGCCAGAAGGAGCATTGCACACTGATGAGCCAGTCAATGAAGTTGGCGAGTTGGTACTCGATGCCGAAGGTGTGGTAGAAGAGGTAGAACAACGTGATGTTGATGACGACCGAGATAGCCCCAAACAACAGGTAACGTGAAATCTGACCTTGAACCTTATCTTCGACTTGTTCCTTGGCCGCTTCAATCTTGGCGGCGTATTCGTGTTCCGTTTCGGTTAACTCAGCTTCGTATTCTTCCTGCGATGTTGGGTAGTGATCGTGACGTAAGGGTTGACTTTCCATAAATTTCGGAACCTTTCTGTGACGTTTCACCTAGCTGGGTGTAACCGCCATTGAAAACGACACACGGCTCACCGGAGTTATGAAAACGTGTAATTAATGTGCTGACTTAATTATACCGTTTTTGGCTGTCACTGCAACGCTCCGCCCTTCCAAATTTTACTTACTAATTGGCAACGTGGGCTAACCGGTAATCGGCACTCCCGTTAAACTTGTTGTAAACAACGCCCTTGACCTTGGGATTGACCAAAATGCTAGACCGTCCCTGATACAGTGGGGTGACGGCTTGGTCTTTGGCCGCGGTCTTAGCAGCGGTCAGCAGGTCTTGGTAACGGGCGGTCTTGTTCAGTGCGTCCACGCCCTGAGCAGCAGCTAAAGCCTGATCATAGGCTTTACTGTTGTAGTGCCCCATGTTGGAGTTGTTCTTGGAACCGAGAATCTGTAGGGATTGAATCGGGTCGGCGTAGTCCATGCTCCAGCTGGTCAGGTTCATTTGGAAATTCCCTTGGGAAACGTTGCTGAGCATGGATGGGAATGGTAAGGCCCGGACTTTAAGGGTCAACCCCAGCTTGTTGTTCAACGCACCTTGAATATATTCGGCGAGTTGCTGACTGGTATCGTCATTCGCACAGGTCAGCGTGACGGTCAGCTGACTCTTGTGAAGTTGCTTCAGCGCCTTTTGATAGAACTGCTTAGCTTGGGCAGGTTGGTAATCGGCAGTGCCGGTCACATTGGCATCCTTGGTGAAGTCGGCGCCAGTCTTAGGATTCTTCAACATGTTGTTGATGGCAAATGTTTTGGCTGGTGTCGAGCCATTCTTCAAAACTTTGTCAGCCAATTGCTGCCGGTTGATGGCCAGTGAAATGGCGAGGCGCAAGTTCTGGTTGGCGGCCACGGCGTTCTTTTCGTTGTATTGAATGAAGCCGATGCGACCGGAAGAGAGGGACTTCAAATCGGAATTGTTCTTGTTTTGGGTGGTCTGTTCGCCATTCAACGTGATGGCATCGAGCTTTTTAGACTGGTAAAGGTTGTAAGACGTGGTGGGCGACTTGATGACCTGATACTTGATGCTGGTCAGCTTGACGGCTTGCTTATCCACGTAGGTTGGGTTTTTCTCTAACTTCCAGCTGTCGCTCGTTCCGTTCCAGTTCTTCATGACAAATGGGCCGTTGTAAACGGTGGTAGCTGAGGACGTGCCGTACTTCTTACCGTATTTGGTAACGGCGGTTTTGTTCAGCGGGTAGTAGGTCGTGCTAGCCAACATTTGCTTGAAGTAGGAAGCGGGTTGACTCAACGTGATCTTCAATTGGTACTTGCCAACGGCCTTGACGCCCAGTGTGGACGGGGCCTTTTTGCCAGCGGCGATGGCAGTAGCGTTCTTGATGTTGGCAAACTGATAGGTGAACTCCGACTTGGATTGCGGGTTCAGCGTGCGCTTCCAGGAGTAAATGAAGTCCTGAGCCGTCACGGGGTCGCCGTTGCTCCATTTGGCATTGTGTTTCAAATTAATGGTGTACAGGTGGCCGTGATCGCTGATGGTAGTCTTAGTGGCCAAAGCATTTTCAGCTTGACTGTTAGCATTCAACCGGTATAATCCTTCGCCGACCTGACTGACGGCGTTGGTGGAAACGCTGTCGGTGATCTTAGCAACGTCCAGGCTAGAAATCGGTGCAGCTTCATAGAGGTTCAGGTCCTGCGTGGCAGTCTTCTTCGTTGACTTGGATTGTGCAGTAACCGCGAAGATACCGCCAATTAGAATGATGCCGCTACAAATTAAAAGTGCTTTCTTGTGTTCTCTTAAGCTCATAATATATTCCTCCAGAAATTTTAGTTGTTTGGGTTAGAAATAATTGTGAGCTTTGCCATCGTTTGATCATCAGTGAATCCCCCTCGATTAAAATTGGATACAAAAAACCGTCCTCAACAGCCAATGCGTTAAGGACGGTTTTAACCGCGGTGCCACCTTAATTGGACGGGTACTCAAATAGAGCCCACATCCCTTCTCCACAGGAAACTATCATTTCCCTGACAACTGACGTATGTCACACGTCTTCCCGTACTGCTAAAGGTTCGGGGAAGCCCTCGGTGGTCCATTTAATCATCTGCGTTCGGCCGTACTCTCAGCAACGACGGCTCTCTTTGCGTGCACGATGGTCTTGATCTCCACCTCAATGGTTTGTTTCGGACGATTCTTGAATTGAGGCTAGTGTAACCCGGAAAAAAGGTGGTGTCAACCCGGAGATTGAAAAAATATACAGCTTCGTTGTAGCGGGGGGGCCTGCTAGGGGAACATGTCGCCAACTTGTGGGAAGGACTTCCGGCGTAGTTGAAGAAGACAAGCAGTAGATACTAATTGCATTGGCGTAGTTGCAAGAGATGACGCCACTGTCTAATGACCACATAGCGTTGTTAGTGGGTGAACTGGGCTGGATAGTTGCAAGATATTCGGTTAAACTAATTATTAATAATTAGTTTAACCGAGCATTGCCTTTAGTAACTAATTGATAACTACCATCTAATAATTGCAGCGCCGTTTTATCATCGACCTGGTCGAGCAGAATCGTTAGCCAATGTTCTTTGTTCATGTGGTAGCCCGCAAGATAGGCGGGCTGCTCACGTAAAATACTGCCAAGTTCAGGATCGATTTTAACGTCGAGCACGTCGACTTCATCCGTCCCGGTCAGTCCCAGCTTTTCACGGGGAACGTTCATGACTAGTCCAAACCACTTGCCCTGTAAGTTCTTGAGGGCAGCGTATTGGGGGTAACTTTTGAAGGTATATTCTGGCGTGACGCCGTAGTTATCTTCAATGTAATCAAAAATAGTTTGTCGTGTGACCATGGCGAAAGGCCTCCTTTAGATATAGGTTTAGTTTACGGCAGATGAGGCCCCACTTCAATGTGGGTCACACAAGCTAATTTACTGAATTGATGGTGCTAGTAATCGGCAGGGACAGCGCGCATACTAGGTGAAAGGCAAGTGAAGATGATGACGAAATTAGTAGTGTTACGTGGAAATTCAGGGTCTGGTAAAACAACGACAGCGCAACGTTTACGAGAACAATTAGGGCCCGAATGTCTCCTGATCAGTCAGGATGTCGTCCGGCGTCAGATTTGTCACGCGCCTGATCGACAGGGCAATGCATCGATTCAGATCATGGCCGACTTGATTCAGTGGGGTGAGCAACAGAAATTTTCAACGATTGTGCTGGAAGGTATCTTGAAACGCAGTGTCTATGGTGGCTGGCTTCGCGAATTGCAAGCACAGTGGGGTGAACGCCTGATTTCGGTATACTTTGAGGTTCCCTTGGCAACGACTTTAGCACGTAATCAGCAGAAGCAGTCACCATTTACCGCAAAACAATTGCGACAGTGGTGGTTGGACAAAGATATTCTGGGCAGTGAAAGGCTTATTTGGGATGAAAAAGAACAGGTGACAGACCAAGTTGCGACATTGATGAGCGTGGTGACTGCGGATTAACCGTTGCTGCAGCGAAGTACGGTTCTGTTCTGCCAACAACAGTGGCCTTAAAAGTAGGTAACTTGGTGGTCTGGTCGCCTTACCGGCCGGCAGATATGAGGTGGATCGGTGCGAACACAACTTGAAGCCTTGAAGGGCACGAGTCTACAAGCTTAGTAGTAAGAAGACCACTTACTGACTAAGTAGAACGACGTGCCTGAGCCTGTATCTGCCGACTTTTCGGCTTACATTGTGTTCTCAGACGACTTTGAGAATAACCGTAACGGTCGTTATCAATTGAATCCCCAAAATGCCAGATAGCTTTGGTCTACAGCCGTTGTCTTGATAGAACGCTGGCAGCCGTAGTGCGCCTAATTTAGGCTAATTTAATGGTGTGACTACCTACCAAATACTGAGATGAGGCCTGAGTTTTATCTTTCAACCCTTACTTAAAAGCATAACAAAACCGGCAAGTCCCAAACAGAGCTCACCGGTCAAGAACGTTAAAGAATCACGTTAGGTGTTTTATTTGCCAGGAATGTAGCTGTCATCAATGACCAGAACTGGCTTGATGGTCTTCCCGGAAACGGAGTCCGCGTTGGCTTCGTTGATCTGACTGAACTTGTAGAACTTTTCAGTCTTGTCGAAGTCAAATTGGCCCATCTTGTAGAATTCGATTAAACGAGGGATGTCAACTTGAGGAATGGAGTCACCCATGTTAACCCCAATGACACTCTTGTCGTTGACACAGAGGTCGTTCCAAGTGTCGAGGTCGATATGATGGTTCGTAACGGCGATGGCAGCTGAAGTCCCACCTTGTGCTAAGGCTTGGATGGAGTTGGAGATAACACTGGCAACACCGGTCGTGTCAACCGCGTAGTTAACACCGTAGCCACCGGTCAAGTCTTGAACGGCTTTAACGACATCGTCAACCTTCTTACTGTTGATGACATCAGTAGCGCCGAGTTCCTTAGCCAAGTCCAAACGAGAGTCCACGATATCAATGGCGATGACTTTGGTGCAACCTGAGATCCGGCCAGCCATCATGGCAGCCAAACCAACGGCACCAGTCCCAAAGACGGCGATCGTGTCACCAGGCTTTGGCTTCAAGGTGTTGAGGACGGTCCCAGAACCAGTGACGTAGCCACAGCCCAGAGGTCCGAGTTTCCGTAAGTCAAGGTCCTTGTCGACCTTAACGGCGTTCCGTTCACGAACGACCGTGGTTGACGTGAAGGAACTTTGGTCAAACATGTCAGCAACGTTGTGGCCATTTTCGGTGAAGTGCGCCGTGCCATCTGGACGAACACCAGACAGGTTGTTAGCAGCGTAGTTTTCACATTGGGTAGGAATCCCTTTCAAACAGCTCTTGCAGTTCCCACAGCCGTAGAAACTGAGGACAACGTGGTCGCCGGGCTTGAATTGGGTAACTTCTGGCCCAACCTTTTCAACGATCCCGGAACCTTCATGACCTAAAACGATAGGATAGTCGATGACCGCAACCCCAGTTCGTAGGGCTTCGTCAGAGTGGCAGATCCCACTGGCAACCATGTGGACTTGAATGTCGTCTGGGCCCATGTCAGCCAGTTCAACGTCATCACGAATTTCAAAATCAGCATTTTGCTTATCAACAACTGCAGCTTGAATCTTCATAATTGGCACCTCGTTTTTATTTATTGTTTACACTTGATCATTATCACACAGATGGATAAAAATGCAAGCGCTTCCACGATGCTATTTTCACACCATCCGGGGTGATATCCCCAATATGACGGGATTTGTCAGCAGTTAGCCAATCTCGCCAAAATGACGGGGATCTTGTTTTCAATTCACATTCATAGGGGAATTTCACCGAAAAAAGATAATTCACGACGGAATTATCTTTTTTCGAGTCTATAACTAGCCATTCGCCTTTTCAGGATGGCCTTGTAGGTAAACAACGTGGGTGTTCAAGAATTCTTCAATCCCATGCTTACCATCATCACCACCGATACCGGATTCCTTCCAGCCGGAGTGAGACCCGTTCATGGCTTCAAAGTTGAACCGGTTGATGTAAGTTTCACCATCTTCCAATTCACGAGAAGCACGCATAGCGTTGTCGATATTTTCGGTGAAGATGGAAGAAGTCAACCCAAAGTCACTGTCGTTAGCCATGTTGATGGCATCGTCCAAAGTCTTAAAGGTCAATACTGGGAGTACTGGGCCAAAGATTTCGTCTTGAACGATTTCGGAGTCTTGCTTGACGTTGGAAATAACGGTTGGTTCGAAGTAGAAGCCCTTGGCGATCTTAACGATGTGACCACCAGTTTCTAGCTTGCCACCGGCCTTAACGGCACGATCGACCATGCCAGATACCTTGTCCAAAGCGCCTTGGTTGATCAGTGGACCCATGCCAATGTCTTCATTTGCCATTGGGTCGCCGACGGTAACTTCGCCCATCTTGGTAGCCAATTTCTTCGTGAATTCATCCGCAATGTCTTCTTGAACGTAAACCCGTTCACAGTTGTTGCAAAGTTGACCGTTGTTGTCGACACGAGAGTCGATAATGGATTGAACGGCCAAGTCGATATCAGCATCCTTGCAGACGATAGCAGGGGCTTTCCCACCAAGTTCCAGAGAAACCTTAGCCATGTGGGTAGCAGCCGCAGCCATGACCCGCTTCCCAGAGTTAACGGAACCGGTCAAACTGATAATACCGATCTTCTTGTTCTTAGAAAGTTCGTCACCAATAACGGCACCAGGACCGGTAATGATGTTAACAACACCCTTAGGAATCCCAACTTTTTCAACGATCTTGGCAAATTCCAGCCCCAAGTTAGGCGTATCGGTACTTGGCTTCATAACGATGGTGTTCCCAGTTACCAAAGCTGGACCCATCTTCCGGGCAATCAGGAAGAATGGGAAGTTCCAAGGGAGAATCCCAGCGGCAACACCGATTGGTTGCTTGTCGATCATGATGCTTTCGTTAGCGTTGTCGGATTGAAGAATTTCACCTTCATAGGTCCGAGAAGCACTAGCCATGTAGTCGAAGTAGTCGGCTGAGAATAAAATTTCAGTCGTTGCTAAGGACTTGATCTTACCTTGTTCTTCTTGCAGCATTTCGATCAAGTGGTCGGAATCTTTACGGATTTCGGTCGCAACGTCGTGTAAGTATTGGCCTCTAGTTGCGGCGGGAACTAACTTCCAAGTCTTTTGTGCTTCGTAAGCAGCGTCGATGGCTTCACGTGCTTCATCGACAGTTGCACTTGGTACAGTGGAAATTGGTTCACCGGTGGCCGGATTGATAACAGTGATCAGATTGCCTGAAGAAGAATCTCTAAATTCACCGTTGATGTACATTTGATAGTGTTTTAATGCAACAGAACTTTGTGCCATGATGTCAAATACTTCCTTTCCCAGTTGCTCTCTTTGGGAGGGTAACTATAAAACGAATTAGGCGACAAATAAAACAGCTACAACATCATTTCGCAACGTGTACGCAACTTGCACGTTAGGGGAAATAACGTCTAAAAAACAACATTATGTTAAATTATGAGCAATCCATGATGCATGCTAGTAGTGCACCTTTCCGACTTCTCACCTTTTGTTTTAGTCCTTTTTGTGACTAAATGCAAAGTTTTTCACAAGAAAAATAGTGTAAACGACCGCGCTAGCCTTACTGTCTCTAATCGGCAGAAAATTTCAGGGGATTTTTTAGTAACCTACCCAACTTTTAATAATGACTGGTATTTGAAAAAGTAGTGGTTCTAATTCCGACCTGACGGGAATATTGTGAAGTAAAACTAATTATTTTTGGTTTATTAGTAAACAAACGTTGTTATTAATAACTAAACTAATGGTGCCCCTGTACAATTACAATTGGTGAAATAAAGTGATTCTTAACTGCTAAACACTGACAAAACAGGGTTTAGCAAGTGAGCAAGGTGTGAGAAAAGCCGTGCTCACTGTTCGGCTACTATGCAAAATAGACCTGAGATAAAAGTCTCAGGTCCATTCATATATCGAATTTTTATTAGGAAAACAGGTATTCGCAGGCAGTCACGCCTAATGCCCAGGTCCGTACAGATTGAGGATGACCACGCCAACCACGACCAGCGCGATTCCAAAGACGCTGGCGAGGTTGATGGGTTCGTGCCAGAGGGTGATGGAGATGGCGGTGGTAATTACGATGCCGATGCCGGCCCAAATGGCGTAGGCGACATTGAGGTCAATATTTTTCATGGCAACGGATAGGAAGTAAAAACAGAGGCCGTACGCGACCAGCGCCCCCAGTGATGGCCATATCCGGGTGAACCCAGCCGCTGCCTTGAGTAGATTGGTGCCAACTAACTCCCCAACAATAGCGATGCCTAAGTAGATGTATGGCATGCGCAACGCCCCCTAATGTTCCATGTGAAACAGTCCTTTGGTCATCAGCGTAGCAGACGGGGCTAACCGACGCAAAGGGGACGAGTTATGGTCTTTTCGTTCGTAACGTGACTAAAAAAACCGGCCACGCGGGACCGGTCGATGGTGCTTACTTGAGCTTTTCGTTGGTGATGGCTTCGATGTCCGCCTTAGCGATCTTCGCCATGTTTTTCTTCAAGTGGTGCACATCAGTCTTGTTGGTGATGAAGCCGGATTCGACCAGACTGTAGTCGATGCCACGCTTGCGTAAGACGTTGCAATTTTTCAAATTGGTCCGGTAGCTAAAGCCGTTGTAGGCACGGTTCAGGCCAACGTATTTCTTGATGACCTTGGCCAGCCGTTGGTCGCGGGCCGTCGGGTGCTTTTTGTGGATGATGACGTGGCCACCATGACCAGCTGGGGCATCCAAGTGAAACATGATGACCGTGGTCTTTTTGCTCAGCTTGTAGGACCCTTGGTGATGGAACAGGGTGTCGCTGACCAGATTTTTGCGGGGGTTGTAGAACGTGATGGTGCTGTTTTGGACTTCGCGCGCGTATTTTCTGAGCTGTGGCAACATGTATTTGCGGAGAAAAGTAGCTTCGGTCGTCCCACTACCATGGGCGCCAGGATCGCCGGCACCGTGACCCATGACGATCAGGTAATGCGGCTTGGGCTTTACCTTGGCAGCCTTCTTAGCCGGCTTAGCGGTCGCTTCCGGGGTCGCCGTCGTTGCTGCCCTAGCCAGCGTGGGGGTGCTTAGAGCTAGTGGTAACAGTAGCAGTAGCCCAGCAACGAGACCGAATTTCCATTTTTTCATATGTAAAAGACACTCCTTAACCATTAATTGTTTCAAACTAGCTGAATTGACAGTCTTAATCATACGCTTAAAGCCGGAAAACTGGTAGTGAAACATGGCAGAATGCACTGAAAAATTCACCGAGAAATGGTGTGGAGCTGAGGTGAAAAATGGCGGTATACCGCTGAAAAGAGACGTCAGCCAGCCGAAAAAGCACCGGAGCTAGTCGTGAAACAATGACGAGCTCCGGTGTTTTTAGGGTGATTAATAGCGGTCCGCCATCCGTTGAATTTCCGTTTGAAACTCAGTGACAAATGATTGCGGGGCCACGACTTGGACGTTGGCGCCTTGACTCAGTAGCCACATCTTGGCGCCGCCCGCAAAGGCCGTGGCCTCGATCAAGACAGCCTTTTCGGCGGGATATTTCTTGACTACCTTGGCCGTGGGAAATCGGTCGAGGGCGGCTTCGACGATGCCCCAAAATTTAAATTGGACTGTCAGCTTTTTCCCTGGCTGCATGTAGTGCAGGAGCCGCCGCAACTCGCCGTCCTCCACGCGTTGTGCCCGGGTACGGGGGATGGTTTGGCTGGTCGTTTGCAGGTGACGAATCCGGTCGACACGGTAGAAGAGATTACTGTCGTACTTGGCGTTGTAGGCGATGACGTAAAAGTAGTATTCGGAAAAGATGATGGCTTCCGGCAGAATTGTCCGGGTGACGATCTCTTTATGTTGCTTTTGATACGTGATGGTCACGGCCTGCTGCTGCGTGATGAATTGGCTGAGCTCCCAAATGTTGGTGAGTAAGTCTTGACCATGATGGACGGGCTGATAGTAGAAACGTTCGTTTTTAATGATGGGCCGGATTTCCTGCTGATCGGCAAGGGGGAGCAGTTGGAGCAGGCCGTCGATGGTTTGGGTCATTTCAGCCGTCGTCAGGGACCGGCTGGCGAGCGCAATCTTGATGAGCACCAGCACAGCTTGTTTGGACACACTGGCCTGGGTAGTGATGAGCTGGTAGCCGTCAAATTGGCGGCGGTAGACCAGTTGATAAAATAAATTTTGTTCGGCAATGAACTGGCGAATCTGACTGAGGTCACGTTGAATGACCCGCAGGCTGACGTGAAATTGGTCGGCGAGGGCGGCCTTGTTGACGATATGCTGACTGATAAGCAACTGAAAGATGGTCAGTTGGCGATAAGCGGCATTCATGGGGGAGGACTCCTTTTTAGTAGATGGACGTATGCTGTCTATCTGTCATTGTAAACTGTGGTCAATCAGTTCGCAATGGGAGGGATTTATGATGGATGACATTCAGAATTGGCAAGCGTTGTATCAGGAATTGGCGCGGCTGATCGGCCCAGCAGCGACGCGTAAACTGTGTGCCTACTATGGGGGTGCGCAGATCAATTTTCCGCGGCGACTTTTGGACCAGCAGCGAGAGGCGGAGCTGATTCGTCAGGAGTACCAGCAAGGGGCAAGCGTGGTGGCGTTGGCCCGGCGGCACAATTACGCCAGCCGAACAATCCGCAGAATCCTAGCAAAACCGTCGGCGTAATGCGTTGCAGATTGCCGGACACGTCCCCAGCCAAAGGCATTTTAGTCGGCCGGAGACGTTTGCTACTCTATGAAGGGTAGAAAGCACCAACTAATTGAGGAGGACATGCACATGACAATGCGGGTCGATTTATTACAGGATTCATACGCACAACTATATGATTTATTAGGTGAAGAATTAACGGAAAAGTTATATCAGGTCTATCGTGGGCAACAGGTCTCGTTCCCAATGCGCCTCTATAACCGCGATAAGGTGGCTAAACAGATCCTGACGGAATATGACGGCCATAACATCGCCGAGCTGACGCGTAAGTATGATTACTCGCAGCGTTGGGTGCGGCAGATGATCCAGGAGGGACGGAAAGAATAAGTCGAATTTGAGGAGGCTGATGAAAATGAAGTTACATGACTTACGAGAAAAACTAAGACAGCAAAACCAACATCGTTTGCAGAAGAAGGCGGCATATCAACAGAATCTCGATCGGGAATCTCGACTTAAGACGGGTCACGATGCCATCGTCGCCCAGATTGCTGAGTTATTCGCAACTCCTGATATTTTACATGCCTTAAGGGTGACGGAAGAGGAGTGGACATTTGTACAGTATATTTTTCAAAATCCCCATTTCATGGAAGCTAACAGTCTAGCAGAGTTAGATTTGAGTGTCGCGACCCAACAATTTCTGCAGTTGAAACTAGATCCGGACAATGAACGACAACGTATTTGGAAGGTACTAAATAGTTGGAATAATTATCTGCAGAATGAATCGAATTCGCAGGGTGAAAGTGAGTATGAAGGACCAATGAAGGAATTTTTCGCGGCTGAGTGTATGCGAATGCGCCGGTATTTGTTACACGATACGAGTAATTCTCGCGTGGCCTTGGCCCCCTACACAGATCAGTTTGTGACAATGAACGGTCACGTCGAATCAAGTGAATTGTCTGAGCGGGGAACTGAAGTACGCGTCCTATTGACGGATGTTTTAGTTCGGGGAGCGGACAAGACGGTTTTTTACAACCATTTGAATGTATACGCACCGATTGCGTTAGCCGGAAAGATTGTTCAGCAGATTGATAGCCAAACAGTTTTCAACGGGATTGTGGCCCAATATCATCGTTCGCTGGATGCGACTGAGAAAGGTAGTCAAGCGTTTGCTTATGGGGTGGAGAAGATTAGTTTTGGAGAGCTGTGAGAACGATATCTAGTGATGATGAGCGTCTTTCGAAAATATTGCTTTTCTTGGCATTAAAATTGTTTTATATTATTAGTAATGGGTAGTTTAAAATTATTATATGATTAATTTTATCTATGTACGAAGGTGAAATGGATGAATCGATTGAAGCAAGTGAAGAGAGTGACCCAAAAGACAAATAGTGACTTTGCTCAAATGAAATCAACTGTGAATGATGCGGCTAAAGTTGCCAAGGAGACAACGCGCGTTTCCAATGTATTTGGGAACGCGACCACGGTGATGAACTCTATCGACCATGATTTTGAAAGCGCAATCAAATTAACCAAAGTCGATACTACCTTTTTAATGACGGCGACGGCTTTGCAAGTCGCACGTCAATATTTTCTATCAAAAATGGATTGGACAGTGGATAAGGGTAAACGCAAGAGTGATCAAGACGCAGCGAAGGGAACTCATGGAAAGTATGTCAGAGAAAATCGGGGTACGGAAGACTATAGCACAACAATCAGTGAAATTTTGACTAACCCGGTTCCCTTTGACACACAAAATGGTTCTAAATTATTTCATGAGAATTTGGGTGGCGGAAAGTATCATCGTTTAGCAACGCTTGGTCACGATCCAATGATGGGTTGGATTTTTGGAACGGCTAATATCGCGACACGGACAGTGACATTGGCAAACCTACATTCGTATCATGTGACCTATGGCAGCATTGGCGTGAGCCGTAAGGGGGATAGATTTTCTAGTCCAGCAGAAACACTAACTGTTTTGGATAAGGGATTGATCGAGAATGTTTATCCTCTGAAAGCAGATAACTTGGGGATCTTAGGAGCGGCAATTGGAAAAGAAGCAGTTCATTTAAAATCAGATATATTTTCTAAACAAGGGATTGCATTACCAGGTGTGTCATTGTTGAATATGGATCTCGCTAAGAAACTTTGTGATTACGGTGTTGACATGTATAACGTTCTCCGAGTTGTAGGAAAATTGTCACTACAAGCCCTCTTATCATTGGGAATTAATGTGCTGATAGGAATGATCCATAGGCTTTTTTATAATAAAGAACGCGATGGCAGCTTAGAACTATTTAAAGTTCGAACTCAAAAAATAATAGCATATTCTAATGTTTTGGCAATGGAAAGTAATGTCGTTGCGTCTGGTGTGATGGCAGTTACAGGACATGCGCCTATGGCAATCGAGAATTTAGATTTGGGTGGTATGCTAGTTACGGTAGGCCAGCTTTTTTACGATGCTAAGTTTATTAGTCGTGTTAAAGAAGAGTTTTTAAAGAATGGTTGGTCAAAGGCAGTCTTAGGGGAAAAATTGATTATTCCGAGTCAATTTCAATGATGGAGGTGTAGGTATGGGACTATTTGATTTGGGTAATAAAACGAAGGCATATAAGCGTGCAACAACGAACACAGCGGAAGTGGATAAAGAAAAAATAGATGAACTAACGCAAGCATTGAAAACAACCGAAGATAATTTGGTGGGTGGATTAGGGTTATTACAAGATGATGTTAGTGACGTAAGTGATATTTTAGCTAGCGATGCTAAGGAGAAGCTATTGGGTTTAGTCCAAAAGTTATCTTTTAAAGAGAATCTGGATGACACCAGTAAGGCATTTATGGTTGCAACATTAGTTACTTTGGGGCATGAAATTGGTGATACTAGTGACCTCCAGAAGCATTACTTACGAGCAATTAGTCGGTACTTAGAAGTTTCTCCTACGGATGGAGCTGATATTTATGGTATCGAAAACATAACGGATGCTGAAACGTCGCAATTAATATTTAGAGCAGTTAACGAGTATTTGTTTTTGTATAATGGAACTCGTAATCTAGTTCGTAGTAATCAAAAAATAACAGACTACTTTGATTGTTTTAATATTAACAATCGGACCAAGGAAAAAGTAATTGCTGATATTCAAGATAGAATTTCCGTTATGGGAAATGAAGGCCTGATTATTCCATTTGAAGTTACGGATGAAAAAATTAATGCACAAACGGCAGAAAATATTGCGACAGCGGAAGCAAAAAGTGAAGGAGAAGACAGCAGAACTAACGGGAAAGATGATGTCGAAGATGATATCTACGCAAAGCAAAAAATGGTTGGGAATATTTTAGAGCCAATAAAGTATTTTCAAGGTTACTATATTTCTATTTTTCCTAAAGTTGATATTGTTAAGGCACGTGAAATTTGTGGTTACGATTACTTGAACGTGGAAAAAGATAATATAATTGGTGTACTTTGTGGCTCTGGGGATGATGGCATATTTGGTAGCTTATCACATCGGATCGGTGTCGTATTTTTAAAGGATAGAGTCATTAGTAATCGGCAGACTTATGGTCACGTCACTAAAAAGCACGTGAAATTTAATGTTACGTTATATCAAGATTTGAAAATTGAAGAAAAACCTGATAAGTCTTACGTGGCTTATAATGGTATCAATTGGAATGTTGGTTCTCCAAAACAAGCCGACAAAATGGTTGCGGTATTGAACGAGCTTAAAGAAAAGGCCAGTCAAATAATGGCAGGTACGCTTGTAGAAAGCCGGCAGGTAAACGATGAAAATAGCCAAGGCACGTTAGAGGGCCTCGCTAAAATCATATCGCCAATCCAAGGATTTAAGGAAGAAATAACGTCTGTTTACCCTCAGGCGGACTTAAGCAAAGCAAATTACTGGGTTTCAGTACATGGATGTTAATGAAAATAACCTATTGGCTGTCATGGTACCAGAAAGTAAAGATGTTGTGTTTGGTGAATTAAAAGATACGGTTGGGGTCGTTTTTTTAAAGGATCGCGTTATAAGTAATCGTATGCCATTTGGAGCTTTAAAAAAATCTAAGATGAATTTTGATGTTACGCTATATAAAGATTTTCAAGCGGAAGCATTGATGGGAAAGAATACTTTTATTAATTATAGTGGTATAAACTGGGAGCTGAAGTTGCCTGAAGATGCGGTTCAGATGGTAGATATCTTAAATAAACTGAAGAAGGCAATATTAGAGGAAAATAGCAAGTATAAACCAGTTTAGAATTCCAAGCTAAATAGGTGTTAGTTGAAGTTAGGAGGCTCTTCCCCAATGACACCAGAATCCCAAGTCCTATCCATCATCCGCACCACCCCAGAACTCATGCGCATTCTCACCTTGATTCGAGACTGCCATCTCAAACAGGGGGCGCTGGCGGCCGGGAGTATTCGCAACACCGTTTGGCAGGTGCTGAGTGGGCAGCCTGTTCAACTAGGCAGTGACGTCGACGTCGTTTTCTTTGACCCCGAGCGACCGGCCAGCGACGACCTTAAAATTTATGCGCAACTCACCCAACTTGCGCCGGATTATCAGTGGCAGGTCAAAAATGAAGTCTACATGGCCAACTATAATTTCTCTGATACGCCGGACTTCACCTCGGTGGCCGACGCCATTGGTCACTTTGTCGAGGTGCCGACCTGCGTAGGCGCCTATCTCGATGGGGATGAGCTGAAATTAATCGCGCCTCATGGTGTGGCCGATTTGGTCAATTTTCGTTGCCGACCGATTCCGTTTTACCAGCAAGATGAGCGTCATCGCGCCATTTATCGGCAACGGATGGCGGACAAGCAGTGGCAGAAAAAGTGGCCGCAGCTGCAAGTTGCTGAGGTGTAGTCAGCCTGCAAAATCTTCGTTTGGGCTACTTGTGTTTAGCATGAATCAAATTTAAAATCCGCAAGTCAGTGGCAGTTGTAGGGGCCACTGACTTGCGGATTTTTTTGAAAAATTTTGGCAGGTAGCCACGCAATGTCATATTGTGTCGGGGCACTTGTGTATGATTGAAATGAACATACATAGAAGGGGAGTCAAATTCATGAAAAAAACAACCACTCTGATGCTCGGCCTCTTAGCCCTCACCTTTGGCGGCGCATTAAGTGTCCAACCGGCTGCGGCAAAAACCAAGGTTAAGGAACCGACCGAAAAGAAGGCCTTTACCGCCCAAGAACGCGCCACCATCAAAGGCTATCGGCAACAGGTAAAGGGAATCTCCAACAGCACCAAGGGGATGTACGTGCAAAAACCATCGTTGAAGAAGTCCTTTAACCCGGGCAAGTTGAGCCAAAAGTACATCAACGCCACGGTCAAATCCGTCAACTTTTACCGGCAAATGTATGGCTTGAATGCGATTGAAGCCAATCCGCAGTGGAACGAGGATGCGCAGTATGGCGCTGCCACGTTGGCTGCCGCAAATAAGGGACTGGCACATGAGTTGGCCGGAATCAAGCGGCCTAGTTACGTGTCGAAGACGGCTTGGAATCGCGGTGTAGATGCTACGGGCTATAGTAATCTTGGCGAGGGTGTGGTGAAGCCCTACGACAACGTGTTGAATTACCTGGTGGATTCGGGAGCAGCTGATTATATCCCCGGTCACCGTGAATGGTTGTTGGGCAATACGATTGAAATTGGTGTCGGGCAAGCCGGCAGCTATAATGATCTCAAGGTATTTGAGGGTGGGGCCAAATGTCGGGCCTTTGATCCCCAAGCAGGATTAGCCAAAGAAGTCGCCTATCCTAAAGCTGGGGTTTTCCCAATCAATGCCGTTGAAGATGGCACGTGGTCGCTTTCGTACAGCGTTGGCACCGGTGAAGAAGCGACTAAGCCCAATGTTAAGGTGACGGACAACACGACGCATAAGCAGGTCAAAGTGACCCACGTGACCAACTACAACAGTGAGACCGGCTACGGCTGGTTCAAAACCAGTATTTCCTACCAGCCAGCGCCAAGCAAGGTGAAGGTCAACCACGCTTACACGGTTAAAATCAGTGGGTTAGGCAACCATGCGGATGTTCATTACCAGACGAAATTATTCAACTTGCGTAAGTAGTTAAACGTGATTAGTCAAAACACTATTGCAGTTGCAGATGATTCAAAAAAACGGCCACACCCGATCAAAGAAGGTGTGGTCGTTTTTCCGTTGGCGTGGGACCAGCGGAAAAAGAAAAACGTCCCCACTACTGATTGGTAGCGGCGACGTTTAGTTGGTTAATCTTCGATTGTTTCGGCTTCAGCGTTCTCAGCTGGCGCATTGTGTTTTTGGACAGCGCCCAGAATCTTCCGGGCAATGGGGCCGACAATCAATAATTGTAGCGGCAGCGCCATGAAGAGGTTGAAAATCCAGGTGTGTAGGTAGGTCAGCAGGGCATTGACGCCGAAGTTTTGGGTGACCACCATGCCGAATAGGGACATCAGGGTGACCATGCCGGCAACCATCATCACTGAGATGGTCAGGGCAATGCGGATCTGCTTCTTTTTCATGTAGTCGTTGATAATAAAGTGGAAAAAGATGTATTTAACGCCGGGACCGATGATCCCCAAGTCGCAGATTGCGGCGACCAGCAAGGCCAGTGGGTATCCCGTCAAGACCTCACGAATGAAGTGGTGACTGAAGCCATCGGCTAGGGCGATGTTGTAGCCAGCCATGACCAGGACCATCAGGCCCGCCATAACGGCAGTGAAAAGTAGTTCTTCTTTAAAATTTTTAGGCATTGTGTTGCTCCTCGTTTGAATTTCCCACGAGTTGTTAGCGTACCACATATTTTTTCATGGCGTAAGGATTATTTTGAAGGTAACCGTTTTTATTTTCAGCGCGTGTTTTTCAAGGAAATTAATCGTGGCGGTCGCCTGAGAGAGACGGGTTCAATGTGGCGTTACGTCGAATCGGGCCGTCAGCGTGAGTTTTCGGGCCATGGTGCTGGCAATTCGGGCCGATGACCAACTGCCAGTGATGGTCACTGGTCCAATGCCTAAATATTCCTAAATTGAACTAATATTCACAAAAAATATTGCATATGTATATAAAATCAGTTTATAATACAGGTGGTTCAAGTGAAAATAAATACATATTTTCCTCGAGGAGGAAGCATTGTGAACACACCAATAACACCAGCTAAAACCAAGAGTATCTATTTTTGGGACAAATTAAACGTTCTACGCGCGGGAATTCTCGGCGCCAATGACGGCATCATTTCCGTTTCGGGTATCGTTCTGGGGGCGACCGGTGCCGAGCTCAGCAGCACGACCTTACTGGTCAGTGGCATCTCTGGCATGTTAGCCGGCGCCTGCTCCATGGCGGGTGGCGAGTGGATCTCTGTCAGCGCCCAACACGACGTTCAGGAGTACACGATGGCGCACGAAAATGCGCAGGTCGACGTTGACCTGTCGCAGAAAGATTTGTTGGTGCCGTTTCATGCGGCGGCCATGTCCTTCACGGCGTTTATCATTGGCTCACTGATTCCATTGTTGGCCATCATGCTGTCCGCTCCGAGCTGGCGTTTCGTCAACACGGCCATTGCGATGGTGATTGCGTTGAGTCTGAATGCCATCATCAGCACCTACAAGACGACCAACTCGACTAAACGGACCATCGTGCGCAACGTGGTCATCGGGGTGCTTACCATTTTCGTCACGTACGGGATTGGTGCCTTACTTCACATGATGATTGGGTGATGTAGCAGTAATTAAAAAAGCGAGTTTCTCTAAAAATAGAGAGCTCGCCTTTTTCAACTAATCCAGCTGCATGCCGCGAATACAATTGTCATATTAACAAAACGGTCAACATGATTAAAGCAATCAGTCTGGCCGTTTTGGGGGTTGGTCAGGTTACCTGGTGACAATTTTTCTAACGGTGTTCGCTGTCCGAATCGTCAGGTTATCCTTAATGACCATCCTATCAGGTCGCCATTAAAATTTCGCTTTTTGGCGGCGACCCCCAATGGACGACACGTGGGCCAAGGCTAATCCAGATTGACTAACCTTCGGCCCACACGTTTTTTGGTCGTGTTTCGCTATAGTTTTTGGGTTTCGCCTTCAACCGTGATGCGATCACGCCCCGCTTCCTTTGACAAGTAGAGGTAGTGATCAACGCGTTTGAACCAGCTGGCAAAGTCGTGATCAGTAGAACGGAGCGCAGAAAGGCCAATCGAGACCGTTACGTCTAATTTTTCTCTGCCGAAGTTTACGGGACGGTGTTGTAAGGTATCCCGAATGGCAACGACAATCTGCTGGGCATCGGCGGGGGCAGTGTTTTTAAAGATGATCACGAACTCCTCACCGCCATACCGGAATAAGTCGCCGCGCTGCGCCAGTTCCTGATTAAAGAGTTGCGCCACGTGTTTTAAGACCACGTCACCAGCTAAGTGGCCGTAGTGGTCATTAAAGTGTTTAAAATGGTCGATATCAAACATGACCATGGTGATGGGCATCGTGGGGTGCTGCTGATAAACCCCAAACACGCCCACCGTTGTGGTATCAAAGTTGGCGCGGTTCCGCACCCCCGTCAGTTCATCATAGTTTACTGCTTGATTCAGACTGGCAAAGTGCCGAATGCTGCGGTTGATTCGGGTCACGAAAAACCGGATGATCCACATGTACAGGGTGAACAGCACCAAGACGTTGATGGTGTAAAGCAATTGAAAAGGCCGCACGGACCAAATGATAAAACACCAAGCCGACCCGTAGAGCAGTTGTAAGAGTAAGAAACGCCATTCGGATTGTAAGACTAAGTCCTGATGACGGCTAATGTAGCCAACGACACCACATAGCACCAGTAGCATAAGCAGAAATAGCCACCAGCGGTTCGGACTGGCGCCTAGGTACAAGGCTTGCCCGTAAAAGAAGAGCGGCATGATGAGGTTCACGAGGGTCACGGCAAACGTCTGCATGGCATAGAGACTGTATAGCAGGATGATGAGTTGCGCAATCGCGTAGCCCCAATTGATGACGCTACCAGCATTCAACGCCAGGAAAGTTTGGCGTAGCAAGAGGACGCCCCCAACGACCACACCGGCCTCCACCACCTCCAACCAGAAGGCACGGGCAGGGGACAGCCGGGCCGTTTGCTGGGCGACCAGATACGTCATGACCATCATCAGGGCAATTAACCCGATTGTAATCAACGCCATAATCACTGATTTAATATTAAAAACGTCGTAAAAGAAGCTGTCAAATAAGGACATTGACTTCACCTACTTACTGTAAATTACATTTTAAGCATACCATTAAATAGGGGTAATGGTTTTGTGGATTAATAGAAAATCAACTGTGACTATCCACTTGTTTAAAATTGGGTGCTTCATATTGAGAAAACTGCTGCCATACTGGGTATCAATTGTGGCCTGGAATGCGGTGGTCCGGTCGTCCAGCCGGCAGATATGGGCTGGAACAGAGCAAATGCCGTGTCTGCATATCTGCCGACCTCTCGGCTTACACGGTGTATTTAGACGACTGGTGTTCTTTCAGGTCTGAAGTGTCCCCACAACAGGCGAAATTTCTGGCAGCCGGGGTGCGGCAACTTACCGCCATGAAAGGGCTTTTAAATATATGGGGGATTTGCCTAATTTTATTTGGCATAATCAGTGCTTATAATGAAATTATGCACGAGAAATGACGGGTATAATAGAGTCCTAGGTAGTCTGCCGGGTTTAAAATCGGTAAGCATCATATACGATTGGCATAATTCGGCCGCAACCACAGAGATGGGGACGACCAATCGGTGAAAATACTGGCTGTGCCGCTACTTGGTTGAAGGTACTAGAAAGCCGATTGGGAATAATTGATCAAAAGTAGGCCGCCTGTCTCAGCAGTTCGAAACACGGCCGCTCCACAACGAACTAACTTAAAACTCAAATTTTGGAGGATGATTTCGATGGCAACACTTGAAGTGAAAGACTTACACGTTGAGGTTAAGGATGACGAGCAAAATAAGACGCAGGAAATCCTCAAAGGGGTCAACCTGACCATGAAGACTGGCGAGATCCACGCTATCATGGGGCCTAACGGGACCGGGAAGTCCACGCTATCACAGACCATCATGGGCCAACCCGCCTACCACGTGACGCAGGGGGATATCCTGTTGAACGGTGAAAGTATTCTCAAGATGCCAGTCGACGAACGCGCTCGCAAAGGCCTGTTCCTCGGCATGCAATACCCGGCCGAAATCCAAGGGGTCACCAACGCTGAATTTCTGCGGGCAGCCATGAATTCACGCCGCGCAGATGACGACCAAATCTCCGTCATGGCCTTCCTCAAGGAACTCGACAAGAACCTGGAACTCCTCGACATGAGCGAATCCATGACGGAACGTTACCTGAACGAAGGATTCTCTGGTGGGGAAAAGAAACGGAATGAAATCCTCCAACTCTTGATGATCAAACCAACGTTTGCGCTGCTGGATGAAATCGACTCCGGTTTGGATATCGATGCCTTGAAGGTCGTCTCCAAAGGGGTCAACTCCATGCGGGGCGACAACTTCGGTTCCCTGATTATCACCCACTATCAACGCTTACTGAACTACATCGTTCCCGACGTGGTTCACGTGATGATGGGCGGTCGGATCGTCAAGACTGGCAAAGCCGACCTCGCCAAGACGTTGGAAAAAGAAGGTTACGCTGGCCTGCGTGACGAGCTCGGGCTGGACGTTGAATTAGTCGACGAGAACTAAGGAGGGTCGCACACATGGAAGCAGTTCAAGATTACACCGCACTTAAATCAGAACTCGCGGCCGCTGCGAACGACCACGGCGAGCCGAAATGGGTCGTTGACCAGCGCTTAGCCGCCGTTGACAATTTGGCTGACGCAGCTTTGCCTGAGGTCAACCGGTTTGACATTCACCGCTGGCCCTTAACACCAGCGGAACCACTGACCTTTAGTCAATCCAATGGTGATCTGGCCGCGAACGTTCCCGTTGCCGCTGATCACATTCAAATCGTTCAGGTTGGGCAGACCACGGTGACGGTCAACTTACCCGCTGAACTTGCGGATCAGGGCGTCATTTTAACCGATATTTTCACCGCCTTTCGCGAGCACCCCGACCTGACGCAACCTCATTTTATGACTGAGATTATTAAAACAAATGAGGACCGGTTGACCAGTTTTCACGCCGCTTTCCTTAATTCTGGTATCTTCCTCTACGTGCCGAAGGGCGTGGTCATTGACCAACCCATCGAGCTCCATTTGGTTCAGGACAGCACGCAAGAAAAGCATCCTTTGATTTCCCACGTGTTGATCGTTGCCGAGGCGGACAGTCACTTCGCCGTCATGCAACATTTGACGACGCAGGGTGACTGTGCGAACTTGGCCAGCTGCATGGTGGAAGTTCTCGCGCGGTCAAACAGTGAAGTCCACTTTTCCTCCTTTGACGAGTTGGGACCCAACACCACGACCTACCTCAATCGGCGGGCCAACATCAGTCGTGACGCGACCGTTGATTGGGCGATCGGCCTGATGAATGACGGCGACACGTTTGGTGATTTCGACTCCGAACTGATCGGTGAAAATTCTAAGTCCGACGCCAAGGTCATCACGTTAACGGGTGGCCGGCAACGGGTCGGCGTCAATACCCGGGTCACGAACCGCGGGAAGAAGTCGACTGGAAACATCCTCCAACGGGGTGTGATCATGGAGAAGTCCAAGTTGATTTTTAACGGGATCGGCCACATCATTCACGGGGCTGCCGGTGCGAATGCCGAGCAGGAAAACCGGGTGCTGATGATGTCCAGTAAGGCCCACGGGGATGCCAATCCGATTCTCTTAATCGATGAAAACGATGTGTTGGCCGGCCACGCTGCGAGTGTGGGTCAGGTCGATGCTAAGCAGATGTATTACCTGATGAGCCGGGGAATCACGAAGGCCCAAGCCAAACGGTTAGTGATTCGGGGCTTCCTGAGTGCCGTCTTACAAGCCATTCCGGCGAAGGACGTGCGGCAGAACCTGACGGATACGATCGAAAGGAAGCTTGAAAATGGCGCAGAAATTGAGTGACACACAGACCGATTTTCCCATTTTAAATCAAGAAGTTAACGACGAACGGCTGGTCTACTTGGACAATGCCGCCACGGCGCAGAAACCCAATCAAGTGGTCGAGGCGCTGGTTCACTTTTACCAGCACGACAACGCCAACGTTCACCGCGGGGTCCACACCTTAGCGGAACGGGCCACGGCGGCTTACGAGGATGCCCGGCACAAGCTTCAACACTTTATCCACGCTGAAAAGCCGACCGAGGTCATCTTTACTAAGGGGGCCACGGACGGCTTGAACTTAGTCGCCAGTACCTATGGTGAGGCCAACGTTAAGGCCGGCGATGAAATCGTCATCTCCATCATGGAGCATCACAGCAACCTGATTCCTTGGCAGCAGTTGGCGATCAAGAAGCACGCCACGTTAAAATATATCGGTCTGACCGCTGACGGCGAACTCGATATGGCCGACGCCGCAGCTAAGATTACCGACAAGACCAAGATTGTCGCAGTGGCCCACGCCAGCAACGTCATGGGGACCGTGACCCCGGTCAAAGCGTTGGTAAAATTGGCTCATGACCACGGTGCCATCTTTGTTGGCGATGGGGCGCAAGCCGTTCCCCACATGCCAGTCGACGTGACGGACTTGGATGTCGATTTCTACGCCTTTTCCGGCCACAAGATGATGGGTCCCACGGGGATCGGTGTCTTGTATGGCAAGGAAGACCTCTTGCAGGCCATGCCACCTTACCAGTACGGCGGTGAAATGATTGGTTTTGTCCACCGCGACAACAGTACCTGGGCAGAATTACCGTGGAAGTTTGAAGCCGGTACGCAAAACATTGCGGGCGCCATTGGGTTGGGCGCCGCCGTTGATTACTTAAACAACATCGGCATGGACCGGATTCAAGCGCACGAACAAGACCTGGTCAACTACCTCTTACCCAAGATGGAAGCCATGCCAGGGGTGACGGTCTACGGGCCGCAAGATCCCGCCAAGCATACCGGCGTTATCGCCTTTAATCTGGATAACCTACACCCCCACGACGTCGCAACGGCGCTGGATATGGAGGGCGTTGCCGTGCGGGCGGGTCACCACTGTGCCCAACCATTGATGGAATACCTAGGTCTGGTCGCAACTGCCCGGGCTAGCCTCTATCTGTACAATACACAAGCAGACGCTGATAAATTACTCACGGCGCTGCAGGAAACGAAGGAGTTCTTTAATCATGGGACTGTCAAAGCTAAATAGTCTGTACCGCGAAGTTATTTTGGATCACGCGGATCATCCGCACCACAAGCACGCGCTGGCTGAGAGTACCAACACGATTACGCTGAAGAATCCGACCTGTGGTGACGTGATTAACTTAGAAATTAAGTTAACGCCGGACGACAAGATCGCCGACATCGGCTTTACTGGCGACGGCTGCACCATTAGTCAGTCGTCCGCCAGCATGATGAGCGATGCCGTGATGGGCAAGTCCAAGGAAGAGGCCTTGAAGATGGCGAAAACCTTCTCCGACATGGCGATTGGCAAGGAACATCCGCAAGCCGACTTGGACGAGCTGCAGGACGCGGCCATTTTATCGAATATCATGCAGTTTCCAGCACGAATCAAGTGTGCCACCTTGTCCTGGTGGGCCTTGCAGCGCGCCTTACTCGAAGAAACTGACGACACTAGCGAGGAGGAATCGTAATGGCAGAAGTACCTGACGTGGTCGCCAATGACCGCGACTATGAATTCGGATTTCACGATGATATCAAACCCGCCTACTCGACTGGACGGGGATTAACGGAAGAAACGGTCCGCGAGATTTCGGCCGCCAAGAATGAACCACAATGGATGCTGGACTACCGGCTGAAAGCCTACGCTGCCTACAAACGGATGCCCATGCCCGACTTCGGCCCCGACCTGTCTGATCTGGACTTGAAGGACATGTTGTACTATCAAAAGATGACGGACAAGAAGTATCGTGACTGGAAAGATGTACCGGACGATTTGAAGAAGACCTTCGATCGGTTGGGGGTTCCCGAGGCCGAACGGAAATACTTGGCCGGGTCCTCAGCACAGTATGAATCTGAAGTAGTCTACCACAACATGCGCGATGACTTCGCCAAGTTAGGCATCATCTTTACCGATACCGACACCGCGTTACGGGAATATCCCGAACTCTTCAAGAAGTGGTTTGGCAAATTGGTCAAGCCGACCGACAATAAGTTTGCCGCGTTGAATGCCGCTGTTTGGTCCGGGGGCTCCTTTATCTACGTGCCTAAAGGCGTTCAAACCAAGACGCCGATCCAATCCTACTTCCGGTTAAACGCCGAAAACTCCGGTCAATTTGAACGGACACTGATCATTGTCGATGAGGGCGCCAAGGTCGATTACGTCGAAGGCTGTACCGCCCCGAACTACTCGTCGGATAGTTTACACGCGGCCGTGGTTGAAGTGAACGTGGCCAAGGATGCTTACTGTCGCTACACCACCATTCAAAACTGGTCGAACAACGTTTACAGTCTGGAAACCAAGCGGGCTGCCGCCGAAGAGAACGCTACTATGGAATGGGTCGATGGCAACTTGGGGTCTAAGGTCACCATGAAGTATCCCAGCGTTTACTTGAATGGTGAGGGTGCCCGCGGGACCATGCTGTCGATCGCCGTGGCCAGCAATGGGATTCACCAAGATTCCGGTGCGCGGATGATCCATAACGCCAAGAACACGTCGAGTTCCATCGTGTCCAAGTCCATCGCTAAGACGGGTGGCGCGACCGACTACCGCGGGACTGTCCGCTTTGGCCGTCACTCCGATGGGTCCAAGGCGCACGTGGAATGTGACACGATCATCATGGATGACCAGTCCTCATCCGACACGATTCCTTACAATGAAATTTCTAATTCCAACGTGTCGATGGAACACGAAGCGCGGGTCTCCAAAATTTCAGAGGAACAACTGTACTACCTGATGAGCCGGGGCATTTCCGAAGAAAAGGCCACCGAAATGATCATCATGGGCTTCGTTGAACCATTCACCAAACAACTGCCGATGGAATATGCGGTCGAGTTGAACCGACTGATCAGTTTTGAAATGGAAGGGTCGATCGGTTAATTTAAAGCTGAACGAATAGGGCCGTCACGGGTCGAGAACGCGTTGTTCTTGACTGGTGGCGGTTTTTTGTGATTTCTAAAATTAGTAAGGATGCGCAAACTGCCGCCTTACTGTTCGGCGGATATGACTTGCGTGGGGGGCTTAGTAGCGGCATATCTGGTAATTATAGAATGCGTTTTTACCTAAATATTTGTGGCGAAGACGAGCCACAGGACGGCTAGAAATGGCCATAGCATTGTGCCGACAACGTGATAGCCATTTTTACCGGTAACGTGTTGATGGCCGATGCGAAAAGTTATCATCCAGAAAAGAAAGAAAAAGATGATGAAGGTGTCGACCCACACGGCATTGATAAAGAAGTCCACGATGAAAATGATGGCGACGCCAAATTTTTCCCACGCTGACAACTTTTTGTAAGAAAAACTGGCCTCGCTGTCAATGTCAATTTTAACGTGGTCGTTGCGGTCATGCGGTGCTTTCCAATCGCGAAACATGACAATTCCGAGTGAAATCACGCACCAGCCGACACATAGACCAGCACAGATGGCGGCCGTTGCGGTTAAATGGAACTTCCCAATTTGCCACTTGGTCAGTCCGGCAATGGATAAGAGATTAAGAACAAGGGCACTTAGCGTGAGTCGTTTGATGGTCGTTAGTTGCATGCAGCATTCTCCTGTCAGACTACTTTTTAGGGTTAACTATCTCATTGAGCGGGGAGGGGCTTTCAAGAGTTGTGTTTAAGTGTAGCATACTGGGAGCGGTCCGAATCATCTTGGTGAAGGCCGTTTGTTTGTAAATTGGGCTAAAGGGGCAAACTTGATTTGAAATTGATAGCTTTTACGCGCCCTTAACTATAATGGGGATTATTACGAGCAATCGTTTAGCTATTTCTAGGGATAACCAAGACAGCCATAGACAGTGGGGAGCTGATTCAAATTCCAAGAATCTTTTACGTGTTATTAGCGGGTGAAGCGACCTCGCGCTTAGGAAATAACTTTTTTGATATCGCCATCATGATTTACTTGTACAAGGTGACAAGTAATTCCGTTGTGATTGGGTTGGTATCGGGGCTCTTTAATGTCCTGGTTTTACTGAATTTGGTCACCGGATTTTTGGCAGACAAGTACCTGAAGACGCGAATCATGCAGATTGTGGACGTTGCGCAGGCCGTCTTGATGTTTGTCGCCGCCGCCATCTACTTTGGCAATGACGTCACGGTCTTTACCATTGTTGGCATTTCCTTTCTGTCTAAAATTTTGGGGACCTTTTTCGATCCGGCCGAAGACGCCCTGATTCCCCAGATTATTGATGAGGACCATTTGGGTCAGGCAAACGGGTTGAACCAGGGGCTACAGATGGTGACGCAGATTATCGGCATGCTACTGGGCGGCATTCTGGTAACGTTGCTGCCGATTACGACATTTGCGCTGATCAATGGCGCCACATTTTTGGTGTCACTGGTCTGTCTGACCATCGTCAACCATGTGTTGCACGAGCAGATCGTGGTGGAAAATGACGCGACGACCCTGGGCAAGTGGTATGACGGCATTGTCTACGTGGCTCATCACCAGGTGCTGCGTAGTATTATTCTGCTCGCGATGATCGTCAATTTAACATTGGGACCCATTATGGGCTTGGACGTCGCGTGGGTCAGGGGCACGCTCCACGCGAGTTCCTTTATGTATAGCGTGACGCAGGTCACATTGATGGTAGGCATTATCCTGGGAAACGTGCTGGTCAATTTGGTCAAGTGGTCGTTGAAACGCAAGCTGTTGGCGTCACTGACCACGATGGCAACGGCAGTCCTCTTAATGGCGTTGGTGCAGAACCTGCTCATGACGTTGGCGATGATGACGGTGATTGGGATGGCCGGTGGTTTCCTGAACGTGTCGGTCTTTACGCTGATTCAAACGCGGACGCCGGGCCACGTGTTGGGCAGAGTGAACGGCGCCATGTTGGCTGGGTCAAATGTGTCGCTGCCACTCGGAATGATGTTGGGCGGCTTGCTATCCAGCGTGGTGAGCATTGCGGTGGTCTACGTTGTTGGGGCAGTGATTACGCTGCTGGCAACGTTGTTGATTGTGCGCGTGGACTTTGCGGAAGCGGCGGCAAGCTGATAGAGAGATTGGCGATAATTCCGGCGTTCAGTTCGCAATTCTTATAGGAACTGAGGCGGTTTCGATGTGTAGAAGATACGCGTCAGGTTGGTAGCTCTCTTTATTTAGCAATCAAATTAAATTAGAGTGTTGGTTTCCTGGTGAGAAAGGGAAGCATGTTCCACGTGAAACTTTTCTAGGCCATTAGTATTCGAAAAGCAGAAATAGCGTAAAAAGAAACCTATTCAATATCGTCGATAAGGGCGACGTTGGATAGGTTTTTAAGCTAAGTCACGTTCAATTGAAATTAAATGATGTAAGGAACTACCTGCTGATTCTTGACGCACAGCACACGGTCCGCTTGATGTAGCAGGTTGGTATCATAATTGTGTGTAATGTAAATGAAGCCAACATTTAGGCTAAAGAGCTTCTGTTCCAGCATAGTGGCGGTAGCCTTATCCAGACCACTAGAGAGTTCATCAAAAATCATGAACGGTTTGGCGGCCAGCAAGTTGCGGGCGAGGCCGATACGTTGGCGTTCACCGCCGGAAAGCCGACTGCCAGTGGTGGATACGTTAGTCTTTAGAAAGTCGGGTGTTGCGGTTATGCCGGCCGTTTTCAGGGCAGTTAGGAGTTGTTGCGGCGTGTACCCTGACTGGAATAACGTGAGGTTGTCCGCAACGGTGCCATCAAAAATGAAGGTCGCCTGTTCTTGAAAACTAATGAGCTGGGACACGTCACCCGTAGTTAGCGTTGACAGTGACTGACCATTAATGGTAATAGTTCCGGCAGTTAGGTGGTGAGTGCCAAATAAGGTGTTGACCAAGGTCGACTTGCCAGCACCGCTTTCGCCAATCACAATGATTTTCTCACAACGATCAATGCTGAGCGTCACGTCTTTTAGCAAGGGATGCTGCTGGTCCGCGATAGTTGCATGGTCGTAGGTAATGAAGTGACTGGCTGTCGTGGAAAATGGCATAATGCGGCGAGGCTGACGGCCAGTCTTGGCAGTCAGTAAAGGGCCAAATTCCAGGTAGGCTCGACGGCCACCAAAGTAATCGGTAAATACATCGCTGGCCATTTCTAAAGGAAAGGAGATGGCGCTTGAAAGCTGGGTGAAACCAATAAATGCCGCAAAAGAGAGTCCGTATTGGCGAACAAAGAGGCCACCAATCAACCAAGTCCCCAAGTAGACGAGGTCGCTGAAAAATTGAGACCAGCCACTGATGATTTTGCGAACCAAGACATCCTGATTTTGCGCGGTGGTCAGGGCGCAAGTCTGATTGGCATGGCGCTGCTTAAAGCGGGGTTCACGACCAAAATTCCTAATGACCGTCAAGCCGGATAGCCAGTTGGTCACGGTAGCCGTGTAAGCTTCTAATTGTCGTAAGACCGGTGCTTTAGCCCGTTTCAGACGATTTTGAGACAGAAATGGTAATAGCACGGCTGGAATTTCAAGCACTAGGACCATCAGGGTTAATGGGCCGTTGATGGCGAATGCGAAGCCCAGTGCAAGTAGGAGTTGACAAAACAGAGACAGCCCCGTGACAAAACTGCCGATGTAGGTTTGCTCAATGACATCGGCTTTAGCAGTGAGGTAGGAGACCTTGGCACCAACTGTGGCGTCTTTCAAGGCAGTAGTCGTTAGAAAGTGATTGAAGACGTGTTGACGTAACTGTTGCATGGCACCGTTGATGACGCGGCCTTTGAAGTAACCGCCGATGACGTTGATTAGGGCGGTGAGACTGGCAAAGACCAGACAAAAAATAACGAGGTAACCGAAAGCAAGTTGCACTTTACCGGTAATCACCTGAGTCAGGAATTCGATGACTTTGGCGTAAGCGATGGTAATGAACGCATGGAGAAAGGTGACAATTAAGAAGATAAGAAATAGCCGCTTCTGGGGCCGTATAACAAGATTCCACATCAGATATCTCTCCTTTGAGAGGAAACAACTTAGTTACGTTGCACAATATCTTGCCCCATAGTGGAATCAAAGAAAGCGGTGGACTGCCGGCAATGGCCGGTGCGTCCGGGGTAGGTGAGTCATGGGCATCACTTCCTTCTAGAATATAGTTATCGTATAATAATACGATTAGAAATGCAATCTAGTTTTAATCATCAGTTGAAGTTGGACTAAGTCGTTAACTATTGTCAGACTAAGTGCAGTGATATACTAAAAGAAAGGCAAGTTGCGTTGAACAGGAGCGTCGTGAAAAACGCTCTGAGTAAGATTAAAATGAGTCGGTCTGCATAACGGGTTTGGGTAATCATGACCGAAGAATAGGATTGATCAGCATGGACATCAAAAAGTTTGTGGCCCAGCGGAAGGCGTTGCGGCTGTCACAAGTGAAATTATCGGCTGGTATCTGTACACAGGCAACGCTGAGTAAATTTGAACGACAGGGACGGGTGCCATCGCTAGCGATTTTGGAACAGCTCTGTGCCCGGCTTGGATTGACGGTCGATGACCTCAACGAAGAGCAGGCCACCTCGGTTACGAAAATGCGGGAACAGTTGGATAAGGTCGAAGACCAACTCATGATGGCGGATTACCGCACCGTGTTAGCGTCTCTTAATGCAATCGATGAAACTAAAATTGACGCGGTTCCCTTGAAAATGCAGTTCTACTATCTGCGGGGGATGCTGAACTCGCTGATCAACAAGGAACCGGATGATATTCTCTTTGACTTTTCTCGTATCTTGAATGGGTATGATGAGAAGCACGAAACTATTTTTACCCAACTCGCCTACGTGGGGTCTGGCGTCCTGTACCAACGGCGCGATCAACTGGCGAAGGCTAAGTTTTACTTCACCAAGACGTACCGGTATGTGCAACGGGCACTGGTCACGACGCACGAGGAGACCGGCAACGATTACCTGCGCCTGCTAACGGTGGTCTTTTACACGGCGGAGTTTTACGCCTTGGCCGGAGACTTCACGACCAGCAATGACCTCGTCAACGCTGGCGTCTTGCTGTGTTCGAACAAGCACGTGACGTACTACTTGCCGCGACTGAAATTTTTGGCGGCTGAAAACGCCGTTAAGCAACACCAAGATGATGCGACCATCCAGCGTTTGATGAACGAGACACTAGCCTTTGCCCGCATCAATCACAATGAAGTGGTCGAAGTTAAGTTGGGGGCGTTGCGTAGTCGGTATGAGCAGAAAATGGGAAATGATGCTGAATAGTATTAAAGTCCCCCAAAGTTATTGAAAATAAGAGAACCATCAAGGTAGGGTTAACGTCTACTTTGATGGTTCTCTTATTAGTTCTTTTAATAATTTGATGGGTATTTAGAATTTTACTAAAGAATTAACGCGGCTGTCGATTGGGCCTTCTTCGTGTAAGTAAAATTCACTTTGAACGTTAGAAATTTCCGGAAATTCTTAGTCGTTACTGCTGTTTTTTAAGCCGAATCAAAAACACAACTTCCATAAGGATGCCGGTAGTCAGTCCAGACAAAACACCGGTTTTAATGTTGGTAATGGCAAGTAATTCTCGAATAAAGTTGGTGCCGTCAAAAATGCTATTAATGATGGCTTGCTCAAGGTACAGGAAAACGCCAGCGTAAAGACCATAACCAAGCGCACATTTCAGGTCGTGCCGACGAGCGGCCGGCAAGTCATGTACGTTGACTTCGTGATCAGTGAGGTGTGCGCGGCGGCTAGCCACCAAAATATAGGGAAAAACAATAAAATTGACGCAGCAAAGGTCGAATAACAGAAGACCAATCAAGGCGTTAGCAGGTGCAGTATCGATCCAAAAGGCAGCTACGACCGGTGGCAGTAAAAGTATCAGCAGACACAGTAGCATGGCGTTGGTCCCAATCCGATTGGCTTCTTGTCGTTTATACTCATCAAAATCCCCTGAAATACTGAAAAAGCATTTAACGATGCGATCACGAAAATTCTCCCTGCTTTTCATGATAATTCCCCCCGGAATAAATGAACTTATATCTGAAAAAATTACTGTTGTTTCTTAAGCCGAACTAAATCAGTAACGCCCATGATAACACCAAAGAAAATACCATCGAAGATTGCGGTCTTGATATTCCCGATGTTAAGTAATTGCGGTATAAAACTAGCCCCATCGAAAGCCGTATTGAGAAATACCTGCATCAAATACATGACGGTCATGAAGTAAAGGGCATAGCCCAGTGCGGCTCTTAGAATGTGCTTGTAAGCGGCTGGCATGTCGCGAACGTCAACCTCGTGATCGGTCAGATGGGCGCGCCGACTAGCCACCGCGATGTAAGGACAGATAACGGCCCCAAAGTAGACGGCGTTGAAGATGACCAGTCCGGCTAACGCGTAGTCAGGAGAAGTCGTTGCCCAAAAGCAGGCGATGATGGGTGCAATTAAAAAGGCGGGCAAGCACATCATCATGGCGTTGGTCCCAATCCGATTCACTTCTTGTTGCTTATATTCGTCAAAATCCCCGGAAATGTTGAAAAAATGCTTAACGATCCGATTGCGTAAAGTTTCCCCGTTTTGCATAACTATTCCTCCCAGAATAACTGATTAAGGTCCGTGTGGAGGGCCTTGGCGAGCCGAATGCAAAGGTCGAGCGAGGGGTTGTACTTGTCGTTTTCGACCAGGTTAATGGTTTGCCGTGCAACGGCCACTTGCTGGGCCAACTGAAATTGCGTCAGTCCAGCAGCTTTGCGAAACTCTTTAACGCGGTTCACGGAGGTCACCTCCTGTTTAAATGTTAGATATATATGACATTTTCAGTATAGAAGCGGACTGTCAAAATGTCAACTATATATGACTTTTGATAGTTAAAAAATCGTCAGTGGACTGGCAGTTGTGACAAGCACTAAAAAGCCGGAACCGACTGATCGGTCAAACTAGTCAAAATTTGAAAACTGGCGGCGCCAGACCTGGTAGGTGAAATAGGCTGTCTAATGTGGATGTGAAAATACATGTCGTAAAGATTAGTTGTCGCAACTTGTTTTGGCGCGTGGTAGTTCACCGAAAAAACTGGGGGGGTCAGATACGTTTGCCACGTCCTTTCGCGGATGCGTGCTAGGATACGAGCAAGAGGAATGGGGGAGTGGTGGCAAATGAAAAAGATTCGCGCGCTGATGAAATTTGATTTAGAAGAGATGTTGGATAATCGCCTGGCATTCGTCTATGCTGTGATTTTTCCGCTACTTTTTTTCGCTATGTCTAATTGGAAAAATATCATGGCCCAACAAACGGATAATACTGAGAAATTGATTATTCTGTTGACGCCATACTTGTCATACGTCGTCCTGTCAAATGCACTGAATAGTGTCATCTTGATGGTGTACGGTCGGCGAGAGAGTGGCTTTTTGAAGATGTATTATTTTATTGTTGAACGGCGCAACTACCTGATGTTGGCACCGGAGATTCTGTTTTATTTTATTACGTTGATTGAGTGCCTGGGATTCACGCTGCTGGCGATGGTGGCCTTTCATAACTTATCCCCGCTACTTTTACTGGAAGTCGTATTCATTATCACCGTTATTTACTTCCCGACCTGCGGGATCCTTAGTCCGCTATTATTGATGCCAATCAAGCCGCCATCGATGACCGCGATTTCCGGTGGGGTGCTACTACTGGCTGTGTTGACGTACAGCTACACCACGTCATTTTTACCGTTACGCGTTTTGACGATGCTGAATCCAACTATTCTGACCAGCGATGTGGTCGGCAATGTGCTGGCACCAACGTTGGCAGGTTGGGGCTGGGTCGTGGGTGTCGGCGTGGTTGACTGTGTGATCGGCTATCTGTGTATGACGCACATGCCGATTATTTCCAAGAGTCAACGGGTCTAGAGGGTGAACGGATATGATTAAAGTTGAGCACGTTAGTTTTACCTATGCGGGCAAGAAAACGGTTTATACCGACCTGAGCTTTTCGACGGTCGATGGCAGGATGAACTGCATCATCGGCAAAAATGGGGTTGGCAAATCCACGATTTTTGATATGATTTCAGGCTTGGTCGACCCACAGGCGGGCACGATTGACCCGTTACTGTCGAGTGCCGAGATTATTTATCAGATGCAGGGCGTCCCGATGCTCCCAGCAATGACGGGGCAGAATATCCTGGATATTTTTCGGGACTTGAATCCGGGGACGCAACGCACGGATGAGTTTTTAACCGCTGTGTATCAGGAAAATGTGGTGGCGCTCCTCAATGAAAAATATCGCGATATGTCAGGTGGGGAACGCCGGTTACTGATTATTTATGCAATGTGTACACTGAAACGCGCCCTGTATTTGTTTGATGAACCCACCAGCGGGCTAGACCCCATCAGTGCGCGAAAGATTCTAGGTCTATTGAGCGATTTAGCGACCTGTAGTCAGGTCATTTTTACGGGCCATAACCTGTTCGAACTCCAAAATGTCCCCTGCCACGTGATTTTCATTGCCAATCAACATTGTATCTTTCAAGGCAACTATGAAGAACTCATGGCCCGTTATTCGGAAAATGACCCGGTACAGACGTTTGTTGATGCGTTGAAGGCGGATCAGATTGTGAGTTAAGCAGTAAGATGTGCATTAAAAAAAGACTAACCGGCGATCCACACAGCGTGGAATAACCAGTTAGTCTTTTTAATCTCATACGTTACATTGAATATTTATTCATTCTTAGCGGGCTCAGCATCGACCTTTTCCACCGGCTTCTTTTCCGGGAAAAAGTGAAACATAATCCGATTAAATAGATCCGATGCGTAGCCAATCACGAAGATTCCGAGCAACATGGACGCGTACAATTGGAAAACGAAGAGTGACCAATTGTGAACGGAGATGTTGGTAATGATCAGCATGGTCGTTCCCCACGCAATCAGCCAGGCCGGAACAATGGTGAATTTCATGATGGTTCCTTGGAGGAACAGCACCACAAAGGTCAGCAAGCCAAACATGAGTGAACTCGCCCAAAGGCCACTAATGGCGGGAACCTGGAGCAGTCGAAATGCGAGCAGTCCCCAGACAATACCGAGGGCGAAGCTGACCAGAATGTTCCAGAGTTTATCCTTAGGGAAGCCGGCACCGAAGAAGTAGGAGACGGCGACGAAAGCAGCAGACCCCATCCAGAGGGAGAAGCCACTCATAATCAAACTGTAGACGAGGGTGAACAGACCCACCCCAATTGCATCGAACCAGACTTTTTTACTAATTTTCATGAGACGGCCCCTTTATTGTTTAAGCGTTTACATAACTATCGTATTCCATAGTTTAAATGATTTCGAGAAACCGCGCAAGGGCTTTAGGTAAAACGTTGTAACAAATTTTGAAATTGGCCGTAAAAGAAACGGATACCTTTACTCAGTCAGGGGGACTAAGTAAAGGTATCCGTTTCTGATGGCATCATCAAATTAAAATTTCAGATAGGTATGTTCAAGAAGCCTAAAGTCCAAGCACATTTGATTGAAGAAGGGGATTTTGGCAGATAAGCGCTTGTGGTAGACGCTAAGCGCTTTTTGTAAAATACGCTGTTAGTTGGCTCTAGCGAAGTTTTGTTCCTTTAAGAGCAGATTGAACTTTTTTGACTGGGTCTCTTTTAAATGTTGCATCTCAATTGGCATGTAATTTTTATGGGCAATGGGAATCATGTCGTTAATTAATAGAAAACTAAGCGCGGGGCTAGTCGGCGATTGGTTTTCGTGGATCGTAAATGCGAGCCGTTTATTTACACTCTTACCGGGTTTAGCGGTTTCAAAAGGCGCAAAGTATTCATGGTGATTGACGATTAGAATTGGACCGATGTAAGGTCGGTGACTTTTGTTCTGTAAAACACGGCTGTCGAATTTTTGTAAGTAAGAAATATAGCGATTGTCAACGTAAACGAGTTTCATAAGACCTCCAGGTAATCATGGATTTTTGTAAAAAAAAAGGAGCTGATAGGCAGCTCCTTTGAACAAAGCTCTCACTTACGGTAGAGAATCACCAATTTTATAGCTCTCACTTGCGGTAGAGAATCACCAATTTTATAGCTCTCACTTGCGGTAGAGAATCACCAACTTAACTGATAAGTACACTATACAGGTCATTGAGGAGAAATGACAGGAATCAGACCGACTTTCGTTTCACCCGATAATTGGTTCCAATCGACGATTAAACGGCCGGACGATACCCAGCAAGCTGATCGTTTTTACCACGCATTAGTACAGCTCGTAATGTGTTGCCTTTCCCACGTTAACCCGGTATAGTGGCACTAACTAAGAAAGACACTAGGGGTGCCATGCGGCTGAGATGGATTCGTCCAATCCCTTAGAACCTGTGAGCTAGTACTCGCGTAGGGAAGTGACCGTTCCGCTGAAATTGGCGACGTCTCTACTCTGCGTGGGGGACGTCTTTTTTGGAAATTGAAGCGGGGAGCGAAAGTTATGTCCAAGAAGATTTATCCGATGACGTTGACGGCCATGTTAGTGGCGTTAGCTGTCATTGGCGGTAGCTTGTTTTCATTTAATATCGGGGTGGCCAAGGTGGCGCCCGTCCAGCACATGATCAACCTGATTTCTGGGGCCTTAGTGGGACCGTGGTGGGCACTGGCCCAAGCGTTTTTGACCTCATTGATTCGTAATATTATGGGAACTGGGACTGTGTTGGCCTTTCCTGGCAGTATGATTGGCGCATTTTTGAGCGGCTGGCTATTTCGCCTGACCGGAAAACTGTTAGCCGCTGTGTGTGGTGAACTAATCGGTTCAGGAATTATCGGGGCCTTTGTGGCCTATCCAGTGGCCGCCTGGCTGATGGGGACGACTGGTGCCGTCTGGTTATTCCTACCAAGTTTCTTCATGAGCGCCTTAGTCGGGGTCATCATCGGGTATGTGGTCCTCAAGAGCGTGTGGTCGCGGTTGATTGCCCCCCAGTTAGACAAATTGCAGGGAAAATAAATCGAAATCACGAGTTAACTTAAAAAAGCAGATGAGGCGTAGCGGCCTGATCTGCTTTTTTAATGGCCATCATGATGCTAGGTATCGCCGCCTATTTAAGCAATGGTGTGCTCAATTTTGGCGAGTAGTGTAAACGGTAGCTGGGTCTCGTTGTGGTTCTAAACGCTCGGCCAGCTTTGCGGTAGCCGTATTCCTGAGCGGTAATGGTCTTGCCCGCCCGGTGAATGCGCGTGTAGGTCCACTGTTGTTCAAGACGATCGTATGATTTTAACCGGTAGGCGTTGCCGGTACGCTGATAGGCTAAGTGATTGCCGCCATAGTCGCGATGGCCCCGGTCGGACATGGCGTACAGCCACTTGGGACTCAACATGACGGCATCGGTGGTCACGGTAGTTTGGTAGCCCAAGTAGCCATTTACGCGGGCTTGTTTCGTCCACGCCCCCTGAATGGCTTTGGGTGCACCAGTGGTCCATTTGGCAGCGTGGGCCGTTGTGGTGGGAATGAGGCCACCAGCTAGTCCAGCCACTAGGACGGTTGTGATGATTAATTTATTCATAAAAAGTTCCTCCCCGATGAGCTTTTAGTATACCAGAATTAATGGTGGTTAAAAAAGAGATTGGCACCCAGAAGCAGGCCAATCTCTTATCGGTAAATTTAGAAGCTGTCCCGGACGATTAAATCAGTCGGAATCAGCTTAACTTGGGGTTCGGGCTCATTGTCGTACTTGGTTTCCAGCTTGGTTTTCAGCAGGTCCATCGCGGCACAGCCGATGGCAAAGGAATCTTGGCGCACACAACTGATACCGGGGTTCATCAGTTGCATCCACTCGAACTCTTCGTAGGTGGCCACGCCAAAGTCTTCGGCGTAGTTGTAGTTTAACCGTTGCGCCGACTTTAACAGTTGGAGCAACGTCCGGGAGTTCATGGTGAAAAAGCCGATCTTCTTATCGCCCTTGTTGGCCAGAATGTTGGCCAGCGTTTGGTCGAAGTCACTGCTCTTGTTGAGTGACGTGTTGTAGGGCACCGTGATCAGGTGGTCGTCGTTCAAATAATTCGTTGCGAGTTTGAAGCCGGCGTAGCGGTTCAGCCGCGTGCTGACGCCATCCAATGGCCAGCTGACGAAATAGAGATCGTCGTAACCTTTGGCCACCATCTTCTTGACCATGGTATCCACGGAGTTCATGTTGTCGGTCACAATGGTATCGACCATGTTTCGCCGTGCTTGCCGGTCGACGATGACCGTATAACTGTTTGACAGTTGGTTGTAAATACTGCTGTCGGGATTGACCGGGTCAATGATCAGCCCAGCAACTTCCTCTTCACGCAGGCGGTTGATATTTTCAATCTCTCGGCGCTCGTCATTGTTCGAATTGGTAAAGACCATCTTGTAGCCATACTTTTCGCACCGTTCGGATAAGCCAGAGATCACGGGCGAAGTGAACGGGTTGGTGATGTCAGCGACCGAGATCCCAATCGTTTTATTCTCGTTCTTAGCGAGATTCCGGGCTGTGGTGCTGGGATGGTAATCCGTTTTATTGATGATACTAGCCAGTTTGTCGCGGGTCGCGACGGACATTTTCGCGTAATTTCCGTTTAGAAAGTTCGAAACGGTAGCTGTGGAGACTTCTCCAAGCTTCGCGATGTCTTTAATGGTAAATTTTTCCAAAATGAGCCTCCACTGAGTTCCGTTAGTCACCGTAAGGACGGGGTGTCCCCGATGAAAGTTTATAGTCTGTTGATTAACATATCATCATTTTAGCATGCTTGAACGTTTGAAACCGTTGTCAACACGCAATTTCATCTATTTTTTTTGAAAAACTGATTAGGTTGTTAAGTAATTCTACCACCATCTTAACTTTAAAAACCACTGTTAAAGTTAAATTGTGAAATTGATCTATGTAGTAGGCAATTACTTTGCCGATGTGCCGGGAATAATCAGCGTTACTAGCGCCGACTGGGTTGTGAAATGGTAAAAGATTCACATTCAATCGCGAGAAGTGATTGACAAATCTGCGAGATAGCTATAGAATTCATTTGTAAGGTAGTTAAGCGCTTAACCACGTTTAAGATTACCACTAATTCAATACGGTCGCCATATTTTTTTAGAAAAGGTTGAAACCGCTTGCTTCTAGTAGATATAAAGTTACTCGCTAGATTGACGGTATATTTCTTTATCAGAAAGATATGACGGAAAACTACTATTTTTGTTAACCGTATTACTAGCGATGATTTTCAAAACGTGGTTGGGACGCATTGAATTTAAAAAATATTTCTAAGGAGAATACACCATGAGTAAAGCAAAAGTTCTAGTTACCGGAATCATCCCTGAAGAAGGCCTGACGGATTTACGTGCAGCCTTTGATGTCACTTACGACCCCGAGAAGGAAACCCGCGAATGGATCTTAAACAACTTAGCCGACTTTGATGGCTTGCTGTTAATGGGAACGAAGGCCGACCGTGAATTGATCGATGCTGGTAAGAACCTGAAGATCATCACGACTAACGGTGTTGGGTTTGACCACGTGGACATCGCCTACGCTAAGGAAAAGGGTATCGTCGTTTCTAACTGCCCAATGGGCGTCCGGGTCCCAACCGCTGAAATGACCTTTGCTTTACTCTTGGCAACGGTTCGTCGCTTGTTCTTCTACGACAAGGTTGTTCGTGAAGGTAACTGGATGGACGTTTCCGAAAAGAAGTACATGGGCATGAGCCTTCAAGGCAAGACCTTAGGGATCTACGGCATGGGCCGCATCGGTTCCGAAGTTGGTCGTTTCTGCCAAGCTTTGGGCATGAACGTGATCTACAACGATGTTCGTCAACTCGACAGTGACTTGGAAAAGAAGCTGGATGTGAAGTACGTTGACTTCGACACGTTAGTTAAGACTGCCGATGTTATCACGTTACACGCCCCAGCCTTACCATCAACGGTGGGCATCTTCAACGCCGACGTCTTCAGTAAGATGAAGAACACCGCTTACCTGATCAACGCCGCTCGTGGTGTCTTGGTCAAGGAAGCTGACTTAGTTGACGCTTTGAAGAATGGCGAAATTGCCGGTGCCGGCTTAGACGTCTTCGAAAACGAACCAAACGTTTCCGCCGACTTACGGGCCTTGGACAACGTTATCATGTCGCCACATGCTGGGACTGGGACTTTAGAAGCCCGGATTGCAATCGCGCAAGAAGCTTCCAAGAACTTAATTTCATTCATTAACGACGGTAAAGCACTTAACCACGTAAACGCTTAGTCTTCGTGTAAAGGGATTGGGGGAGCTAAGCTTCGCCAATCCCTTTTATTTTTACCTGGTCTTTCAGTTTCGTCTTCGGCGGTCAGGGACTCCACCCGGTGGGGCAGACCTGAAGCCTGAGAAGCGGTCTTCAGGGCGACTTTGAGCCTCAAATTACGAGTCTCAAAGCTCGGCCCGTGTGCTAAGGCCGGCAAGAACGGCCGACCTAAGCACACCGACACGGGGTTACGTCCCTGACCGCCTTCGACTGAGAGTACGTTGAAAATGAAAGAATTGGTAGGCTTAGCTGCAATGTTGTTCGGCTACCTGGGTTACAACGTCTCTATGGTAGAAACTGATTGCCACGACTTTGGCCCGCTAAATTTGGTGGGACAGGCAGTCGATGGCCATTGTGAGTTACGTGTGACCGGCTATTCCCACCCCCAATTGACATTTAAAATGAGAAACCGTAAGATAAGACTCGACTATTGTTAACCGGTTAACTACAAGAGAAAAAACAAATGGAGGAACAACTGTGAAATTCGATAAGGTTTTTAAAGATGAATTAGATCACTGCTACGCAATCATGCGACTACAACATGACGATAAAGACTATATCGTTGTGGCTTCCGAAGAGAAGAAGCCTTGCTACGCGTACGACTTGAACAACGACTTTGCCCGGACAACGGTTTGGCCTGACGTTGGGGGCACCATGACCATGGTCCAAATTCCTGGCACGTTGAACTTCTTAGCCACCCAACGGTTTTACCCAGGCTTTAACTCCGCCGCTTGCCGGATCGTGAAGGAAACCTTTAACGGCACCGACTGGGATCAAACTATCGTGGGCGATTTCCCTTACGTCCACCGGTTTGACATCCTCCCTAAGTACGATGGTTCCGGTTACTGGTACGTGGGTTGTTCCATCGCAAACTCCAAGAAGGACACGGACGATTGGACTGATCCTGGTAAAGTTTGGGTCGGCGAATACAACGATGCTACCGAAACGGTCGATGACCTCCACGCCCTGGATTTCCGTTTGACCAAGAACCACGGCTACAAGCGCATGGACGGTTACTCCCTGATCACCGGTGTACAAGGTATCTTCAAGCTCGTGCCACCAACCGCTGATCAAGATTGGCAGTTAACGCAATTATCGGACGTTGAAACGTCCGACATTTTTAGTGCCGACATCAACCAAGATGGCGAAGAGGAATACCTGACCATTGAAGGCTTCCACGGCCCATATCTCCGCATTTCCGACCACAACTTCAACACGATTTCCCGCAGCGAAGCGGATACGCCATTTGGCCACGCTATCTGGGGTGGCAAGTTGGGCGACCGTGATTACTTCATCTTCGGCTGGCGTGCTGGCAAGCAAAACCTCGAATTGATCACCAGCGACAAATTAGACGCCCAGTTGATCGACGAAAAGATGGGACCAAGCAACGTCAACGTTTACAACAAGAACGGGCAAACCTACCTGTTGTCTGCCAACCGTGAAGCCAATCAGGTCGCGGTGTACGCAATTAGTTTATAAATAAGGAGTGTGGCTGAACATGGCAAGCTACTTTTTAACGATCGATAACGGTGGCACCAACACCAAAGTGGCCATCTTTAACGACCAGGGGGACCAATTAGCAGTCTCCGCTTTTCCCACGAAGAACCGTGAACGCAAGGCGGGATTTCACGAAACGAACCTCGCTGAGTTGTGGACGGCGCTGGGGGCAGCGGCACACGATGCGCTGGCCAAGGCCCACTTAACGGGTGACCAAATTAGCGGCATTTCGACGGTCGGTCACGGGAAAGGGCTCTACGTCCTGGACCACGACCAGCAGATCTTCATGGATGGCATTCTATCGGCCGACAGCCGTGCCGAAAAACTCGCGACGACCTTTGAAAGTAGCGTTAGCGATATCTATGCCATCAGCCACCAACACGTGATGCCTAGCCAAGCCCCGGTTATCTTACGGTGGCTGAAAGAACACGAGCCGGAACACTACGCACAGATTGGGGCGGTGTTGTCCAACAAGGACTTCATTCGGTTCCTGATGACGGGCGACGTTTACCAAGAAATTGGCGATGCGTCCGGCAATAACTTTGTTAATTTGGACACGGAGACTTATGACCAGCGACTCTTCGACTTCTTCGGGATTCCGGAAATGTTTGATAAGATGCCAAAACTGGTCCACGCCACGGATCAATGCGGGGTCGTGTCACCGGCAGCCGAAAAGATGACCGGGATCAAGGCGGGTACCCCCGTCTTCGGTGGGATGTTCGACATTGATGCCTGCGCCATTGCGACCGGCGTTTTGGACAACGATAAGTTCAGTCTGATTGCCGGCACCTGGAACATGAACATCTTCCCCAATGACACGATGGCCCCAGAAGACAGCGGGCTGATGAACTCGATTTTTCCGACCGGCAAGAAGCTGATCGAAGCGTCAAGTCCGACCTCCGCGGGGAACCTGGCCATCATTATCAAGATGTTGATGACTGCCGAGACCCGCGACGCCAAGGCACAGGGAAAGTCGATCTATGACGACCTCGAAGTGTTCCTGCAGAACACGGACGCGACCTTTGCCAAGCTGATCTACTTCCCGTTCCTCTATGGGAGCAATTCCGACCCCGAAGCGACCGGTTCCTTTATCGGCCTGCGGAGCAATACCACGAAGTCCGAAATGGTCCGCGCGGTCTACGAAGGCATTGCCTTTGCCCACCGGTACCACGTGCAATCGCTATTGAAGGTGCTGGGTCACCAGCCGCAAGTCGTCCGCATGTCCGGTGGGGGCACGAATTCTCCAAGCTGGGTGCAAATGTTTGCGGATATCCTGAACCTGCCAATCGAGTTGGTCGCATCCAACGAACTTGGTGGTCTGGGTGGCGCCATCACCTCGGCAGTCGGCAGTGGCCGGTATGCGAGCTTAGAAGACGCTGCGGCGAAGATGTCACACGTCAAGGCGCGCTATGAACCTCGTGCCGACCAAGTGAAAATTTACGACCAAAAGTATACCGCCTACGTCTCACTATTGACGGCGTTGGACGGCAGTTGGAGCAGTCTCAAAGCATTTCAAGAAGGAGCAGAACAGTGACAGTTAACGCATTAGGCATTTACGAAAAAGCATTACCCCAAGATTTAACTTGGAAAGAGAAGTTTAACTTAGTTCATGAATTGGGCTTTAACTTTTTGGAATTCTCTATCGATGAAAGTGACGAACGGTTAGCTCGACTGGACTGGACGCGCGAACAGCGGGCCGACTTCAGAAACGCGATGTGGGCAACCAACAGCCGCATCAACACCATGATGTTGTCCGGTCACCGGCGTTTCCCACTGGGCTCTGCGGACCCGGCAATCCGTGCCAAGTCCTTGGAGATCATGCAAAAGGCCATCGACCTCGCCGTTGACTTGGGAATCAAGAACATCCAGTTAGCCGGCTACGATGTTTACTACGAAAAGAAGACGGTCGAAAGCCGCGAATACTTCGTGGAAAACTTGCGCAAGTGTGTTGAAATGGCCGCGAAGAAGCTGGTCACGTTGTCCATTGAAACCATGGATGACCCGTTCATCAACTCCCTGACCAAAATCGCGCACTACAAGACCATGATCAAGAGTCCCTTCCTGCAAGGCTACCCTGACTTGGGCAACATCAGCGCTTGGCCAGAAAATAATGTGGCTGAGGACTTGGAGAATAACTTGGAAGACGTTGCGGCTATCCATTTGAAGGACACGCTAGCTGTGACCCCAACGTTTAAAGGTAAGTTCAAGGAAGTTCCCTTCGGCGAAGGCTGCGTGGACTTCGAGGGCTGCCTGCGGATGTTGGCCCGGCTAGATTATTCTGGGAGCTACACCGTTGAAATGTGGACGGGGACCACGGCTGATCCCGTGGGTGAGATCAAGAAGGCCAAGCAGTTCTTCGACGACCTCTTCGCCAAAGTCGGTATTGAACAAGAAGCTATCGCCGACTAGTTTCGCAGAAAAATAATGGGGTCAGTGTGTCGACGTTAACCGGTACACTTACTGCTGAATGACCGCACTGCGGCTGCCAGGGATTCCGCCTGCTGTGGGGACGCTCCGGACTGTGAAGCGGTCCTCCGACTCGATTTGAAGCCCCACGAAACCTGTGTGTCTTCAAAGTCGCCCATGCTGTAAACTGGCTGGAAAAGCGCCAGTTAACACCATTTTCACGGCTGGCTCCATCCCTGGCCTCCTCCGGCTCTGATTGATCTCTGCCATGACAAGCGTGGATATCACAGGTTATCAGATGTGGAATTGTTCGTCGCCACACGGTCTCTACCCATGTTGATTTCAGCTGGAAAATCAACAACGAATAAACTGATTTCTAGCGCAACCCAGTTTGACTAAAATACACCTATCTCTGCCGGTCATAGCGACCGCCAGCAAGACACAGAAAATAAGGAGCGAACAACCTATGCTTGAAAAACTCAAACAAGAAGTCTACGACGCTAACATGCGCTTACCACAACTCGGTCTGGTCTCATTCACTTGGGGCAACGTCTCCGGTATCGACCGGGAGAAGGGCTTGTACGTCATCAAACCTTCTGGTGTCGACTACAACGACTTAAAGCCAGAAGACATGGTCGTTGTGAACGTGAAGGACGGTAAGGTCGTTGAAGGCGACATGAACCCGTCAAGCGATACGCCAACCCACACGTACCTGTACAACCATTTTCCAAATATCGGGGGAATCGTGCACACCCACTCACCTTGGGCTGTTTCTTTTGCCGCAGCTAAGATGGACATTCCGGCCATGAACACGACGCATGCAGATACGTTCTACGGGGATGTACCCGCCGCAGATGCTTTGACCAAAGAGGAAATCGAAGAGGACTACGAAGGTAACACGGGGAAGACCATCGTCAAGACGTTTAACGAACGGGGCATCGACTACGAAGCCGTTCCTGCCGCTCTGGTGAGTCAACATGGTCCCTTCGCTTGGGGCCCAACCCCTGACAAGGCCGTTTACAACGCCAAGGTGCTCGAAGTTGTCGCTGAAGAAGACTACCACACGGCCCAATTGACCCGGGCTAACCGCGAATTGCCACAATACTTGCTGGACAAGCATTACCTGCGCAAGCACGGGGCTAACGCTTATTACGGCCAAAACAACGCGAAGTCTAAGGATCATGCGGCGCGCGAATAGAGTTAACGTGTGAACTTATTTTGAGCTCCAGTAATTGAAAATGGTTCCTAGAGATCAGTTCATGATTTCTAGGAACCATTTTTCGTTATACTTTTATCCAAATAATTTTCGGCAACTTTTAAGCAGTGGCTTTTGAGCGTTGAAATGCATTTTTTGAGAGCAATCCCGTTCCTTTGAAGGTAAATAATAGCTGCAACAGAATAGCAAAAAGAGCGATAGTATAATCTCAGTTTGAACATGTTGGTGTCCGCCGAATCTTGAAACATAAAAAATGGTTTAAGGGCTATAAGTCTCAAATTATAAAATGCTACCGATATTATTTACACCGTATATTGCATTGTAATCTGTTGAAAAAAGGTTATTGTTAAGGTCAAGTTATGTCGGTTTTTACCATGCTAGGAAAGGTTGTAACTCCTCGGGCACATGCAGAAACTGTTAGAAGTTCAGTACTCAGTAAGTAGTGCTGTAAAAAATTGAGTAGTACGATAATTGTGAATACTGAGAATATCATTAATCAAGACCAGTCAAGAAAATAATTGTAATTGATCTAATGATGTTTGTAAGGGGGCAAAAATAATGTGGTTAAAGACAATTGGCTTGTTATTACTACTATCCGTTATGATCTTTCTGGTAAGACCCCGTCTTTTAAAAAGGGCAGGCAGTCATCGAAAGTGGTTTAATGAACCAGTGCTTGAGCTGGTGGCTTTCTTACTTGTGACGATTATGATTAATGTACCGCTATTCGGGTGGGATTTATACACGCTGATTTGGATCTTGATTGTTAATATACCAGTTGATTTTATTCTTATACTCAGAAATAGATATAAGAGTAAAAGGTCATCACGATTCAATACGAAATAAGTGTCAGTCTATTCTAGTGACTAACAAGGAGGAACTTTATCATGATGGAAGTAAAAACAGTAAGTCGTGGTAACTCTTTAGCGCTGAGTTTGCCAAAGGATGATCGTTTTAAGAAAGGCCAACGTTGGCTACTAATTCCTGCCACGGACGGTGAATCCTTCACGTTAGTCCCCAAAATGGAAAATCCATACGCCTCAAAAAAAGATTCAAGGTCCATGACTGAGGAGTGGCCTGACGTTAATTGAAGAGAAGTAAAATAATGACATATATGTGCCTAAACAAAAGATCTCATCTGGATTGATTTTGATCCACAACGTGGCCGAAAAATTAAAAAACGTCGCCCGGCCCTTGTGCTCAGTAGTGATCTTTACAATCAGAGCACGGGTTTTGTTATTGTTGCCCCAATTACATCTACAATTAGGGACTTACCTGGTTATCTGACCTTGGGCGACGGCTACCAAATTCATGGTCAAGTTGTGGCTGCGCAAGTCTATTCATTTGATGCATCGGCTAACGCTAATCGCCAAATCGATTACATTGAAACCATGCGTGATGAAGATTTTTATCGAGCCGCGCAAATTGTGTACTATAACTTTGGTTTTCCGTTTTAGGCTCTTCAATAGCAAGTGGCGTCCCTGGCAACCGGTAGCGGCCAATCTGCGGACACTGGTCCTATGCCAACGCACGAAAAAAGTCATCAACGACCAAATTCGGGTCATTGATGACTTTTTAATGGTGTGCGCTGTGAAAAAGGGGGAGCGCTAGTAAAACCTTAGTTGATGGCGATCTTAACGCAAAGTTTGTGGTTGTGACCAACCTCGCCATCGACCATCCCATGAGCGGCATGTAAGTCGGATGGGTCGAAGATAGCGTAGTGACGGTCAGTCAGGAGGGCTTTACTGTGGAAAGCAGGGTGACCGAAGCGTTGGATTTCTTCTTCTGGGTCGTAAGGACTAACGGCTTCAGCAGTGCCTTCGTCGGCCCAACGAACCCATTCAGCACCACTGATCATGTAGTGGATGTCGATGTGGTCACGGTGGGTTTCGTAAGTCATTTCAGCGTAGTCACGGGTGTCGTATTCTTGGAAACGAAGTTCAACGCCGTCAGCGATGACCTTAGGGCCAATTGGTTCTGCCAATAGTTCTTCAGTTGAACGGGCGTCTAACCAGTCCAAAGCAGTTTGAATCCGTTTTTCGACCTTTTCGTTGCGTTGGTGACTCTTGCTTAATCCAAATTCCATGAGTAATTTCTCCTTTTAGTATAATTATTTGTTTTTATCTGCGTCGGACTCACGTACGAAGAGTAAGGCGATCACAGCGACAATCGGGAAGACTGAGATAGTTAAGTATGACGTCACGTAACTACCCGTTGAAGCTAACAACTGGCCCAGTAGGACGGGGGCCAAGAAAGACCCAACTTGGTTGAAGACGTTGATGAACCCAGAAACGGTCCCCCGTTGGTCGGCAGGTGCGACTTCAACGGACAAGTTGTTGGTGATGGTACTGAACATGAAGGCCCCAACCCCCATGGCACCGGTCCAGAAGTACAATAGACCTAAACTACCATGTGGTGTCAATGCGAACCCAATAATGGTTGGGGTGAAGATGGCCATGAAGATAGCGGCCCAGATGTGACGAGATAACTTAGAGTGGTCGGAGATCCAACCAGCAACGACCATGGAGATAACGGACGTGATCCCGAAGATGGACATCGCAGTTCCGGCAGTAACCAGACTGAACTTCAAGCTCTTCACGATGAAGAGGTTCGCCCAGTTGGTAACGCCCCATTTGGCACCAGTAGCGAATAAACCAGTAATCGCTAACATCCAAACGGAACGGTTGTTGATGGCTTTACGTAAACGAGACATTGAAGATTCTTGTTCGATTTTCCCGTTAGCTTCCTTAACACCAAACTGTTGTGGGAATGGCGGATTGCCCTTTAAGGCGAAGTAAGAGAAGATCAAAGCAGCCAGTGGGAAGAGGGCAGTCACACCCAAGGCAGCACGCCAGCCATAGTGGACCATGACTGTTGGGGCGTACAAGTTAATGACGGTCAACCCAAATGAGGTACACGTGTTGAAAATCCCAGTTGCGGTGGCCCGCTTCTTACCATCGAACCATTCGGTGATAATCCCTAAACAAGCGGATAAGTCAGGACCACTGACCAGCCCTAAGACGAACCGGAGAGCCAACCCATCCCAGTAACCGTGCATGAAGACCATGGCAACCATGACGATCAAGTTCCCGGCAACGGCGGAGAGCAATAACTTCTTGTAACCGAATTTATCGGCGAGCATCCCACCAGGCAGCACCGTGATGGCGTACCCAATGTAGAATGCGGTTAAGTAGGAATTCCCTTGTTGAACGGTGAAATGTAGGGAATCAATAGCTGAAGGCATGATGGTTGCCCATGACAGCCGAGTGATGAAACTAATTAAGAACGCCAGCCAAATACCGGCGAGGACCATGATCTGGCGACCGGTCCATTTTCCATGTGTCGCAGTAGTATCCATGATGAGAAGCTCCTTATCTGCCTAATTTCAGAACGATTTTTCTAACGTGAGTGGGGTGCTCGATGAGGCCGTTGGTCCGGTGCGGTTCGTGCATGCCAATCAAAACGAAGTCACCCTGGTGCAGGAGAATTTGATTAAAAGCCGTTGGCCGTTGGACGTATTGAATGTCGCGGTCATCGTTGTAATCGCTGATGCCAACGTAGTTCGTGTCGGGGGCAACGTCGATGCGTTCCTCACCGGCCACGATGTAGTGTAGGTCCAGACGCTTGTTGTGAATTTCAAAGTCGAAATCCTCAATGGGCTCGGTCTCGTATTCCAATGTTTGGACGTAGAATCTGTCGCCATCTTGATGGCTGCGACCCAGGGGAGTTGCCGTTAAATCCGTGTTCTTGAGGAAGGAAACTGCCTCTTGAACGCGTTCGTAGTCCTGAGCATCGAATGAATCTAAATTTACGAATAGCAATGCGTTCACTCCTTTTCGACTGTAGTTAAGCGATTAACAAAATTTGTAAATAAAAAACAGTTCTATGATTGCTGTGGTTAAAGCGTTTATGGATAGTTCGGTTACTAAAGGTAAAACATGTTAATCGCTTAACTAACTTTACAAGGGTAATTGTAAACGATTCCATAAATATTTGCAACCCTTTTGCCGGAATTTCACAAAGTATAAGGCGTTAAAATAACGCTTAAATCGGCCAGAAAGGGCGGCTGGTCTGCATTCTAAAATTAATCGCTGGTCTTAAATAAATTAATATTTTTGAAATTCACAAGTCCAATTATCGTTGATTTACGGGCAGGTTAGGCGGTTAACCTAATTTAACCAATTAATTCAAAAATTGCGACGAATTCGACTGGGACTGGGAGCCTGGGCGGAAATGACTGCCAGAACACGCAGTAGTTTTGAATCCGCTTTAAGCTCAGTTTAGAGCGTAACCGCTACCATTTTCGGGCTGGTTTTCAATCCCAGTGAAAAAGGCTACACTGGTTTGAGGAGGTTTTTTCAGTGAAGACACAAGCAGCATTATCGCGTCGTACCATTCTTTTAATGGCTGTGGTGACCGGGGTCATCGTGGCCAATTTGAACTTTATTCAACCCATCGAGAACTTAATTGCGGCGGACTTTAACCTATCGAAGGCCGTTGTCGGGATGTTGGCCATGTTAACGCAGCTGGGATACGCGTTTGGCCTGCTCCTGATTGTCCCGTTGGGCGATATCTTTGATCGCTATCATTTGATTCAATTTATGATGATGTTATCGATTCTCTCCATGTTACTCGCATTCTGGTCTCCCAATGCCGGCGTCTTTGCGGTCGCCACGACGCTGGTCGGGATCACCTCAGTCGCGCCGCAGATTATTATTCCCTATGCCGGGTACCTGGCTCCCAATTTACAGCGGGGGAAGGTCTTGGGCATCGTCCTCAGTGGCTTGCTGACGGGGATTCTACTGTCGCGGTCGTTCAGTGGCCTGCTGGGAAGTGTGATGCCGTGGCAGGACATCTACCTGATTGCGGCGGCGATTGACCTGATTTTTCTGGCCATCGTTCATTTCCGCCTGCCGCACGATGCACGTGGGCATCAGGATCTGAACTATTTAAAGGTGATTGGAATGTTGCCGAAATTGTTCATGACCCAACGCGAGCTCCGGGGCTCGGCCATCAATGGGTTCTGCCTGTTTGGCATGTCCAACGTCCTCTGGTCGACACTGGCGTTCTACCTGGCGGCGCAATACCATTTAGGCAGTAATGTGGCTGGCTTACTAGGACTACTGGGGATTGCCGGGGTCTTGGCCGCACCGATGATCGGCAACCTGGTCGACCAACGTTCACCACGATTGACGGTCGGACTGGGCATGGTTTTCTCTGGTGTGGCGTTTGTTATTTTTTGGCTGATAGGTCACTGGCTGTTCGGCCTGATTGTCGGCATCGTCCTACTGGATTTGGGGACGCAGTTCAGTCAGGTCTCCAACCAGGCCATCGTCCAGTCGTTGAATCGACGTGAGAGTAGTCGGAACAATTCCGTGTTCATGTTCAGTTACTTTCTCGGCGGGGCGATTGGGACGTTGTCAGCGACTTGGGCGTGGAGTCACGCTGGCTGGACCGGTGTGTGTGGCGTGGCGGTCGTCTTTCTGGCCATCGCCATTGCTGGGCACCTGCTGATTGGCGAACCGGAGCATCTAAATGTAGAGCAATAAAAGGTGACTTGTTCAAAATGGTCCGGCTCAGGCGCGTTTCTACCATAGAGTATTTCGTCAGTATACCTGACAAAGCTTAAACCAACTGAAAATGAAATTCGAATCTCATCCTAGTATTGGGAAGCATCCGTGCCATTAAATTAGGCTAAATTGGGCGCACTGCGGCTGCCAGGGATTCCACCTGCTGTGGGGACGCTTCAGACTGGAAGAACACCAGTCTTCTCGCTCGCTTTGAAGCCACGAAGACCGCGTGTCTCCAAAGTCGCCCGTGAAGTAAGCTGGCTGAGAAACACCAGCTAACTTCACCTTCACGGCCGGCTCCATCCCTGGCCTCCTCCGGCGCTGGTTGGCTTTTATCACGATAACAGCTGTAAATCACAGCTACCTAATACTTTGGGCGATAAATGATAGCGACAGTTATAATTATTCTCAGTGTCGTCCGAGAATACGATGTAAGCCGGGAGGTCGGCAGATATGGGCTCAGGCGCGTCGCACCGATCCAGCCCATATCTGCCGGCCGGTAAGGCGAAAGGGACCACCAGGTTGTCCAATTTTAGTCCCAGTGTTGTTGCTGGAACAGGCATGGTCGATGCTTGGAAACTTAAAAAACTAATAATTGATCGGCAATGAGCAACTAGTACAACCGCATTGCCGATTTTATTTTTGCTTCGAGTTGACACGGTGTCACTTGAATGGTAAACTGCTTTTTGTACATAAGTGACATCGTGTCACTTTGATAACGTAACGACTTAAATTTGGGGTTACCGAAAGGAGACGGCTTATGCCTTCAACCACGTTTGATCATTTAACTGCTGAGAAACGGACACGGGTGACCGCGGCCCTGTTGACTGAATTTTCCGAACACGGATTGGCCGATGCCCAGGTGGCCCGGATCGTGACCGCCGCTGGAATCGCGCGGGGGGCCTTTTACAAGTATTTCGATGACCTGACTGATGCTTATCAATATCTCTATCACACGGCCATGCAGGAGATTCACCGCGACTTTGATGTGACCCCCAGTGGGCAATTTCAGCCGCAACCCTACTATGAGGCGGTCGAACAATTTGTCGATCACTTCACCAATAGTCAGTACGACCAGTTGATTCGTCGGCACTACAGCGAAAACGAGAGCCTCCTGCCGGAACGGCCGGTACCGGTGACGTTGCCCGCTGCGGATTGGGCCGCGATGACGTTGAGCCACGCCACGATTAAAGAAATTATGCTGCAACCTGCCGATAGAGACGCAGCACTAGCCCGTTTTCAGCAAGTCTTGTTGCTGTTAGAGGAGGAACGTTAATGTTTTTAGCTTTAAAGGAAATTCGCCACGAAAAGCTGCGGTATGGGCTGATCATCGGCATGATCGTCTTGGTGACGTACCTGGTGTTCGTCCTGAGTGGTCTGGCTTATGGACTGGCCCAACAGAACACGCAGGCCATCTCATCGTGGGATGCCAGCCGGGTCGCCCTCGATAAGGACGCCAACGACAGCATATCGCAATCGTTGATTACCAGCACAACGGCCAACAAGGTCGCCATGACTAAACACGAAGCCTACTTGGGGCAGGCGGGGGTCGTGGCAAAGGCCAAAGGGCAGGCTAAACTATCTGCACAGTTTTTGGGGATTTCACGCCAGCAATTTATCTATCAAACGGTCAAGGTCACACACGGCCATAAGCCGGTCAAAGCCAATCAAATCATGGTCGATGATAGCTTTAAGGACAATGGCTACGCGCTGGGCGACAAGGTCACGCTAAATTCGACTAGTGGCCAATATACCATCGTTGGGTTTACGCACAATGCGAAGATGAGCGTCGCCCCGGTGGTTTATGGTTCCCTAGGGACTTGGCGAACGTTGAGTCACGTGACGAGCAATTACAAAGCTAACGGGATCGTGTCCAACGATGCCAACTTTTCGGCACAACATGGGTTGAGCACGCTGAGTATGAGTCAATTTATCAACAAGCTCCCCGGCTATTCTGCGCAGAACACGACGTTTACCTTCATGATCGCCTTTCTGATGATTATTGCGATGGTCGTAATCGCCGTCTTCCTGTACATTTTAACCATGCAAAAGTTGCCGAACTATGCGGTGTTGCGGGCGCAGGGAATTCCCGCCAAGGTGCTGGTCACCACGACCATTAGCCAAGCGCTCCTACTAGTCGTGGGGGGGCTGGTGATTGGCACTGCACTGACACTAGCGACCGTACTGGCACTTCCCGCGGGGGTCCCGATGAGCTTCAACCTACCACTATTAGGCGGTGTCACGGCTGGGATTCTGTTGACCGGCGTGATTGGTGCCCTGATTCCCGTCAAGATTATTTTAAACGTTGACCCCGTCAGCGTGATTGGAGGATAAGTGATGCCAGCATTAACCTTAACCAACGTGAATAAAAAATTCGGCCATGCGACCAACGAAGTGATCGTGCTTCACGATATCAGCTTCGAGGCCAGCGCCGGTGAAGTGAGTCTGGTTCTGGGACCGTCCGGGTCAGGGAAGAGTACCTTCCTGACGATTGCTGGGGGGATTCAGACGCCCACATCTGGTTCGGTCGTCGTGGAGAACAAGACCTTGCAGGAGTTATCTGGTAAGGACCGGGATGCACTACGACTCAACCAAATTGGCTTTATTTTACAAGCCTACAACCTGGTGCCATACCTCACCGTGAAGGATCAGTTCAAGCTGGTCGACCGGGTCAAACCGCAGGGAAACCTGAATGCGGCCGAGTTGGCGGACTTGTTAGACCAATTAGGAATCGGTCAATTGGTCAATCAGTTTCCCGCCGAGCTTTCCGGTGGGCAAACGCAGCGGGTCGCCATTGCGCGAGCACTGTATCAAAATCCAGATATCATTCTTGCCGACGAACCGACCGCGGCGCTCGACAGTGACCGGGTCAAGGTCGTGGGGCAATTACTGCGCGACTTGGCCAAGCAGCACAACAAGGCCATCGTGGTGGTGACACATGATTTGCGGCTACAGGAGTTTGCCGATAAGACCTACATGATCATGGATGGTAAGATGACGGTGGCGTAAAGACGAGTTCATTCAGGATAATCACGAATCAGGTTCGTTGGCGGAAATCGTCGACGAATTTTTTTATATTTTTTTTGGCCGGCAGAACGTGTAATTAATCACGTGATTGGTCTACACAGCTTGGATTTCCGAATGACGGTTCGGACGTTTTTACACATTCTTTACATAAATTGGTATAGACTGATTTCTACCTAGTTCTGACGGTTAACTAGGTAGAAACGCTGTTAAATCACTATCGTAAGCGTTTACATAGAAAGCCGCAAGTGTTATCTTATATCTGCTGATTATTTATGAAAGGTGAGGACATTAGTCATGAATCGACATTTAAGTACGTTTTTTATTTTCACATTTGGTGCGTTAGGAGGCCTCCTATTTGGATTTGATACTGGTATTATTTCTGGGGCCTCACCACTGATTGAAAACAATTTTAACCTGAATATTGCCCAGACTGGGTTCATCACGTCGTCCGTGTTGATTGGATCGTCCGTCGGAGCGCTAGGCGTGGGGCCGTTAGCTGACCGCTATGGTCGTAAACGCCTCTTGATTATAGCCGCAATTCTGTTCCTGCTGGGGTCCTCACTGTCCATGGTCGCTGTGGGCTTCTGGTCCATGGTAATCGCCCGCATTATCTTAGGTCTGGCCGTGGGTTCTGCTTCTGCATTGACGCCAGCGTACTTGGCAGAATTGGCACCTGCAGAACGGCGGGGCTCACTCGGCACCCTCTTCCAACTCATGATTACGCTGGGGATCTTGTTAGCGTACGTGTCCAACCTGGGGTTCTTGAACCACAACCTGTTGGGCGTGCGTGACTGGCGGTGGATGTTGGGTTCCGCGTTGATCCCAGCTGCGATGTTACTGATTGGGGGCTTAATGCTTCCCGAATCACCACGTTTCTTGGCTGAAAAGGGTCACACTGAAGAAGCCTTGAGCGTATTGAAGATGTTACGTAAAAATACGACCGATGATCCCCAAAAGGAATTGACCGATATCGAAATGGTTGCCCATCAGCCTAAGGGTGGCGTCAAGGAACTGTTTACGATTGCCCGGCCGGCCGTGATCGTTGCCGTCGGAATCATGTTGCTGCAACAGTTGGTTGGGATCAACTCGGTCATTTACTTCTTGCCCCAAGTCTTCATTAAAGGGTTTGGCTTTGCCGAGGGAAGTGCTATCTGGATCTCCGTTGGGATTGGAATCGTGAACTTCGTGGTGACCGTCTTGGCAACGTTTATCATGGACAAGTTCAATCGGAAGACCTTCCTGATGTTTGGGTCGATCGTCATGGCCGTTTCACTAGGAATTTTGGCAATTCTAAACTTTACCGTCAACATTCATGCAGCAGCGATTCCAACGATGATTTTAATCGCGATTTACATCTTCGGGTTCGCCATTTCCTGGGGGCCAATTGCCTGGGTCACTATTGGGGAAATCTTCCCATTGAGTGTTCGGGGAATCGGGTCGTCGATTGGGTCCGCTGCCAACTGGATTGGGAATTTCTTGGTGTCACAATTCTTCCTGGTCATGTTGGCCTACTTCCACAACAACGTCGGTGGTCCATTCGCGGTCTTTGCCGTGTTCGCCGTATTGTCCATGTTCTTCGTCCACTACTTGGTTCCCGAAACGCGGGGCAAGTCACTGGAAGAAATCGAAATGGAATTGCGGCACCAGGCAAAATAAGGCACTGTTGTCGTCGATTAGTTGTACCGTTAAATTAGGCGCACTGCGGCGGCCAGGGATTCCGCCTGCTGTGGGGACGCTTTAGACTGGAAGACCACCAGTCTTCTCGCTCGCTTTGAAGCGACGAAAACCACGTGTCTCCAAAGGCGCCCGTGAAGTAAGCTGGCTGAGAAACACCAACTAACTTCACTTTCACGGCTGGCTCCATCCCTGGCCTCCTCCGGCGCTGACGGTGTTTTATCAAGACAACGGCTGTAAGTTGCAGTTATCTAACATTTTTCGGTTCACTTGATAATGATGATTACAGTTATTTTCAGTGTTGTCTGCGAACAACAATGTAAGCCGAGAGGTCGGCGGATATGGGCTCAGGCGCGTCGTTCTACTTAGTCAGTAAGTGATTTTCTTACTGGCTTAGTAGAAAACCAAGCTTGTAGACTCGGCTCTTTCGAGGCTTCAAGTTGTGTTCGCACCGGTCCAGCCCATATCTGCCGGCCGGTAAGGCGAAAGGGACCACTAGGTTGCCCAGTATTATTGTTAGAACAGGGATGGCCGTTTTCAACCTTCAGTCACAATAATTAAATTGCATTAAACCAAAGCTCGGGTGGTGACCTGAGCTTTTTTGCTGGTCAAAATGGTACACTGAACTTATCTAACGATTGGATTGTTGTGATTTCTAAGGAGGAATTGACGATGGCAAAGGAAACGCGGTTCGAAGTGGAAACCCCTAAGGTGAAGGGCGCCACGCAGGTGCAGATCATTACCGACAAGGAGACGGGGGTGCAATACCTACTAGGGATGTATTCGACGTTGGGGTCGGGGATGACGGTATTGGTTGATCAAGCCGGGAAGCCGTTATTGAAGAAGGCGACGGATTAAGATGGATATCCAGTTTCCATTTGCCTTGCCGACCTTGCCGGACCAATATGGCATCAATCAACCTGCCGCGCAGCTGATCGACGGTATCAACTTGCGCTCCTTTCCGTTTACGGTGAATGATTTACCAGCGACCGCGCAAACGGTGGCATTTAGCGTCATCGACCACGATACGATTCCCATCGTGGGCTATTCCTGGATTCACTGGTTGGGTGCCAACTTACCGGTTCGGGACAGCACAGTGGTCGTGCCGGTCGCCGCGAGTCAGGCTGAAAGCTTCGTTCAGGGGACCAATAGCATGGCAAATATTATCGATACGATTCGCCAGCCAGCGGCATTTCGGCAGCAGGGCTACGATCTCACGCGGCATTACACGGGGCCGCGACCACAGGGGGGCACGCATATTTTTCGGCTGGACGTTTACGCCCTCGATGTGGTGTTACCGCTTCAAAATGGGTATTTGTACAATGAGTTTTTACGCGCAATTGAGGGCCACGTCTGTCAGCAGGCGCATGCGAACCTTGAATACACGCGAAGATAGGAGCATAAAACAATGACAAAATTTGATCGACAGAGCTTTTCATTAGACGGTCAAGTGGCACTGATTACTGGTGGCGCTCACGGCCTGGGCAAGTACTATTCGATGGCGTTAGCGGAATATGGCGCGGATATTATGGTCGTGAGCCACTCGCAACGCGGTTGGGATGATATTCGGCAAATCGTCGAAAGCTATGGGCGACGCATTAGTTTTCTCCAGCAAGATATCACTGTGCCGGGGGCTGCCGAGAAAGCGGTCGCGGCAACACTCAAGGAATTTGGCCAGTTGGACATTCTGGTCAATAATGCAGGGATTCAGATTCGCAACGACGTTCTCGATTTTAAGGATGAGGACTGGCGCAAGGTGATCGACACCAATTTGAATGCGACCTATTACTTGTCCCACGCGGCCGCCAAGGTCATGGCCGACCAACACCACGGGAAGATCATTAACATTGGGTCAATGCAGTCGTACCGCGCTGGCAAACGAATCTTTCCATATGCCGCTAGCAAGCACGGGGTGGTTGGCCTGACCAAGTCCTATGCAGATGCGCTAGCGCCGTATCACGTGCAGGTCAATGGTTTAGCGCCGGGCTATATCAGCACGGACATGACCAAGCCGCTACAGGAAGACGCGGTTCGGGGACCAGAAATTGCGGGGCACATTCCCAACGGTGAGTGGGGAGTGCCAGCGGATCTGATGGGACCCATGGTTTTTCTGGCCAGCAGTGCGTCAGACTATGTGACTGGGGTCATGTTGCCAGTCGACGGTGGGTACTTGTTGCGGTAGGTTAAATCGCGGGCATTCAAAAACGACTAACTTCGGGTATGTGCGGAGTTAGTCGTTTTTGAATGCAGATCATAGGAAAAGCGACGAGTAGTCATTAAATTTAATAATCCATCAAGGTTGGAGCTCCTGTTCCGCCTTGATGGGTTATTTTTGATGTGACGAATTGTCAGTTAGTAACCAATAGAGACCCAGCCACCATGCACCAAACGATAGGCGGTGCTGACATCGTCACCGTCTTGCCAACCGTCCTGCTCCCACCAAGTAATCTTCTTCATGTTGAAATTCTTGGGTAAGACGGCCTTGGCTGAATATGGTGGCACCTGAGAAATCACCGTTTCATAGTCGAGTTTTTCTGAATTGTAAGGCTTAACGGTCAGCGAGTCCCTGTTTTTGGGGGTGACCTGTGCCCTTTTCCCGTTGAATAAAACGTCTAGTGTCTTGCTGGACGTGGCACTTTGCTTGACCTGCAAGGGATGGAGATTGTCAGTTACCTTGAAGGCCAACTGCTTGTGCGCCGCATCGCTGAAAAACTTTTGGGAGCCCTCCATGTAGATGTCCGCATAACCCGGACGATAAGCGGTAGTTGAGAATTTACTGAATTTAGCAAATTTAAAATTAGCGGGCTTCGTGGGGTGCTTACCATGCGCGTACCAGTGAAAAACGTTGGGACTGCGCTTCACGACATAGGTGTAGGTCGCATTGGTCGTATACTTCCCCGAATGGAGGACCCAGACGTTTTTTTCACGTCGCAGGAGGTAGTACTTCCCGGACTTGGCGACCGATTGACCGACGACCTTATGGCTGGAATTGTTAAGTTTGTTGACCGTCACATCTTCAGTAAGGGTGATCCACTGAATGGTTTTCCAAGTGTCTGCCCGTGCTGTTAGGGGGAAGCCGACAGTGACTAAAAAGCTGATGACCAAGCAGAGACTGAAAAATTTAACGGTGATGACTGATTTCTTCAATAGGAAACTCCTCCTCAAGGAAGCAACACTTGATTAGTCAAATGTGTCGCCTGAGTTGAGTGTAGCAGACTTGTGAGGTGGAAGCTACGACCGAAACAAAAAATATTATAGTGAATGAGCAGAATTATTCCACGTGAAACGTCACGGCAACTGGTCGATAATGCCGCGTGCTTCCTGGCGGATTGCGGTTGTCAGTTCGGTTGGTGCGGCCGTCAATTGTGCGTCACTCCCCAAGTAAAGGAACCAATGGCTAAAGTCAGTAACTTGTTGCGGTTGGTGTACGTCCAGAAAGCATTCGAGGCGGGCGGTTTGCTGAAACGGGTCCAGAAATTGGAGCGGCGTGGTTGGGTGGGGATGTTGCCGGAATTGTTGAATGGCCGGCGCGTTCAGCTTAATGATGACGTTGGGTGCCGGACGAGCGGCTTTGATGGCAGCGGTGATGGCGGCCACGTCCAACGTTTGCTCACGGGAGACGGGGCGGACCTGTTGAATGTCGGCTATCTTGATTTCACAAAACTGCTGGTTGCTGAGGTCCCAGGCGTCAACGACCCAATTATCTTGGCGGTTAAAGACGTGGCGGACCCAGACGGTTTGTGTCCCCGCGGCAAGCGTGAGTTGCAGTTGGCGGCTAGTCAAGCAAGTGTTCAGCAACGTTTTAAGCATTGCTGGTGCAAAATCCGTGAGTTCGGTCAAGCGGGTATTGGCCGGATTCGTATGACTGAATACCAGCAGTTCCTGCAAGGTCAACAGGTCGTCTTGCTGGGTCTGCGAAGCGATGGCCACTAATTTTTCTGTCAGCGTATTGCGATTCTGTAAGTAGGGCAACTGAGTGTTGAGCGTAGCAAGAAAGCTCACGAAGAGGGCCTTGAGCTCTTCACTGTTAAATTGAACGGCTGGCAGTAGTTGGTTCTGCATGACAGCGTAGCCACCATCGCGGCCAACACTGGCGGTTAATGGCATGCCCAGTTCTTGAATGCTATTGAGGTCACGAATAACTGTGCTCCGGGAAACCTGAAACTGGGTCATGAGTTCATGAATGGTAAAGTATTGTCGATTATTGATGTAGCGCATCATGGTATTGATCCGAGCTGTTTTAGTCATCGAATGCCTCCAAACAGTGTCAGTTTTTGAAACTATTAGTCCTTATACTGAGTCTAACAGCTTAAGGAGGCTATCACAATATGACAGATTACACGATTGAAACGAAAGCGGCGTTTACGGTTTTAGGCTTGGGTACGGTCTTAACGGGGGATTTTTCTACCATGGGACAACAGAAGGCCGCGTTTTGGCAAAAGGTCAACGCCGAGCATGCACTGGACCAATTGACGGGACTCAACGATTATCCCTTTGCCGTCAACGAGGCCATCAACGGTGAGTTTCACTATTATGCGGGGCGGCAGGTCAGCGCCGATACGGCTGCAACCGCTGATCAACGGTTGATCGCCTTTCCCGCCGGCAAGTATTTGGTCATCACTGGGACGGCCGCCGACCAAATGGGACTGTACAATGCGCTCGAAGGCCCAGCGTTTGGCGAGATTTTGCCCCAATTGACGGATTATGCCTACGTCGGGGGGCCGAACACCTCCTACGTGACTGGCCAAGACGAAACCGGCGTTCACGGTGAGATGTTGGTCCCCTTAGTTGAAAAGTAACTCCGGTTTGAAAGTTGGCCAACAGCTGTAGCATGTCGCATGGCTAAACTGGCTACCTTACCGTTCGCCAAATTTGGACTGAAACGCGATGGGCAGGACGGTCCAAGCTGGTTTTGGTAGGTTCAATCCTTAGAAAAATGACAAAAAAATCGCTAACCGAATAAGGGGAGCGATTTTTTGGTAAACTGGGATAAAAGACGTTAAGGAGGGATTGGATGAAACACGAATGGCGCAAAGCCGAAAAGGACTGGTATCTGCCCAAGAAGCCGACGTTACTGACGTTACCGGCATTGAATTTTATCACGGTCACTGGGAAAGGTGACCCCAATCAGCCGGATTTTGCGACGCACATTGGTGCCCTGTACCCAGTGGCTTATGACTTGCGCATGGCTTTGAAGCGCGGGGAACTGGGCGCGCCCTATGAGTACACGGTGTATCCGCTGGAAGGCGTTTGGACGACCAGCGATGGGTCACGTGGGCCGGCACTGAATAAGGCCGCATTGCAGTACAAGATTATGTTGCGGCAGCCCGACCGGTTAACGGCAGCGGACTTTCAGGCGGCTGTGAAACGGGTCATGGAGAAGAAAACCAATCCGTATTTCGGCGATTTGACATGGGAAACTTATGCGGAGGGGCCAGTCTTACAGACGATTCATCACGGTCCCTTCGATGACGAACCGGCGACGTTTGCGCAACTTCAGACGGTGTTACAGGAAAACCAGCTCAAGGTTATCCCGACCATGGGTGAGTATTGGCACCGTGAAATTTACCTGACTGATACGCGGCGAACGGCACCGGAGAAGGCCAAGACGGTGTTACGATATCGCGTGGCGCCACTTTAGACTACGAGAGTGGGACAAAAGGCGGTTAGTCAATGAGCATGAACGATGCTTCGATAGACGAATAATCCCGGGCTTGGATTGTTTGTCTATCGGGGTTAAGCGGAGTTGACTGCCTTTGGTCCCACGTTTCAGTCATAGATATTCGGCGCACAAAACGAGTCTGGGAGTTTTATCCCAGACTCGTTTAAATATCGGTGAATAATTTCAATTTGGCAGTGGTGCATTTAAAACTGACTGGCAGTCTACGCGTGCTAGCAACTTACAGCCAATCCAAGACCTTGTCCAAGGTTGCGACGGCATGAGTAGGGGTCGCCGGTGTGGTTGGCGCCGCATTGCCGCGGTTGATCCAGATGGATTTCCAGCCGAGTTGGTCGGCGGGGACGATATCGCTGGCGTAACCTTCGGCGATGTGCCAATGGTTTTCGGGGGTGAAGCCGTAATGGTCAGCAACGGTCTTGAAGAAGTGCAGGTCCGGTTTGTAGGCGTGAACGTCCTCGGCGGTCCAGATGTCAAAGGGAACCTGCAGAGCGGCGGCATTGGCCGGAATGATATCCCACGACGAATTGGACATCATGATCAAGTGGTAGTCGCGTTGTTGGAGCGCTTGCAGTGTCCGAATGACCTCGGGGAACGGTTTTAGATTCCGGTGGGCCGTCAAGACGTCAACGTAGTAGCGTTCAAATTGGTGCTTGAGGCCGAACTGATAGTCGAGATGAATCAGGTTGTTGCGAGTCAACAAATCATAGTCCACGTAGGGGTGCATGTTATTTCGGTCGGCCTGATAGGTCACGAAACGGTCACGGGCCAGCTGGGGGTCGACGCCGATTTTACGGGCCACTTGGGCAACCGTATCGTAGGTCCCGGATTCCTGTAGGAGTGTGCCATAGCAGTCAAAGGTTAAGTATTTTTGCATAAGAGTGAGTCCCTTCTTGAAAATTAAGATGTGATGGATTGATTTACTAAAGGGTGAACCTACCAAAACACCAATCATATCTATTCTAAACATAAACTTGAGATTAAAGCGAGGCAACGCGATGGCTGAGTCGCCTTACCGGTCGGCAGATAGGGGCGGAATTGATGCGAATACAACTTAAAGTCGCGCAAGTCACGAGCCCGACAAGCTTGCTTTTCTACTAAGCCAATAATTAGTGTACTTGCTGACTAAGTAGAATGATGTATCTGGCCCCATATCTGCTGTCCTCTTCCCCTTAAATGGTGTTTCCAGCCAGCTCATCGTTATCAATTGGACCGAAAATGTCAGGTATCCGTGACCGACAACTGTTGTCGTGATAAAACACCGTCAGCGCCGGAGGAGGTCAGGGATGGAGCCGGCCGTGAAAGTGGTGTTAGCTGGCGTTTTTTCAGCCAGCTTACAGCACGGGCGACTTTGGAGACACGTGGTTTTCGTGGCTTCAAAGCGAGCGAGAAGACTGGTGTTCTTCCAGGCTGAAGCGTCCCCACAGCAGGCGGAATCCCTGGCAGCCGGAGTGCGCCCAGTTGAACGGCACGAATCTTGAAGTTCACCTTGCATCCCTTAGTTGTATGTACGAAGAGACCATCTCCACGTTCTGGCAGAGATGGTCCCTTCTTTTTTAAACACCAGCAATCGGGTAGCTGTGCAGTCAACTGCGATTGGCCGGTGTTTATGGTTAAGTTTAGTTGGCGACCAAGAGGGGGTAACCAAGTGGCCGTAGAGTTGCGCATGAGGTAGTCATGGCGCGCGAACAGCGTTGATGAGGGCAACGCTGTTGAAATTGGGTAGCCTGAGCTGTCGCGCTTAACTGGCTAAAGCCGTCAGCGGTTCAAGACTCAAGCACCATTGGTTACTTTGCGTCGTAGGCTGCTTGGAAGATCTTAACGATATCTTCTTTAGTCCCCTTACGAGGGTTAGAGAAGGCGTTCCCATCCTTCAACGCATTTTCAGCCATCAATTCAAAGTCTTCAGGCTTAGCACCGATTTCCTTGATTGACTTAGGAATACCAACGTCTTGTGACATTTGCTTCATGGCCTTGATGGACAATTCAGCGGCGTCACGCGTGGACAAACCATCGGTGTTTTCACCCATGATCTTTGCTAATTCAGCAAAGCGTTCTGGGCAAGCGATGATGTTGTATTCTTCAACGTAAGGCAAGAGTAAAGCACAGCAAACACCATGTGGGGCATCGTATTGACCACCCAATTGGTGAGCCATGGCGTGAACGTAACCTAAGTTGGCGTTGTTGAAGGCCATCCCGGCTAACATTTCAGCTTCAACCATCTTGGTCCGTGCGTCCAAGTTGTGGCCGTTAGCAACGGCTTCACGTAAGGAAGTTTCAATCAACTTGATGGCTTCGATACATTGTGAGTCGGTGATTGGGTTGTGGTCAACGGAAACGTAAGGTTCGATGGATTGAACGAAGGCGTCCATCCCAGTAGCGGCAGTTAAGCCCTTAGGAACGTCTAACATCAAAGTAGGGTCGTTGAAGGAAACCAACGGAATGTTCCGCCATGAAACAACAACGAACTTCAAGTGGGTTTCTTCGTTCGTGATAACGGCGTGACGAGTCAATTCTGAACCCGTCCCAGCAGTTGTGTTAACGGCAATCAGTGGTGGTAAAGCCTTGTCGAGCGTTTCGATCCCGGCTAATTTGGTGATATCGTCACCGTTCGTCAAGATAATGCCGGCACCTTTACCAGTATCATGAGCAGAGCCCCCACCAACAGTAATGATGGAGTCCGCACCGGATTCTTCGTAAAGTTTCTTAACTTCTTTAATATTCCGAATCTTAGGGTTAGGTTCAACATTGTTGTAAACAACGTAATCTACACCAGCGGCGTCTAAGGATTTCAAAGTTTGTTCAACGGCACCATCCTTGAGTCCTTCAAGGAACTTATCGGTGACGATGACGGGCTTCTTCATCCCTAACATCTTTGCACGTTCACCAATCTTGTTAATTACACCAGGGCCAAAAAAGTTGACACTGGGCATCAAAAAGTCATAACTACGTTCAGCCATTATACAAATGCCTTCTTTCGGAAGTTTTGAAAATCATTGGTATCAATTTCACAAAGCAATTATAACCGAAAGATTTACAGTTTGCAACCGGTTTCGTTGAATTGTTTGTTAGTTGGCCGAGGAAACTAGGTAGTAGCACTGGTTTGACGGCATTTTTGTTGGGCAAAGAAAATTTTATTATCGCTTTCAAAAGGTAAAAATCGTTAATGAAAGTCGACACAATTTCTTTCGTAGGTTAGGTGATTTAGTGAGGAAGTTAGCGAACTGCTTAACCGCAAGTGGGTATAATGGGGTCAGGGGATTACGCAATAAATTAGATAAATGTAGGGGGACCGTGTATGAAAGATTTAAAAGCGCATCGACAAGCGGAACAGGCAGAATGGCAGGCGACTCAGCAACGTGAACTGACGAAGTTAAAGGGTGCCCAGCGTTATCTTTACCTCAACGTGGGCGCTTACCTCGCAATTTCGGTCATTGAATTCTATTTGGCCATTGTGGGGCACTCACAGACGTTACGGGCCGACGCCTTCAATAACCTTTCTGGTATTATTTCGTCGGTCTTGCTGCTGATTGGTATTTACATTGCCAGGGACATTCATGACGATGACTTGATGGGGCAACCGTTGCCGGAAGATTCACCGACCAGCGGTCAACGTCTACAGTTAACGCGTTTTCACTACGAAACGGTCTTTACCATGATCACCGGGGTCGTGATGATTGCGATTGCGGCCAGCGTCATGTATAGCGGGGTCAAGAGTCTGATGAATCCTGCCGATCAAGAAGTGCCGCAACCCATTACGTTGCTGGGAGGGGCCGTGGCAACGGTCATCATGCTGGGTGTGTGGTGGCTGAACAGGCGTGCTGGACGGCAGCTGCAGAATGCTGCCTTGACCGCTGCGGCGCGGGATAGTCTGAGTGACGCCGTGACCAGTCTGGGCACGATGGTTGCTATCGGAGGTGCACTGGCGTTTCGGGTGACCTGGTTGGATGGTGTTGCCAGTATGTTGGTTGGCCTCTTCATATTAACAGCTGGCATTCGGATCTTCCGGGAGAGCAGCTTGAACCTCGCTGATTACTTCGACCCGCAAGTTGAGCAGCAGTTTGGTAAGGCCATCGCAGAATTTGCCGCGGTCGAAGCGGTCTTGGAACTCAAAGCCCACTACAACGGCAACGTGGTCACGCTAGATGTGGTGATTGCGGTCGACCCCCACATGGAGGTCCAGGACAGCTACCGGTTGGGCGAAGAAATCGAGGCGGTCATGCGACGGCGTTTTGGCATTGTCGATACCGATGTCATGGCGGTACCCGCGGGGTAAATGATGTGAAAAAAGCCGGCAGAGAATCCTCAATTTTGAGAATTTTCTGCCGGCTTTTTATAAGGCTAAATGACATTAATAATAATTGTTTGTTATTAATAATATCTAGTTATTAATTAATAGTTCAGTAATTCGTTGTCGCAACGCGCCATCTCGTTGGGCATCGTAAGCGTAACGGTCATTAAACCAGTGGTCCGGCGAATATAGCCAGACCGGTTTAACGCGGCGTTCCACGGGTTCGGTCGCATAGCGGGGGAAGACGTGGGCATGGAGAAAGTTATCGGTGTTGCCAAGAATGTCATAATTAACGCGCGCACAGCCAGTCGCTTGTAAGACGGCATCGCCCAACACACGCATACTTTGAAGAAAGGCAGTACTCTCAGCCAGCGTCAGGTCGTTGAGCGCGGCCACGTTTCGTTTGGGCAGGAGAATGGCATAACCGGGAAGAAATTGCGTGTCACCATAGACGGCAAAGCCACCAGGGAGCGTCGCCATGACCATGGGATTCGTCCCGTCGATTGCGGCTTGAATGCGGTCATCTCGCCAAGAAGTCATCGCGTCACCTCCCCAGCAAAGAAGGGTTCCGTGACGGTCAACGTTTTGGTATCGAAATTGAGTCTGGCACTCAAACCATAAGGGAGGGCGGTTCGCGGATAGGCGTGGCCAAAGTTGAAATTGGTCATAATTGGTACGGTGAGGTCCTGGGTCACATCCAGGAGAGCGCGGCAGTAGTCGTCATAGTAAACCTCATTTTGCGGTTTTCCCGTGATAATGGCCTTAACGTTGCGGAGAATACCAGCTTGTTTTAAATTTTGGAGCATGGTCCGGTAAGCGGCTGGAGTTGGTTTTTCCTCGCTGGTCTCTAGAAATAGAATCTTGCCGCGCCATTCTTCAGGCCGGGGAAGGAGACCGTATTGCCGCGCGATAACGGGTTCGTCGGGGTAGTGCTTGTCGGTCAGCAGACTGTTCAGACTGTCGATACAACCACCGAGTAGGCGACCGGTCACTTGGCCCTGACCGCGTAACACCTGATAACCACGGGTCTCGGGATGGCTGATTCGGGGGGTATCAATGGCAGCGGTCGAGAAATCCGTGCGCTCTTCATACCAGACGGGACTGCTGGTGATTGGCGTGGTTTCGGTATTTTCAAGGTAGTGGGTCAGCGTGCGTTTGGTATAGGGAAGAAGGTCCGTATCCAGCTCGGCCAAATCGTTGATGACGTTGGGACCGTAGTAGGTAGTGAGGCCCAATCGGTAGAGCATCAAGTGATCGACGGTCGTGTCGGAGAAGCCGGTGAACAGCTTGGGATGCGCTGCAACGGCGGCGACAAATTCGGGGTCGTCAAAGAGGTAGGGGGCCAGCCGGTAGGTATCGTCACCGCCGATGGCACAGAAGATGCCGGCAATATTGGCAGTGGTAAAAGCGGTCTTCAGGTCGGCTGCTCGTGCCTCGGGATGGGCATTGAGATAGTCGAGGCCCTTTAAGGCGTTCGGCATGGCGACGGGAACGAGTCCTAAGTCGCGGAGGCGTTGTTGCCCGCGGTGATACTCGTGTGCGGCGAAATCCTCGCCCATGATGCCACTGGATAGGCTCACGAGGGCAACGTGATCACCGGGATGTAATTGATTTGGTTTTGCCATGAAAATCCCTCCCAACAGATAAATTGTTTTAATTCTACACTTTATCACTTGAAAGCTAAAGACTACAGTAATGGCATCCAATTAAAGTTGGAGATTGGGAGCCCTATTTGGATAAATGTAGTTCTGTAGTTCTATAGAACGAATAGATTATTTGTTACCGTTTTCACGTTAATGTCGGTATAATTAAACCAGTATATGACTGCGTTTTTTAAGTATGCCCCATAGATTACACTAGTGGCAGAGAAAGCAGTGATTTAGTGAATGAACTTCTCTAACGGTGTATAGGATGTTGGCTATACGAAATGACAATAACAAGAGAAATAAGTTAATAAAAGTATTGATTGCTGTTGGCAAGGAATGACGATTTATTATTGTGTGCAAGGATGACATAAAAAGGAGGTCGATTAAATGCCAACGATTATGAATGGTGTTCCATGGTTTGATCAGAACCATGAATTGGTAAATTCGGCCGGGGGATGCTTGTTAGTAGAACATGGGAGGTACTATCTGTTTGGAGAAAATCGATATGAGACTAAGTATGGTTTTACAGGGTTCTCACGTTACATGTCAGTGGATCTTGAGCACTGGGTCAACACAGGATTGGCTTTGGGTCCACAGTCTAGTGGTTTATTAGGTTCGAACAGAATTGGTGAGCGTGTGAAGGTGATGCAGTTGTCAACTGGTGGGTATGTGATGTTAATGCATACTGACGATATTCGTGGATTTGATCCTTGCGTTGGTGTTGCTACAGCAGAGCACTTGACAGATGCGTTTCAGTTTCGGGGGCCGTTATTATTTAAGGGTGATCCAATCCGTATGTGGCATATTGGAGCGTTTACAGATAATGACGGCGTTAACTATTTGCTAACGCATGAAGGTGATATTTATCGACTAGCAACAAATGGTTTATCGGTAGTAGCTAAAGTTGCCGATAATATTGCACCAGGAACTGAAGCGCCAGCATTGTTTTATCAAGATGGTCACTACTTTTTCTTGGCATCTCGAAAAACAAGTTGGGAGCGTAATGATAACATTTATTGTACGGCGGACCATTTAACTGGTCCGTGGACATATAGGGGAATCTTTTGCCCACCGTTGTCACGGACATATGATTCACAATGCGCCTACGTAACGTTTTTACCAACAGATCATGGTTTGCAGCCTGTCTATCTTGGTGATCGACGTTCATTTCCTCATCAGGCCAGTGCGACGCACGTTTGGTTGCCACTAACAGTAAATGGGCTGAAATTAAGTATCCCTAACTATTGGACGGCATGGGATTGGCAGGTTGGAAAACCTGTACCAGCTAAGCCAATTCCATTAGCCTGGACAGAAACCTTGAAGGGGGCAAGTATGACACTGACCTTTCGTGGTCGGGGAATAACGCTATGGGGGCGAACGGGTATACATAGTGGTTATGCATTGGTTAGTTTAACAACGGCAACAGGAAAGCGTGTGCAACATGCACGTTTAGATTTTTATAGTCAATTGGATCAAGTCAATCCTTGCTATGCTTCGGGGAGATTACCGTTAGATGATTACCGGTTGACAATTCAGGTTGAAGGAACGCATGGGGATTGGTATGATAAATCTCGGCGACATTATGGAAGTGATGGGAATAGAATTACTGTTACGGGTTATCAATTGATGTTAGCGACAAATCTTCAAGCAGATATCTCGTATCAGACAGCTGATTTTCCTTTTATGATTACCAGTTTACGTAGTCAGCAACTTCAGATTTCAGATAAGGTGACGACGACTGACAATCAGTATGTTTGGTTACAGAGTGACACGGGGACGGGTGAATTGACATTAGCTGGGCGAAAAGTATATTTACCTGCAGGATCAGGTGTTCTGATAGGGCCTAAAATGACTTATTCTTGTCAGAAGATAACCACATTTTGGCAAACAAGCACGTTGATGTTTAATGGTGAAGCGGTGGCAGATATGTTACCTGAGATGATGACGGCAGTTTGGGAGGCCCCTGTACTCAGTAGTCATTCAATGGCATTTATTCGAAAAAAACAACCAACTTGGTTAGCGGCACAGAGGCGACGAGATATAGGTTCACAATTGGTTTATGAATTTCTATTACTTTTAAAGCCATTGCTTGATTCAAGAATGACAGCTACAACCAGTATGCAAAATATTGCAATTCGTGTGTTGCAGACAATTCGAAACCATTATCGAGATGAACTGACAAATCAACGGCTAGCAGATGTGACAAATTACAGTATTCAATACATGCTACAAGCGTTTCACGAGACGTATCGAACGACTCCTCGACGAGTGTTAGCAGTATATCGTGTAAAACAAGCGAAACAATTATTATTAGAACAACCAGATTTACCTTTGACTAAGATTGCGAGTGAGTGTGGATTCAGTTCAGAGACTTATCTTATTCGAGCTTTTAAGGAACAGGAAGGGGTAACACCTGGAAAGTTTAGGCAAGATACGTAGACTTAAATGATGCCATGAATCTGGAATACTTAGCGAAAGATACATCACTGGTGAACAAAAAATAATATAGAAAAACACCCAAACTTCATCTTTCATACCGATGAAGCTTGGGTGTTTTTACTATAAAGCTATTCAGCTGATTGATGGTTTTTCTTCCAGAAAGTGATGGAATCGTAAGGAACGCCAGTAAGCTGTTCACAAATTCGTTTGGTGTCTGGCTTGACATCAGCCATATCACCACCATTTTGTAATCGTGTCAGTTCATCAGATAAAACTGTGAATGTTTTCTTGCTTAAATGAAAGTGACTTGCAAAGAACATGGCCAGTAAAATCATAATACCAACCCCACCGGAGACAATAAACATAATCATATGGGTAGCGCTGGCTGGTTGTGAGACAGCACCACTGGTGGATTGACGGAAGCCAGCGAAGTCAAGCAGATATCCGGCAACTACGGCGGCTAGTCCTTGACTGATTTGGTTGATAAAAACCATGACAGAAGCAAATAATCCTGCTCGATTCTTTCCCGTGACTAGCGTATCGACATCAGGAATGAAGGGAAAAACATTCCATGGAACAAAGTAGAGAATGTACAATCCAATTTCGTAGCAGAGCATCCCAATAATTAACCATGTCATGATAGCGCCGGGATTAGTAAGGGCAATAAAGGCCCAATCAAGACAACTGATCAGAATGAGAGAGTAACCGAATAGATATAAAGATCGGGGCGAGATTTTGGTGACGGCAATCCCAGCAATAATAGTGACAGGAACAGAAACAATGCTTAATGATTGTAAAAATCCGGAGGTACTAGTAGTTTTTCCCAGAACGAATACGATATAGTAGACGAACACAGTAGACCATAAAATTGTTGCAAAGTAAGAGCTTAAGTAGATTCCCATGTGAGTCCGGAAACTTTTGATTTTAAAAGTGGAGAAGTAATTTTTAAGTTCAGATTTTAATGAACTAGCATTGCCACCATTTTCTAGACGAGTTTCGGCATCAAGTTTCTTTGCTTCAGCTTTGGTGACGAAGTGTTCCCAAGTTGTATGATAAGTAATTAAGACTAAGAAGAATGTGACAACGGAAAACATGATTTGCATGATGATATAAGGCGTTGGTGATGTCTGTGGGAAAATTTTGAAGAGCTGAGCAGGAACAAATTGGGCCAACATGTTTCCTAGACCGGCAATGACCATCCGGGTAGTTGAAAGCGTCGTTCGCTCGTTATAGTCTTGCGTCATTTCGTTAGGTAATGTTTCCCAAGGGATTTGTAAGACAGACATTAGAACAGTGGTAACTACGTAAGTGATCATGTAGTACCAGTAGCTCATGCCAGCAACCCATAGAGTGATAGCAAATAAAACTGAGGGTGCAGCAGCAAGGATGAAAATGTGTCGTCGTCCAAACATTCGACCTAATTTAGATTTATAAATGTTATCAGAAATATTACCCATCACTAGTGAAGCGATGGCATCAGCAACCCGGCCGACTAAGAAAATAGTGGCACCTTGTCCAGCACTTAATCCACAGAAGGTTGTGTAAAAGAAGAGTAACCAAGCACCGACGAGACCTTGCATGGAGATGCTGAAGAAGGAAAATACACCAAATCCTAATGACCGACCGATGCCGATTTTACCGCGGTTATGATAGATTTTTTTTGACGAATACTCGTCCCAACCATCATGAACTGTGTTTTTATTTTCCATGATATATGACTTCCTTTTTTAGTTAATTGGAAATAAATTATGACTATTCACTAAAATGTTCTCGTAACTTTTGAGCTAAAACATGGTCGGTGAGTGCCAAGTGGGTATTTGACAGGAGCATGACGCGAGCATCGGCAGGTTCCATCAAGTATTGACGATTCCACTGATCCTCATCAGGACCATCACCGAGAATACGAAGGTAGCCTCGTAACTGAGATAACATGGTTGCGGTTAGGCTTATATTGGTGTAAGCGTCATTGTCGTAAAAATCAGCCCATTTAGTAACTGGGTTTTCGTGTCGTGTTGTTAAAATTTGTGAGTTTTCACACAAAGCACTGTCGACCTTTAAGTAGGCATGGATGCGTTGCCCTTGTTGATCTAATTGATAGGCAGTGATAGTAAGCTTTAGGGTCCGCAAAGATTGGACTTGCGTGACAATACTTAGCCATAGATCGTTGTAGAGCAGTTGGCGATTAGGTGTATTAAGCTTGGTTAGTGTTTGAACGGCTTGCTGTTGTAAAAGATTCCAAGCAGGAAGGCCTGTGGTGAGCAATTGGTTAATCTGATCTAGTTGCGTGTTTAAGGGGACATCACCAGTTAACCAATTCATCTCGTCTAGTTGGGAATGGTGACCGAGCCATGCTTTAATTAGCTTACGGGTCAGATAAGGAGCAAATTCATCGCCAATTCGTTCATCGTCATGTAGACCGTACTGAATGATCGCCTGAAAATAATCTTGATATAATTGTGTAATAGTGGCTTGAGCGTCGTTGTAATAGTGAGCAACATAGTTACTAATAATGGTGCTGTTTGATTTTGCTTGATAATCTGTCCTCCAAGATCGAGCTACTTCACGAATGAATAAAATATGTGGTTTGATGTTACCGACGTTAATGAGTTCTAAGGTATCAAAATTCGCTGCCCGGACTTTTGTTAATTCGTTAGCAACAAATTCTGGACTGTTTGGAAGCAGAGTTAAAAAGTTTGAGGCTTGTAAGTCATGAAAAGTCACATGATAGTAAATTCCCCGATTACGATGATGAGGATTGGACGTACTGAGCACGGGTGACCGTAAGTTGATATCACCTTGACGGCGAGAAACCATTTTGCCATAACCACTGTCAGCCCAAATTTCGATGACATCATTTGGAAGCTCTAGCAAGCCCTTATTGTAGAGTGCAGTAAGTTCACCATAAATGTTAATCGCACAAGGCGCACCAGGATCCAGCTCATGTACCAGGTCATATTGAATATGAATTACATTGTTGATGACGGTTGCTTTATCTGCATCTGACCAGACACGGCCGCCATCTTCTAACCAGAAAGGGCGATCTCCCTGACCACGAAATCCTAGTCCATAAAGAACCGGGGTTCCACGTTGTTCCAAGATACTTGTTCGCCAGAGATATTGAAAGAGCTTGGGGTGTTTTAAGTAAGAAGCTTCTAAATTAGGATAAACACGGGCGAACATTTTGGCACCTAAAGGTTCTGCATGATGATGGGTAATCATTAACCCCATATTTTGAGCAGTGGTTCGGTGTCGCCGACTTTCCTTGTCAGTTCCCGGAACGATGAGATTCCCTCCTAATCGTAAAAGAGTTTCGTATATACGTTTCCAAACGTAAGTACTAGAATCATGATCGTGCCAAGTACTGATTAAGAGCTCGTCATTAACAAACCATCCGCGATATTTAGTTCGAAATTGAGGAAGATGTTGGCTAAAGTCTTGCCAAGCAATCGTTGGTTGCGTTTCTATGGGCGTGTCCATGAAATACCAGAAATCATCGATTCCCAATATATCATGTGAAACGGCGAGAACACCGTACATCAGCCCACGCGCAGTAGCAGAAATAATATTGACTTGTTGGGAGTTAATATAGTTGATGATAAACTTATCTGTAACTGGGGTGCTTGGCTGTTGGAGTAAGTGAATAACATTTTCTGTGGCGTTGTCCGTCGTTGTCCGTTGAATGTCGCGTTGCAGGATGGCAACAGCATTGCGCAGAATCGGTTGGTCCAAGTGGTCAGTTGTTACAGTTGTTTGGCGTGAAATTATAAAAGTAGGTACAGTCAAATCATCGTCTCCAATCTAATTGAGTTAAGTTTGGTATAATGCTTGATTCATTGGCAATGATAGCGCCTTCATTTTGGGCATCCAATAAACTGGTTACTAGAGTTGTTGCACTGGTTACTGATAAATAGTGATGATGAATAATCAGAGGACAGTGCAAGTGATTTAACTTTTATGAAAAAATATTCGTTATCGATAGAAATAACGTCCCAAAGTGATGGTTACCAAAAAGTACCTACTCCCCAAAAGGCACCTAACGCGTTACAATGGACAAAAAGCTGAGGAGGTCATCACGTGAAACAGTCTTACAACAACGGGGTCGAAGCAACATTGGGTGTCATTAGTGGTAAATGGAAGCCCCAATTACTCTGCCATTTAGGCAATCGGCCGCAACGAACGTGTGACCTTCGTCAAGAATTACCGGCCATTTCGCAAAAGGTGCTGACGCAACAACTGCGTGAGCTGGAAAGCGATGGCATTATTAACCGTCAGATCAGCGGTGAACGGGCGCCATTCAAGGTGACTTATGAGCTGACCGATTTGGGACGGTCCCTGGGACAAATCCTGGTGCAGATGTCGGTGTGGGGTGAGCAACGGGCCAGTCAGGTTCCTGATATGGAAATCACGCACGACCACGGCGGCTTTAGCAACATCTTAACGACCAATTAATGATTGAAAGATGAAATTCAGTCCTTATCTCAGTAGTAATCCGCACTCGCGCCATTAAGTTAGGTTAACTTGAGTGCACTCCGGCTGCCAGGGATTCTGCCTGCTGTGGGGACGCTTCAGCCTGGAAGAGCGCCAGTCTTATCGCTCGCTTTGAAGCCACGAAGACCACGTGTCTCCAAAGTCGCCCGTGAAGTAAGCTGGCTGGAAACACCAGCTAACTTCACCTTCACGGCCGGCTCCATCCCTGGCCTCCTCCGGCGCTGACTGTGTGTTATCACGACAACGGATGTAAGGGACGATTACTTAACGTTTTTCGGTCCACTTGATCACGACAATTATAGTTAATCTTAGTGTCGTCTGAAACCACAATGTAAGCCGAGAGGTCGGCAGATATGGGCTCAGGCGCGTTCGCACCGATCCAGCCCATATCTGCCGGCCGGTAAGGCGACCTAATCGCCATGTTGCCTAGTTTTCGTTCCCCTGTTATTAGAATGGGTATGACCGGTAGTTTGAATTACAAAATCTAAACTAAGGGGGCACTTTCAAGTGCCTTCTTTTTTTTGCTCACAGAAGCAGTTATGCTAGGTCTCGTTAAGGAGGTGGCACATGATATCCACAGTTCGTGGCTTGACCACGACGCAGGCACTGGTGACGCATCCGGTGCAATGGCAACTCTTACTCTTACTGGCAAATGGACCGCGGACCAGCACTAGTTTGTGGCGCGAGTTGTCTTGGCACCAACGTTTCCGCTGCTGCGATGGCTTGTGGCGGTTATGGCATCACCAACTCATTATGTTTCACGTGAAACAAGGGTGCTGGCAGCTCTCGCCCCTGGGGGAGACGCTCCAGCCCGTATTGACGGCAATCCAAACCTGTACCCAAAAGAAAGGTGCGACTAAAAAATGACTTATAAATTTCTGAATTCCTTTAAATTTGATAACGGTGTGACCCTGAAGAACCGGATGGTGATGTCCCCAACGACCACCATGTCGAGCTTCTACAATGGTCGCGTGACTAACGATGAAATCAACTTCTATGGTGAACGTGCCGGTGGTGTGGGCATGATCATCGGTGAAGTTGCCAACGTGATCGCCAGCGGCAAGGGGTTCGAGGGTGAACTGTCCATTGCCGATGATGGTGATATTCCTGGATTGACGCGGTTGGCGCACGCCATGAAGCAGAATGGGACCAAGGCCGTGCTCCAGATCTTCCATGCCGGCCGGAAGTCCAACGACAGCATTCTCCGGGGCCAACAGCCCGTTAGCGCGAGTGCCGTTAAGGCGGCATTCCCCGCTGATTCGCAGGAACCACGGGCGTTAACCGCAGCAGAGATCGATGAGATCATCGTGGCGTTTGGTGACGCCACGCGCCGGGCCATTGCGGCTGGTTTCGATGGGGTCGAACTCCACGGTGCCAACACGTATTTGCTGCAACAGTTCTTCTCCCCCAACTCTAATCAACGGACCGACAAGTGGGGCGGTGACCGTGAGGCACGGATGGGCTTTGCCAAAGCCGTCATCGCTAGCGTCCACCAAGCAATCGTGGCCAACGCAGATCGGCCATTCTTACTAGGCTACCGCATTTCGCCGGAGGAAATCGAGACGCCAGGGATTCGTTTAGCTGATACACTGGCCTTTGTCGACATGCTAGCCGATTCCGATGTGGATTACGTGCACACGTCGATGGGGTCCGCGCACCGGACATCCTTGAACGACAAGACCGACCACGAACCAATCATGGCGAAATTGGTCAAGCAATTGGCTGGTCGTAAGCCACTGATCGGTGTGGGTTCCGTTGAGAAGCCAGCTGATGCCGAAGCTGTTTTGGCCTTAGGTGCCGATTTGGTCGCCATGGGTCGCGAAATGATTCGGGAACCACAGTGGGTCGAAAAGGTCGTCGATGGGGATGAAGCCAGCATTCGCTACCAACTCTCCCCATCTGAAATGGACGAGCTGAAGATTCCACGTGCCATGCAGGACTACCTGAAGGGTGCCTTCTATTCGGTCATGCACTTCACGACGGATCCGAATACGGCGGTGGATTACCAGAACGAAGCTGCCCCAATGGAAGGCTTCGAGAAGAAGATGTAAGCAACACCACTGAATGTATGGCGGGGTCGCAACGTCAGGGGACTGACTAAACTGCCATGATGATGTTGGTTGAACACCTAAAAAATACCGGAACAATCTGATTTTCAGACTGTCCCGGTATTTTTTTGCGTTTGGTAAAGTTAATCTGGTTCAATTTCAGAGGGTACCGAATCGGCCGTCAAACGGGCTTGTAGTTGTTGGTCGTACCCGCGAGCACTCGGCATCAACCACATGGCGAGGCCACAGAGCAAAGAACCGATACCGCCGATGATGAACAATTTTTCCACGCCGATAGCATCCGCAAGGGGCCCGGCAAAGATCAAGCCGACGGGGCCGGCCACACTGGTCAGTGAGTTCAGCACGCCCAAGACGCGGCCCAACTGTTCGGGTGGAAAACTCTGCTGGATCATCGCCATTAAGAGGGTACTGTAGAACGGCGTCACGGCACCAGCCAGCGCGTTAAGGACGACAAACCAGATGAAGCCGGTTTGATTTCCTGGCAGAAAGCCGCTGCCGCCAAAGGTCACCCCCATGGCCAGGGTCGCCCAGAAGATGGGTTTCATCCGGTCACGCCAGTTCCCAAAGAGGCCAATAATGGCGCCACCGCCGAGCATGCCGACGGAGTAGATGACTTCAATCAGGCCGGCTTGACCCACGGTACCGTGGAAGTAGCCCATAGTCATCAGCGGGTAGAGGCTGGCAGCGGGCATGAACATCAGTGTGAAGGCCGCACCAATCATGGTGATGGCCCAGAGGCCCTGTGTGTGCCGTAGTTTATTCAGCCCAAATTTAGCATCAGCGAGCACGTGGACTTTCTCGTCGATTACTGGGTGTTCCGGAATCGTCACAAACGTCAGCAGGCTGATGCCAATGATGGCGCCTAATACGTCGACGAGGATCAGATAGTTCATCGGGACAATCGCAAAGAGAAACGCCCCCAACGCCGGTGAAATGATCATGTTGGCCGACTGAACCATGCCTAACTGACCGTTGATCTGCGTCAACTGATCCGCCGGTACCATGGTCGGCAAGATCGACTGAATCGTTGGCATCTGGAAGGTCTGTGCGATGGACCGCACGAGCAGCGAAATAAAGATCAGCCAGAGGGGGAAGGTTGCTTGGAGCGTGCCCACAACGGAAAGAATAATGGCAAAGATGGCCGCAATCACATCGGGCACAATCAGCAGGCCCTTCTTGTTCCAACGATCAACGAAGGGCCCCACGAACGGACTCAACAGCACCATTGGTAACATTCCCAGCAATGTTGCGAGACTCAAAACGGTTGCTGAGCCAGTCTGCTTAGTCAGATACCAAATAATAGCGTACTGGACGACCATACTGGTAATTCCAGATAAGAATTGACTGGTCAAGAAGAGGTAAATATTACGCCGCCAATGCGGCATGTGTGAAGCTTCCAAGGGTCAACCCCCCTTTTTAAAATGTGGGTAAGTAGGTCATAGGCTCATAATATTAGCATATTAGTAAAGGGGGGACAAGAGAAATTGCTTGTGAATTTAAAAGGCGTGGTGACGGGGATGAAAACGAATACAAATCGTGGAAATCTTGGCTGAAAGTCAGAGACGGAAGACACACAAAAACGATCGCGCAAGTAGTGCACGATCGTTGCATGTTTAAGGCTAAGAATTTGAAGGCGGCTGGGCACAAGAGACAGGTGCCGAAATTTCTAGCCGCCGCAGACGACATGAGGGCGTTAAGCCGTCCTGTCGGCAGTAGACGCGTTGCGCAGGTTGCTGGGGACGAAGTTATCCGGTTTGTGATTGGCAATAATATCCGCGTAGTGGTCGACCTTAAAGTTGATGGTCGCCAAGTGCTTGTTCAATGCCGTGATTTCACTCAGCGTCCGTTCCTGCTGGGTCTTCATCATTTCGTAGCGTTCGGGAACGGTGCATTCCCCCTCCTGAACCAAGTCTAAGTAGTGGTGGATGCGTTCAACGGGCATCCCGGTCGCACGCAGGCACACGATGATGTTCAGCCACTCGAGGTCATTGTCGTCGAAAATCCGGTTATTGTTTTCATCACGTTTCACGAAAGGCAACATGCCGTGGTCGTGATAGTAACGAATGGTATAGGTGGAAATGCCCATCTTCTGAGCAACTTCATGAATGGTATAGGACATTTAGGCTTCCTCCTCGATGGGTTAGCGTTCGACTAACTCTAATGTAATGGCTTTATGATACGTGATTCTTGTAAGTGACGCAAGAATTTTCACTTAAAATGGGGCAAATGGGTTGCCTTCAAGTGGGTCGAAGGGGGTACACTCAGGATACTTAAGGGGGGAGTCAACGTGAAACAGTTCAACGTGCAGCTAGCTGGGGCGGATTTTGTCCCGTTACTGCCATGGTCGACTGCGCCAAGCGCCGCTGTTCACGCGCTGGCCGCTGGGGGTGTCGACCTCCTACTTTTAGATGAGGAAAATGATTTGATGAAAATTGTCCCGCAACGCACGCTGGAAGAGCTGATGCCACAGCTGGAAAATTCGGTGTACGGTCGGCTGTTTGACCAAGTAGCGACGCTGATTCCCCAAGCCTCACAGGAGTTGTTAGCCGATTGGTACTTGGCGATCGACCTCGCGCAAGCCAGTCACATCAATGTGATCACTACAGCCGCCAACTTGGTTGCACTGGCCGTTCTACGACTCAAAGGCGTCCCGGTAACGGCTGATAAGGTCCAGGGGGTGGCCAGTCAGGCCCAGTGTTGGCTGTTGCAAGCTCAGTTGACGGAGCACCAGCTTTTTTTGCCAGCGGGAAAGGCATTGTTACAGCGCTTGTTCACGCACCTTTTGGACCAGCACACCGTCTGGGACACCTATACGCCGGACCACTGTAATCCGCACGCCGGTCGGTTGGCACAGGACGTGTACGCGTTGACCTGCGGAAATCTTTTGGCCATCCAGTTGCCAGCGGCGTGGTCGTTGGTCCGGGTCGCCGCGTTGGAGAATCATCTGCTCCGCTAATCACTTGAATGATAAATGGTTGTGTGACCGGGTAAATCCAAGTCACACTTTTTGTTTGGTTAAATAATAACCGAATTTAATAAAGAAAATAATATGGAATGTTCGTTAAAAATTAAAAATAGATGGACTTAAGCGTCTGGTTCTCGTATTATGAAATAGAAATACGAATTATCAATGATAGAACCGACAGTAAAGTTAAGCATCTAACTACGATACAGGGAGGAACTTACTATGCATTGGTTGGCCGACTTACTAGCCGCCATTGGGGTCGTCTTAAACGGGATTCCACAAGGGATCATGGCGATGGCGCTAGGGTTTGCTATTTTTCCAACGATGTTTTCGTTCATTTTTGCTTCCGCGGTCAACGGGGCCTTTGGTGCGGTCGCACCGCTCTCGTTTCAGGCGGAATCACTAGCACTGACCGGGAATCTTGGTCGTAACTTGCGGGAACGGACTTCGATTATTCTAGGTGGCTCCGTCATCATGCTGCTGATTGGGGTCACCGGGACGCTGACCAAGATCGTCGACATCCTGGGTAATAATATTATGGCCGGCATGATGGCCGGGGTCGGGATTATGCTGGCCAAGATCGCATTGGGGATGGCGAAGCAGGAACGATTGACAGGCTGGCTGTCGGTCGCACTCGCTACGGCGACCTACTTGATCACAAAGGACCTGGTGTGGACCATCGTGATCTCCGTGGTGGGGTCCAGTCTAGCAGCCGTCTTCATCGAACACTATCGCGCAGAACTTCCAGAACACGTGACGGCGCGGCGGTTCGTCTTTACCAAACCGATGCTCAGCGTGCGGGTCGTGCGGGGAGCGTTGAGTCTGGCCTGCTTGAACATTGGCGCTAACATTTCATATGGGCTGATCACCGGGCAAATGACGGGCATCAAGCCCAACCCGGTCAACCTGAACCTGTTGACCATCACGCAATCCATCGCCGACATGGGGACGAGCCTGTTGGGTGGGGCCCCAGTGGAAGCCATTATTTCTGCAACGGCTAGTGCCCCGGAACCCGTTGTGGCCGGCATCATGATGATGTTGATCATGGCCGCCATTTTAGCCATCGGGTGGTTACCAAAGTTAGGAAAATACGTTCCGAGTGCGTCCATTGCGGGGTTCCTGTTTATTCTGGGAACGGCTGTGATTTTTCCGGAAAACGCCGCCACGGCCATGCAGGGGTCTGGCGCAACGGTAGCAGCAATCACGTTGGTGGTGACGGCCGTGGCCGATCCGTTTGCCGGCCTGATGACCGGTGCTGTGTTGAAATTTGTGCTGCCACTTTTGGGACTGGGGGTTTAAACCATGATCAAAACGTATGAATTACAAGTTGGGCCGCTTACACGGCGGTTGCCGGTGATGCCAATCAGCGATACCATGGCAATTGCTTCGTTCGTGTTGCTGGGAGATGCCGAATTGACCGATTATGCGGCCGAGGCATTAGCGAAAAAGGTGCCGGCAACGTTCGATTATTTCGTGACGCTGGAGAGTAAGGGCATCCCCCTCGCGCAGGAACTGAGCCGACTGACGGGACATCAAGAATACGTCGTGTTGCGTAAGAGTGTTAAGGATTACATGCGTGCGCCGTTGACGGTGCCAGTCAAGGCCATCACGACCAGTGCGCCGCAGATTCTCGCACTGGATGGTGCGGATGCTGATAAACTCGTTGCTAAACGCGTCGTCATTGTCGACGATGTTATCAGCAGCGGGGGATCATTAAGTGCGGCCGAAGAACTGGTGAGTCAAGCAGGTGCTACGGTGGTCGGGCGGCTGGCCATCTTGGCGGAAGGCGATGCGGTCAAACGCACCGACATTGACTATTTAGCAGAACTGCCGTTATTTCCGCTGTAGCAGTTGGTAAATGACTTAACATTTTCAGTGAATTTAGGGGCGCACTGCCCCGCTAAAAGGTAGACTACAACTAGTGAGGCGGCGAACGCCACGTTGAAATGGTCTGACTATACATCACCCATTTGAAGGCGGTCGTCGCTATCACAAAAATCACCTGCAGCTCACGCTCTCAGTCGTGACGGTGCAGGTGATTTTTGATTAACTTAAAAAATGCAACATTGTGGAAGAGCCGCCTTACCGTTCGCCAAATTTGGACCGGAACGCGGTGGGGAGGACGGTCAAAGCCTGAGGAGCGGTCTTTGACCTCGCTTTGAGCCAGAAAAGCACTGTCTCAAAGACGCCATTTTTCAAGGCAAAGCGCTTGAAAAATCCCACGGCTGGGTCCAAATTTGACTCACTCACGGCTACTAAAAGTGGTGGCAATTAGGTAGTAGAATACCATTCCTTCAGCTTGACCTGAGATTGGTCGTCAACGATGCGAAAATATACTGCCACTGAGGTCCAACAGGATTACTTAAACAAGTAAACCTTGGATTCATAAGGGCGGAACGTGGTGCCTTGGTCGTCGGCGTAGTTGCCAATCAGCTTTTCGCTGGCGTTGCCTTGGTCGTAGTCGCGGGTCACCGTTTGGTCGGTGAAGTTGTTGATGACCAGCAGGGTTTGGCCGTTGTAGTGCCGACGGTAGGCGAAGACTTGGTCGTCAGCGGGATCGAGTTCTTCGTAATCCCCGAGAACGATGAGATCGTGGCTGTGACGAAGCGCAATCAACTGCCGGTAGTAGTTGAAGACGGAATCGTCGCGGTCGAGTTCTTCCTTGGCGTTGATCGTCGTGTAGTTCGGGTTCAGCGCGAACCAAGGTGTCCCGGTGGTGAAGCCAGCGTTCTTGGAATCATCCCAGTGCATTGGCGTCCGGGCGTTGTCCCGTGAAATGTGACTGAGGTATTTCAGCATGGTTGCCTTGTCGACGATCTTTTCCTTCGTGACGTTTTCATCGTAGGCGTTCAAACTTTCCAAGTCCTCGTATTGATCGAGACTGGTGTAGTGAACGTTGGTCATGCCGAGTTCTTCGCCTTCATAGACGTACGGCGTTCCTTGGAGCATGTGTAGCGTCGTGGCCAACATCTTCGCCGAAACATCACGGTACTGATCACTGTCATTACCGAAACGTGAAACGGCACGGGGTTGGTCATGGTTGTCCCAGAAGAGACTGTTCCAGCCCTTACCATCGAGGGCGTATTGCCAGTCGGATAAGGCTTTCTTTAATTCCGTTAGCTTAACGGGCGCATCGTTCCACTTGCCTAAACGCTTGTCGGGGTTGGCAGATAAACCAACGTGAGCGGACTGGAAGATCATGTTCAGTTCGTTGGCATCCAAGCCGGTGTAGGTAATGGCCCCTTCGGCAGTGGCCCCCGGCATTTCACCGACGGTCATCACGTCGTAGTGGGAGAGCACCTTGTCGTGCATTTCGTGGAGGTAGTCGTTTAGTTTAGGTCCGTTAGCAACCACGGCTTCGACATCACCGTAGACGGCACCGGGTGCTTTAGGGGCGTCAGGCAGACCGGCTGGCTTAGAAATAAGACTGATCACGTCCATCCGGAAGCCGTCGACGCCTTTGTCGAGCCAGAAACGCATGAGGTCCCAAACTTCATCATGGACCTTCGGGTTTTCCCAGTTCAGGTCGGGTTGGCTAGGGGCGAACAGGTGCAAGTAGTACTGGTTTCGTTTAGGTTCAAAGGTCCAGGTCGAACCGTTGAAGTAGGAGCCCCAGTTGTTGGGTTCATGACCGTCAACGGGGTCGCGCCAGATGTAGTAGTCGGAATAGGGATTGTCCTTAGACTGACGACTCTTTTGGAACCAGTCGTGTTGATCGGAGGTGTGGTTGACGACCAAGTCCATCAGGAGTTTCAGACCTAATTTGTGTGCGGTGGCGAGCATCGTTTCAAACTGGGCCATGTTGCCATAGACGGGCTGCACGCTCCGGTAATCGCTGATGTCGTAACCGTTGTCGTGGTCCGGTGACTTGTAGATGGGGTTGAGCCAGATGACATCGGCCCCTAACTTCTTAATGTACGGCAGGCGTTCAGTCAGTCCGGCCAAATCACCGACCCCGTCACCATCACTGTCTTGAAAACTACGGGGATAAACTTGATAGACGACGGCATTTTGCCACCACTTTTTTTCCATGTGAAACCCTCCTAAAATTAGTTACTGAATTAGCGCTGAATGGGTTGCTTGAAGTTTTTGCGCAACCGCTTACAAAGGACATTCTAGCATTTTTAGTAAGCGCTGACAATGCCTTGAGACCAATTAAACAAACGTTTGCTTAAAATTAAGAATTTCGCTTTAATTTCCCAATGGAAACGGGTAAAATTGAAAACAGAATATCGGGTTACAAGCAGAGGAGGCGGCCAGATGGCGGCGACGATTAAGGATATTGCGCGGTTGGCTGGCGTATCACCGGCAACCGTGTCACGGGTATTGGCCAATAAGACGGCTTTTTACGGACCGACCACGGCGGAAAAGGTTCAGGCAGCTGCGTTGAAATTGGGCTACCGGAAGAATACGGCGGCAGCGGAACTGGTGACGCAGCACAGCAACGTGATTGCTGTCGTCGTCAACTCGGTCAAGACTAACTTTTCGAGTCAGATCATTACCGGGATTCAAGATACCGCGGCAGCTCACGGGTTACACGTGATCATCGTTTACGCTGGAATCACTGACCCCGAAGCCCAACGCAAGGCCCTATTGACGGTGATTGAACGGCCAGTCATGGGAATCTTACTCTTGTCGCTCAATCTGACCCCGGAGAATCTCCAGCTGTTGCAGGGCGCCCAAACGCCATACTGCTTTCTGTCAATTGCTTTTGATGATGGTGACTTGCCATCGATTGCGTCGGATGACTGGCAGGTCGGTTACCAAGCGACCCAGACCTTGTTAAAGGCGGGGCACCGGCAGATTGGGTTAGCAGCGGTCGACAGTGACTCGCACACGGGCCGCTTCCGGTTGGCCGGTTACGAAAGCGCACTGCGCGATGCGGGGGTGACGCCGCAAGCTGAGTGGGTTCAACCGGGCGTTTACAGCTATGAGGCCGGGCGTGAGGCGATGGCCGCGTACGGCGTCACGTCTGGTCTAACGGGCGTGGTTGCTGGGAGCGACATGGCGGCCATCGGTGTATTGAATCAGGCCCGCAATCTCGGCCTAGCCGTGCCAACGGACCTTTCCATCGTCAGCATTGACGGCACGGAGATGTGTGAGTTGGTGCAACCACAGCTGACCAGCGTGTCGCAGAACTTCTATGACATGGGGGCCGCCGGCGTTCGTCAGTTGTTGGCACCGGACCAGCACCCGCAACAGGTGACGCCGATCCAGGTGGTCGAACGAGAAACGGTGCGGACGTTGCCGGTAAAATAAGTGACGATCATTCTTGTCAGATCAGCGCTAACGGCCGTTTTAGTCGTTTAGCCAGCAGTTTAAAAAATACAGAAACAGGCCCCAACCGGAGCGCACTTCAAACGCCGGTTGGGGCCTGTTTCTTCTATTGTATATAATTTCTTTATCAGGGCGGCAGTCGTCGACGGGGGGAACGATGACTGCCGCCCTGTAGAAATCGAGGTGCCGCAGGAGTCTTTACTAATTTTACAGGGTCAAGACGCGGTTACTTCGCAATGTAAGTCGTCTTGAAGTCATAAGGAACACCGGCTGGGTTGTAGTTGATGTTCTTGACCGTGTTGCGTAACAGTTGTGACTTGGCGGATTGATACAGTGGGATCGTACCTTGCTCGTTCATCAAGACCTGTTCCGCCTTGACCAATTTGGCCCAACGTTCAGTTGGTTTGTTGCCGTCTTGGTTTTCGGCTTCATCGAGGAGGTTGTCGAATTCGGTGCTCTTCCAGCCGGTCGTGTTGTAGCTAGAGGTGGATTCAAAGACATCCAGGAAGTTGATTGGGTCGGCGAAGACGGATTGCCAGCCACTCAGAGTCAGTTCGTAGTTTCCGTTGTTTTGTTGCGTGATCAGTTGAACGTAAGGCACTGTCTTGATGCTGACCTTGACGTTAGGCAGCTTTTCCAGTGAGCTCTGGAGGAACTCAGCGGTCTGCTTGTTGGTGTCGGTGTCGGAAACGGAGAGGGTGACGTTGAGCTTCTTGTCACCGGTCTGCTTCAGTCCCTTGGCCAGTAGGGTCTTGGCTTGTTTCAAATTGTAACTTGATGCGGTCTTGACGTAGGCCTCTTGGTTGAAGGCTTCGCCAGTCTTGGGGTTGTTCCCCATGCCGGATGGGACGAACCCTTTGGAGGCAACGGAACCGTCTTGCAGCACGTCGTTGACCAGTTGGCTACGGTCGATGGCTAATGAGAATGCCTTGCGGACGTCGGTGTTCTTGAAGGCTTTGACCTTGTTTTGGTTTAGGTCAAGTCGTTCGGAGCCAGTTGGGAGGCGTTTAACGAAGTCCTTGCTGTTCTTGTTGTTTTTGATCTGTTGTCCACTCAGCAAGGTTTCGTCGGTCTTCTTGGCGTTGAAGAGGTTGTAGCTGGTCGTGGTACTTTCGGTCACGACCTCGTTGATCTTGGTCAAATGAACGGCCTTCTTATCCCAGTAGGTTGGATTCTTCGCTAAGGTCCAAGACTTGCCGGTCCCGTTCCATTTGGTCAACCGGAATGGCCCGTTGTAGACGGTCGTGGCGGAACTAGTGCCGTATTTCTTGCCGTATTTGTCGACGGCCTTTTGGTTCAACGGGTAGAAGAGGGGCCAAGCCAATAGTTTCTTGAAGTAGGAAACGGGCTTAGTGAGCTGAACAGTCAGCTTGTATTTGCCAGTAGCGGTGATGCCCAGGGCACTCAGCGGCTTCTTCCCCTTGTTGACGGCTTCGGCGTTCTTGACTTGGAAGAGGTAGAAAGCGTCTTGCGAGGCAGTCTTAGGTGCGACGGTCCGTTGCCAGGAATAAACGAAGTCTTTGGCCTGTACGGGATCACCGTTGGACCATTTGACCCCCTTGCGCAGGTTGAAGGTGTACGTCTTGCCACCGTTCGTGACCTTGGTGCTGGTGGCAAGGGCGTTGGCTGGCGTCCCCTTGCTGTTGAGCCGGTAGAGCCCCTCTTGCGTGTTCTGTAAAACGGTGAAGCTGAGCGTGTCGGTGGCCTGTGCGAGGTCGGAGGAAGCCAGCTCGGATGACTCGGTCCAGTTCAATACCTGACTGGCAGCGTACTTACCGCTAGCACTACTACTGCTGGTCTGGCTGCCACAACCGGCCAGTGTTAACAAACTTAATGCTGCAATCGTGAATAGAGTTCCCTTACGTTTCATTCCAAACATCTCCTCAAAAAATATGTAAAAAAATATCGCCCTTATGCTTAAACATAAGGACGATTTCACTCGCGGTGCCACCTTGATTTATGGGGGACTCACATCCACCATCTCCGTAACTTCTGTTGCCAAAAGTCGGAAGCGGTAACGGGCTTCAAGTCGGGCAAACAGCTTTCACTGATTGCTAGCCACCAGGCTCATCTTCGCGGTTCCGTTGTAAGCCACCTTTTCAGCTACCGGTGGTCTCTGAACTTAGCGGGAACCGCTACTCTTCCTGGTATTGCGTTCGTGTATTTCTAATATGGCTCTAATACTAGTCGGCAGACTTCAGTTTGTCAACAGGAAAATTAAAAGTATTTTAGGGGCGAGGGGACGGCGATTGGGGGCAGTCTATAGAAGAAATGGGTGGCGAGAAGGTGCTGATATTAATATTTTTATAATGAGTTTGCCATACAAAAGCTAGCTGTGTAGTTGAATGATCAGTCATGAAAATAATAGTTTTAGTTACAAATAATTAACTACTCGTGAAAATATAGACAAGGCTGATAAAACAGCATAAACTGAGATTATCCGCCAGAAATATAACACCCAAAGTAGAAGCTGACGGAAGAAAGTGGGACGTTATCGCCATGAAGAAAAAGTATGGTATTGGATTGGATATTGGAACGAGCTCTATAGGTTGGAGTGTGGTCGATGAAAATGGCCATATTATCCGGGTTAAAGGACAGATGGGACTAGGAACACGGTTATTCGAAGAAGGCCAAACGGCAGAAGAGCGCCGGGGATTCCGAACGACTCGTCGTCGGCTCAGTCGTCGTCGGTGGCGTTTGCGATTGTTGCGTGAGATTTTCGATGGGCCAATCTCATCGCTTGATCCCAATTTCTTTGCCCGTCAAAAGGAATCAAACCTTGCTGCACAGGACGAACGGTTTCAAGAACCTTACCGTTTATTCGATGATTTGCCAGATAAGGATTTCTATAAGGCTTACCCAACGATTTATCATTTACGTTGGGCATTGATGACTAAACACCGCAAGTTTGATATTCGTGAGATTTATTTAGCAATTCACCACATTGTTAAGTATCGTGGAAATTTCTTGCGCCATGGGGCACCTAGTACGTTTAAACCAGGAAAGTTAGATTTTGGGGAACGGTTTGATGAAATCAATGGGCTTTGGGAAACACTTTTTGATGAGGAAGGTCCGGTATTACCAACAGAGAATTTAGACGAGATCACTCAATTGGTCTTGGATACCTCACGAAGTCGAGCAGACCGACAAAGAGAAATGGTTAAGCAGTTAATGGCTTTACCCACTAGTCCTAAAGATTATAAACCGGTGTATACAGAACTAGCGAAATCTATTTTAGGATTGAAAACAAAACTCTATGTGTTAATGGGAAAAGATATTGCCAAGGCGGATCAAAAGACGTGGACCTTTAGTCTAGCTGATATTGAAGATAACTTACCTGACATTGAAGGAGAGCTGGATACAACGGACCATGAGTTGATTGAGAAGCTAGTTGATTTTCAAGCGGCCATTCAACTAACAGAGATTATTCCTAGTGGGCAGTACTTCTCCCAAAGCATGGTTGAAAAGTATAATACACATGCTAAACACTTGAAATGGCTCAAAGAATATGCGGATGAACAGACAGAGGACAAAAAGCGTGAAGCCATTCGTTTATCTTACGACCACTACATTGATGGCGATGAAAAAGGAAAGGCTGAAATTGCTGATGACTTCTATAAGGAGCTCGGTAAGGTTTTGAAGGACGACCACAGTGATTTGGCTGAAAAAATCAGTCATGAAATTGATTTGGAAAACTTTATGCCCAAGCAGCGAACTAAGGAAAATGGAGTTATCCCATATCAGATTCAGCAACAGGAATTAGATTTAATTATTAATAATCAGAAGCAGTATTACCCCTTCTTAGGAGCAGAAAATCCGGTAGTGTCCCATCGGGGAGCACACTCATATAAACTTGATGAATTAGTTTGTTTCAGAGTTCCTTATTACGTAGGTCCAATGATTACACCGGAAAAACAAGCTCAAACGGCGACGGGACAATTTGCATGGATGGTGCGTAAAACAAAAAAAGACTCTAGTGAAATCACGCCCTGGAACTTTGAAGATAAAGTAGATCGGATTGGGTCAGCGAACGCTTTTATTCAACGAATGAAGACAACAGATACTTATTTGATTGGTGAAGATGTCTTGCCATTAGAGAGCTTAACCTATCAGAAATTTATGGTTTTGAATGAATTGAATAACGTTAGGATTGATAATCACCAACTTAGCATCAAACAAAAGCAACGCCTCTTTAACCAACTTTTTAAGACGCATTGGACAGTTAGCCGTAAACTTCTTCAAGAAAATTTACGTAATAGTGGTGATGTGGAGGAGGCACCCCGGATTTCAGGATTGGCTGATCCTAAAAAATTCAATAGTGGGTTAACGACTTATCAAGATCTCAAGAGCATTTTGCCTGATGAAATTGATGATCTCAATAGACGAGCAGATCTTGAAAAAATCATTAATTGGTCGACCGTTTTTGAAGATCAGAAAATCTTCCGCGAAAAGCTAGGTGCAATTGATTGGTTAACTGACGTTCAGCGTGAACGATTAAGTCACAAGCGGTATCGTGGTTGGGGTCGACTATCAGCTCGGTTATTAAACGGGGTTAAGGGTGAACAGGGGAAGTCAGTTATGAAACAACTCTGGGAATCTCAAAATAACTTCATGCAAATTGTTAATCAGTCAGATATTTCAGAACAGATTGAAAAAATTAATGCTATAGGAATGACCAAGCAAAATGTGTTTGACACGATTAATGACTTGTATACATCGCCGCAAAATAAGAAAGCGATTCGACAAGTGTTGGCTGTGGTTAAGGATATTCAGGCAGCCAATCACGGTGTTGTTCCCAGCTGGATCTATTTGGAAGCAGCTCGTGGTGCCGAACAGAATCCACGACGGACGCAACAGCGACAACGTCAGCTGGAAAATCTTTATGCAGATCGTGCCAAGGAAATTGTGGATTCGGCTGTAGCTGGTGAGCTTCAGACGCAGATTAAGTCTAAGAAACGAATGACAGACCGATACATGCTGTACTTTCTTCAGAACGGCCGTGATATGTATACCGGAGAAAAGTTAAATATTGATAATTTATCGGGTTATGATATTGATCACATTTTGCCGCAATCTCTGGTCAAAGATGACTCGCTGGATAATCGGGTGTTGGTTCATCAGAAAATTAATCGAGATAAGAATGATGCGTTTGCTTCTGAAAAGTTTGCTGAAAAAATGCGTGGCAAGTGGGAGATGTGGCACGCAGCAGGTTTGGTTAGTGATCGTAAGTTAAAGCACTTGCTCATGCGGCCAAGTGAAATCAGTAAGCATACAACTGGCTTCATTAACCGACAATTGGTTGAAACCCGGCAGATTATCAAGCTAGTGACGGACATTCTGAGTAGTCAGTACGATCCTCAGCAGACAAAACTGGTTTCAGTTAAAGCAGGCCTCTCTCATCAATTGCGAGAGGAACTGGACTTACCCAAGTTGCGTGATTTAAACGATTATCACCACGCGTTCGATGCTTTCCTAGCTGCTCGAATTGGAACATATTTGCTTAAACGTTATTCGAATCTGGAAAGCTTTTTCGTCTACGGAAAATTCCAGATTTCAAAAGTGAATTTACGGCGTTTTAATTTTGTTCGTGATTTAATTGGCCAGAAAAAGATAGGTAATCTGGCGTCAGAAAACCAAATTATTTATGATCAAGCAACCGGCGAAGTTTTGTGGAACCGGGATGATGAGGTGGGCTACTTCTTAAAGATTTTGAATTGGAAGCATCTGTTAGTAACGCAAGAAGTTGTTGAAAACCATGGGGCACTGTTTAACCAAACTATTTACAAAGCCAAGGATAATCAAAGTAGACGACTGATTGCAACGAAGCAGAATCGACCGACTGCTATTTATGGTGGTTATTCTGGACAGAACATTGCTTACTTGGCAATTATTCGAGTTCATAGTAAGAAGCAAGATTACTTGAAGGTTATGGGCGTTCCGATTAGTTTATTGACGAAACTACGGGTTGCTCGTGAACAAGGAATAGAACAAGAAAAGGCTGTGCTTAAACAACACTATCTTCCAGAATTCATTACAAAGTCAGGGAAGACAACGGATTTTGACATTGTGTTGTCGCACGTTTATTTGCACCAGAAGATAAAAGACACTGTGGCAGGGCAGGCGCATGGATTTGCTTTGGGAACGAACACGTACTACCGTAACTTACAGCAATTGTACTTACCAGTTGAGACACAGCGTAAATTAATGAACTATGACGCAACTGATGATGACTTGATGCTGGTATTTGATCAAATTTGTGAGCAAGTTATGGCATACTTCCCACTGTATGATGTCAACAAATTTAGAGAAAAATTGGTGGCTAGTCGAGAAGAATTTGCAAAGTTACCGTTATCTGCAGGTTTTGATGAGCATGGAAAAATGGTTCAAATTGACAAGCAAATGGTGATCCAGCGAATTTTAGTAGGATTACATGCAAATGCAACAATGAGTGATTTAAAGCCCTTAGGATTGAAAACACCATTTGGAAAACTGCAAGTTCCAAATGGTCTTAAGCTGACAGAAAGGGCAAAAATCGTTTTCGAATCACCTACTGGCTTATTCAAAAGAGTTTATGAAATTTAGTTCATTAGAATAATAAAAAGGTACCCTACTGATGGCTTCAGTGAGGTACCTCGGAAAAGATATGTATGGCCCGATAACGAGCTCAAAATGTAAAACTTGATGGTGTTGCCCATCTTGTTTGACTTTAACTAGTTAGTAGCAAATCAATAAGGTCAAACGTAGCAATTTGACAACTACAGAGTAACATGTTGGAACGAACAACGCAAGGAGGAAAACTGATGGGGTGGCGAACAATTATGGTCAGCCAGCACGCAAAAGTATCTCTGACAGCGGGAAATTTAGTGATTCAGACAGATTCTGATCGGTTACATGTGCCAGTTAAAGACATGGATGTTCTTCTAATTCAAGCGCTACAGGCAGTGGTCACTACTGCTGCGGTGGCAGCATTGGCAGAAGTTCATGCTAAGATTTTATTTACGGGAAGGGATGGTCAACCAATCTGTGAAACGACCGGGTGCTATCCGAGGTCACGAACGGCGGCGTTGGTGACCTCGCAGGTTAATTGGGACCCAAGTCGTAAAGCTAACTTATGGACGCGAATAGTTGCTAGTAAAATGACTAATCAGATTGCGGTTGCTCAGCTAGTAGGGGCTGAAACCAGTACGCTGAAGGATGAATTGGATAAGCTGGAGTTGAATGATGAGTCGAATCGAGAAGCGGTGGTGGCGCGGCAATATTTTCCATTGCTATTTGGGGATGATTTTTCTCGTTCCGATTTAGTTCCAGAAAATGCGGCACTTAATTATGGTTATTCATTATTGTTATCGCTAGTTGACCGCTCGATTGTGAGCCGTGGTTATATGACTTGTTTTGGGATTCATCATGATAATGCTGGGAATGCTTTTAACTTGGGTTCAGATTTAATGGAACCCTTTCGACCAGTTGTTGATCAGTGGGTGGCACGGCAAAAGCTACTGGATTTAACACCAGATGTGAAGCTAGGCTTGGCACGATTATTGGACCTGAAGGTTATCTTTAATGGCAAAAAAGAAATTGTTAGAAATGCTATGGATAGTTATGTTGCGGCGTGCTTGCACTATCTTAACTGTGAAACAGATCAAGTTAGAATCGAGGTTGAGTTTCCAAATGAGGTATCGAGTGATGCGACTAATGATTATGTTTGATTTACCAATGGTAAGCAGTACGGATCGACGTAACTATCGTCGATTTCGTAAATCGTTGATTCAAGAAGGATTTTTTATGATGCAGTTCTCAGTTTACGTCCGGGTTTGTCCAAGCTCGCAGAATGCGCGAGCAATTGAGCAACGGATAGCCGCGATTACACCTAAAAAAGGATTGGTACAGTCAGTTATGCTGACCGAAAAACAATATCAAGCGATGCACTTCATCTCTGGTGAACCGAATAAAGATATTCTGAATTCTGCCGAGAGGACGATTATGATATGAATTTAACTTATTATAGTTTTCCACCGTTTGCTATCGATAAGAATCGAGTCACAGTTATTGATACGGCGACCCAGCGGGTTTATCGTGACTTGACTTTGGGATTGCAAGATCGAGCAGATACCGTTTATTTAAGTAATGATAGTTTTGAGACAATTGAACTCAGTAAGGGTTCAAAATGGTATGGGGATCCGATGTTGACATTGGACTTGAATGTTCTTTTCCAAAAAAAGTTGCAGGCAAAGTTGACAACGTTGTTAGCAGAAGATCAAGTTGTTCAAATGGCAGATGATTTAAGAAGGCTACTATCTCAATTGTTGGCTGATAGTTATTTGATGGATGTTCCGCTGGAGTTGCCAGAAATACCGGGATTGGCAAAGTTAATCAAGTTCAGTAATATCCAGTTAACGTCCGAATTAAACGATGACGCTTATGCTATAATTGAGACATTAATCAAGGTCCTTTTAGAGTTAAATGATCATAAGCTAATTGTTTTGACCAATGTTAGTCATTATCTCAGTAGCAGCCAACTTCAAATGTTGGTGAGATTTATGGCGAACGCTGATTTGCCACTTCTTCTAATTGAATTTTCACCTACTAAGCGAACATCATACTTCAAGGAATGTGATTATCACTTCATTGATGACGATTTTGTTCTGTGGTAGAAAAATCGGTATGAGATATTAGTGTGAAAATGTCGGCTTTAGGTTAGTAGCAAATCAATAAGGTCAAGAACGAAAACTCGGGGCATCCCTCTCAAAGAGAAGCTTTAGGTTAGTAGCAAATCAATAAGGTCAAGAACATCCTGAGCCGGCAACTGGCGGGGCAGACCGCTTTAGGTTAGTAGCAAATCAATAAGGTCAAGAACTATTGGTGCGGACACCCACTCACTATTAGTGCTTTAGGTTAGTAGCAAATCAATAAGGTCAAGAACATAGTCATAACTGTTTACCTCCTACTCTTGAGCTTTAGGTTAGTAGCAAATCAATAAGGTCAAGAACCAAGTTGGCACCACACGGGTAGTTTTTTCAGCTTTAGGTTAGTAGCAAATCAATAAGGTCAAGAACTGGCGAAGGAGGTCTTGCCTGATGGCAACCGCTTTAGGTTAGTAGCAAATCAATAAGGTCAAGAACTAGATTTAACATGTTTGCAATTGATGGTTGGCTTTAGGTTAGTAGCAAATCAATAAGGTCAAGAACCCGGCACCCATGTCCACATCGGTGCCTCTAGCTTTAGGTTAGTAGCAAATCAATAAGGTCAAGAACACCGCACCAGCGGAGAACGTCTGCTGCTTCGCTTTAGGTTAGTAGCAAATCAATAAGGTCAAGAACACTGGATGCAAGTTACCGGCCAGCTACGATGCTTTAGGTTAGTAGCAAATCAATAAGGTCAAGAACCTACGGAATCCACGGCTATGCAGACGATGCGCTTTAGGTTAGTAGCAAATCAATAAGGTCAAGAACTTTTCCCCGGTGAAATGACGCCGGCCGAAGGCTTTAGGTTAGTAGCAAATCAATAAGGTCAAGAACACCTCTTTTCTTAGCTAGCCTTAAAGAACTGCTTTAGGTTAGTAGCAAATCAATAAGGTCAAGAACGATAGTGATAAAACTCTTTTGGGAGTTATTGCTTTAGGTTAGTAGCAAATCAATAAGGTCAAGAACATCCTTGTAAAGTTCGTTTTCAAAGTCAATGCTTTAGGTTAGTAGCAAATCAATAAGGTCAAGAACAATGGAACGGAACTTCTGCTTCCACACAATGCTTTAGGTTAGTAGCAAATCAATAAGGTCAAGAACACATTGGTGAACACTTCAAATAAGGAGATGGCTTTAGGTTAGTAGCAAATCAATAAGGTCAAGAACAAACTATTGCGCCTGTTAACCGGTTATCTTGCTTTAGGTTAGTAGCAAATCAATAAGGTCAAGAACGCGTCCTCATCCTCTACACGTACCTCATAGGCTTTAGGTTAGTAGCAAATCAATAAGGTCAAGAACCATAGACCATGTTGTAATTGAACCATGATAGCTTTAGGTTAGTAGCAAATCAATAAGGTCAAGAACAAATAATGTATTTCCTCACCTCTATAAGTTGCTTTAGGTTAGTAGCAAATCAATAAGGTCAAGAACTGAGCTTCTGTCATCTTCACGTCATTGTCAGCTTTAGGTTAGTAGCAAATCAATAAGGTCAAGAACTTAGTGCGGCCCACGTCGAAATCTGTTCATGCTTTAGGTTAGTAGCAAATCAATAAGGTCAAGAACTCAAAGGTAACGTTACCAATGACAGCGGTGGCTTTAGGTTAGTAGCAAATCAATAAGGTCAAGAACTTATTGAACCGACAATTGATATTTGGACGCGCTTTAGGTTAGTAGCAAATCAATAAGGTCAAGAACCGAGAAAGGTGCGATTATCGATGGCTTGGAGCTTTAGGTTAGTAGCAAATCAATAAGGTCAAGAACTAAGGCACGCACCTATCATGCGCTGCGTGGGCTTTAGGTTAGTAGCAAATCAATAAGGTCAAGAACCATAAAGATTTGAATGGCTTTGCGGAAGCCGCTTTAGGTTAGTAGCAAATCAATAAGGTCAAGAACCTAGTAAGAGAAGCTGTTATCCATGCCGTTGCTTTAGGTTAGTAGCAAATCAATAAGGTCAAGAACAATATCAGGACTCGAAATACCGCACTGGAAGCTTTAGGTTAGTAGCAAATCAATAAGGTCAAGAACTGCTGAGTTACACCAAAAGGAGAGTCATGAGCTTTAGGTTAGTAGCAAATCAATAAGGTCAAGAACCCTTGCTTAGTCGTCTTTGCAGTGCTGTCAGCTTTAGGTTAGTAGCAAATCAATAAGGTCAAGAACACGCTGGTTTGACAGCGAAGGTCGATAGCTGCTTTAGGTTAGTAGCAAATCAATAAGGTCAAGAACTCAAAGAGCTACGTGAACTGCTAGACGAACGCTTTAGGTTAGTAGCAAATCAATAAGGTCAAGAACAACTATGGTAATGGCTAGCCTACCCAATCCGCTTTAGGTTAGTAGCAAATCAATAAAGCACAAAGACCAATCTACCAAATAGCATCCCACTGTTTCAATATAGATCCTAACTGGTCACTAAGTAGACTATTGTTAGTAATCAAAAAAGACGATTTACTCCTAAATTAAACACACTAGGAATAAACCGTCTTCTTTTCATATAACCACAAATCTAGCCGCAATAAGGGACTGGCTTACTGTAATAGTATCCTTGCGTCATTTGGGCATTGTATTTCTGGGCAAGCTTGACGTCGTCTTGATCCTCGATACCTTCAATGGTGAAGCCGAGTTGATACATGTCCGCAATCTTGCGCCAAGTGTTCAGGCTGCCGAGTAAGTCGGCTTGCCGATGTTGGAGGCGAAAGTTTTGCATCGCGAACTTGATGTTGTCCATGAAGGGCAGCACATCTTGAATCGCCGGGGACCAGGCATTGTCAGTGCCCACGTCGTCCAAACTCAGTTTAATGTCGAAAGCCTTGTAGAGCGCCACGTAGCGGTGTAATTCTTCTAGCGTGGGTGCTTCGGTCAGCTCGACGATTAAATTTAAATCTTTGATGGATTTTTTCAAGTGAATCAGGTGGCCAATGGTCGTCCGATTCGTGAATTGTTCTCGGTTTAGGTTAAAGGAAATCTCAGGATTGTTCTGGTGATCCTTCAAGATATTCGTAATCTCTTGGTAGGACAACGATACCTGTTGATCCATTGGTACCGCGGTAAAGTCGGTCGGGGTTACCCAGTAATCATGGCGATAGGAACGTAAAAGTAGTTCATAGCCAGCCAGTTTTTGAGTTACCGCGTTGATCTGCGGTTGAACAAAGAAACGATACATTTAGAATAAGATCCCCTTCCCATGTCAGTTAACTTCACCAACACTAGTGATTATTATACATCATTGTCAAATTTATTTACAGCGATAATCGTCTAGTCCTTCGGGGTTTTGCCCCTCAATGTTCGGGAGTTGTTACCCGTTCACCTGATTAGTGAAAATAAAAGAAACCAGTTTTCGCCAATACAGTGACTTTTGAAAGATTATGAAAAATAGTAATACTAAAAAGCAAGACTTCCTGCAGCAGGGTCTTGCTTTTTTCACAATCGTAGTAATCGTGAAAGCCGGATTAGTCCAAATGTAATTCGTAGGCGCGCCGGGCATTGTCACCGGGCTCGTCGACGTGGACGATTCCCCGGAACTGATAGCCCAGACTGGTGGCGATGGCCTGCATCCGCTGGTTCATGTTGTGCGTATCGATACGGAAATTCCGGATGCCATCGTGGTACGCCATGCTGATCAGGTTGGAGAAGAAGTAGTGGCTAAGATGTTGGCCCGCGTAGTCCGCGCTCAGGGCGATACGGTGAATCGTGGCATAGGGATCCGTGGTGTTGGCCCAACCGTCACCGGCAATTTCGTGGTAGTTCGGGTCATCCGCAATCACCTGTGCCGCCGTGCCCGCTACGTGGCCGTCGATCATTAACAACCAGCTTTGCTGGGCGTCAATGTCTCGCGTAATACCGGCTTCATCCGGGTAACCGTCCTGCCACTGGGGACTGCCATCAGCTTTCAACAAAGCCTTGGCGTTTGCGATAATGGGCATGATGGCCGGTAAGTCGGCCCGGGTCGCCCGTCTGATATAAATTAAACTCATAAGTGTCCTCCCAATTGCTGATCGCACACTGACTGGAAGCGGTGGTGGATCGCGTGATTTACCGAGAAATAAGGCCAGTCAGGGTACGATGTTCTTTACTTCTAGAATACCACTTTGAACGGTTAGGACTGACAGAAATTTTTACCTCGAGAAATCCACAGGGTTGTAGGTGATGGCAATGCGTTGCCAAATGAAAGAAGCACACGGGGTCACTCGAGCTGACAATTAGGTTCAGCAAAAGTTAGCAGTCGGGTTGTGCTTTTGATTGTGGATGGCAGGCGAAGAATTCGCAAGTTTCAGGCCATGGTTTCCCCTAAAATAGCATGTCGAGAATATAGCAGGCTATCCAACTTATTGGAGGACTATATGATAAATTGGAACGAAACAACGACAATCCTCGAGGTTTGACTGGGTTGGCTCTGTCTGCGAACGAACAATTGGCCGCCACTGGTTTTCGGTACACATGTCGTGGTAGCTTATGTCCATAAAACGAGGAATGGGGGGTGATGATGTGTGGTCAAAGTTCAATCCTAAGTTTTATCGAACCATCCTTTTTTGGCTCGGCGTGCTCAGCATTGTCGCGGAAATCTACATTTGGCATTTTGACAGTTTCTCGGCCCGCATGTTGGGACTGGGCACTGGCCTGTTTTTGATCGTCATGAGTTTTGTGTCCAAACCGCAGGGAAAGTGAGAAATCAACGAGAGTGGGCCATCAGGCGGTTAGTTTGCGAGCATTAACGTGAGAACAGGAGTTATGCCTGATCTTGACATAATTCCTGTTCTCGGGTTAAGCGCAACAAACTGCCTGGTGGCGCACGTTTCGACACTATAATGGAAAAAATGATTTTTGAGTTATGTCCTAGACTCTGTCATTCAATTCTGCTGGTCAAAGTAAGCCTTTACTGCCGCCAACATGTCCGCCGTCTGCTGGTTCAACAACGGTGGCAGGGCATCTAGTGGCCAATATTTCAAATCAAGTGTTTCGTCGGTCGCCTGTTCTAGTGTGTGCCCACCAACGGGTTTCACCAAGTAGAGTTGAGAAATGACCTGGGTAACGTCGCCATTGGGATATTCCGTAAATCCTTGGTCGAAGATGCCCAACGATTTGACCAATTCCACATCGAGGCCAGCGTCCTCCTTGTATTCACGAACCATAGCGGTGGCGAACGTTTCACCGTACTCCAAGTAACCGCCGGGGAGACTCCAGTTGTGCGTGTCGGTTCGCAGGTTGAGCAGAACCTGGTGCTGGTCGTTGGCGATGACCCCAGCCGAAGCGTTGAGGATCATCGGTTTGTGACCGACCAGTGCGCGGACTTCTTTAATGTAATTTGCCATGTGTCAGTAACCGCCCTTCTGATGAATTTACCCTCAGTATACACGTTTAGGGGGCGTTGAAAGCAAGCCGTTTGTTAGGTGAAACTACCCTTAAAGGGTATACTGGTTATTGAGGTGATGAGGATGGCTGACACAGCAACCACGATGAAATCCATTCGCCGGCACTACGATGTGAGTCAAGGTGAACTGGCGAAGCTGTTGAATGCGTCAGTACGGACGATCCAACACTGGGAACAGGGCGATTACGAGCCCAGTGGGACCGCCGTCAAATTAATTCAACTTTTGGCAAAAAATGACGCTATTTTTACGGAGTTAACTTTAATGAAGGCGGATGAGGGCATTATGTATCTTGAACATGACGATCAAGCACTGACGATTATGGGCGTCCAGTTTCGCAACAAAAAGGAATACCGGGCAACGATGAATGCAGTGGTCAGCAACATGTACGAGGGGTTTGAGCCGACACTGGCTGACATTCAGATGGCACGTGATGCGGACGATTTGGGACGGCCGATGACGGCGAAGGAGATTCTGGAACGGATCAACGCAAGCAATTCGGTACGAACAGAGTGAAACAATGGGCGGATTACTTACAACCAAATGGCGTTTTAAGGAATAAATTAGGTATCACTGATGAGAAAAAGCTAGAAGCGGTCGAGTACGAGTTTTCCACGCAGCGGTTAAAGTTCCTTGAACAAAATAATTTTTTGTTACCAGATGGCTACCAACTCACTGGTAAAGACGTCACCGAGCTGAAACGCATCAATCAGTTCCTTCTCGGAGAAATCTACGACTGGGCGGGCGAGTACCGTGAAGTCGATTTCAACAAGACGGCCAATGGCGTGGTGACCCATTTTCATCCGGTCATGTTGTTTGGTAACGCAGAGTGGGATATTCAACGGCAACTGACAGATTTTGCCCAACTCCCTGCCGACCGCGATGTGGTAGCGGATGCGTTGGGCAATTTGGTCACTGAAATGAACATGTTTCACCCCTTCCGTGAGGGTAATGGCCGGTCGCTTCGGGCGTTCACTGAAGTTTTGGCCTGGCAGAAGGGACTAGCGCTGGTCTTCACGCAAGAGCTTCAGGACGCGTACATGACGGCTAGTATTAGAGACGAGCCCAAATTGATGGCGGACGTTTTCCGACAGATAGTGACGGACTGGCAAGAGTAAACAATCAGAGTGGAACAAAAGGCGGTTAGTCAATGAGCATTAACTTCGATAGACGAATAATCCCGGGCTTGGATTGTTTGTCTATCGGGGTTAAGCGGAGTTGACTGCCTTTGGTTCCACGTTTCAGTCATAGACGTTCGGCGCGCAAAAAGAGTCCGGGAGTTTTGTCCCGGACTCGTGGCGTTATTTTAGTTGAAGCTGTTATATCTGTTGTCCACCAGCCAACCGGATTGCTAACTGAGTTCAAGCATTTCTAAGACGTAACCTGGCTGAGGCCGCGCACAATTGCAGCCGCAGTGCAACCAGTTTACGCTAGTCCTACAGTCAAAGCCTACTTGTTGAGCCGCTTGTAGTTAGCATCGAAGTACTTGCCGGCGCGGATGTCGTCGGGTAGGCTGGCGTAAGGAGCCTCACTGATAACGTCTTCGTTATTTTGACCGGCATCACCCATGTAGGTAATCTTGGCGAATTCAGGGACGACCAGCTTGGGATACGTGTCATATTTTTCCCGGGCGGCCTCCATCACATCAATGTGTTCATTTTGATAAGTGACCGTGATTTCGGGATGGTCTTGGACCCACTTGGGGAAGAAAATCGTCCCGTTTAGCTTGCCCTCATTTGGCACGAAGTCCAGGGCAACGTCGGTTCCAGTTGGTTCGGTCCAAGCCACCTTGTAGATGCCGGGCACCAACATGACGATGTTGGCGGGCTGATCAGTGACCCAGCGGCCAGCGACCATCCCACCGTGAATCCGGTAATCAACGGTGTGGTCGTTCTTAGCGTACCATTCGTATTCCCAGCCGTTGTCGTAGGTGTAGATGAAGTGGGTGCCCAAAAAGTCATCGAGGGTCTTGAATGTTTTAGTCATTAGAAAATCTCCTTTTAAATTAAAATGAACGATTCTATCGGCTCGAACATGTAATTAATTACATGTTTTTATTTACTCGATTAGTTTAGCCGCTCACTGACTAACTGTCAAGAATTTTCTTGATGTTTGTGATGGGAACTGGTTCAATGAAGACAACGGGATTTGAGAAGGAGGCGGTTACCATCGGTCAGCGAAATCGACTGCAGTACATTATTTTAGGCTTGCTGGATCAGCGGCCACAGACCGGTTACGACCTAACCAAGGCGTTTGACAACGAGATCGGGGAGTTCTGGCAGGCACAGCACAGCCAGATCTACCCGCTGTTGAAGCGGTTGGAGGAGACCGGCGACATCACCCATGAGGTGACGGTGACTGGTGAGAAGCTTGCCAAAAAGCAGTACCAGTTGACCCCGGCCGGGCACGAAAAATTGGTCGCGTGGATCGGCGAACCGTCACCGGAATTGACGGCGCTGAAGGATGAATTCATTTTAAAGTTGTACTTCATTAAGACGGTTGATGATCCGCGGTTACAGCCGATGTTGCAGGAACAGATTCTGCTCCATCAACGCCAGCTCCGTCACCTCCAACATCGCCAAGAGACGGTCTTTACCAACCAAGCAGCAATCGACCAGGCGTACGGCCACTACTTGATTTTGGACCACGCCATCGAGCGGGAACAACACTACGTTCAGTGGCTGGAACGGTATTTGACACCCCGAAAGGATTCGTGAGGATTATGAAATTAATCGACACGCCACACGTTGAAGTCACGGTAACTCCCCATCCACTTGCGCTTGCGTTGTTAGCAGTGGGTGTGCTGGGCACTTTAGTTTGGCACCATCAGCGGCATCAAAATTAAGTGCGTTTGGATCGGTAGTGTTAGAATAATCGACTTATATTTTAAAGGTGTAAACGATAGTCAGTTTGCGCCTTTTTTTGGTATACAATTAAGGGCTGAAAGCTTCAAAGCAAGCGAGAAGGCTGGTGTTCTGCCAGTCTGAAGCATTCCCACAGCCAACGGAATCTTTGGCAGCTGGAGTGCAACCACTTTAGACGAGTTTAATGAGTTAGTTGGAATTACAAATTAAGGGTCGACACCAGTTATCCCCAAAGTTATCGGTTATGATAGTGTCGATAGCGAAGGTTAGTTTGTCAATTTTTGGTAACAAATCGCGCTAGATGGGAAAGATGTTAGAAAAGGTAAACTGCTGGTAAAAAAGGGGGATTATCCAAAGGCAGTTGGTCCGGTATGCTATACATGTAAGCGGTTACAAGATAAGCTATTCAAAATTTTGGGGGAGGTTTTTATCATGAGTAACTGGAAACTATGGAAACAGCGAATGTTCTATGGCTCCACTGATATGGCCGGAAATTTAATCTGGCAAATTGTTGGTCTGTATCTGTTGTTCTACTACTCGACAGTTTTGGGGCTGTCACCAGCCTTTGTCGGGACATTATTCTTGGTCGTTCGGTTCATTGATGCGTTTGATGCCTTATTCTACGGCTACCTGATCGATCACACCCATTCCAAGTATGGGAAGTCACGGCCATACTTCTTGTGGTTCGGGATTCCTTTAGGGATTTTGACCATGTTACTGTTCTTCAACCCAACATTCGGTGGCAATAAGGGGATTCAGATGGCTTGGGTATCCGTCATCTACACCCTGTTTAGCCTGGTTTATTCTGGGGCGAACACGCCAATTACCGCCATTTTGCCAAGCCTGACTAGTGATCCCGACGAACGGACGAACTTAGCCAGTGCCCGGATGGTCATGACCAACATTGGGACGGCCATTATTGGGTGGATTTCCTTGCCGATGGTTGCCAAATTAGGGAATGGTAACGCACGTCAAGGTTGGTCGATCTGGGGTGCTATCATTGGTATTTTGATTATCGTGCTGTTTATCGGTGCCTTCCTGAACTTACGTGAAAGCGCGGCACCCGAAGCGGATGCGGCGGCTGAGACTGAAGGGAAGCAGAAGTCAGAGATTAAGGAACATCTATCCGTCAAGGAATCCTTAAAAGGGGCCTTTAAGAACAAGCCATGGGTGCTCCTGAGTATCAGTTTCATCCTGTTACAAACTTTCTGGGTTATGCGGATGGGAACGGCGGTCTACTACTTGACCTACGTTTACCGGCGTCCAGGATTGGTCGGGGCCTTCAACGGGATTGTGATCGTCGCTGTCCTGGGGAACATTTCCGTACCATTCTTGAGTAAGTTCATGAAACACAAGAACGTCTTGGCCTTAGCGATGGTGCTGTTCGCCGTTGGGGAAGTCTTGATGCCACTGGGGATGCGGATCAACTCCGTGCCACTGCTCTTCGCGGGTAACATTATCGCTTTGATCGCCATGGGAGCTGCCTTCTCCATTGCCTTTGTGATGATTGCCGACACCATCGAATACGCCCGTTCCGAATTACACATTGACGAACCCGGGTTCTTATCTTCTGTCCCAATGGTCGGCGCTAAGTTAGGCATGGGTATCGGGGGCGCGTTGTCCGGTTGGATCTTGACCTTTGGGGGCTTCGAAGCAACCGCTAAAGTGCAATCTGCCAAGGCATTAGGCGCCATCAGTTCTAACTTCATTTGGCTGCCGATCATCATTGCTATTGTGATCGTTGTGATTCTTCAGATGTACAAGCTGGATGAAGACGAATTGGCTTCAGCGAAAGCTTTACAAGATGCTAAAGAGGGCATCGTGGTTGAGAATCACCATGATGACGATGGTCATTTGAAACATGAGGACGCTTAACCTGACGTTGGGGTCGCCGGCTGATCCGGTCCCCGTCACGTTCTATCAACCGGCCGCCATCGCTGACTTTCATTCGTCGGTGCGGCGACCGTTGGTGATTCTCCTGCCGGGCGGGGGCTATGAATTTCGCTCCGACCGGGAAAATGAGATCGTGGCGATGCAGTATTTGGCACAGGGGTTTGCGGTAGCGGTCGTGGCTTATCGGTTGCGCGATCAGCCGCCCGTGTTGCCAACGGCACTGTATCAATTAGGGCACGTCGTTGCTGACTTTCACCGGCGCGCATCGTTCTACGGCATCGCCGCTGACCACATCTTACTGGTCGGGTTTTCCGCTGGCGGACATTTGGCGGCATTGTACGCGGATCTGTGGCCACAATTGGCCGCGACCCTGCAACTACCGGCGAAGCGTTTAAAGGTGGCGGCACTGACTCTGGCCTACCCGGTGATTGGCTTACGACTAGGGTGGCCAGCCGACCGAGCAGCACTGGCCGCAATTACGGCCGGTTGGGCGGACCACGAGGCCGACTTGTTGGTCACGCCGCAGAATCCACCGACCTTTCTGTGGGCAACGGCGGATGATGAACTGGTTCCGGTCGTGAATGCTGAGCAGTACGCGGCAGCCCTCGTAGCTGCTGGCGTTCCCGTTACGAAATTAATTTATCCACATGGTCGTCACGGGTTGAGTCTTGCTCGTGCCGTGACGGCTTTTCCAATTAAATTTGATGCGACTGATCCGGCCTTTGGGGAGCAATTCATTCGACCGGACGTCGCAGGCTGGTTCGACCAACAGTTACAGTGGTTGGACAAGTTGTGGCACCTAGACAACTTTTGGCGCCAGCAATAAAACTTGAGAGGGGTAATCAAAATGTTGAATGATACGACAACGAAGCAATCATTGGGGTATGCGGACGAGTTGAAACGGTTGCAACACCTGCGCGTCACCAGCGTTGAAAACGGTGTGACCAGTTGGATCAAGGATCGGGAACCAGCCCACACGTTCGAACCACTCGTTTGGGAAACGGTTGCGGAGATCGAAGAAAATCCACAACTGCCAACGGATCTCTTTAGTCTCCGGCAAGGGACCGAAACGTCCGGACAAAAGGACCTCACCCACGTTGAGATGAAGATCGAGATGCAACAGATCGTGGCAATGAATCGCCGGGTGCGGGTCATCCGAATTGCGCGGATGGATCATTTGACCGCCGACAAAGCCTTGATCTATTTCCACGGCGGGGCTTACTACGGGGGCACACCAGAAGACGTTTTACTGGCCTTGAAATTCGTCGCCGAACAAGCGAACTGCGTGGTCTATAACGTGGACTACGCGTTGGCTCCCGAACAACCTTACCCGGCAGGAATTCTCGATGGGTTAGCGGTTGTGGCGGCCATGGTCAAGGATTACCGGCACATCTCCGTTGGTGGCGATTCTGCGGGCGGATCCATTGCGCTGGCGGTCAGCCAACTGTGCCGGTCCATGGGAATCTGCGCAATCGACAGTCATCTGCTGTTCTACCCAACTTTGATTCAGGGGTCCGATTTAAATGGTCCCCTGTGGGATGATGGCAGCATTGAAATTGTGCCGGAACAGCGGGCGGCACTGCATCGAAGTTACCAGCTGTTCGAGCAACTCGATACGATCATGAGTGGTTACTACGTGGCGGACCAACCCGTCGACGTGACGGCACCACTCCTGTCACCGTTGCTGGCGAACCCGAAGTGCTTCAGAAATACCACGTTGTTGGTCGGGGAATACGATCCGTTCCGCTTACAGGATGAAGCCTTCATCAAGCAGGTTGGTCAGGCCAACGACGATGCCAATTATTTCTGTTACGGTGGCATCAGCCATGCTTTCTTGAACTTTACCGGTAACGTTCCCGCTGTCGAGGATGCACTTGCGACAGCAGCCCGCTTACTGTAAGCCGTGGGTGGTCAACGCGCAGAATAGAAGAAATGAATCCGATTTAAACGACCGGGAAGTTATCTGAGAAATTAAGGGAACGTCTGGTAATGGTGGACGATTGACTTAATGTCGGAGAACTTCCCGGTAGTCTTGACTACTAGATGCGTGCATTAACCGTAAATGGGATTAGTATTGAGGGTAGTCACTAGATTAGCTGAAAATGGTTTGTTTAGTTGGCAGACTTAAGTATGCGTGATTTATGAAACGACTCGCTAGTCAGAGGCGAGTTGACTAGAATGTTGGTACTGTCATCCTGGCAATCAGCTGAAGGGTGGCAGTCCAGATGGTTAGAAAAAACGGGGGAGATTATATTGATTTTACGGGATTATCATTTAACGTTGCAGGATGTCTCTGACCAACAACCGGAGTATTTGGAGACCGTATTTTCACTGGCTAATGGTCACTTTGGCGTGCGGGCCAACGATCCGATTGGCGGCAATCCGATTACGGGAACGCTGATCAACGGGTTTTATGAAACCGCCCCCATCACCTATGGGGAAGGCGGTATCGGCTACGCACAAAAACACCAAACGATTTTAAACTTGCCAGACTTGCGGCACCTTAACGTGGCCACGACCACGGGACACCGGTTTAGCGAAAGTAAGCGCTTGGCAGTCGACTTGGATCTAACGACAGGGACTCTTGATGAGCAGTATCAGTTGAAGACGCATCAGGGGGAGACCGTCCAGATGGCCGTCAAGTCCGTTATCGGGCAGAATCAAACGAACTTCTGGGGCATCAGTTACAGTTTTACAGCGGAAAATTATGCTGGCGGGTTGCTGATCAGTAAGGCGATTGCGGTGCCCGCTGAGGCCGAAGCAATTCCATCCGCCGATCCCCGGAAGACCCGGATGGCGGGATTGCCAATCTGTGAAACGGAATTTATCAACCCCGGCTTACAGCGGTATCACGTCAAGACCCGGACCACTAAGCAGGCCGTCACGTTATTCTTGGGTAGTGTGACCCCGCAGTCTAAGCTGTTGCAACAACCGCTTGACCTGGGCGATCGACAGGCGCACACATTGGAATACGAAGCCTACGTGGGGGAGACCGGTGAACAAAATACGATCGACCCAGCAGCGCAGTTCATGATCAGTTCACTTGCCGCTTTGATGGCCGATAGCCGTGACTTTTGGCAGGGCGTTTGGCAGCGTAGTGAGGTCATGGTCGGGGGCAATGAAGAGTTGAACTTGGCCATTCACTACAATATTTTCCAGTTGAATCAAGCAGCTGGTCGTGACGGACGAACCAACATTGCGGCTAAGGGGCTCAGTGGATCTGGCTACGAAGGCCATTACTTCTGGGATACGGAGATGTACATGCTGCCATACTTCACCTACACGAACCAGCAGATGGCGCGGCAGTTGCTGTACTACCGGTACCAAACGCTACCTAAGGCCCGACAACGTGCCCGCGACATGGGAGTCACGAAGGGCGCCCTGTTTGCTTGGCGGACCATCAACGGCGAGGAGGCGTCCGCGTACTTCCCAGCGGGGACCGCACAGTACCACATCGATGCCGACATTGCCTATGCGGTCGGCAAATACTACGAAATCACGCGTGATCTCGACTTCGTGTTGCAGTGTGGGTTTGAGATGGTCTTGGAAACGGCGCGTTTCTGGGAAAACTTCGGCTCCTGGCACCAAATCGGCGCGTCTTCGCGATTCGAATTTCACACCGTTACCGGGCCGGACGAGTACACGGCGTTGGTCAATAATAACTACTACACGAACCGGTTGGCGAAGCACAACTTCGAGCTGGTCGGTTATCTGGCAAATGAAATTAAGCAGCGGTACCCGAACAAGTTAGCGGACTTTGGCATTGGCGAAGCCGACCTTGAGACCTTTCAGAAGTTGGCCGATCACGTTTATCTGCCATACAGTGCGGATCTCAAGATCAACGAGCAGGATGACAGTTTCTTGAGTAAGCCACGCTGGCCCGCAGACAAATCAACGCCGGACAATTTCCCACTGCTACTGCATTACCACCCATTGACCATTTACCGTTACCAGGTGGCGAAGCAGGCTGACACGCTGTTGGCCGATTACTTGTTCCCAGAGGACCTGTCGGTTGACCAGTTGAAGCGGGAATACGACTACTACGAAGGGGTCACCACCCATGACTCTTCACTATCCCGGTCGATCTTTAGTATCTTGGCGGCCCGCATGGGTGATACGGAAAAGGCCTACAAGTACTTCATGGACACGGCCCGGATGGACTTGGTCAATCTGCAAAAGAACACGGCAGATGGGCTCCACCTGGCCAATCTAGGTGGCAGTTGGCTAGCGTTAGTCGCTGGTTTCTCTGGCTTCTACGTGCAAGATGAGGTCGTCCACTTCACCAATCACCTGCCAAAGGAAATCTCACGGTTGACGTATCGCATGAAGATTGCAGCCAGCGTGTTGGAGATCGATATGAGCGCGGATCAGACCTCCGTGACGGTCATCAGTGGGCCAATTCCAACGTACGGTGTCAGTGTCAACGGGGAACGCATCTCGTTGGTCAAGAGTACCAGTAAGGATTAATGGGCCGACCACCTGTGAAATTGACGTTGGGTGAGACATTGAAAATCTAGACAAAAAAAGTTGATCAAGTGAGCAGTCATGGTCAACTTTTTTTATGGGCTAAAGGGGCTGATAGTGCGGTTGATTGACCAGTTGGTGGTTGATTTAAACGGTTAATTTAAAAATCACCTTGAGAAAAGTGAGGGTCTGTGATAAATTGTTATATGTAAGCGGTTACGTTCTGGCGGACTGTTGTCACAAGTAAAACGGTTGACCAGAACTGATCGTCCACAACTACATACATAATCGGAGGAGATTTATGATGAAGTTCAGTAAGGTACTTGGCATTTTAGCAGTCACTGCAGGGGCAGTCGCAATGGTGGGTGCACCAACATCCGCCCAAGCCGCTAAGAAGAAAGCAGCTGCTAAGCCAGTTACGATTTACTTAACTCGGCATGGTGAAACGACGGGGAACGTCATGGGTCGTGTTCAAGGCTGGAGCGACTTCCCATTGACCAGTAACGGGGTTGCCGTTGCCAACAACCTGGGCCGTGGCTTGAAGGGCAAGACTTTCAAAGTTGCTTACGCAGGGAACTTAACCCGGCAACAAGTAACGGCTAAGCAAGCCCTCAAGTACTCAGGTAACGCAAAGGTTAAGGTCAACACGTCAAAATACTTGCGTGAAGGCGGCTACGGTAGCTTTGAAGGGGACAGTATCGCGACTGACAATGCCTTGATTGCCGGCGTTTACGGCTACAAGAGCGGTGACGAAATGATGGCTGCTCAAGGTAAGGATTACTGGACGAAGTTGCAAGATGCTTACTACACCTTGGACCAACAAAACAGTCAAAAGACGAAGTTGGTTGCCGGTGACCGTGCTGAAAGCTCACAACAAGTTGAAAAGCGGATGGCTAAGGAACTGCTGACCATTGCCAAAGCAACCAAGAAGCAAGGCGGCGGTAACGCATTAGTCGTTAGCTCTGGTATGTCCATCAACGAATACCTGTCAACGTTGAAGGGTGCTAAGTACACGGGTGCCCCATTGAAGAACGCTGCTGTTACTCGTTTAACTTACAAGAACGGCAAACTCCAAGTTAAGGGCCTGATCGGTTCCATGTACTACGTGGACAAGGGCGCTAAGCTTGCTAAATAATTAGGTCTTAACCGTCACTGTTGCTAGGGAAAGATGAAGATGGCTTGCCCGCACGTGATGTTTAAAATAGAGCTCTCACCAGTGATCATGCAACTGGTGGGGGCTTTTGTTGTAGAGTGCGGAACGAGGCGCTTAGGTTCTGAGCATTAACGTCGTCTCAGTGATGACCCCGATTCTGGGTCATTGCTGAGACGGGGTTAAGCGCAGGAACCTGCCTCGTGGAGCACGTTTCGGAAGCCGCCAGGACCACAATATAAGCAGTTAAGAACCAAGTTTAATGGTCTAACACAATAGATGGTTAAAGGCGAACTCGGTCCGGTGCTTATTGACGTTAAGCGGAGGGAGTTGCCCTGCGGCGCACGTTTCGGAAGCCGCCAGGATCACAACATAAACAGATAAAAACCAAGCTTAACGGGCTAAGACAATAGTCGGTTAAAGGTGAACTCGGTCCTGCGGCATACGTCCCCCAACCTGTCCACCACGCCCCCAACTTCGTAAGTTCAGCTTCTTAACGAAACAACGAAAAAAAGGCTATACTAATCACATAGACAAACGAACTGTAGATTTTCACCGGTCCCACAACGCAGTGAGACGATCAGTAGGAGAGGAGCACGACCCATGACAGAAGAAATAGTGACATTACCTAACTTAACCACGGCGCGGCTGATTTTACGCGAGCGGACGTTAGCCGATTTAGTCGCCAATGTAGAGATGGACCAAGACCAGGCGGCTACTGAATTCATCCACGAGGCCTGGGATGGTTCTCCCCGTCACGTGACCAATGTGAAGCGGCAGATCGAACGGCAATACGGTCAGGGGCTTGGCTACTGGTCGATTTATTCTCAGGCTGATCCGGCGCGTTTTCTCGGCTGGGTGCTACTGACACCGACTGAGGAAAATGGGGCGTTAGTCAAAATTGGCTGGCGACTCCGCCGAGATTACTGGGGCCATGGGATTGCGACCGAGGCCGCGCAGGCAGTCACTCAGTATGCGTTTCAAGACTTGCAGTTACCCAAGTTAGCTGCGGGGATTAGTCCCGATAATGAGCGGGGGCAACGCGTCGCTGAAAAGTTAGGTTTTACCTTTAAGCAGCCCATTTCAGTGGGTGAGGTCCAACTGGCTCTCTATTTGCTGACCCGGGAACAGTGGTTGACGCTGCAAGCGTAGGTCAATGGACCGTGTAAACGGTCGTGCTCGACGGGTGGAGCCAGTTATCACTGATGATGACGTAGGTGCCGAGTAGACTTACGCAAATGACGATGATACAGATGACAAAAATGGTGTGGTAGAGGCTATTTGACCGCTGATTACGCCACATGATGAGCCCTGGCAAAATAATGCCAACGGGTGGAATCAGGCCGGAAATAATGGCCAAGATGATCAACAGGAGTCCCTCGTCGGTGGTTCGACGGGGATGCCGGTTGATCTTTTTTTCTGGCTGGTCGTGTGGCGTGGCGGTAGCCGGTTGGGTGAGCAACGTGTCTAGGGTGATGCTGTAGATGTGGCTGAGTTTGACCAGGGTATCGAGGTCGGGGTCACTGTGGCCATTTTCCCATTTGGAAATGGACTGGCGGGTAATGTTGAGTTGCTCGGCGACCTCAGTCTGGGAGAGATGACAAGCGAGGCGTGCAATCTTGAGATTGTGTGCTAATGCGGTGATGGTGGGGCCCTCCTAACGGGTAATCATTAAAAAAAAGTATACGCGTCTAAGCCCGCCATGACTAGGGTGCAACCGCAAGGCAACGGCTACTTGGCCCATATCGATTTTTAGAATACGACCTTAACTTTTTCAGTCAGTTGACCACTTTCAGAGTATACTAATTCTGAGATTATTTTTCAGGAGGTAACTTACCCGTGACACTTATTCAACCCGCACAACCACAAGATTTATCACAAATTATGACCATTGAAAATGCTGGCTTCTCGCCTGCCGAAGCGGCAACCGAAGCCAGCATGGCCGAACGTATTCAGGCGATTCCCGATACCTTTTTGGTGGCTAAACAAGGCAAATCAGTCGTTGGCTACATCGTTGGGCCAGCGTTTGATCAACGTTATTTAACGGATGCCCTCTTTGAAAAGACGACACCGAATGCAACCGGGGAGGCTTACCAGACCGTCTTGAGTCTGGCGGTTAGCCCGCTACATCGGCATGAAGGGGTGGCCGGTCAGTTGCTAGAGGCCTTGGCTGTGGTCGCCTTTGACCAGCATCGAGAAGCGATTACGCTGACCTGTCTGCAAAAATTGGTGCCGTTTTACGAGCGGCATGGCTATGTCAATGAGGGCGTTTCAGCCTCAACCCACGCCGGTGAAACCTGGTATAATCTGGTGCGGCCGCTTAACTGATTAATTTCAAGCCCATCACAGCGGTCAAGATAACGACGACCCAGACTAGCTTTCGCCAATCTTTGGATTCGCCGAAGAACAACATACCAGTGAGCACACCACCAGCCGCGCCGATACCGGTCCAGATGGCGTAGGCCGTGCCCATTGGTAAGGTCTGTAAGGCCAATTCGAGGCCACCAAAACTGAGGGTAAATGCTAGAATCATCAAGCCCCACAACCACCATTTGCGTTGATGGAGGGCCCAGTTCATGAACGTGACGCCCAGCATTTCACTGAGGCCGGCTAAGACTAAGTAGATCCAAGCCATGGTTAGTCAGCTCCTTTCTGGGTGACCGTTTGCAGGCCGCCAATACCAATTAAGAGGAGTATGATCAGGGCAATCTTAGCCCAACTAATGGGTTCACCAAACGCGAACATGCCCAGCGTGGTTGTGCCCAGGGTACCCAAGCCAACGAAAACGGCGTAGGCGGTCCCGGCCGGAATGTGGCGACTAGCCCGAATCAAAAAGTAAAAGCTGAGGTAAACGGCAACGGCGGTCGCGCCCCACTCAAGTAGGGTACTGGCGTGCTTGAACCCAACGACCCAGCTGACTTCAAAGACGGCGCCGAGAACAACGGTGAGCCAATGTTTCCACATCAAAAGTTCCTCCTTCAGTAACCGAAATGTTCAAAAAAGAGCCTGAGAAATTCTGTCGCTAACGACAAAATCTCCCAGGCTTTTTCCCTTCCGTGTCTGTGGCTACCACCACAGGTTCCCTCTCGGACCAGACCCTTGCGGCGGAACCCTAGAGAACAAAAGTATTCGGTTATTTCGATAGCGCTAGCTTAGCACAGGTGTTGTGGGTTGGTCAAGGTGAGCGATATGAAGAACGTGCATCAAATAATGGCAGATGTTTGTTTAAGAATGAACTTAAAGTCAGTCTTTCAGATAGTCTTTGAATATATTGGCTTATTTAGGAATATCAAAATTATAGCCAATGATGATACCTTTTCGAGGAAAATCGTAAATTTATTGCTCGATTCAGATATAGATGTCATCAAATTTAAACTGAACCAAATTGAAAGAAAATGTAAGCGTTTTCTAAAATGACCAATCAGCCCCTCAAAGTGGCTTATATCACGAAAAATACAATCGATTACATTTCCGACAATTCGTGTTTAAAGTGGCTTTTCTGAAAATGTAATGACTGAAAATCCCTTTAATTGGGTTGCCTGAGCTTGATATACTGTAAGCGATTTAAGAATGACTGTACCGGTCAGCAAGAGCATCATTTAAAAACTGTGCCGCGGGTCTGATCCCCGGCGAAACATGGAGGTAACAAGTATGCAACTTGGCAGTATAGAAGCCGGGGGCACAAAGTTCGTTTGTGCGGTGGGTAACGAAGATTACCGCACGCTGGACAAGGTTGTGATTCCCACGACCACCCCGGAAGAAACATTAAGCAAATCAATCGCTTACTTTAAAAAATTTCCGGAGATCAAGGCCATCGCGGTCTCATCCTTTGGACCGATTGAACTGCGGCACAATTCACCGAAGTACGGCTACATTACCGATACCCCAAAGAAGGGGTGGGCGAACACCGATTTTATTGGTCGGTTGAAGCAGGATTTAGACCTGCCGATGTACTGGACGTCCGATGTCAACGGATCGGCTTACGGCGAGTACGTCATGTCAACGCTGTTCAACGAAAAGGTTGACTCATTGGTCTACTTCACCATTGGGACTGGTGTTGGTGCCGGGGCGGTCATCAACGGTCACTTCGTCGGCAGTCTGGGCCATCCTGAAGTTGGTCACGTTCGGTTGAAGCGCCATCCCGACGACCTTGACTTCCCTGGTATTTGCCCATTTCACGGTGACTGCTTGGAAGGTCTGGTCAGCGGGCCAACGTTTGAAGCGCGACTGGGGAAACCTGGTAAGGACGTGCCGTTGACCAATCACGTCTGGGACATCATGGCGTACTACGTGGCGCAAGCCGCCTTGCAAGAAACGCTGATGTTACGGCCCGATAAGATCATCTTCGGTGGGGGGGTCGTCAGTGAGGCCTTCTTAGTCAAGGTTCGTGCCGAGTTCGACAAGCTGTTGAACCATTACGTGGACGTTGGCAAGCTGACCGACTACATCGTGATGCCATCGGTTGAGCATAACGGCTCAGCTACGCTAGGGGATTTCGCCTTAGCCTTAAATGAATACAACAAATAATAAAAAGGAGTGCTTATTTTATGAAAGCCTTAGTTTTAACTGGAACCAAAAAGATGGAGATTAAAGATTTTCCAGAACCAGAAGTTAAGCCGGATGAAGTCTTAGTCAATACTGCTTATGCGGGTATCTGTGGGACTGACCGCGCCTTGTACGCTGGTCTTCCTGGTTCCGCTAACGCTGTGCCACCAATCGTCTTGGGGCATGAAAACTCTGGGATCGTTGCCGCTATTGGTAAGAACGTGACTAACGTTAAAGTTGGCGACCGAGTCACCGTTGACCCGAACATCTACTGTGGCCAATGTGACTACTGCAGAACTGACCGTCCGGAACTGTGTGACAACTTATCTGCCGTTGGGGTAACCCGCGATGGTGGATTGGAAAAGTCCTTCACGGCACCTTCATCCGTTGTCTACCCAATTCCTGACAGCTTGTCCTTAAAGGCCGCTGCCACCACGGAACCTGTATCTTGCGCGGTTCACGGCATGAGCTTGTTGGACGTTAAGCCTTATCAAAAGGCCTTGGTTATCGGCGATGGCTTCATGGGTCAATTGTTCGTTCAATTACTCCAAGCTTACGGCGTTCACCAAGTCGACTTTGCCGGTATCATCGATGAAAAGTTAGCCTTCAACAAGGAAAAGTTTGGCGTTACCAACACCTACAACACCACTCGTGACAGTATTCCTGCCGATTACGACGTTGTGATTGAAGCCGTTGGGTTACCACAAACGCAAGAACAAGCCGTTGAAGCCACTAAGAAGGGTGCCCAAGTCTTGATGTTTGGTGTGGGGAAGCCTAACCAAACCTTCTCAATGAACACTTACGAAGTTTACCAAAAGCAATTGAAGATTCAAGGGGCCTTCATCAACCCATACGCCTTCAAGGATGCCATTGCCTTATTAGCTAGTGGCGAATTGGACGTTGAATCTCTGATCAGCCATGAAGTACCGTTGGAACAAGTTGAAGACGTCTTAAACGGTAAGGTTAAGGGCGTCAGCAAGGCAGTCGTTAAGGTTAGCGACTAAACAAAAAAGGTAAGGGATAAATGTGAGAGCTGAAGCAGCAAGCAATTTCAATGAAGGAGCAGCACCGATGGAAGCGACGAATGGACGAACCCTTTCAATGTCAAAAGCAATCGCGTTTTTCGTCCTATCGCTGGTCATCAATTCGGCTGGTAACGTGTTAACGCTGGTGACGAGTGCCAAGATTCACCCCTCATTCTTAGGGGCAGCGTACTGGTCCGCCGCCGAAGCCAACTTAGGGACCGCGTTTCACTGGAACTTATTCTGGATATTTCTGATTATGGGCTTCTTAACGGCGGTCCTAAATGCCATCTTGATTCACCACTGGGATTGGAAGCGAATCGCCGGTAACATGGTCTTCATGGTGCCGTTCTCCGCTTTGATTCAAGTGTTTGAAAATTTCTTTGATGGCAAGTACCCGGCAATCTTTGCGGGCCTGCCGGAAGCGCGGAGCACGGGAATGGTTATCTTCTACGTGGCGCTGAACTTCTTGGGGGTAACGTTTATCGCCGTGGCGATCTCCATCTATCAACGGGTCAACCTGGTGCTGCATCCGGCTGATGACTTGATGCAGATCTTGCGCTTCCGTTACTTTAAGGGGCAAGCTGCTAAGGCGATGTGGGCGTCTTACATTCCGCCGACCATCATGGCCATCATAGCGTTGGTAATTACCCATCAATTCACGAACTTTGGGTTGGGAACGGTGTTTGCCTTCCTGGCCCAAGGCGGGATTACTGGGATTGCCGACAAGGTGGTTTTCCCGAACCTGAAGCATCAAGCCGTCGACGTTGGAAAATAGTATTTTCGCTAATGGGGTCTAAGTTGTCAAGTAAGCAAGTCTTGGGCCAACGGTTTGAAAGCGCTTATTTCGAAAACTTTACCAGTCACAGATGAATGACGATACCGATTGCGTTTAAGAAAAGGAGTCAGTTAAACATGTCAGTTCATGATTTTATTACTGGAATTCAACACGTGGGGATTCCCACGGCAGATTTAGACAAGACGATGGCCTTTTATGAATCTTTAGGCTTTGAACGGGCCGGTCTGTTCCCTAACGGCAAGAACCGTTGTGCCTTCATGCGGCTCGGCAACTTGACGATTGAAACCTGGGAGGGCGATCCAACCAATCCCACGGCCGGTGCCATCAACCATATTTCGTTGAACACCACCGACGTCGATGCTGCCTTTGCCGCCGCCAAAGAACAGGGCTTAGACCTGGTCAATGACGAGGTTCAATCCATTCCAACCTTCTGGGAAAAGGGTATTCGCTTCTTCAACATCCTCGGGCCGAACCACGAAACCATTGAGTTCTGCCAAATCTTAAAGTAGGGTGCGACTTGGGGCTACAGTCCCAATGAACCTAGATAATCAGCAAAAAGCAGTTTGCCACTCACCGGCAAGCTGTTTTTTTGTTGGTCACCAAGTTTGGATCGGAACGTGGGGGGTGACGCAATCGACGATGCCAACTGATTTGAACGCATGTTATTGCAGTAGTTCCCGCAGTTGTCGTTGTTGATCCAGGTCGATGCCGGCGAAGTTGAAACGGAAGGCTGTTTTGGGGGCACCATAGAGCGTGCCGGGTTTGACCAGAATCTGGCGTTCTAGGAGGTGGTCGAAAATGGCCGGATTATTTTGGGTGACCCAGAGGTAGAAACCGCCTTGTGGCGTGATGAATTGCCAGTCGGGACGCAGCTCACGAAAAATGGCGACCGTAGCTTGTCGGCGCTGGGCGAGCTCGGCCGTCAGTTGCGCGATGCCGGGGTCAAACGTGGCCGTCGTGAGTGCCAGGTTGGCCATGACTTGGGCGAGCATGCTGGGGACGATGTCGAGGCGTTTTTGAACCTGCAGCAGCCGTTGACCGATGGCGTCCGGCGCAACGATCCAGCCGAGGCGGGTGCTCGATCCCAATAATTTGGACAGGGAACTGATGTAAATAACGTTCTGGGGAGCGAGCGCCTTTAGTGTCGGAAGGGCGTCTTGGCGGGTACTGAGCCAGCCGAACACGTCGTCTTCCACGATGGCGACCTGATATTTCTGGCAGAGCTTGATCAGACGCTGACGCTGTTCAAGCGAAAGTAGCAGTCCGGTTGGATTTTGAAAGGTCGGGTTGAGCAAGAGTAGTTTGATGCGGTGCTGACGAATCAATTTCTCTAAAACGGCGAGGTTTAGGCCAGTCGGGGTTAGAGGAATGGTAAACGGCCGGATACCGAGCGTTTTGAAGACCGCGCTGGTCGCAAAGTAGGAGGGCTTGGTGAAGGCCACGGCGTCCCCAATTTTAAGCAGGCTGCTCAGAATCAGGAGCAGGGCCTGTTGCGCGCCGCCAGTGATGAGCAGTGTTTGCCGGTCGGTTCGGAATTGATGGCGCTGTGTGTGGTGGCGCTCCAGCGTCTGAATCAGTGGCAGATAGCCGGCATCCTGTTCTTGCCGCTGGGCGAGGAGAAAGTCTTGCCAGTTCAATTGGAGGTCTCCGAGTTGTGGAATCAGGTTCATTGGCAGTTCGTTGGCGGCGCCGTCAATCAGATGGGGGTTGAGGGCCCGAGCCTGAGTGAGCTTACGCTGAATGAGGGAGTGACTGGTCGTGGTGTTTCGTAAGTATTGGCCCCAATTGATCTTATCGGGAAGTGTGTTAATGGTGGGAACGGGAGCGACAAAGGTGCCACTGCCGCCCTTTTTGACGAGCAGACCGTTGGCCGTGAGCTCTTGAAAAGCGCGGCTCACGGTGGAACGGTCAACTTTAAGTAGTTTAGCGAGTTCGCGTTCGGCGGGGAGTCGTTGGCTGGGCAACAGCCGGTCTTCTTGAATCAGACTGGTGATCAGTTGGCTGATGGCTAAGTATTTGGGTTTAATATCTGGGAGATCCGCGTACCAATTGGGCATAGGAGGGCCTTCTTTCTTATTGGATGTATCACAGGTGTTTCAATGGTGGCGCAATTGCCGCCTTACCGTTCGCCAAATTTGGACCGGAACGCGGTGGGGAGGACGGTCAAAGCCTGAGAAGCGGTCTTTGACCTCGCTTTGAGCCAGAAGAGCACTGTCTCAAAGACGCCATTTTTCAAGGAGGAGCCTTGAAAAATCCCACGGCTGGGTCCAAATTTGGCTCACTCACGGCTATTTTGACGATTAACTTAAGGTTGAAGTGGTCAAAACACGGTTCATGCTCGTGCTAACCACAACATTATGATTAGCACGGGATTTTCGTAGCTTCAAGTCGAGTGAGCCGACTGGTGTTCTTCCAGCCGGCAACTTCCCCGTGGTAGGCGAAATTTTTGGCAGCTGAAGTGTGTCCTATTGGGTCGAAATTTGAATTTCAGCGTTCACTTGTGACTGGGTGGCTGAAGTCCTTTTCAGTATAATAATTGGCTGGATTAAAAACAAGCCAATTGGCGGTTGTTGTCGGCGCCAAGTGCGCGATACTTAAGAGTGAGGGGAGGCGAGTAAATGGAAAATGTTTTGACCATTGCGGGGGCGGATAGTCTTGCCGGGGGTGGCATTCAGGCCGATTTAAAAACGTTTGAGGAACTCGATGTGTTTGGCGTCAGCGCGCTCACCAGTGTGGCCAGCATCCTACCCGAGCAGGTGGTATTAACGCAGTTGGCCCCTGCGGTGGTGGACCAGCAGCTGACATCGATTCTGTCACAGCTACCGGTTCATTTCGCTAAAACGGGCTTGTTGGGGGACGTGGCAACTTTAGACCGCGTGGTTGACCACCTCCGGCGACAGCCCGTGCGGCTGGTGGTGGACCCCGTTCTGGTGTTCAAAGAAGGGGCCACGGATTTGGCTACGGACTACATAGCAGCATTGCGTCAACGCTTATTGCCGCTGGCATATGTCACTACCCCCAATCTGGATGAGGCGGCACAACTCAGTGGATTAGGACCCATTACCACGCGGGCGCAAATGCGGACAGCGGCGGCGCGTATTCAAGCGTTGGGGTGCCCGAATGTGGTGGTTAAAGGGGGGACTCGGTTGGCTGGAACGGTCGCCGTGGACTATTTACAATTTGGTGACGAGTCATATTGGTTTGAGACGCCTAAAATTCAAAAGAAGACGACGGATGGCGCCGGGTGCACCTTTTCCGCGGCCATTACGGCTCTGTTAGCGACTGGGGAGGCATTGCCGCAAGCGGTCGACCAAGCGAAGCAGTTTGTCCGCGCGGGAATCGACCACGGCGTTGCCATCAGTGAGCACCTGGGGAGTGTCTGGCAGGGTGCGTGTCGTCGACAGGAGTAGAGAAAATGCGAAATGAGAAGTTGAAACAAACCATGTTGGCGGCCGTTTTGATTGCGATGACGGTCGGCTTGTCGATTATGTTCGTGATTCCCGTGCCGGCGACCAAGGGGATGGTCACGCTCTGTGAGGTTGGTATTTATACCAGTGCCATTTTATTTGGTGGACCGGTGGGCGGCATGGTTGGCGCCGGAAGCGGCTTTTTGATCGATATTCTATCGGGGTATCCGGAGTGGTGCCTGTTTTCACTGGTGATTCACGGCTTGCAAGGACTGGCGGTCGGGTATTTGACGCCGGAACATACCAAGTCGTTTAAAACGATGCTGCTACCACTTGCAGTTGGAAGCGCTATCATGGTGATTGGTTATTATTTTGCTACCGCGCTTTTATTTGGCTGGCCGGCGGGGCTAGCATCGATCGTTGGTAATTTAGTTCAGGTTGGGTTTGGGATGGTCGTGACGCTTTCCATTGTCGAGAGCCTCGTGAAATTCAAGCCTGACCTGGTTTGAGGAGTGTTCACATGACAATTGATTTGGAAAAAATGACAGCAGAGTTAAACGTGATTCTTGAAGATGTCCTGGAGGCGGCGAAGTTACAGCCCGGTGACCTGTTCGTTTTGGGATGCACGACGAGTGAGGTCGTGGGTGGCCACATTGGCAAGGCTTCTAGCATGGATGTGGGCACCCGCATCATCGAAACGTTGCGGGCTAAGTTGGACCCCTTAGGCATCCAACTGGCCGTGCAGGGCTGTGAGCATATTAACCGCAGTCTGGTCGTTGAACGGGCCGTTGCGCGGCAACACGATTTTGAAATTGTGTCGGTCGTCCCAGCACTGCATGCCGGCGGGGCTTGCTCCATGGCAGCTTTCCAGCAATTCACGGATCCCGTTGAAGTGGAACATGTGGTGGCCCAGGCTGGTTTAGACATTGGTGATACGGCGATCGGGATGCACATCAAATTTGTTCAAGTTCCCGTGCGACCGAGCATCAGCGAATTGGGTGGGGCCCACGTGACGGCATTGCGGTCCCGGCCGAAGTATGTCGGTGGGCCACGAGCAGTCTATGAATTGGCTAAGTAATTGTTAAAAAATATTGAAAAAACCGCTAGAAATCGAATTGGGATTTCTAGCGGTTTTTGTGAGACCTATGTCGAATTTAGTTAGAGCGTGAGCGATGCGTCGAATAGCGTTGCGCCAAGTCTGGGTTGGCGTTACGCAACAGTTGGGCCGCATCGCTAGTCGTCAACTGGTCGTGGTCCAGATAGCGCATGACGTCGGTCGTTAGCCGGTCGAAATGAACCATGTGGAGCGGCCGGTCGAGTGCGCTGGGAAAAGGATGGTGAGCGGTTCGCCATGCCAACCACTCTGCTTCTGTGCGGGACAATAGGTCGTCAATCGCGAGCAGCTGTAAGTCGGCTAGGCGGTGGGCGACCACGTGGTAAGGCATGGCAGTTTGATCGGCTAATTGCAACAGGGCGAATGCCGGCGAGTCAGCTTTGCGCTGAAGTCGTTGCCAGGTCACCGTTGTCTGGCGTGCGGGAAGCATGATGGCCGCAGTGAAGGCATCGCTGGCGGTCACGTTCTGTTGGTAACTCGTGGCAACGAGATCCCACAGGGTATGCGCCGCGTGGTAATAACGTTGTCGCAGAGGGGGTGCCGTATTAAGAATCGCAAAGTTTTGCTGTTTTAATTGAATCAAGGCGCCATAGTAACTGGTATCGGCCACATCGCGGTAGATCACGGTGGCGCGCTCGGCAAGCAAGCGTTCGATATCGGCGCCAATGAAGCCGCCATTAGTGGGCGTTGTGGTGAGAAAGTTGGCCGCAGTTTGTTCTGCAAATAGTGCCGCAATGGTCTCAGTCATAGGCGGCCTCCAGTAAGAGACACTGGCGAATGTCGCACAGGACTTGGGCCAAATCAGCCTGACCGGAGCTACCACAAGGGGGTTCCGTGCGACGGGCCAGGGTGGTTTCTACCTGACTAATGGGCGTCAGGGCCGGCATCGTCAGGATAGTCCCCTGTGGGGGTGTCACCATCAGAGTTGCGTGTGCGCGGTGTTGTGGCTTGTGAGAAAGTTGACTGTGATCCATTGAAAGCCCTCCTAGTCGTTCAAAAGTTATTTTGACTTCTAAGTTGCTAGTGAAAATCGTCAATCAATCGGTGTCACTAAAACCAGTTGCACGGGGGAACTGCGCCCCAACTCTGAGTATACGGGTTCTACGCTGAAATGCCCAGAAGAGTCGTATCTAGCGGGCTAGAGGTTAATTTGGTTGGTGAATTTTGGGCCAAAATAAACAGTGTGTACACGAGAACGCCAAACGTCTCTGAGCACACACTGTTATAGACGGGGCCGGCAAGCTGACCACGAGTGATTGTAGCAACCGCCGGAATCGTGCTATACTAGCCCTACTAAAAAGCGAAAGGATGTTCCCCTTATGAATGACCCTAAACTAAGTGAAGCCACGCTACAGCCAGTGGCCTTTGCTGACATCTACGCCGCGGAAGACCATATCTTGCAGTTGGGACAGTTGAAGCAGGAAGTTGTGGAAAATGATCAGTTGGAACACCCCACGTTTGATCAGTGTTTGCTAGAGGGAATGACCTTTTTAAACGCTGACTTTCACCGGTTGGAGATGACCGACGTGATCCTAAAAAATTGTACCCTGGCCAATTGTCAGTTAGAGGCGGCAAGCCTCTACCGGGTTCACTTTATCGACTGCAAATTGATGGGGAGTACGTTTGACCACGCCACGTTAAAGGACGTGACTTTTACGGACTGCAGCTTGGCCCTAGCCAATATGAATGAGGCCAAACTGACCCAAATCATGGTGGATCAGAGCGACCTGACGGAATTCAACTGCCTGGCCAGTCAACTGAGTAAACTGGTCTTTCGCCAGTGTCAGCTAAACCAGGCCGATTTTTCTGAGACCAGCTTGAAGAAGGTTGACCTGAGCACCTGTCAGTTCGATGAGTTGCGGGCCACCACATTTGACTTGGTGGGGTGCACGCTGAACGAAACGCAAGCGGCTTACTTTGCCAGCCAGTTTCTGGGGATTACTGTCGCGTAATGATTTGTGCGTCCAGCCGAATCTCTTGTGGTGCGAGTTGCGGGTCAGCAAGGTGCGCCAATAAACGGGTAACCACGGTTTGGCCGAGTTGTTTGATCGGTTGTCGAGCCGTGACGATGGGGTGTGGCAAAAAATCGAACCACAATTGATCGTCGAAGCCGCCCAGCTGGAGAGTTGGTAGATTGAGTGCAGTCAATTTTCGGAGGACTTCTTGCATAATCGTATTGTCGCCAACAAAGAGGCCATCACATTTCTGATTGATCACCAACTGGCGGGTCATCTGTTGAACGTTGCTATTGTCAGTTCGTGCGGCGACCTCGATGGCGCTGTCCGGGGTGATCCCTCCGTCGTGCAGCGCTTGGTGGTAGCCAGCTAGCCGTTCGGTCGCGGTAAAGGAGACGGCACTGTTGATGATGCCGATACGCGTAGCCCCTTGTGCTAACAGCTGGGAAACGATGTGGCAGGTGGCCTTGACGTTGTCGACGATGACGCGATCATAGGGGGTCCGAATGTTAGCAGGGGGCATTCGGTCAACGAAGATCGCAGGCGTAGTGCCCAAAATTTTGGCGTAATCGGTTTGACCGCCAGCACTGGCGATGATGATGCCATCGACCTGTTTTTCAAGCATTAAATTCAGGGCGTGGGCTTCCTTGGCGAGGCTTTCGTCCGTATTCATGATGAGGACATCGTAGCCGGAATGGGCCGCAGCGTCCTCTATTTCCCGGGTTAACTGGGTGAAATAATCGTTGAGAATGTCTGGAATAATCATCCCGAGCGTGTGGGTCTGCTTGACCCGGATGCCGCGAGCGAGACTGTTTGGTCGGTAGTCCAATTGGTCAGCGACTGCCTGAACTTTCTGGCGGGTGGCACGTTTGACGCGGGGACTGTGACTCAGTGCCCTTGAAACGGTTGCTTCCGAGACGCCGGCTGCTTTTGCCACGTCTTTGATCGTTGGTTTTTGGGACAAAGGGACTCACCTCACAATTTTTTAAAACGTTTTACAGATTTTATGGTAGCGTTTTTATACGGGTAACGTCAACTATTAACGCTAGTCGTAAAATATTTTTCCGAAAAATTGCCCAAAAAGGACTTGCATTCACCTAGAGGGTAATGCTAAAATTATATCCTGTTGGGTCAGTAATGACCGAATTCTTGGGCTATAGCCAAGTGGTAAGGCAACGGGTTTTGATCCCGTGATGCGCTGGTTCGAACCCAGCTAGCCCAATCAGAGGTTTACAGGAAGGAACGAGCTGGTCTCGTTCCTTTTTTGTTGCCGTTAAAGCGATTGCGATAAAGGGTGGTAATCGATTCTAGGCGGAGTAGTGCCCAAGAACACAAGAAGAATCTGTGACATAACTCAAAAATCAGCTTTTTCAGAAGAGTGGCTAGACGCCGCCATTTTCTTCTGAAAAAACTGATTTTATTTTTACCATTATCGTGTTGAAACGTGCGCCACCAGGCAGTTTGCTGCGCTTAACCCGAAAACAGAACTTATGCCAAGACCAGGCATAACGCCGGTTCTCACGTTAATGCTCGCAAACTAACCACTCTATTTTAAACTAATTTCTTAATGTTTCCACCGGCGCTGTTGCGTCTGCTGGCGGAGCCAAACGATTAGGGCGATTACAATAATAATTGGAATTATGACGGTGAACCCGCGTAACGTTTTGGAAAGCATACCCACGATGGCGGCGCCTAACGCGAAGCTGCCCATAACGGTTAGCGTATCGGTCGCCTTGGTGCGGGCGGCCCGGTCGCGGTACCGGATGCCGTCGAACAGAGATTCGGCGAGTGTGCGGAAGTTGCCCGTCATCATGAGTGGCGTGAAGGGCGTGCCCTTTAATTGACGAAAGGCCTGGAGTTCTGCGGCTGCCGTTAAAGATAAGAGGGCCGTTATGGCGATGTCCGGTAAGATGCTGGTTGTGATGGCAACACTGATCAGCAAGACTAACTCGATCCAGAGCACCGTAGTCTGCAGATGGCCCACTTTCTTTTCTAGTAAATGTTGCAGGCCACGAATCATCATGGTGCCCACCATGAAGGCAATCATCGCCGTCAGATAGCGACCGACGACGGCCACTTGTAATTTTCCTAAGTTGATTCCCAAGAGGATGAGGTTCCCCGTTTGCAGGCCGGCAAAGACTTCACCGTGCTCCAAGTAGGAGTAGGCATCTAGTGCACCGGCCACCATAGTAAGTCCGCTGCCGAACAAAAGTTGTTCGTGGGCGGGGTAAGCTTGCTGTCTCAATTTTGTTCACCTCGGCGACATATTTTGTCCATTTAGTATAGCGTAATTTATATTGCGGGAAACCACGTTACTAAAAAACGCCACCACTGAACGGGGTTAACCGTAGTGGTGACGCAGTTTCTAGCGTTAATTAAATGTCTTTAAAGAATCCGTGATCAACTGAATAAAGGCGGGACGGTCGATATCGAGGAGGACATCGGTGTTCTTGGGTTTGCCGGTGAGTTCATAGTAGTCGCAGACGGTTTCACCGCGAACCAACTCGCCTTGGGTCTCCACGTCAACGTTCATCAGATCACTCTTGAACATCTCGGGATGCAGGAGCCAAGCAATCGTACAAGGATCGTGAAGTGGTGCGCCTTTGAAGCCCCATTTGGGATTTTCATGGTAGAGCTCAAAGAAGTTCAGGAGACCGTAAAAGGCGTGCGCGACGGGATTGTCAATCTGACCGATGGCTTCGATCTCTGGTTTGAGGATCTGGGCCTTGTGCGTCACGTTTAGCGGAGCCATCGTGAGGGGAATGCCGGCGTTCATTACAATTTTCGCGGCCTCGGGGTCGACGTAAATGTTGAACTCAACGGACGGTGTCCAGTTGCCTAAGCCCATGGCACCGCCCATGTAGACGATACGGTCGATCTTGGTCTTGAGTTCAGGATACACGCGTAAAAAGAGGGCGGCGTTGGTCATGGGGCCAGTGACGACCAGTGTGACGGGGTCGGTGCTCTCCCGCAAGGTCTTGGCGATGAGTTCGATGGCAGTCATATCCTGGACGGCAAAATCGGGATCGGGTAACTCGGCACCATCGAGGCCGGACTTGCCATGAACATTCCCAGCCGTTTCGAGCGGCTTTAACAGTGGCGTCCGGTTCCCACCGGCGACTGGAATCTCCTGATGGTGCATCAGTGTCAGGAGGCGCATCGCGTTGTTCAGCGTCTTCTCCGGCGTCTGGTTCCCAGCCGAGGTGGTCACCGCGAGTAGGTCGATTTCGGGATTGGCGAGCGCCAGCATCAACGCGATGGCATCGTCATGGCCAGGATCACAGTCTAAAATAATTTTTTTCAAGTCAAACACTCCTCTGGAATGGATTGGGTCGACATTTAGCCAGTCAATAATTGATCAGGATATCAACGAAGACGCGGCCAAGATGCCAACTTACTAGCTTCAGTTTACCTGAAAATGACAGCGCTTACCAATCGGATATCAAAAGAGTGGGGCAGCAGGTGGCTAGTTTGCGAACATTAACGTGAAAACTGGGGGATGCCTGGTCTTGGCATAATTTCTGTTCTCGAGTTAAGCGCAATAAACTGTTTGGTGGCTCAAGTTTCGACAAAAACAAAATCGGCTTTTCCAGAACCGCTAAGATTCTGAAAAAGCCGATTGCGTTATGTTTTAGATCAAACTTGGTGAGCAGTAAGGCGGCCTATTTCGTCGCGTCAAAGACGTAACTAGAAGCGTAGAACGGTACCCGGTATGCACGGTAAGCGTAGGCTTTAGCCGCTGCGTTTTTCATGGTCGCGTTGAAGACCTGTTCGCCGCTCTTCGTGACTTCAATGATGTTACTCTGTTGGCCACCGGCCTTGAAGCCAAAGTCGATCAGCACGTTGCCATTACTCTGTTGCTCGGCGTAACCAATGACACTGGTGAAGTTGGCCTTGCCGAGTGTCTTGCCGTAAGACCAGGTTGAGGTGATGGTCATGTTCTTGGTGTTGACGTGGTATTTAACGGCTTGGGAATACTTGCCAGACGTGGCTTTATCACCGTTGGTCACGTCAATGTTGTTGTCGTAGAGAATGAAATCTTCGCTGCTGGCGGTGTTGTGACCACCATTGTTCAGGAGGTACAACCCGTGTTGGCCACCGGTCGTAATGGTGCCCTTGGTTGGCGTCAGCACGTACTTGCGGTAAGCCTTAGGCCAGCTGGATTTCTTCTTGCCACTGTAGAGCCATTTGATGTGGTTGGTCTTGTAATCTAGCTTCAACGTTAAATCTTGGTTGCGGTTGGAAAGGACGATGAAATTGTCGTTCTTGTCATAATCCACAGCATTGTTATGCAGCCAGTCGATCTTGCCATCGGATCCCTTTTGGTATTTCGCCCACATGGATTTTGGCAAAATCTTCTTCATGTCGATGACTTTGACGATTTTTCCAGTCTTATGAGACACTTCGATCAGCGTGTCTTCCTTGTATTTCGAGCCGTCAGAAACGGTTGCTAACAGGTTGTGGTTGGGAAGTTCGACCAGGTCATGGTGAATGACGGTGGTCTCGACCCCACCATCGGTACTGCTGGTCTTGTTGGCGAACCCGTATTCTTGGTAAACGCGGCCGAGGTAGTCGGTTTCAATTAAATCGTTATACACGTCGGAGTCGACATTTTTCTTAGAAAGAATCATGATGTGCCCGTTGGACCACTGTTCGATGGTGTGTTGGGAATAGTTCGTGTCGTACCAACGAACGGCACCGTCAGCGTCGATGGCAAAGGGCTGCTTCGTGGTCCGATTGACGATGGTTAATTTGTTCTTGCCAATGTTCATTTTAGACTTCTTGACATTTTTCGTGGTGATGGTGGCGTCCTTGATGTATTTTGGCAGGGCACTGGTCTTTAGGGTCAGCGTCTGCGTGGTCGTCTTGCCGTTCTTGGTGGTGGCGGTAATCTTGACCTGATTGCTGTAGTCAGCGTACAAGCCAACGACGGGGACTTGATGGGTCTTGGTGTAGCCGCCGTTGACGGTGTTGGTGATGGACGTCTTGTCTGTCTTGCCGACGACGGTGTAGGTAACTTTAACCGCTTCACTAGTTTTGAAGATAACTAATGCGGATAGTGGGGAAGACTTGTATGGGTTGACCTTGACGTAGGGATTGCTCAGCGTGTAGCTGTCGTTTTGGGCGGCAGATTTATAGGTGGCTGTCAAACTCTTCTGCGTGTCTTGCCGCGTTGTGATGATCTTGGTGTCCAGGTTTTTCTTGATCTGGGCGGTACTGAGCGCGACCTTGTTGTTCTTGACCTTGTAACTTGACGATGACGCCTTACTCGAGGAACAACCAGCGAGTCCAACCGTCAGAATTGCGAGGAAGGCTACGGCAAGCGTAATCAACCGGGGGTGTTTGAATTGCAAATGAGCCATCTCCTTCAAAAATAGTAAAAAAGGGGGCACTGGTCCTAAGTCCCAGTACGCCCCAAAAGTATGTAACAGCTACAATATACACTTCATATAAATTAGTTATGTTAACAAATTTCGATATTTTAACGAAAAGAATGTGATGAAATTGTGAAATCAAGGAATGAAACGATAAGCTGCGGGTTATTTTAAAGTGCTTGATTGGGTGACGAGCAGGTGGATGTGACTAGTTGATCGGTATTTTGGGGCCGAGCATCAAAGGATTCAGGTGGCGAAGAAATCAGGTAGTTTGGTATGAATCACGATATAATTTTGGATTATATCATATGATAAATAAGAATATTAACGACCTAATCTCGTGAGCAATTATGGTGAGATGTGTCTGGTGATTTTAATTAGGACTAATAGATGGGAGAAACTAATGGGTGACGCCAATCGTGTTTACGGAGAAATAGTCAGCACTAAAAAAGCCGTCCCAACCACATGTAAGCAGTTGAGACGGTTTTGTGTGTAATCTTAGTGTAATAGCGTTGGGGTCTTTGGATCAAAGGTCCAGTGTGGAATCAGGTACTGCATGGCCTTGGCGTCATCACGACCATGGAAACTGAGTCGTTCGTAAAGTTCATGAGCTGCGGCTAATTTCGTATCATTGATGTCGATACCCAGGCCGGGACGCTTAGGGATTGCAATTTCACCGTTTCTAATGTTCAAGGCGTTGTCACACAATTGTTGCCCATCTTGCCAAACGAAGTGGGTGTCAATTGGGGTGATATTGCCAGGCGCAGCTGCGGCGACCTGTGCATACAACGCTAACGTAATATCGAAGTGGTTATTGGAATGAGACCCCCAGGTTAATCCCCAATCATTTAAGATGCTGGCAACTCGGAGACTACCTTCGATGCCCCAGAAGTGCGGGTCGGCCAAGACAATGTCGACAGACTTCATGAGGAGCGTTGGGTAAAGTTGTTTCCAGTCGGTGGCAATCATGTTAGTGGCCACTGGCTTATGGGTCGCATTTTGATAAAAGCTAAGGACTTCACGACCAGAGAACCCGTTTTCTGGCCCACAAGGATCTTCGGCGTAAGTTAAGGCGTCACCGTACTCTTTAGTGAGTTTGACGGCTTCATCAAGCGTCCAAGCACCGTTTGGATCAAGGTTGATTCGTGCGTCAGGAAAGGCTTCATGCAAGGCTTTGACGGCCTTCATTTCTTCAGCACCATCTAAGACGCCACCCTTGAGTTTGAAACACCGGAAGCCATAACGATCCTGCATGGCTTTGGCTTGTTCAACGATTCCCGCGACAGTTAGCGTTGGTTTACGCCGTAATTTGCCCCAAGCGTCAGAGTTGTCGTCATTTTGAATGTAAGGTAGGTCTGTCTGGGTGTAATCTCCAATGTAGAAGAGATACCCTAACATTTCGACCGCATCGCGTTGACGACCGGAACCGATGACATCACACATGGGAAGATTGACAAACTTGCCGTACAGATCGAGTAACGCACACTCAACGGCGGCTTCGGCGTGCACAACATATTGGAGATTGCTGATATTTAGTTGCTGAATACCAGCCCCTTTGTCGGCATCCGGATGAGCGACCTGACGCTTCATGTCGTTCAAAATGGCGCGGTATTCCGTAATTGGTCGACCAATGATAATTGATTTGAACGAATTCAGAGACTTGGTAATGACATCACCACCGTGAATTTCACCGATACCACGGTTTCCAGAATCATCAGTAATAATCACGATATTTCTAGTGAAATAAGGATAGTGAGCGCCACTAAGGGTCAGCAACATGCTATCGTAACCAGCGACGGGAATGACTTGGACATCAGTAACTTTTGGAATAACGACCATTTTGAACAGCTCCTCACAAAGTTTAATTCCATTGTAAGCGCTTAATTATCAAGAATGATCAGTCAAATTAACAGGATTGACAGTTATTCCTTGTGCAACCTGGTCGAATTATTAATTAACGCCCGATGCAGCGGGTTTCTTCAAGTTATGATGGTAACTAGCATCTTTGAAGTACAGGTAACCCAAGTAAAGTTCGAAGAGCTCAATCGTATTGTGCGGATCGAGGTCAAAGTCTTCTTTAATTTTGCTGAGCCGGTAGCCTAATGTGTTGCGGTGAATGTGCATGGCCTTGGCGGTCTGAACCATATTGCCACTGTGGCGAATGTACATGCCCAACGTTTGGATTAAGTCACTCCCGGATTCGCTACCATTGGCGTCTTGAAACTTTTCGACGATGGGAGTTAGTGAAAGGTGACTGCTGAGCAACGTGTCAATAAAGGCGACCTGACTGTAGTTAATCTGATCTGGTCGATTGAAAACATTACTGATGCGGAGCGTTTGCAGCGCTTGGTTGACAGAGAGGCCAATGTTGGTATTGGGCAAACCGATGCCTAAGCCAATCTTTTTTTTCTGACAGTAATTCGTGAAACGGTCGATAGTAACGGCCTGGCGGGTGAGAACGATGACCGTGCTAGCGGACAGGGAGATTTGGAAATCGGTTGGATCCAGTAGATTCATGGGCAGAGTCTTTAATTGTACTGCAATCGCTGTGCGTTCTTTGAGAATATCGATTCCCAATTGACTGGCCTCTAACAACAGGTCCGTTTTATTCTCAATATGGTCAGTGACTTGTGACCACTGGTAAAGGAAACGATTGAGCGCAGTTTCCTTCTTCTTTTCGCGCAAGTTGTTCTGGTTCTGGCTTAGTAGGAGTTCTGTGGCAACACGGAGCAGGGAGGCGAGTGGGGTAACCTTTTCGGGATCACCCGTGATACCAATCACACCCACAATCTCCTTATCAAAGAAGATGGGCATGTTGATCCCCGGTTGGCCATGTTGCCCAAAGGATTTGGCCATTGGGAGCGTTTTCTTTTGCTCGATTGCATCAAGAGCCCCGACATGCAGGGTATTGATGCGGGTCTCGTCACCGCTAGCAATGACGTAACCGTGTTCATCCATCATGTTAACGTTGTATGGAATCTGAGCCATCATTTTGTTGACGATGGATTGTGCTAATACGGGATCAATTTTCATAAGTAAATTACCTACTTTCTCAATAATAATCAGTCGTGGTAAAGGCGAAGCGAATCCATGCTGAAATAAAAAATAATTGTGAGCGAATCCCGTCATATAGAGAAAATACAAAAAATGTGCCAGGTTAAGCACTATGTAGAGAGGCAGAACAAGGGGCGCCTTAGGCAAGTGTACGTATTAAATGCGCATAAGTCAGCAACTAATTAACACCAGTTTTGGGTTAATGGGTAAAACTTAAACTACATATCTAAGATCTAGGCAAATGACCAACCCATTAGAAAAAAGATTAGCCATGAGCTTGGGCTAAATTCAATCAAATTTGATTGAAATTCAGTGAGCAACATCGTCTAAATTACGAAATGATAGCGCTATCATAACTGATGATTAGCACGACTTTTGCGTTCTTTGCAACCGATTGTGATGTTGATATCAAGACGTTTCAAGACATTTTCACGGTGGATACAAGGCTCATTCGACTAATAGTGAAAGCGTCTGTCATCTATTTAACCGCAGATAATTCTTTTTTTCAACTCCCACGTAATTGCTTTTGTCGCTATATAGGAAGCGCAACCAAAATCACAAAAATTCAAACTGGATTTTGGGCATTATGTCAGTTGTTCGGTTCTGGTATTCCGAATAGTATAAAGAGCGTAAGGCATGCTTACTTCGTTTCATTGCTCACTAAATAACATTTTACTTAAAAATAGTTTTGAGAAAGTTGGCGAGTTCGAATGAGTTATCCGGCAATTATTGGTTTCGTTATGATGATCGTCATTGTCTGGGTCTTGTTGAAACAAAAGACCAGTACGATGTTTGCCTTTACGGTAATTCCAATCATCGGTGCAATCTTGGTAGGTGCGTCACCGACACAAATTGGTGATTACCTCACAAAAGGGTTGGGGATGACGACCCCCGTTGCCTTGATCATGTTATTCTCGCTGCCATACTTCTTACTCATGGCAGATACGGGATTCTTCAACGGCATTGTCCGGAGAATCCTGAAACATATTAATTTGAGTCCAGTGGTCTTAACCTGCTTAACGTTGCTGGTTGCCATGATTACTGGGTTTGATGTTAGTATCACGTCTATTTACTTAATTACGATTCCACTTCTGTTACCGTTCTATCAGAAATTGCACATGAAACCAATCATTCTGGTCTTCCTGACCACGGTTGGTGCTATCAATACATTCGATGTGCCTTGGAGTGCGCGGATGTTGCGGAGTGCGTCTCTGATTCCTAATGTTCCTGGTGGTGCCAATCACCTGTTTAGCATGATGTTCCCAACACAGATTATCTTCACGGTTCTTCTGTTCGCGATGGCGGCCTTCTTAGGTTTCCGTGAACAAAAGCGGATCAAGAAGGAATGTGCAACGACTGAAATGACCGCCGGAAAAGTCGACATTAGTGATATCGTCGATGATCCCGAGTTGGCACGGCCAAAGTTCTTCTGGATCAACGTGGCCTTGACGGTTTTAGTTATCTTGGCATTGTGCTTAATGCCTTCCGTACCTTCATACTACGTTTTTGCTTTTGGGTTAGTTATCGCGTTGGCTTACAACTTCCCTGATTTGAAACAACAAAACAAGTTACTGAAGAAATATGCCGCTTCATTGTTACCAATTATGCCAGCTATCCTGTTGTCTGGGGTTGTTGTTGGGGTTATGCAATACAGTGGCATGATGAAGGCCATGGTTAATACCTTGGTTAAGATCATTCCAAGTTCCATGGGACCTTGGGTTTACATCATTATTGCTGTCTTCAGTACGCCATTGATGTTCATCTTCACCAACGATACTTGGTACTACGTCTTGATGCCAATCGTGGTTTCCTTGATGAAGGCTTACGGTGTACCATCCGATATCGTTATCATCACACTGTTTATGAACATGGGGGCTTTGTTAACACCAATTGCCCAACCACAGATTTACATTGGTGTCGACTTAACTCATGGTGCAGTTGATTTGTCACAATATGTCAAATACGCATTTATCCCGATTTGGGGCATGAGCCTTGTCTGGATTGGCTTAGGGCTACTTACCGGTGCATTCCGTTAAAAAGTGTAACCGTTGCCAATTTGTGCAAATGACTAAATAACGTGGCAGAACTTCGAGAGTTGCGCCATACACTTTGTGTGGTAAGTCACTTATACTTTTAACTGTAGAAAGATAGAAATTGAAAGGGGCACATTTATTATGAAACTCGGATTTATTGGATTAGGTATCATGGGTAAACCAATGGCAAAGAACTTGGTTAAAGCAGGTCACGACTTAACGGTCTTTGACTTTAAGGAAGACGCTATTAAAGAATTAGTTGCAGATGGCGCTACTGAAGCCAAGTCAGGTAAAGAAGTTGCTGAAAACGCCGATGTTATCTTCACGATGGTTCCTAATTCTCCAAACGTTGAAGCCGCACTGTTTAACGAAGGCGGAGTTGCTGAAGGATTGACTGCCGGTAAGACAGTGATCGATATGAGTTCCATCAACCCATTAGCTAGTCAAGGCTTTGCTAAGCGTTTGGCTAAACTCAACGTTGGCTTCTTGGATGCCCCCGTTTCTGGTGGTGAACCTAAGGCTATCGATGGTTCCATTGCCATCATGGTTGGTGGTGACAAGGACCTTTACGAAAAGAACAAAGACTTACTTGAAATCATGGGTGGTTCTGTGACCTATGTTGGTGCCGTTGGTGCCGGGAACACGACGAAGTTAGCCAACCAGGTTATTGTTGCTTTGAACATCGCTGCGGTTAGTGAAGGGTTCGCCTTAGCTAAGAAGGCTGGTTTGGATCCTAAGATGGTCTTTGACGCCATTCACACTGGTTTAGCTGGTAGCACCGTTATGGATGCGAAGGTACCAATGATGATTGACCGCAACTTCAAGCCAGGATTCCGGGTTGACTTACACATCAAGGACTTACAAAATGCGCTGGATACGTCACATGCTTTACATGTTGGCTTACCTTTGACCGCTGAAGTCATGGAGATCTTGCAGGTGGTTAAGAACGATGGTAACGGTAGTGATGACCACTCTGCTATTGCTAAGTTCTACGAAAAGATCAACGACTTAACGATTGATTAACGCGTCGAGTTGAAATTCAAAGAAATTGGGATTAAATTGCTATCCCTTTTTCTTTTACCCTTAAAGTGAAAGGATGAACAAAACATGACGATTCCTAAAATTGTGAAAATGGATGTCTACCCGGTTGCCGGGAAAGACAGTATGTTGCTGAACTTAAGTGGGGCACATGGCCCTTACTTTACCCGTAATATTGTGATTTTAACTGCTGATAATGACCAAATTGGGGTCGGTGAAGTCCCCGGTGGTGAAAAAATCACAGATATTCTCCTTCATTCCAAAGAGTTAGTCGTTGGCAAAACACTGGGTGAGTATAAAGGCGTGCTGCAAACCATGCGTGATAAGTTCTCCTACTTAGACGCTGGTGGCCGGGGACAACAAACCTTTGATCAACGGACGACTATCCATGCCGTAACGGCCGTGGAAACGGCTTTCCTTGATTTGCTGGGGAAACATCTTCACGTTCCAGTTGCCGCTTTGTTAGGCGATGGTCAGGTTCGCGAAAAGGTCGACGTTTTAGGTTACCTCTTCTATGTCGGTGACAAGACCAAGACCGACCTTGATTACATCAGTGACGATGATGATTCCGATGATTGGGGCCGCATTCGTCGCGAACCGGCTTTGACACCGGAAGCTATTGTTAAGCAGGCACAAGCCGCTTATAAGCGGTATGGCTTCAAGACCTTCAAGTTGAAAGGTGGGGTATTTGATGGCGAACAAGAAGTTGCCGCTATCAAGGCCTTGCATGAAGCCTTCCCAGAAGCTAAATTAGACTTAGATCCAAACGGTGCTTGGTCCTTGAAGGATGCCATTCACTACGCCGAAGAACTTAAAGGCATCTTGACTTACGCCGAAGATCCTTGTGGTGCTGAAGATGGTTTCTCAGGTCGTGAAATTTTAGCTGAATTCCGAAAGGCAACATTCCTGCCAACTGCGACGAACATGGTTGATACCGACTGGCGTCAAATGTCTCACGCCGTTCGTTTGGACAGTGTCTCCGTTCCATTAGCTGACCCACACTTCTGGACGATGGAAGGTTCCGTTCGCGTTGCGCAGATGTGCCATGAATTTGGTCTTAACTGGGGGATCCATTCCAACAACCACTTTGACATTTCCTTAGCTATGGTTGCCAATACGGCGGCCGCCGCTCCTGGTAACATTTATGCAATTGATACGCATTGGATCTGGCAAGATGGTCAAAACCTGACCAAGAACCCTTATCAAATCAAAGATGGTCAATTGACGGTTCCTACTTCTAATGAAGGCTTGGGCGTTGAAATTGATCTCGATGCTATCAAGGCAGCTAACCGCGTTTACATCGAAAACAACCTGGGTGCGCGTGATGATGCCAAGACCATGCAGTACTTAGTTCCAAACTGGAAATTTAACCCGAAGCAACCCGCATTAGTTCGTTAAAGAAAGGTCGAAATAACTCATGGATATTAGTCGGATCAAAGGTATTATCGTGCCATTACTGATTCCTGTAAATGATGATGAAACTGTTAATGAACCGAAGCTACGTGAAGTTGTTGATCGTGTGATTGACGGCGGTGTCCAAGGCATTCTAGCCTTTGGGAGTAACTCTGAATTCTACATGTTGACTGATGATGAGATGGAAACCATCTTTAAGATCATTGTCGATGAAACGGCTGATCGGGTGCCTGTCTTCTTCGGCATGGGACCTATCCGGACGAGTCACGGTGTTAAGTTAGCCAAGATGGCGCAACGTTTAGGTGCTTTCGGTATTTCCGTTCTGCAACCCATGTTCTTAAAGCCAACTGATAAAGAATTGTACGATCACTTTAAGACGATTGCCGATACGGTTCCGGACCTGCCAATGTTGCTGTACAATAACCCACGGGTTGGTTACAAGCTGAATGCGGAGTTGGTCAGCAACCTGGCCCACGATGTCAAAAACATTGTCGGGGTCAAGGATTCCAGTGGTGACTTGACCTACTTTGAAGAGGTTGTGCGGCTGACCAGTGATATCGAATTTCGGCCGTTTACTGGCAAAGATACGCTGATCTTCTTAGGCTTATGTGCAGGTTCTTATGGGAGCGTTTGCTCTACAGCCAACGGGTTAGCAGAACAAGTTGTTGATATTTACAATAAATTTGAAGCGGGCGATTACAAGGGTTCTCGTGAGGCCCAATACGCCTTTAACCCGGCCCGTCTGGTTCAAAACAAGGCTAGCTTCCCAGTTGCCACGAAGGACATGGCGAACTTGCTGGGGATGAACGTTGGTAAGCCAATCTTACCAAGTCAACCTTCCAGTGGTGACGTTTTGGCCGGAATGAAGACGGAAATGGATAAGTTGTTGGGGACTAAAGCCGCGAATTGAGGTTTTTGCTATGACAAGGGTACTAATTGCATCAGACTCGTTTAAAGGAAGTGCAACATCGGTCGAAGTCGCCAACTACATTGCGACGGGGGCCCATCAAGCAGATCCAACGATTCAGGTGACGACCGTTCCCATTGCGGACGGTGGTGAAGGAACCGTAGCCAGTGTTCTCGCGGCGGTTGGCGGCGAGATGCGCGAAGAGACCGTTGTTGGTCCCCTCGGCCAATCGGTTCGGGCACAGTGGGGGATGATTGATGCCACCACAGCTATCATTGAAGTTGCCGAAGCAGCTGGATTGAACTTGGCCAAAAACGACCTGGATCCGATGTTGACCACCACGTACGGGGTTGGCCAACTGGTCAAAGCCGCGCTCGACCAGGGTGCAAAAAAAATCTACATTGGCCTTGGTGGCAGTGCCACTAACGACGGTGGTATTGGGATGGCCCAGGCTCTAGGGGGCCACTTCTATGACGCTGAGGGCCAAGAACTGGCTTATGGCGGCAACGGGATGCTGCAATTGGACCACGTTGATCTGTCAGGTCTTGACCAGCGGCTACAGTCAGTGTCCATCGTGGGACTGACAGATGTGGCCAATCCACTGACCGGACCGCAGGGCGCTTCAGCCGTCTTTGGGCCACAAAAGGGTGCGACTAAAGAGACTATTCAGGCGCTTGATCAGGGCCTTGATCACTTAAATCAAGTGCTCAAGGACTATCAAAAGCGTAGTTGTGGTGATCTACCAGGAGCCGGTGCTGCTGGTGGGACCGGATTTGGGATTCTAAGCTTCTTGGGTGGTCGTCTCGAACCCGGGATCGAACAGATTATGCGGTTGACCAAACTCGATGACCGAATCGCACAGGCAGACCTGGTCATTACCGGGGAAGGCCAAATCGATGGTCAGTCTCTAATGGGCAAAGCACCAATCGGTATCGCCCGGTTAGCGAAGAAACATCAGTTGCCGGTCATCTTGATTGCCGGGAGCATTGGTGACAATATTCAAGCCGTGTACAACGCGGGCGTTGATCTAGTGCTCTCGTCAACGGTCACACCAATGTCGGTCGACCAAGCCATTGCTAATGTGCAACCCCTGTTAACGCAGGCGGGATATACGGCATTGAAGGCGTTTAACTTTGATGCGGTGGTGACCAAGTAGTATTGTGTTCACACTTAAATTAGGTAACATGAGCCTAGCTGTTCCCCCGATTCCAGGGAGCGGCTGGGCTTTTTGGTTGCCTAAGTTTGGCTAAAAAAAACAGGCTTACCTTGAAGATAATCTAATCAAGGTAAGCCTGTTTGTGATTAGTAAACGGAATTAGTCTATTTTGGCATTGTTGTTTAGCTCATACTTAACGTTTATTTCGGTTGATTAGCAAGCTTCAAAAAGGCATTCAACTGATCAACACTGACTCCAACCATGATGGCGGAACGGAGTGGCATGTTCTTCATCATTTCACTGTTGGTGTCATTGCCGGCTAAGGCGTCAAAACTCTTGGCAATGTCGGTTTCTTCCAATGCGGGACGGAGGTCGGCACGGGCCATGATAGCCCCAATGTAAGTGTTAGGCGTTACGGGTTCACCAGTTTGTGGGTTCCAAGCTAACGTGATGTCCTGGTGTAAGTCCAGGTCGCGGGATGACCGACCCACAAAGATCGTGTAGTCACCGTCATCCATTTGCCAGTTGCTGGTCTCGGCGTTGTACCAACTGAAGGCCCGTCGTGGCAACGTTCGGGTAATCGTCTTGGTTTCGCCAGCGGCTAGTTCGGTCTTGGCAAAGTCGCGAAGTTCCTTGACTGGCATTTCGACTAGGCTAGCGTGATTGGCCACGTAAATCTGTGACGTTTCCTGACCAGCTACGGCACCATCGTTGGTGATTTGATAGCTGATTTCAACGCTTTGGTCCTGATCCGTAACGGTGAGGTCATGGTAACTGAAGTGTGTGTAGCTTAATCCGTAGCCAAATGGGAAACGAACGGCACGTTGCTTCAGATCGTAGTACCGGTAGCCGACAAAAATATCGTCATGGTAGGTTTCGGTCAGTGGACTGGCGTTAAAGGTCCCAAAAGTAGGATTGTCAGCGAGCTTCAGGGGGAAGGTTTCGGCCAATTTTCCACTAGGATTAACGGCGCCGGTCAAGACGTCCCAAGTGGCTTCACCCACAGCTTCACCAGCCAAATAGGTTTCGAGGATGGCAACAACGTCATCGGCCCATGGCATTTCAACGGCGGACCCGTTTTGCAGGACCACGATGGTGTGGGCGTTAACGGCAGCAACTTGTTTGATCAGTTCGTTTTGGTTGTCAGGCAAGGCCATCGACGTCTTGTCAAAGCCTTCAGATTCTAAGGCTTCGGGGACACCGGCGAAAATAACGACCCGGTCGGCTTGTTTAGCGGCGGCAACGGCCTCGGCGATTTGATTGGCGTCCAGTTTCGTTGCGTCTAAGCTGTAAGCGGCCTGGTAGTTAGTGTTGCCAGCGGCTTCGGCAACTTCCAGTGGGGTCGTGATACGGTAGGCGTTCACGTGAGAACTTCCGCCCCCCTGGTACCGTGGTTTGTCGGCGAGTTCACCGAGAATGGCCACGTCCTTGGCGTTAGCTAGTGGCAAAGTGTGGTTGTCATTCTTCAACAGAACCATGCTGTTGGCGGCTAATTGACGGGCAAATTCGTGTTGTGCGTCTTTGTCGTAGGCTTTAGGCTGACTGTCAACGTGCCAATCGTGGACCATTTTGAGCACGCGTTTAACCGCAATATCCAGTGTGGCTTCGGTCAAGTCACCATGTTGAACGGCATCAACGATTTCCGTAGTTGATTGTGGGCCCTTACCAGGCATTTCCAAATCCAATCCAGCCCGTAGTGCGGCCACGTGGTCGGCGACGGCACCCCAGTCGGACATGACGACACCATCGAAGCCCCATTCGTCACGGAGAATCTTGGTGAGCAGCTTAAAGTTTTGTGAGTTTAACGTGCCGTTGATGGCGTTGTAGGAACACATCAACGTTGCGGGGTGGGCGTTGACCACGATCCGTTCGAAGGCGGCCAAGTAAATTTCACGCAATGCACGTTCACTCATGTTGGATGAAGACGTGAAGCGTTGGTTTTCACGGTTGTTGGCGGCAAAGTGCTTCACACTAACACCAACGCCTTGGCTCTGGACACCGTTAACGTAAGCGGCACCGAGTTCACCAGCGACGAGGGGATCTTCGGAGAAGTACTCGAAGTTCCGGCCGGCGAGCGGACTGCGCTTCATGTTGACGCCGGGGCCGAGAAGAACACTAACGCCTTCATTCTTGGCAGCTTCACCTAGATTTTCACCCAACGTGGTCAGGGCCTTCCGGTCAAATGAAGCGGCCGTCAAAGCTGAGGCAGGGAAGGTAATCGCCTTAACACTTTGGTTCAAGCCCAAGGCGTCGGCACTGTTGGCCTGTTTCCGTAAACCGGACGGGCCATCGGTCATCATAATCTTTTCAAGGTTCAACCGGTCGATGCCGGCAGTGAACCAGAAGTCTTTACCTGAAACGAGACTGGCTTTTTCGGTCAGCGTCAACTGTTGAATGAAATCATTGCTAATTGGTGATGTCATAAAAAAGCTCCTTTTCAGTTATGTAGTGAAACGCTTTCGCTACTAGTTTAACAGGACAACCAACCGAATGAAAGCGGTTAATCAGACCTGAAAAGACCCAAAGCTGACCTAAACGGGGAAAATAATTGGCGAGCAATCACATTGTTAACCGCTAGTCACTGATGTGTGTATTAGAAGATAATTTAGAGAAATTAGAACGTTTATTAAATTAAAAACAATGTTATATTAAGAATTGTTTAGGGTGTTTCTCGTGCATACGGGGGTTACTTCATGTATAATTGTGTCAACCGATGCGGGAGGTGTGAAATGAGCAGAGAAAGAAAAATAACGATTCTTTATGTTATCGTAGCAATTTTGAGTGTAGTGTTCGTTCAATTACTAGAAAAAATTGATTGTTAAATATAAATAAAAAATAAAAGTTCATATGGGAGTAATCCTTTGCGACATTTATCAGAGCGAACTATCTTTCCATGTTCTCTGTGATGAAAGGGATACGCTCTACTTATTGTTGATCCATAAGAAACCCTCTCTAACCTTGATGTTAAAAGGCTAGAGAGGGTTTTTAGAAACTTCTGTTATGGTAACCATCAAAGCATAATTCCAGGATATGTTCGCACCATTGTGGGCTTTTGTCGGGTTACCTGTGTCGTAAATGGAATGGGTTACGAGTTGAGTTTTCGCTCGAATTCTTCAACAGTCCCACCTGGTAGTAGGTTATCATTTGCTTTGGCGTCAATCATTTCATGGATAGAATCGAGCACCTCTTGATTCGGTTGGCCAAAATTGGTTGGTAGCCCGTTTTCGGCGACGCTAGAAAGGACAATTCTCATATATTCGGCAATTGTGAGGCCCCTTTTCTCGAGGTTTGCTTGAGCCTTTACCTTAACTGACTTACTGATACGAGTACTGACGCGTTCCGTTTGTAATTCCTGTCGCTTGTTCATCTATCTCGCCTCCGCTTGGATTATAGCGTTCACTCTGAATAAATACTATTTTGAGGATACTGGATTACTAAAATACATGGCGTCTCGGTCTAAATGGCATATTTAGTAAGATGAATAATCGCTTAGTACCAAGCGATTGTATACTGTTTAGAGAATTTATTGATAGCTCCCATATTGAACAAGGTTCTTCTGATATGTTGTCTATAGTTTTCAGGATAGTTGTCAATGAGTAGCGTTTCAAATTTTGTTGCTTGTCGTTGACGACTGTATAGGACAGTCCCTGTTTTCTCATCGGATTCCACTTGGAATTTAAATTGCACAATATCGCCATCATCCGCAAGTTGCCAAAGCCGGATCATCAGTTAGCCTTCCTACTTTAAAGAAAATTAGGGTTGAACCTGAATTTAGAAAAGTTAAGTCTTCGCCACAATCTGCCGATAAGTCTTTGGTGACATTTTCGTCCACCGTTTGAATTGCCGGCTGAAGTGTGAGGCATTCTGGTACCCCAGAGTGGTGGCAATCTCAGCAACACTGAATTGCGGCTTCAGGAGCATCTTCTTCGCCCATTTCAATTTCAATTCAGACAGGTATTTCTGTGGTGAAAAGCCATAAGCCTCCTTAAAGACGCGGTTGCCGTACCCCTCACTGATACCAATTGAGGCCATGAGGTCGGCAATTGAAATCTGTTCGGTATCGCCGTCAACGGGGTGCAGAATCATTTCGTTTAGCGTGGACTTCAACGATTCCGCAATGATTTTGGCGTAACGGGATTGATTAGCATTGGTCGCAGCCGATTTTTCCGGAATAAGCGTGCTAAAGATCATCAGAATCTGTGACAGGTAAATTTGAATCTGCATCTTGTCCTTGAAGGAGTAGTCGGCAGATAAGGAGACCAGCGCAATCAATTCCCGCAAAATAGGGCAGATGTCACGATTCAGCTCCGCACCTTTCGGAAAATAGATTGGTGAATTCTGAATCAACTGGACGATGAAGTTGGGTTCGTCCAAGTCAAAGTGAAAACAGAAGTAGGTGAGGTGGTCAATTGCGTGAGCAACGTGGCGAAAACCTGGCGGAATCAAAACGAAGTCGCCCTGATTGAGGGTATAGGATTCGTGTTCAATGGAGAGGCCTTCCTGTCCTTCGATAACAAAGATGAGCTCAAAGGCTTGGTGTTTGTCTAAGGGGGCCTCCCAATTATTCGCTACTTTTTGATAATGGCCGCCAAAGAAGTTTAGGTTCCAATCGAGAACCGGGAGCCGGTGGGCATTTTTAAGGATATCCATGGGATTTTTCCCTCCTAAAAGGTTTGATTTGGGTCTTTTTTGGCCGAAAATAGCCATGTACAAGCTTTACTAAATCGGTAATAATAAGCACAGTAAGCGTTTACAAGAAATAAATGAGGGATAAATAATGAAAAATATTTTATACGGAACAGCCTACTATTACGAATATTTACCAGTCGACCGACTCGATAAAGATATCGAAATGATGACCGCAGCCAACATCAACGTTGTCCGTATTGGGGAGAGTACCTGGGGGACTTACGAAAAGCAAGATGGCGTTTTTGACTTCTCGCCATTGGACAAAGTGCTTGATGCCATGCATGATGCTGGGATTAAAGTAATCGTTGGAACTCCCACTTACGCGATTCCAACCTGGTTAGCTAAAAAGTATCCAGAGGTCATGGTTCAACGCAATGGGCAACGTCAACCCTATGGTGCCCGGCAGATTTTTGATATTAGTAACCCAACATTCTTACGATATTCAGAAAGAATTATTCGGAGAATGATGGCGCACGTTGCCAACCACCCAGCCGTCATTGGCTTTCAGGTAGACAACGAAACGAAGCACTATGGGACGTCCAGTGAAAATGTTCAAAAAGGGTTCGTTCAATTTATCAAGCAAGAATTTAATAACGATTTGGACCGTTTTAATCACGAATTTGGTCTGGATTACTGGAGCAATCGAATCAACGCCTGGGAGGATTTTCCTTCCATGGACGGCACCATCAATGGGAGCTTGAAAGCGGAATTCGATAAGTACCGCCAACAGCTCGTTACGGATTATCTCAAGTGGCAAGTTGATCTCGTTAAGGAATATCGGCAACCGGATCAGTTTATCACGCACAACTTTGACTTCGAATGGCGTGGCTATTCATACGGAATTCAGCCAGATGTGAACCATTTCGATGCGAGCGAGCCCTTAGATTACGCCGGGGGCGACATTTATCATCCTTCTCGTAAGCACCTCACCGGGACAGAAGTTTCCTTTGCGGGTGATGAATTGAGAACCCTTAAACATGATAATTATCTCGTAATGGAAACGCAAGCACAAGCCTTTAAGCAACAAGTGCCCTATCCGGGACAATTGCGCCAGCTAGCATACAGTCACTTGGCGTCTGGGGCCAACATGGTGGAGTACTGGCACTGGCATTCCATTCACAATTCAGCTGAAACCTACTGGAAGGGAATCTTGAGTCACGATTTCCAGCCCAACCCGGTCTACAACGAAGTTAAGCAAACCGGTGCTGAATTGAAAAAACTGTCGGCCCATTTGGTAAACTTCAAGATTAAGTCGGAAGTTGCCTTCTTGGTCAGCAATCAAAGTTTGACAGCCGTCAATGCCTTTCCATTCTCCGACGAGCGGAACTACAACGACCTTTTCCGCTCCCTGTACGATCAGTTTTACCGGTTGAATGTGCGAACGGATATTACCGATGAACATCATATCAACCTGGATGACTACAAGTTGATCGTTGTGCCGGCGCTCTACAGTGTCAGCGATGAGTTCTTACAGGCATTGAACGATTACGTTAAACGCGGTGGTCACGTCATCTACACCTTCAAATCCGGCTTTACCGATGAACACGTTAAGGTCCGTACCGACCGCCAGCCCGGCATCATTTCTGCAGCTAGTGGCGTTCATTACGAAATGTTCGTTGATCCTGATGGCACGCAATTAGTTGGGCAGACACCAACTTTACAGCACGTTCAGGATACCGAATTAAAGGACTGGATGGAACTCTTGATTCCAGATACGGCTGAGGTGCTGGCGACTTACGACGACCCGAACTGGTCTGACTATGCTGCCATCACGAAGAATCAATTTGGCAAGGGATCAGTCATCTACATGGGCTGCTACCCCTCTGCTGAAGTCATTACGGACTTGGTTCGTGACTACGTGCGGGAAATTAACCTGAGTACCTTTGCCGAGAACTTCCCGGTAATTGTTAAGCAGGGACAAAATGACTTGGGTAAGACATTGACTTACTATTTCAATTATTCAGGCACGGAACAGACAGTTAAACAGCCAGTTGCTGGCAATGAACTGCTCAGCAACCAACCAACGCAACGATCACTGCAACTTGCGCCTTGGGGCGTTGCCATCGTTGAAGGGGAATAAACCGCTTCTTCGGGTCATAAATGAAAGCGCAAACATTTGAGGAGAAAACACCATGGAAAATGAAAAAGTTAAGATCACGATGAGTAAATCGAATAAGATTCGTTTCTCGGCTAGTTTCTTTATCTTCGCGTTATTATGGATGGGTGGTTTGGGGATTGTTTCAGCCGTGCTACTGCCACAACATTTGAAAGACTTGGTTGGACCTAGTACATCAACTGCGATTTTCGGTGTTTTGAATGCGGCAACGGCGATCACGTCATTAGTGGCCAACCTGTTGTTCGGGAACCTTTCTGACCGGACGCGTTCTCGCTTTGGTCGGCGGACACCGTGGGTCGTTGCCGGTGGGATTGTTGGGGGCTTATCACTGTTCTCAATCGGTATCTTAAGCAACGCTTGGGCTATTGGCATTGCCTACTGCCTGAGTATGGTGGGGTTGAACATGATGATTGCGCCAGTGATTGCGACGTTATCTGATCGTGTTTCCGATGATATGCGGGCGACAATGTCAGCCTTCATGTCTGCGGGGACGACGACTGGGACTTCAGTGGGGACCTTGATTGGTGCCCGATTCATCTCGATTCAAATTCCCGGCTTCATTATCGCCGGAATTCTTATGGGAATTGCCGGCATCTGTACCGTTATCGTTTGGCCTAGTGAAAAGTCAGCGAAAGATCTTCCCGCTGTTGAAGGTGGGTTTGGCGAATTGTTGGCTTCATTCCGTCCGCCATTAAAGGGCGCACGTGATTTCTGGTTAGCCTTCTTGGGCCGGACCTTGTTGATTTTCAGTTATTACATGATCTTGAATTATCAATTATATATTTTGGAAAGTTATATTGGCCAAGGCAAGGCAGATGCCGCTGCAACGATTTCAATCATGTCCGTGGTGACCATGATCGTCGGCTTAGTCGGTTCCTTGGCTTCAGGTGCGATTTCTGATGCCATTGGTCGCCGGAAGTTGCCCGTCATTGTTTCAGCCGTATTGCTGGCAATTGGGTACTTGTTACCATGGGTCATGCGCTCGCCATTCTCCATGATTCTATTTGCCGGGTTTGCCGGCTTAGGCTACGCTGTTTACGGTGCCGTTGACCAGGCACTGAACATTGACGTTTTGCCAAACAAAGAAGAGGCTGGTAAGGATTTAGGGATTTTGAACATTGCGACGACTTTAGGCCAAACGGTCGGTCCTATCGTGACGAGTATCGTGGTCGTGATGGGGGGCTACAAGCTGGTCTTCCCAATTGCCATCGTCTTCGTCTTGCTCGCCTGCATCTTCATTCAAATGATTCGTTCGACAAAATAAAGATTAAAGATAACTTGAACTGATTTCTAAGGAGGAAAAGACTGATGACCACCTGGATTGAAAGTACACCAGATAACTATTTACAAGAAAAAACACCAACCACTACTAAAGTGACGGCTTCCACAGATTTACAATTGACCGGGAAGGGGTTGCAGAAGTTACGCGGCTTCGGTGGGTGCTTTAACGAGTTGGGCTACCTGCCATTAAGTAAGTTGGCCGATGACCAGCAACAAGAGATCTACAAGGATTTATTCTCACCGGAAGAACTGAACTTTACCTTTAACCGGACACCAATTGGCGCTAATGATTTTGCCGAAACGTGGTACAGCTACGATGAGACTGACGGCGATTATGACTTGAAGGACTTCTCCGTTGATCATGACAAACAAACGTTGATTCCATACATCAATAATGCAAAGAAGTATCAACCCAATCTACAATTATTTGCCAGCCCTTGGACGCCACCGACCTGGATGAAGTTTCCTAAGGTCTATAATTTTGGTCGCATCGTGATGACCCCAGAAAACCTGCAGGCCTACGCCAATTACTTCGTTAAGTACATTCGCGCTTACGAAAAGCAGGGAATCCACATCGCGCGTGTTTGTCCACAAAATGAAGTTTTCGCGGATCAAAAGTTCCCGTCTTGTCTCTGGAACAGTGATGACTTAAAGGTCTTCATTCGCGACTACCTGGGGCCAACCTTTGAAAAGGAAGGCATCGACACGGAAATCTTCTTGGGAACGCTGAACGGTCCCGAGGATATGTCGTTCAACGCTTCGGGAATCAAGTTGGACAACTATAACCGTTACGTTGACAACATCCTATTCGACGATGAAGCTCGGAAGTACATCAAGGGGATTGGTTACCAGTGGGCTGGTCAAAATGCGATTGAGCGGACGCACAGCTCGTGGCCAGAAATTGAGCTGGTTCAAACGGAATCGGAATGTGGTTATGGTGACAACAGTTGGTCCTATGCGGAATATATTTTCCACTTGGTCAACCATTACTTGACGGCTGGCGCTACGGCTTACACGTACTGGAACATCATTTTAGGGGATTCTATCAGTACGTGGGGCTGGCACCAAAACTCAATGTTCTCCATTGATTCTAAGACCCAGTCTGTGACGCGTAACCCTGAATATTACGTGATGCGGCATTACGCGCACTACGTTAAGCCAGGGGCCCAAGTCTTAGAAACGACTGGCCACTTCAACTCGATGGGCAAGGCCTTCCGCAACCCAGATGGGCAGTTAGTCGTGGTCGTTCAAAATGCACTGGAACGCGCCTTACCATTCACGTTTGCTGACCCAGAGGATGCTTCCAAGAGCGTCGCAGCAACTTTGGCGCCAAATTCATTTAATACGTTTGTGATCGATTAATCAGGTATAGGAAAAGGGAAGTGGGCCATCAGGCGGTTAGTTTGCGAGCATTAACGTGAGAACAGGGATTATGCCTGGCCTTGGCATAATTTCTGTGCTCGGGTTAAGCGCAACAAACTGCCTGGTGGCGCACGTTTCGACACGATAATGGTAAAAAATGAAATCAGCTGTTTCAGAAGCCAATATTCTTCTGTGTACTAGTCCCTGTCAAGTTGACAGGTAAAATAATATAATTTTTCGAGTCCTGTCTAAGCGGCTTTGCCACGGTATTCTACCGCGGTAAAGCCGCTT
>NZ_SULH01000029.1 GCF_007115095.1 Levilactobacillus enshiensis | reverse complement strand
ATCTCGTTTAATGGGAAACTGACCTTCTCAGTTAACGGGTTAGCCTCCCAAATCTCATTGTTCTTTTCCAGCAGCCAGTGATCCAATTCTTCACGGCTGTCGAACTCTTTGACGAAATTAGTCTTGCCACTATCAGCCGGTGGTTTAATCAGAAATTTCATTCATCTTCCTCCACTCGATAGCCGTCCAACCACGCACGAGCAAATTTATTTGGATAATTCCCAATCCAACGCTGGACGCCATTACTCATAGTACGAGTAATAGCTAATTCATGAATTGAACTAAAAATTATCGCCAGGTTAACTGATTGTGGCCGGTCCTTAAACACTTCCAATTGTCTAGCGACTTTGGGGGGAATCACCGGCAACTCAGCATAAGTTTTCTTAAAAATCTTATCAGCAATTGGCCAATGCTCACCGTCAACGCCAGTGGCAATCCAATCGCCCTGCTTTACCTTCATCATTCCCTCAATTGTCGGCATTTCATAAACGCAAGAATTATTAGTATAAGTTGCTGTAATGACTGCATACTTAGATACCATATCGAAGCTGCCATCGAACTGCTCGGCCTTGATGTTCGTTGTCTTGCGATAAATCTTAATCATCTCAATCTCCCCCTTCCAAAATTTCACCAAACTCATCAAAATCAATTTTAACTAGAAATTTGACGCCACCAGTAACAACCATTGTCCATCCAGCGTTATTTTCAGATGCGTAATCAACCCTTCTCATATTTATCCAAACTCGATCCCCTGAATTGTCCTTAACCCTCAACCACATTGGTTCACGTGAATTATCAAGCATTGAATATCGAACCTTTCATGTTTTTGTGTTGTTTACCTATGATTGAATTCCTTTTGCATTTCTTGCAGACGGTATGAAATCCCTTCATAGGCTTCACCTGGTTTATCGAAAATCAAGCCTTCCGTAAAGCCACAGTTTAATAACTCAGACATAACGCTATCCATAATTTCTGCTGTACGGTTATAACCATCAGCATAGGCACTCAGATATTCTTCAACATCGCCCCACTCATCAGGGCTTAAATTTGGTTTCTTCATTTTCACGCCTCACATCCAATCAAATTCACCACTTAAAGTACTGCTGGCAAGATCATTTTCGTCTTCTTCCAGCTTCATATCGTATGCTTCGATATGGTCACTAATCCATCGAGTCGCTTCGGATTTACTGAGATGAAGTGGCTCTTCAACGACCAGAATCATCGAAATTTTATGAATGAAGCTTTCCTGTTTTTCGGTTGCAGGTTCCATACCTATCACCCTCATCCTAAATCCTTAGCCTGTTGCCAAAATCCACGGTTATTGCCATTCTTTTTGCGTCGGTGGTCCAACTCTTATTGGTAGCCATAAAGACCAAGCTGACGAATCTTGCTAACCCGCATCCTCAAAATATCCAGACACATTTTATTAAGCTTATCCGGATTAATGGCAATAAACTCTCTGTTCCATCCCCAATCAGTCGGCTCATACCGGCGTCCGTGATACCCTTTGATGATGTTGTAGCGATATCGCAGATATTTCTTACCAGGGTGATCACTAATCCTCATCGTATAGAGCATTCCGTAATCCAGCTTGAGATAGATACTACTAGTCGAATAGGCATCATATCGCATAACTTTAATACCTTGGCTTTGAAAAAAGTGAACCATCGTATCAGCTACCTGCCTAACCTTTCTGTTTTTACCAGAATGACGATTACGGTACACGGATTACACCTCCACTTTTTCACCTTGTTCATGGCGCCAATCACCAATTTTCAACATGCGTTGAATCTCAGGCGTAACTTTGACACCCTTCAACTGGTTATCAATCATGAACGTCTTGATACCTACGTTGTGTTGTTCCTGATGGTGCTTTCTGCACAAAGCCATGACGTAATTACCAACGTTATTAATGTGATTACGATTACGGCCAATACCTACCGCGTGAACATGAGCGATATCAGCATGAGCCCCGCAAATCATGCAGCAGTGATACTTGAGACAGTACATATCCCATCCGTACTGTTCCCGAATCGAATCAATCACCTTGCTGGCAATCGGCACCTTCCAGGAAAAGCAGAAACCAAGTAAAAATTCAATGAATCGACTCGCTAATTCCATCGAACAATCGCTCAACGAAAACTCTTCATACAGACCACGTTTACGCATAAACATGTACTTCATCTGATGTTCCGTGACATCCATGATGTAATTTCCACACCACCGGTCAATCTCATGTAGCAACGCAAATATCTTCTTGCGTTGGTCCGCACTGATATGCCGGCCGTCGTCAAAGTTCAACTCAATCAACTGGCCCAGATTAGATTCAACCAGCCGTTTCGCTGGCGGATCTAAATCGCTTAGGTCAACTACCAATTGGTGATCTGATAATTGTCCAATGCTTCCAAATAGACGCATGCTATCCCCTCAATCCATTATTGATTTGAAACCGACGCTCTCTCTCTAATAGCTCAATGTATTCCGACTTCAATTTTTCCGGTCGGGTACACTTCGTCAAATCTCCCTTATACTTGACCAACATTGCATTCACGAAGTCAGAACCATCTTCCAAGTATCGCCAGCCTTGCAAAAACTCAGCCTCTGCGGTGTCTAAAGCCGACCACACGTATTCGACCCGTTTCTCGTCTAAACGCTTATATTCAGCTCGTAGGACACGATTCTGAGGATGCAATTTGAGACTCTTTGACATTAGCTCTCGCTGTTTAAAGCAATGGCTTGCCTTGACCAAATAAACTGTGACGGCGCGTGACGTTTTCCAGTCATTGTCAGCCATGATGTCCTTGAAATCCTTATTGGACATGTACTCAGACGTCACTGCTATCTAACTCCTGAAATTTCATCCCCTGTCCATTGAACTGGTACGAAATCGTCATCAACATTCCTTCACGATTCTTCCGAACGGATAGGTCGACAATATCATCTTGAACAGTCGACTTAGACAGAAACGCAACC
>NZ_SULH01000028.1:2869-3473 GCF_007115095.1 Levilactobacillus enshiensis | reverse complement strand
GGTCGATTCACTCTCAGCTGTTGAAAGAGATTCGGATTCGCTAGTCAAAATCGATTCAGACTCACTCGTCGAAGCCGATTCACTTTCCAAAATCGAAGTCGATTCGCTTTCCGCTGTCGAAACAGATTCACTTTCACTTACCAGAGTAGATTCGGATTCCGACGTGGATTCACTCTCGGAGAGGTATTCACTTTCCGACTCACTGGCTGAGGTAGACTCGCTTTCTAAGATCGAAGTCGACTCACTTTCCGCTGTTGAAAGAGATTCGGATTCGCTAGTCAAAAGCGATTCAGACTCACTGGTTGAAACGGACTCACTTTCAAGAATCGAAGTTGATTCACTTTCCGCTGTCGAAACAGACTCACTTTCACTGACCAAAGTAGATTCGGACTCAGATGTGGATTCACTCTCGGAAAGATACTGACTCTCTGACTCACTTGTCGAAGCGGATTCACTTTCTAAGATTGAAGTCGATTCACTCTCTGCCGTGGAAACAGACTCGGATTCGCTAACCAAAATAGATTCTGATTCAGACGTTGATTCACTCTCGGAGAGGTACTCACTTTCTGACTCACTGGTTGAAGCGGACTCGCTTTCGAGAATC
>NZ_SULH01000028.1:2007-2778 GCF_007115095.1 Levilactobacillus enshiensis | reverse complement strand
TCGGATTCACTGACTAAAGTAGATTCGGACTCAGATGTGGATTCACTTTCAGAAAGGTACTCGCTCTCAGACTCACTAGTTGAAACTGATTCGCTTTCGAGGACCGAAGTTGATTCGCTTTCCGCTGCCGAAACGGACTCAGATTCGCTTGCCAAAGTGGATTCGGACTCAGATATGGATTCGCTCTCTGATAAGTACTCACTTTCCGATTCACTGGCTGAAGCTGACTCGCTTTCTAGAATTGATGTCGACTCACTTTCCGCTGTCGAAACAGACTCTGATTCGCTAACCAAAATAGATTCTGATTCAGATGTGGACTCGCTCTCTGAAAGATATTCTCTTTCTGACTCACTCGTCGAAGCAGACTCACTTTCGAGAATTGACGTTGACTCACTTTCGGCCATAGAGATAGATTCGGACTCAGACGTTGATTCACTCTCTGAGAGGTACTCACTTTCTGACTCACTGGTTGAAGCGGACTCGCTTTCTAGAATCGAAGTCGATTCACTCTCTGCCGTGGAAACAGACTCTGATTCACTGACTAAAGTAGATTCGGATTCAGATGTTGATTCACTTTCAGAAAGGTACTCGCTCTCCGACTCACTAGTTGAAACTGATTCGCTTTCGAGAATCGAAGTTGATTCACTCTCAGCTGTCGAAACAGACTCTGATTCACTGACTAAAGTAGATTCGGATTCAGATACAGATTCGCTCTCTGAGAGGTACTCACTTTCTGACTCACTGGTTGAAGCGGACTCGCTTTCTAGAATT
>NZ_SULH01000028.1:0-1920 GCF_007115095.1 Levilactobacillus enshiensis | reverse complement strand
TCGGATTCACTGACTAAAGTAGATTCGGACTCAGATGTGGATTCACTTTCAGAAAGGTACTCGCTCTCAGACTCACTAGTTGAAACTGATTCGCTTTCGGCTGTCGAAACGGACTCAGATTCACTTGCCAAAGTGGATTCGGACTCAGATATGGATTCGCTCTCTGATAAGTACTCACTTTCCGACTCACTAGTTGAAACTGATTCGCTTTCGAGAATCGAAGTCGATTCACTCTCCGCTGTCGAAACAGACTCGGATTCACTTGCCAAAGTGGATTCGGACTCAGATATGGATTCGCTCTCTGAGAGGTACTCACTTTCCGATTCACTGGCTGAAGTTGATTCACTTTCCAAAATCGAAGTCGATTCGCTTTCCGCTGTCGAAACAGACTCAGATTCGCTAACCAAAATGGATTCGGATTCCGATGTGGACTCGCTCTCTGAGAGATATTCGCTTTCTGACTCACTAGTTGAAACGGACTCACTTTCGAGAATTGACGTTGATTCACTTTCAGCCATAGAAATAGATTCAGACTCAGATGTGGATTCGCTCTCAGAAAGGTACTCACTCTCCGACTCACTAGTTGAAGTGGACTCGCTCTCGAGAATTGATATCGACTCACTTTCCGCCGTGGAAACAGACTCAGATTCGCTGACCAGAATAGATTCGGACTCTGATGTAGATTCGCTCTCGGAAAGATACTCACTCTCTGATTCACTCGTCGAAGCTGACTCGCTTTCTAAGATCGATGTCGACTCACTTTCCGCCGTGGAAACAGATTCAGATTCGCTGACCAGAATAGATTCTGATTCTGATGTAGATTCGCTCTCGGAAAGATGCTCACTCTCTGATTCACTCGTCGAAGCTGACTCGCTTTCGAGAATTGATGTCGACTCACTTTCCGCCGTGGAAACAGATTCAGATTCGCTGACCAGAATAGATTCGGATCCCGACGTGGACTCACTTTCTGAAAGATATTCACTTTCTGATTCACTCGTTGAGGCTGATTCACTTTCTAGAATCGAGGTTGACTCGCTTTCCGCTGTCGAAACAGACTCAGATTCGCTGACCAGAATAGACTCGGATTCTGATGTAGATTCGCTTTCGGAAAGATACTCACTTTCGGACTCAGACGTCGATTCACTCTCTGAAAGATATTCACTTTCCGACTCAGACGTCGATTCACTCTCCGAAAGGTACTCGCTTTCCGATTCAGACGTCGATTCACTCTCCGAAAGGTACTCGCTTTCCGATTCAGATGTGGATTCGCTCTCCGAAAGGTATTCGCTTTCAGATTCACTCGTGGACTCACTCTCTGATAGGTACTCGCTTTCCGATTCACTCGTGGATTCACTCTCCGAAAGGTACTCGCTTTCAGATTCAGACGTCGATTCACTCTCTGATAGGTACTCACTTTCGGACTCAGATGTGGACTCACTCTCTGAAAGATACTCACTTTCAGATTCACTCGTGGACTCACTCTCCGAAAGGTACTCACTTTCTGACTCAGATGTGGATTCACTCTCCGAAAGGTACTCGCTTTCAGATTCAGACGTCGATTCACTCTCTGAAAGATACTCACTTTCTGACTCAGATGTGGATTCACTCTCTGATAGGTATTCACTTTCAGATTCACTCGTGGACTCACTCTCCGAAAGGTACTCTCTTTCTGACTCAGATGTGGATTCACTCTCCGAAAGGTACTCGCTTTCAGATTCAGACGTCGATTCACTCTCTGAAAGATACTCACTTTCTGACTCAGATGTGGATTCACTCTCTGATAGGTATTCACTTTCAGATTCACTCGTGGACTCACTCTCTGAAAGATACTCGCTTTCGGACTCAGATGTGGATTCACTCTCTGATAGGTATTCACTTTCAGATTCACTCGTGGACTCACTCTCTGAAAGATACTCACTT
>NZ_SULH01000027.1 GCF_007115095.1 Levilactobacillus enshiensis | reverse complement strand
ATCTCGTTTAATGGGAAACTGACCTTCTCAGTTAACGGGTTAGCCTCCCAAATCTCATTGTTCTTTTCCAGCAGCCAGTGATCCAATTCTTCACGGCTGGCGAACTCTTTTACAAAATCAGGCTTGCCACTATCAGCCGGTGGCTTAATCAGAAATTTCATTTAGTCACCTCAATCTTCTTGAACGTCGCTCCTAGCCATAGATACATTTCTGTCAGACTATCGAAGCTCGCGGACAGTTGATAAATATCATCTCTGTCTCCACAACCGGGAGCTTCTACATGGGAAGTCACCGTAAATGCTGGCATCTCACCAGCAATGACGCTATCACCATGGCCTTCTTCAAACTGGCTAATAGTGTCATAGCCAATCTCCCAGCCGTTGTTAATGAATCTACTTACTATTGCTAGACTTTCTTCAACTGTCATTACTATTCCTCCCAAAGCTTGTCGTGCATGAACTCCTTGAAGTAGTCCAGAAATGCAAACTCGTCTGCCACTGACCACGTTGCCATGATGTTATTAACGTATGAATCGAATTGTACTAACGCTCCTAACCCAATTAGAGCAGTCATAGGGTAGCCACCGGAGATTGCGTCATCGTTGACACCCTTCAATGCTAATGCCACATAATTGAATCCTTTATCATTCGGCTTAGCCATGAACTTCGCACCCCTCCCAACCTTTAACCTTAAATACCCGCAAGTCTGCATTCATGTGAGTACGAAACGTCTTGCACGCGGCCTTAGCGTCTTCTAAGTCAAGATACAATACCGGCTTACCATTCCAGTTCACCATCTCTAACGGCTTTAATTTCTCATTACGCTTACTCTTAGCAACACCCGTCGCAATAGCATAACAGTTTTTTTCTGCGGTTAAGTCATATTCACTCATTTCTCAGCCTCCAATCGTTCCACTGGCAACTCAATATGATTCCCTTTATGCTCGACCATCACTGTAAGATATGCCTGACGATTAATGATTGCTTGAACGAACCCCCAGTAACGGTGACTACCTTCTAACCAACTTACTTTATCGTGAGGTCGAATCATTCTACCGCCCTCAATCCACTTAACTCGCTGACACAGAGAATCGTGTAAGCCCTTTTTGTTACATCCATCAGCTGTTCAAGTAGTTCCCAATCTACCTCATTATCAAGATCAAAGTTCTGGGCCTCCACCATTCTGCCTTCCAACGAGGTAAGTAGCTTAACTCTTCCTTCATCACTAAATTCTGTTGTTGCTTTAAAGCTACTTGCTAATCCACTAGTAACCTTATCCAAGTCAATTGCTTTATCTAGACTTCCCGTCTCATACGATGCTTCCAAATATGCAAAAGCCTTAATGAACTGAACCACGTCCTTACCGATATGGCCTTGTGCCGTTGCACCTTGATTCTTCTTGATATTCAGATAGCAATGCTTCATTTGGCCCAAGCAAGATTTCTGCCAATGGACAGGATTCAACTCCAAAAATTCGTCCCGATGCTTATACAAATAATTGGCCATTACCATAAACAGATCATCTGAATATAATGGTTTCTTGTAAAACAGCTCTAACACATTCGGATTCGACTTATAGATTAAATTGACGAATTGAAACAGGTCAACCTGTTTGAAATCAATCTCACCATGGTCCTGTTTTCCTTTACGTCGATTGAAAATTAAATCATCAAATTCCGGCTCAGTCACTACGTAATAATCAGTGTCAGAATTCTTATCGGCCAATCCATTGAGACGACTACCCGACAAGTAAACTGCTAAAACTTTAGTTGTCACATTTTCCCGAAGATACTTCAACGTCTTCGTATCTAATCGCATATCGTCACTCCCTACATCCACTCGAAATCACCACTTAAAGTGCATAGACGTGCTCTTTAGAAATCGTCACCGTCATCACTCTTTGTCTCCTCAAACTCAATCAACCGGTCCAGATACGTCCGAGCCTTACGCAAGTCCTCAACACCATTCTTAGCAGGATAGCGAGTCACATACTTAAAGATGTTGCCAATCATGAAACCACGGAATCCCTGTGTTGGCATAATCTCAGTGAAGTGGTCGAACAAATCCTTGCCATTCTGCTTGTAGTAGTCAGGGCGAATATCAGGTGAATCCTCGCCGTCAATATCAACTGTCTTCAATACGCCGTCTACCAAATTGACATTAATGAGCTTAGTAACACCATCATCACCGTCCGCAACCATTTCGTAATGATCTAAGGAGCCAATTGTTAAATAATGTGTTTCCTCATCTGCATAAATGACATTATCGGTACTTATTGATGGTTCAGCGCCGCCTTTCCAGACATACCCATTTCTATATAGTTTTTCCATCAATGCATTCAAAGCATCTTCGGTATCCGCATGGTAAGCAGTTTCCATCATTCTCACACCCTTCATCCTAAATCCTTAGCCTGCTGCCAAAATCCACGGTTATTAGCATTCTTCTCGTGTCGGTGGTCCAACTCTTCTTGGTAGCCATAAAGACCAAGCTGACGAATTTTACTAGCGCGCATCTTCAAAATATCCAGACACATCTTATTAAGCTTATCCGGATTGATTGCGATGAACTCTCTGTTCCATCCCCAATCAGTCGGCTCATACCGGTGTCCGTGATACTCTTTGATGATGTTGTAGCGATATCGCAAATATTTCTTACCAGGGTGATCACTAATCCTCATCGTATAGAGCATTCCGTAATCCAGCTTGAGATAGATACTACTAGTCGAATAGGCATCATATCGCATAACTTTAATACCTTGGCTTTGAAAAAAGTGAACCATCGTATCAGCTACCTGTCTAACCTTTCTGTTTTTACCAGAATGACGATTACGGTACACGGATTACACCTCCACTTCTTCACCTTGTTCATGGCGCCAATCACCAATTTTCAACATGCGTTGAATCTCAGGCGTTACTTTGACACCTTTCAACTGGTTATCAATCATGAAAGTCTTAATGCCGACATTATGTTGCTCTTGATGGTGCTTTCTGCACAAAGCCATGACGTAGTTACCTACGTTGTTGATATGATTACGATTACGGCCAATACCTACCGCGTGAACATGAGCGATATCAGCATGAGCCCCGCAAATCATGCAGCAGTGATACTTGAGACAGTACATATTCCATCCGTACTGTTCCCGAATCGAATCAATCACCTTGCTGGCAATCGGGACCTTCCAGGAAAAGCAGAAACCAAGTAAAAATTCAATAAATCGACTTGCTAATTCCAATGAGCAGTCACTTAACGAAAACTCTTCATACAGACCACGTTTACGCATAAACATGTACTTCATTTGATGTTCCGTGACGTCCATGATGTAATTTCCGCACCACCGGTCAATCTCATGTAGCAACGCAAATATCTTCTTACGTTGGTCCGTACTGATATGCCGACCGTCGTCAAAGTTCAACTCAATCAACTGGCCCAGATTAGCTTCAACCAGCCGTTTCGCTGGCGGATCTAAGTCACTTAGGTCAACTACCAATTGATGGTCTGATAATTGTCCAATGCTTCCAAATAGACGCATGCTATCCCCTCAATCCATTATTGATTTGAAACCGACGTTCTCTCTCTAATAGCTCAATGTATTCCGACTTCGTTTTCTCTAGCTGGGTACACTTCGTCAAATCTCCCTTATACTTGACCAACATTGCATTCACGAAGTCAGAACCATCTTCCAAGTATCGCCAACCTTGCAAAAACTCAGCCTCTGCGGTGTCTAAAGCCGACCACACGTATTCGACCCGTTTCTCGTCTAAACGTTTATATTCAGCTCGTAGGACACGATTCCGAGGGTGTGCTTCAAGACTATTTGCCATTAGCTCTCGCTGTTTAAAGCAATGGCTTGCCTTGACCAAATAAACTGTGACGGCGCGTGACGTTTTCCAACCGTTGTCAGCCATGATGTCCTTGAAATCCTTATTGGACATGTACTCAGACGTCACTACCATCTAGCTCCTGAAATTTCATACCCTGGCCGTTAAACTGGTACGAAATCGTCATCAACATTCCTTCACGATTCTTCCGAACGGATAGGTCGACAATATCATCTTGAACAGTCGACTTAGACAGAAACGCAACC
>NZ_SULH01000026.1:3786-4241 GCF_007115095.1 Levilactobacillus enshiensis | reverse complement strand
TACAGGTGGTGCATGGTTGTCGTCAGCTCGTGTCGTGAGATGTTGGGTTAAGTCCCGCAACGAGCGCAACCCTTATTATCAGTTGCCAGCATTAAGTTGGGCACTCTGGTGAGACTGCCGGTGACAAACCGGAGGAAGGTGGGGATGACGTCAAATCATCATGCCCCTTATGACCTGGGCTACACACGTGCTACAATGGACGGTACAACGAGTTGCGAAGTCGTGAGGCTAAGCTAATCTCTTAAAGCCGTTCTCAGTTCGGATTGTAGGCTGCAACTCGCCTACATGAAGTTGGAATCGCTAGTAATCGCGGATCAGCATGCCGCGGTGAATACGTTCCCGGGCCTTGTACACACCGCCCGTCACACCATGAGAGTTTGTAACACCCAAAGCCGGTGAGATAACCTTCGGGAGTCAGCCGTCTAAGGTGGGACAGATGATTAGGGTGAAGTCGT
>NZ_SULH01000026.1:3313-3633 GCF_007115095.1 Levilactobacillus enshiensis | reverse complement strand
AACAAGGTAGCCGTAGGAGAACCTGCGGCTGGATCACCTCCTTTCTAAGGAATATACGGAGGCTACACATACTTTGTCGAAACAATGGTCAGTTTTGAGAGGCTTACCTCTCTAACTAAATGATTTTGGGCGTATAGCTCAGCTGGTTTAGAGCGCACGCCTGATAAGCGTGAGGTCGATGGTTCGAGTCCATTTATGCCCATTGACCGCAAGGTCATCATTTTGGGGAATTAGCTCAGATGGGAGAGCACCTGCTTTGCAAGCAGGGGGTCAGCGGTTCGATCCCGCTATTCTCCATTGATGCGAAAGCATCAAGGAAT
>NZ_SULH01000026.1:0-2963 GCF_007115095.1 Levilactobacillus enshiensis | reverse complement strand
AACGATTACGACGTAATCGTTAGGTTAAGTTATGAAGGGCGCATGGTGGATGCCTTGGTACTAGGAGCCGATGAAGGACGGGACTAACACCGATATGCTTCGGGGAGCTGTACGTAAGCTTTGATCCGGAGATTTCCGAATGGGGAAACCCAGCTATCTTAATCGATAGTTACAACTTAGGGAATACATACTTAAGTTGAGGCAGACGTGGGGAACTGAAACATCTAAGTACCCACAGGAAGAGAAAGAAAAATCGATTCCCTAAGTAGCGGCGAGCGAACGGGGAACAGCCCAAACCAACGAGCTTGCTCGTTGGGGTTGTAGGACTGAACATTTGAGTTACCAAAGTCAATGATAATCGAAGTGTCTGGGAAGGCACGGCATAGCGGGTGATACCCCCGTAGATGAAATCGTTGACCCTCAGTTCAGGATCCTGAGTACGGCCACACACGTGAAACGTGGTCGGAATCCGGGAGGACCATCTCCCAAGGCTAAATACTCCCTAGTGACCGATAGTGAACCAGTACCGTGAGGGAAAGGTGAAAAGCACCGCGGAAGCGGAGTGAAATAGTTCCTGAAACCATGTGCCTACAATTAGTTAGAGCCCGTTAATGGGTGATAGCGTGCCTTTTGTAGAATGAACCGGCGAGTTACGTTAATTTGCAAGGTTAAGGTGTAAAGACCGGAGCCGTAGCGAAAGCGAGTCTGAAACGGGCGTTTCAGTAAGTTGATGTAGACCCGAAACCAGGTGACCTATCCATGTCCAGGTTGAAGGTGCGGTAAAGCGCACTGGAGGACCGAACCCGTGTATGTTGAAAAATGCTGGGATGAGGTGTGGATAGCGGTGAAATTCCAAACGAACTTGGAGATAGCTGGTTCTCTCCGAAATAGCTTTAGGGTTAGCCTCGGAATTAAGAATCGTGGAGGTAGAGCCACTGTTTGGACTAGGGGCCCGTCATGGGTTACTGAATTCAGATAAACTCCGAATGCCACTGATTTATATCCGGGAGTCAGACGACGAGTGATAAGATCCGCCGTCGAAAGGGGAACAGCCCAGACCATCAATTAAGGTCCCTAAATACATGCTGAGTGGAAAAGGATGTGGAGTTGCATAGACAGCTAGGATGTTGGCTCAGAAGCAGCCACCATTTAAAGAGTGCGTAATAGCTCACTAGCCGAGTGATCCTGCGCCGAAAATTTACCGGGGCTAAGCATGTTACCGAAATTATGGATGCGACCAATAGGTCGCGTGATAGGAGAGCGTTCTAAGGGCGACGAAGCTAGATCGTAAGGACTAGTGGAGCGCTTAGAAGTGAGAATGCCGGTATGAGTAGCGAAAGATCAGTGAGAATCTGATCCACCGAATGACTAAGGTTTCCTGGGGAAGGCTCGTCCTCCCAGGGTTAGTCGGGACCTAAGCCGAGGCTGAGAAGCGTAGGCGATGGATAACAGGTTGATATTCCTGTACTAGTTAATCATGTTTGAACGATGGAGGGACGCAGTAGGCTACGGTATGCGCACGATTGGAAATGTGCGTTCAAGCGTCAAGTCTGGTGATGAGTCAAATGCTTATCGCTAAGGACAAGGCGTTACGAGGACCGAATTTTAGTAGGGAAGTGCCAGACGTCACACTGCCGAGAAAAGCTTCTAGTTAGTGATTAATTACCCGTACCGCAAACCGACACAGGTAGTCGAGGAGAGTATCCTAAGGTGAGCGAGTGAACTCTTGTTAAGGAACTCGGCAAAATGACCCCGTAACTTCGGGAGAAGGGGTGCTACACGCAAGTGTAGCCGCAGTGAAAAGGCCCAGGCGACTGTTTATCAAAAACACAGGTTTCTGCAAAATCGTAAGATGACGTATAGGGGCTGACGCCTGCCCGGTGCTGGAAGGTTAAGTGGATGAGTTAGCTTCGGCGAAGCCCAGAAATGAAGCCCCAGTAAACGGCGGCCGTAACTATAACGGTCCTAAGGTAGCGAAATTCCTTGTCGGGTAAGTTCCGACCCGCACGAAAGGCGTAACGATCTGGGCACTGTCTCAACAAGAGACTCGGTGAAATTATATTACCTGTGAAGATGCAGGTTACCCGCGACAGGACGGAAAGACCCCATGGAGCTTTACTGTAGCTTGATATTGGGTGTTGACACAGCTTGTACAGGATAGGTCGGAGCCGTAGAACTCGGAACGCTAGTTTCGAGTGAGGCGCTGGTGGGATACGACCCTCGCTGTGTGAACACTCTAACCCGCACCACTAATCGTGGTGGGAGACAGTGTCAGGTAGGCAGTTTGACTGGGGCGGTCGCCTCCTAAAAAGTAACGGAGGCGCCCAAAGGTTCTCTCAGAATGGTTGGAAATCATTCATCGAGTGTAAAGGCAGAAGAGAGCTTGACTGCGAGACAGACAGGTCGAGCAGGGACGAAAGTCGGGCTTAGTGATCCGGTGGTACCGTATGGAAGGGCCATCGCTCAACGGATAAAAGCTACCCTGGGGATAACAGGCTTATCTCCCCCAAGAGTCCACATCGACGGGGAGGTTTGGCACCTCGATGTCGGCTCATCGCATCCTGGGGCTGTAGTCGGTCCCAAGGGTTGGGCTGTTCGCCCATTAAAGCGGTACGCGAGCTGGGTTCAGAACGTCGTGAGACAGTTCGGTCCCTATCCGTCGCGGGCGTAGGAAATTTGAGAGGAGCTGTCCTTAGTACGAGAGGACCGGGATGGACATACCGCTGGTGTACCAGTTGTGCCGCCAGGCGCATCGCTGGGTAGCTATGTATGGATGAGATAAACGCTGAAAGCATCTAAGTGTGAAACTCGCCTCGAGATGAGATTTCCCATTCCTATATGGAAGTAAGACCCCTGAGAGATGATCAGGTAGATAGGCTGGAAGTAGCAGCGCCGTGAGGCGTGGAGCGGACCAGTACTAATCGGTCGAGGACTTAACCAAGTTGTAAAACGTGGTGTTCTCA
>NZ_SULH01000025.1 GCF_007115095.1 Levilactobacillus enshiensis | reverse complement strand
CTCTGAAAGATACTCACTTTCCGACTCAGACGTCGATTCACTCTCTGAAAGATATTCACTTTCAGATTCGGACGTCGATTCACTCTCCGAAAGATACTCACTTTCTGACTCAGACGCGGATTCGCTCTCTGAAAGATATTCACTTTCAGATTCACTCGTGGACTCACTCTCTGAAAGGTACTCGCTTTCCGATTCACTCGTGGATTCACTCTCTGAAAGGTACTCGCTTTCCGATTCACTCGTGGATTCACTCTCCGAAAGGTACTCGCTTTCTGACTCAGACGCGGATTCACTCTCTGAAAGATATTCACTTTCGGATTCAAACGTCGATTCACTCTCCGAAAGATACTCACTTTCGGATTCACTCGTCGAAGTCGACTCACTTTCCGCCGTAGAAAGAGACTCAGATTCAAATACACTTTCTGATTCGGCTTCGGACTCATATTCAGACAGGCTCTCTGATGTAGACTCACTCGCGGACTCGGATTCTGACTCACTCTCTAATGTAGATTCACTTTCCGAAAGGTATTCACTCTCGGATTCACTGGTTGAAGTCGACTCACTCTCAAAGACTGAAGTCGACTCACTTTCTGCCACTGAGATGGATTCGGATTCGCTAACCGAAAGTGACTCAGATTCACTCTCGGATTCCGATTCGGATTCACTTTCAGACTCCGAATCAGCCTCCTCAACCGTTGCAATCGCCATATTGGCATAAGTCTGTGCTTGCGTGGCTGCACTCGATGACTTTTCTTGTGCTGTCGCTGCCTCCGAAGCTGCAGACGCTGCAGATGACGCATAGGACTGTGCGCTCGAATTATTTCCTGCTGCCTCTGCTGATTCAGTTTGTGATTGTGCTGCCAATGCTTGTACAGTTGCCGTTGACGCCGTAACCGCTGCACTTAACGCCTCAATGGACGCTGAACTCGCCAAAGTTGAGTACCCACTAGCTGTTGCATTTCTCGGTGCATAATCGCTGGCCAAATTACCATATGACGTTGCCACACTAGCATATTCGTTGGTAACATTAGCCGCACTAGACGCCTTAGATGCCGACGACATTGCTGCTGATGTCTCCACCGCGTTGACCGTCAACGTCGCTGGTCCCACCGTATAAGAATTATTTGCGGTTGAAATCACCAAATGATATTGTCCGGCATCACTAGCACTGATTCCGCTAAGCGTCAAAGTTGGTGTTGTGGTCGTTACCGTCTTGCCATTTGGCAGGTACCACGTATACGTAATACTCCCACCAGAACTCAACGCATCGCTCAAATCTGCGTCCGGTGACCAAGTTAAGGTACCACCTGCGTCGACTGTCTTATCCGATAACCCATTACCAACCGTTACCGTTTGAGCCGCCGACACAGTGGTGCCATCCCCATTAGCCAGGGTCGCCGTAATTGTAACCACACCTGTCCCACTGGCCGCTGCTGTCACTAAACCAGATGCATTGACCGTTGCCAAATTAGAATTACTACTGGTCCATTTGACACTTCCAGTCGCATTAGCTGGATTAGTCGTTGCCAAATAGGAGCCAGATTGGCCGTTCATCAAATAACTATTGCCAGTAACCGACAAATCATCCGCGTTAATAGCATTACTATAGACATTAACTTCAGCCAGGTCACTGCCAATGGCCCCACTTCCATTAAACGAGACGCCCAACGTCGTGAGACTCGCCATTTCTTGAAAAACCATAGATCCCGTAAAATTAGGATCAACCGTAACCGTCAGTACACTGCTTGATTCCAACGATGGCAGTGTCAGTATCGTATCGTTCGCTACATCACTATGCGCACTAATAAAATGATTGCTGACTGCTTGATCCAACGTATACCATTTGCCATTAACTTGAACATTCCAGGTATGTGAAATCGTATGGGCTGGCGCATTAATAATTGAAATAGCCGCCGTTGCCGACAGCGTAATCGTATTTCCCGAAGTCGTTGACGTTAATTTTGCCGGTTGAACCAAGAAACCTGTACTTAACGGAATCCCCAAAATGCTTAATGCGGTCCCGTTCACCACGTAATCCGGATTATTAACATTGTTTGAATACTCAAGCGCAGACGACGCCCCTAAAGCACTAAGACTAGCCGCCGAACTCGCCACATTCATGTACGATGATGCATCGGCCAGAGCTGCATCCGCGTCTGTCGCGTAAGACCTAGCTATCACTGCATTGCCCGTAACCAAGGCGATTTGTGCGATGGTCATGGCAGATGACGCAGTTGAAGCCGAAGCTGTTGCCGCACTCGCTGCCACCTGAGCATCCGCAGCGTATGACGACGTCACGTAAACATAGGAACTTCCTAACGACGTATTTTTCGCCATCACACTGGCCAATGAGTTGGCAACACTTGCTGCCGAACTCGCGACTGTCCCAAGTGAAGCTGCTGTGGACGTATCCGCTGCGGCGACAGAAGTCGCATAGGAAGACTGAAGTGACATTAAAGTCAGTGCGGTTGCGCCCGCTTGACTCATCGCATTGGCTAATTCCGTCATTGCGGCTACAGCTGCTGAACTAGCCGTCACCGCTGCAACTGAAGCGTCACTGTACTGATCAAGTGCCGCATATGATGCTGCCATTGCCGCTACTGAACTAGCCACAGTCGCATCACTTTTCGCTGCCAAAGCCGCCACTACGGCATTACTGTTATAATCCGTCACGTAACCGGCATAGCTCGTTGCTAAGGACGTCACATGGTTCGCATCGTTGGCATTAGAGGTGGCCCGCACCGCTGCGCTAGAAGCAACGACTGCGGATGATGCCGCTGCTGAAGCATAGCTAGCCGCAATTTCAGCTTGCAGCGTTGTATCGCCATCCTTTGCCGCTTGGAGTAACGCTGCAGCCGTTGCCGTTTTAGCGACAGCCGCTGCTGAGTTCACCAATTGTGCATAGGAGCTAGCTAACGATTCGCTGGCCATAGCAGCTGCAGCAGCGGAACTAGCTGCTGAATACGTCGTTTGTTTTTCATAAGAAGACGCCAAGACTGACGCGTCCTGTACCGCGCTTGCCGCCGATGAAGCCAATGTTGCATAAGAAGTTGCATCCGTACTAGCACTCTTCGCGGCCACTGCATAGGAAATGGTTGTCGCGTCTGCCGTCCCAATGTTCATTACTTTTGTTGCGTTGACACTGGCGTTACTAGCAACACTTGCTGCTAACGATGCTTCACTCGTTGCTGAACTAGCCGCTTGTGCAGTTTGCGTCTGATAATTGCCCTTAGGGTCAGAAACGACAACGATAATGACATTTGACCCTGCAGAATACGGTGTTGTCACCAGTAAACCAGATTGACCAGTCAAGACGCCTTGGAAGTAATAAGTTCCTGCCGCGCTGATGACTTGTGTGTTGGAACTGCTAATACTTGACGACATGAAGTTACCACTAGCCGCCTTCGTATCTGTTCCCCATACTGACCAGATTGATCCGTTGGTCGAGTACATATACGTGACCTTATTGCTACTGGTACTCCCCGAATCAATCGTCCCGCTGAGACTCAGGGTCAAATTGTTCCCCACGTTTAGATGTGCGGTGGATACCGTCATGGTAGCACTTGCCGCTGAAGAACTCGTATTTTGATTTTTTACCGGTGTGGCATCAAATTCCGATGCCATCAGGGCAGCGCTTGTTGCTGCTGACTCGGCTACGACTACTGTATTTGCTGCAGAGGCAATCTCCTGGGCATACATCGTGGCTTGTTTTGCCGTGGTGGCGGATGCCAAATTGACCGCAGCCGTGCTAGCAACTGTGGCCGCACTTGCCGCCGTGACTGCTGCCGATGAGGCGACTGCAGCATAGCTGACCGACTGCGTTCCGGTATATTTAGTTGCTTGTGTAGATGCACTCGCCGCTGTGGAATTTGCGGTTGCAGCCGTATTCGCATCAACCGCGGCTGAACTGGTAATATCGATCAAAGCCGTTGACGTGGCTGCGCTTGTCGCAGAATCCGCTGCAGAAAATGCGTCAATTGCCGTGGTGGCTGCTACTTCGGCCTGACGACCCAAATCAGTGGCCGTTACATAAGCCGAACTGGCAGTATCGTAATCGCCGGTAGTAGCCGCAGAACTGGCCATTTTAAGGGCTGCACTAGCACTATTTTGTAAGTTTCCAGCAGTCGCCGCATTGCTAGCAACCGTAGCCGCACTATCGACGACGGTGTACAGATTCGTCAACGTTCCATTATTTTGGTCATATTGTGTCGTGGCATACACGGCATCAACCGCATCATCCGCGTAACTGGCAAAGATTGTCGTCGTTTTAGCGCTTGAATCCGTCAGCTCATTGGCATTGCTGACCATCGTAACTAACCCAATTGCTGCCGCGCTGGAAGCCGCATTAGCCGCACTAGAAGTCAAACTAGCGTATGATACTGCACTAATCGCGTAAGAGGTTGCCAAGCTCTTAGCATTTGCTGCGCGCGCATCTAAATCAGCGACGTCACCAACACTACTCCCGACCGCTGCGGCATAGGAGGTTGCCAAACTACTATAATATTGGGCAAAGTCTTCTGCTTGTGTGGTCTCCTGGTAAGCGCTCTGAACAGCGCTGACAGCAGTTTGAACCGTTGTTGTGTTCACCAATGCTACGTAACTGCTAGCTGCACTAGAAGCCAGCTTTGCTGCTGAAGCTGCAGAAACGGTAGCGTCAAGAATCTTGTGTAAATGAAATGCCTTCGTACATATAATATGTAACTAACTCAAATAAATGATGCTTCCAAGGTGTCCTGGAGTCCTTT
>NZ_SULH01000024.1:778-5316 GCF_007115095.1 Levilactobacillus enshiensis | reverse complement strand
ATGGCCGTCAAGCTTTAACTTGGCGTCAAACAACTTTCCTTTTTTGCTCTTGAAACCCTTTAATTTGCTCGTTTCCCCCTTGGTGACCAACGCTTTAATGGCGGTCTTCCCGAGGGTCTTACTGCTCCATTTCTTGGGCAGGGTAAAGTCTTCGCCTTGCTTAGGCTTTACAATATAAAACTTCTGTTTATTTAAAACGGTCGCTTGCGGTGTTTCTAAGAAGACCTCGGCGGACTTTTGTGCTTGCTGTTGGTGATTGATTTGTTGCTTAATGGCTGAATTGCCGGTTAATTGTGTGGGGACATCAGCAATTAACTTCGCCACAAACTTCTTAATCTGGCTCAAAAAGTTATCTGGGGTGCGTTCTTCGGTACTGATTTGCTGTAATGCTTGCTCCCATTTAGCCGTCATTTCTGGGCTAGTTAGCAAGGGTTCGAGTTCAACCGCTTTACATAAAGTAATTCCGGCTTCACTGACGTGTAGCTTGTTCTTTTCAGTGACGAGATAGCCGCGTTTCTTTAACACTTCCAGCACATTGGCCCGGGTTGCACTTGTCCCAATGCCTTGCACATCTTTAAGAATCGCTTGGGCTTCTTCATCATCAAGCGTTTTGCCGGCGGTCTTCATGGCCGTAATCAGGGTACCTTCGGTAAAGGGTACCGGTGGTGTCGTTTCTTTTTGCGGTGTTTGCAGATTTGCTTGGACTTGATTGCCTTGGTGAACGAGCGGTAAAGTTGCTGCTGCTTGCTGGTCGGCTGTGTGATCATCAAATAATGCTTGCCAACCTTGCTTCGTTGGGACCTTACCCGTTGCTTTAAAATTGGCGCCACCAACTTGGGTGATAATGGTGGTTTCCTCGTACTCATACGGATCAGCAAACATCGCTAACGTCGTTCTTAAAACCAAGTCATAGACCTGTTGCTGTAATTTAGGTAAGGCCGCTAATTGATTTTTCGTCGGCACAACTTTAGTCATGATAATAGCGTAGTGTTCTTCAACCTTTTTCCCATTGACGTAACGTTTATTCGGGGTGGTATTGGTTAAAGCGACTTGCTTAGAGACTAACCCCAGATACTTCGTCAGATTAGCCACTAAATACTCAAATTCTTCATCAGTGATATAAGCACAATCGGTTCGGGGATAGCTAAGGAACTTGGCTTCGTACAAACTCTGAATGGCCGCTAAGGTTTGGCTGGCACTGGCATGATACCGTTTATTCATCGCACTTTGCAGACTGGATAGCGAGAATAGTTGGGGACTAGCACGCTTTTTACCTTGTTTTTGGACGTTCTTGATTAAACCGTCCTGTGAGCCTTTCTGAACGTGTTTAGCTTGCATGAATGTCATTAGCCCTACTTCGTCTTTAAACCGCTGATAGGGGTCTAATTTCGCGACGAATTTTTGCTGATTGGCTAAAATTTCCGCATTTAGTTCAAAATAGGGTTCCGGCTTAAAGTTTTTGATTGCCTGGTCTCTTCGATAAACCATATACAAGGTTGGCGTCTGCACGCGACCAATTGAGTACACCCCGCGCACCCCTTTTTGTCTTAACAACAAAGTATATAAAGGACTGCCATTCATACCAATTAACCAGTCACTAATTTGACGGGTTTGGGCTTCTTTATAAGCCAAATAGTCTTTGTGCCAATCACCAAGATTTTTAAAGCCGGTAATAATCGCGTCTTTTTCTAGGCTATTCAACCAAAGGCGCTTAATCGTTTTCGACTTAACATCAATCTGGGCTTGGTTCATGATCGACCACGCGATATTTGACCCTTCTCGACCACTATCGGTGGCCACAATAATGGTATCGGCTTTCGTTAACAGGTCTTTGACGATCCCGTATTGGTCCTTTTTACTAGCTGACACTTCAAACTTGTATTTATCGGGGAAAATCGGTAAATTAGATAAGGCCCATTGCTGGTATTTCTGATCATATTTATCCGGTGTGGCTAGTTCAACTAAATGTCCGAGACCATACGTGACAAGCGTATTATCGGGCAAAACAGGGTCACTAACCGTATAGTAACCCTGTTTTTTTGTGCTCTTTTGAAAGGCTTGGACGTATGAACGGGCTTGACTGGGTTTTTCAGCTAAGATAACAGTGGTCATGTTCGTTCACTCCTTATGATTCAATTTTTGATCTAATTCTGTTTTGCCTTGTTCAGACGCTTTTAACCAGGTTTAACGGTGCATTTTTTATTCCGATTACAAGTGCATGCCCCCATCTTCATGCCGATTTCGAGTTTGGTGTTGCCGTTGCTTTTTCGCCATTTCCCACTCAGTCTCTTTTAAACCTTGCGCCTGTCTTTGTCGTTGGTAATCTTCATCACGAGCATATAGAACAGTCATGATCGCGTCACTAAAGGCCGTCTTTAAGTAGTAGTTTGGACTAACTGGCTTATAATTTAACGGTTGATAATGTGCCAGCTGGGATTTTCGATATTGATCGTCCTTAGCTTGTTGCTCTTTTAACTGTTTTTGGATTTTCTCAATCTGACTGTTCTTAATCGTTGGATCGACTTTACATTCACCCAAAAAGAGTTGTTTAGTGCCGTCATGCTTTAAAACCCGTTGTAAGTGATGATTCTCTAACTGATCTAAGCTAAGCTGTCCCGATAAATAAGCTAACCCTAATTGATGTTCTTGGGTACTGAAAACCCTCGGTGGGTTTTCTTGCCATTGTGCCATTGTTTCGACTTTTAATGGCTTTAAAGTTGGATCATAGTACATCACGGCTGTATAGGCCTGTTCTTGTCTAACTAGTGAAAGATCATCTAAATCACCATTAGGAAAGGCTCTTTTCAATACTTCATGGTATTGCGTTTGAATGACTTGCTTAACTGCTATGATTGTCCGTAGGTCTTTGACTGCTCTCGTAATCGTTTGCTGTTCTGCTGGTGAATACTTTTCTAGTAGTCCTTTATCGACGTGTTCTAGGCTTTCTAAGCTATCAGAGTGGATCATTAGCGTATATTTCAGATCAATTTTGGCCTCTTTTTCTTGTTGCATTAATAACTTCCAGCCAACGTATGGCCGTTTGGTAAAGGTCAATAATTGTCGGACCAATAAATCATCACGAATATTCATTAAACGTTCGTTTAATTCACTGCCTTTGAAAATCGTTTGTTCACTATTAGTTTCTTTAATCAATTCCCGTCGTTCAGCCGCAGTTGTCTGTTCAAAATCAAGCTCTGGATAAAGTTTTTTAGTCGTGCGATCAACTACTTTATTTAAGAGTTCATCTGCTTTTTTTAGTGAACTTTCTTGTTGGTTAATCGTCAATAATTGCTTAGTGACATCTTCACCAACAGCGTGCTTAATTAAGGTACTGTTTTTCCAATTAAATAGCATGCGCCGCTTATCATCTAAACTTTCCAAACTAATATAAGTTTTCAGTTCGTGGCTTAACTCTTTGACCACTCTTTTCTCGTTAAACGAGAAGTGTTTACTTAGGCTATCCAAGTGGCATCGATTAACTACTTTCTCCTGCATATTTTTATAGCCAGCTTTGGACTTACGATAGTTCTTAACTTGTTGATTAAATGCCTTTCTTTCATGCCGTTTGCTATTGATTCCCTCGTGTTGCATTGGTGTGTCAGCTATTCCCTGCTCAGTAAATGATTTTTCACTGATCCGATCGGGAATATTTTTTTGCTCTAAAACCTGATTGACACTAACTGCCCAATTATGACGCCATTCAATTATTTTTTCTTTCTTATCCCAATCGACCATCAGTATCTTTCTACTCTTAGGGTACTTGCTAGTTCCGGTATACATTTTATTGCCATTCTCATCTAAAATATATTGCTTTTTACTCTTGATTCCCCATGTTCCGTCTGGGTTAAATGGTCGGTTAGTTAACATCACATGTGCGTGCGGATTATCTGGGTGGTCGCGATGAATCGCTACATCAGCTACCATGCCTTGATCAACAAAATTTTCTTGCACGTATTTTGTCAATAATTCTTTCTGTTCATCTTCGCTTAGTTCAACTGGCAAAGCCACGTTAAACTCTTTCGCATACCGAGAATTTGCTCGCCGATCTTTTCTTTCTACTTCGTTCCATAATTTTTCTCGATCACTGGCCCATTCTGGTGCATTTTTAGGAGTTAAAATAAAACTCTCTGGTATGACTGACCGAGCATATAAATAGTGGCGACCTTCTTGATCATCAAATAATTTTTCACCACTTCGATAAGCGGAACTGGCAATCGCACTTCGTCCTTTCCCAGCACTAATATTACTAAAACTCATATGAAAAATTGCCATACTAGTCACCGCCTTTCTTTGGATCTATTGGTTGATTTTGTTGTCGCCATCGGCGACTTCTAATGCAGGATTTTGGCACGATTTACCCCACAATAATTTAGTGGGGTATAAGTGCGCATTGACCTCGTTTCGCTCGGTCTTCTGATTCTCCTGAATTTACTTTTAGTGTATGCCTTCCGCTTCGCTATTTCAACTTTTATACTTTGACTTAACGTTTCCCTTATGATATAGTGTCGGTGATTATTTCTAATATGATTGGAGGGATT
>NZ_SULH01000024.1:0-714 GCF_007115095.1 Levilactobacillus enshiensis | reverse complement strand
TTAGAAAAACAAGAAGCTAAATTAAAAGCCCTTAATCAAAAAATTAAGGACGAAAAAAATAAGATTGAACAACGGCTAGGTAAACAAATCATCAGTCAATCCAATTTAGATTATGCTAATTTGTCTAACGATCAGATTAAGCTTTTAGCCAAGCAATTTTCTGAATTTTTAAAGGTAAAGTCCGTAGATCATTAGCCATACGAGATGGGGAAATTCCATGTCTAATCAATATGAAAAACTAGTCGAACAGCAAGCGCGTTTAAAACAAAAAATTGAGCGGGAAGATTTTAAATTACGCCAATCTAAATACTATGAAAATCGGCAAGCCCGCAAAGCCCGTTCTCGCCGATTAATTCAAAAAGGGGCTTTATTAGAAAAGTACTTTCAAGCTAATAACCTCTCGGTCGAACAAACCGAAGAACTTTTAAAAACATTTGCTGACTATGTTAACGCCCATAAACCGGATAAATTAAAAAACGATCAACCTAATAACTAGGCCGATCGTTTTTATTTTCAGGATTGTTTTTTGGCTTAATTTCTGGATTGTGTTTAGCAAAGTCTTTTAACTGTTTTTGAATTCTTTGTGTAAGCTCTGCTTTACTTTCTTTGTGCTTCCTTTTACTTGATCGCTGTTGAATTATCTTTTGACCCTTACCTCTTCTTTTTGATTTTAGGTCAAGCGTAAAATCTGAAATTTTATTTTGATCTAGCTTA
>NZ_SULH01000023.1 GCF_007115095.1 Levilactobacillus enshiensis | reverse complement strand
TTGACTTCGCAAATATTGTTTGGGTTTGATACCAAGTATCAAACCGCCCTACACATATTTGGTTTGTCGAAACAATGTTCAGTTTTCAAAGGTCTACCAGTCATCTGCTCTCGCAGACAACTTAATTATCATATCATTTAATCAATATGATGTCAACAACAAGTTTAATTTAATTAAACTGTGAATTGCTGGCTGCCTAATGAAGCAGCTCAATTAATATACCATTTTGTTATACTGCTTGTCAACAAGCAATTTAACTTTTTAAATTAACGAACTGCTGTCGTAAAAGACAACTTAGATAATATACCATGCACATCATCTTAGTGTCAACAAAAATCTAAAATAAGTGCCAACCCTTTTTATTATTCACAACCAACGCCAACTTAGTAAGCCCACTGTATTAGGCATGTGTACGCCGCCATCCCCCACCAAAAGTGTCGCCGTAACGCATCCTCATTGGCTTAACCAACATCACTTGCTTCCGGCTCAGCTCGCTCGACAACGGCTACCTCCATTTAACGTGGCTATCCCCTCCCCCCTATCTAACACCTCCTTCATCCCGACAATGATCCTCTAAAATTGACAACCATTAACCCACTGATGCTATCCACCAAGAAACCACCCCCTACGTCCGTATCAACCAACACTACCGGACTAACTGAATATCTCTTTGATACCTAGAATTACAGTATATCCCGTTACACTTAAATTAATCAGTAGCCAGACCGCCAAGCCGATAGCTGCACCATTAGAAAACACAGCTTGCTGATTGCATAGGGTACCTAAGTTCGTTAATACGCCCACAATAAAGAAGCTGCTTACGCCTGGAAGCAGGTGTAGAAACACCGCCTTCTTGGCATCAGCCTTCACGCCTTGGTCCTTCACACTTATCCAGACAATTGCCGGAAAAATGATTGGCGCGAAGATAACCGACAAGTAAGCCAACCCACTAAGTGTATGATCCTTAGTCATGTTCATTCCTCCCTTTTATGTTATGACCGCTAGCCGTCACTCCTGCTGATAACGTTTGACACCTTATCCGTGAATCCCCCGCTCAACTCCAATTTAACTCAAAGCCGTCGCCGGGAAAAAATCACAGCGCCTATCCCTATGAAGAGCAGTGTCCAGACCACGTTCCCAATTTCCAACTGTCGAATCGTCAAATGAGTCATCGTCCGGTAGTCTGGATTGCCGTACTCTTCTTGTAAGTAAAACATGTTAAACGGATTCCATTTCAGCCATGGTACGAATGCTTTGAACGAACCGAGCAAGAGGCTGGACAGCCCTTCGCCCATAAAGCAGGCCCCGACACCAACAGCAATCGCCGTGGCACCATGACGGCTGCAACTCGCCAGTAGGAACACAAGACTCACAATGAGCACCCCACCATACAGGTCCAGTAGTGCATTTATGCCCAGATTGCACCCTAGGCTTTGATGATAGCGGTAGATGGTTTGCCAATGCATCCGTGGGTCTCCACTAACCTTCAGTATCAAGGTGACCCCGACGACTAGGACGTGCAACAACATGCTGTACCCCAGGACTACCAAAAACTTCGCAACATAGATCAGCCAGCGGTGGGGCACTTGCATCGCTAACTGTTTGATCGTTCCGTACTCGAATTCCATCGCCACACTGGTCGCACTAATGACAATCAGAAATAAGATTGACCATTGAAAGCCCACATACCCGGAGGTCACATAAAATTTTTGATCACTGAGGGTCATGCGATGGGTTGTCAATGCCACACCACCCATCAGTAGCGCGACTAAGAGTGGCGTGACCCACGCCAACCGTTGATGTTTAAATTTAAAAATTTCTCGCCAGAGTGTCTTGCGCATATCTCTACTCCCTCCCATTTGCTAACAGTCTCAACAGGACCGTTTCCAAGTCTTCTCGTTGCTGGCTCACTTTCAAAACCTGAATCCCCGCGTCCAGTACAATCTTCAGTAACGGGGTCAACGCTAATGATGCCGGCAAACTTAGCTGATCTTCTCGCAGAGTCACTGAATATCCCGCTGACTGAAGCAGTTGGCAGGCCCGCTGATTGGCCGCCGTGTGAATCACTAAGAACGCCCGTGCTGACTGGTGAAGCTGCGTCATCGTTTGCTGGAGTAACACCCGCCCCTGGTCAATCAAGATCACTTGGTCAATAATTTTCGCCAACTCACTTAAAATATGACTGGAAATCAGAAAGGTCGTTCCTTCATGTGCCAGCTGAACTAACAAGTCGCGAAGCTGTTTGACGGATTGCGGATCCAACCCATTCATGGGTTCATCCAAGATAACTAACCGTGGGCGCGTGACTAAAGCCATAGCGATACCCAATTTTTGTTTCATACCTAACGAATAGCGATTAGCTGGACGGTGAATGTAGGCTGTCATCTGGAGTGCCTTTACGACCCAGTCCATCTGGACAGTTGAAGCCGTCGTCAATTGCAGATGCTGCCAGCCGCTTAGGAACGGATAGATTGCGGGTCGCTCAATGAGAGCCCCCACTTGGCACGTCACCACCTGATGCGTATTGACTGAAACCGGCTGCCCAGAAATCCGGACGTCGCCAGCAGCCGTTGGTGTGAGCCCCAGTAAGATTTTCATTATGGTCGTCTTCCCCGCACCATTGGGACCGACTAACCCCACAATCTTGCCAGTCGAAAATTCAAAACTAACATCCCGTAAGACTACCCGCCGACCGAACGTTTTTCGTATTCCGGCGACCTGAACCATTTTTTCCTGCACGTGTTGCATTGGACATCGTCTCCTCTACTCCCTTTTAACATACCCGTTCAAACCGCCAGATGATACGGATGCTAGCGAGAATAGCTTGCTATTTTCGGACGATTCTTTATGCTAGAGTTAATAGAAAGTGAGGATTCACTATGGCATCAACAGAACTAGGCCCGCGTTTAAAACATTTCCGCCAAATGCAGCAGCTGACACAAACCGAGTTGGCGGATAAACTCCACGTGTCGCGCCAAACTGTTTCCAGCTGGGAAACTGGCCGGAATCAACCAGACATCGCTACCATCACCCAACTAGCTACCTTGTATCATCTCTCAGTGGATGCCATCCTACTGGATACGGCAACCACGCTCAGCAGCCCGACCAAACAGTCCATCCAACCAAGTCTCACCTTACCCACGGTCCTACTCGGCATCCTGCTAGTGGAACGCATCACGCAATTTTCAAATTTTTCGGCATTCTATTGGATTGATTTTCTTATTCTTTTGCTACTCATTCTCATAGGTAACCTCCTCATCGCTCACCATCATCTCAGTGTTTGGACTAGTCGGGTGCACTGGATCGGTTTAACCGGCTTTGCCCTGCTCAGTTTCATCAGCGGGAGTCTGAATGCATTTGACATGGGATTCGGCCTGATGACCACCTGCCAGTTCAGTGGCCTAGTTGTTGCAATTGTACTTGTTAGAAAATACTGGCAGTTCCGGTCGGCCAAGCTTCGATAACACTGGGATTCTCAGCCCATATCTGCCGGCCGGTAAGGTGACCGAATTATCATGTTGCCTAGTTTTAGGGCCGCTATTGTTGGTAGAACAGGTATGAGCCGTACTTTGTAGCTTTGAACCTTTAGCTGTCACGCAAAAAAGGTAACGACCTTCCCGCCTGGGAGTGCCGTTACCTTTTTAATTATCTATTCCGCTGCCGTTTGATCAATAGCCTATTCAATTCCGTAATAACGACAACCTGATCGCGTCGCGGACCATGCTACTTATTTTAAAATACAGCTTACCTTAACCGCGTCCATTGCATTTCCGACCATTCGCGAAAACCAAAACACAACTGCGTTAACTGACTATGCTGGGTCTGCTTTTCGCAAAACCCTAGTTGCCGATAAAGTCGATACGCTGCGTGATTGCCGGTGACAACGCTGAGTGTAAGCCGAGAAAAATGTTGCTGACAAAACTTCAATAGTGCGGTGCCAATGCCTTGCCTACGCTGAGATTGCGTCACCGCCACAAAATCAACATAGGTGGTTCCTTGAGGTACGGGTTGATCTAACAACCCCAGAAATAATAACAGCCTGAGACGATCGCGCCAAGGCAGAGTCTGCCCCAAACGACGTAAGAAAGTACGTTGACCGAGAGCTTTTTGTCCATGATTGAGTAGTAAGCAGCCATTAAGGTGTCCCCCTTGAATAGAAACCACGAGATCCTGTCGATAAAATTGTTGCAAATATTCACCCAACAACTGACACCCTAGTTGTGTCGTCGCCGCTGAAAAGCCAAAGGACCTAAATTTTCCACGAAAACCTTGTTGAAACAACTGGCCAATTTCAACTGGATCTAATTGTTTGACCTTAGATGCCCAAATCACCGTCATTGTAGCCGCACCTCCAACGTGTAAATCACGTCCTGACTGTAGACTAACGATAACACCAGGTTTTCATAAATCAGGAGATCCGGTTGCGATGCCAGTTCCAGCAAGGGATCTCGTAAGAAGTCTTGGGCGGCCTGTGTCAGGTCCGTGTCATCGGTTACCGCAATTTGTTTGAACGCATACGTCCCAGTGGGCAAGTGCCACTCGCCAGCCGTAGCCGTCTGTTGACACGTGACGGTGGTCTCGCCGAATTTTTTAAAATAGATCACGGGATTCAGCTGTTGTAAACGTCTCTGTTCTCCCAACGCTTGTGCATTGCGCACTTCCAGTTGTGTCGCTTTTTCCGGTCCGATTGACCGCAATTGACGCGCGGGTTGTTCATGAAATAGTACCGTATTTAACGGTTCCGTCCGTTGAAGCGCGAGGATTTCTGTGATAGTCTGCTGTGTCTCTTGAAGATGCTGCACTTGTTGGCTGACCTGCTGTTGAAGTTCACGCAGCTCAGACGTTACATTAGCTTGTTTCAATAGGGTATGGATCATTGGTAGCGAATAGCCTAATTGCCGTAAGAACCGAATATAGTAAAGTTGGTAAAGCTGCCGTTGATTAAAAAGCTGATAACCGGCCGCGGTCGTTTCCGTGGGCGTAATTAAGCCAACATCGAGATAATGGCGTAATGTCGATTTTTTCACCCCACTCAATTTAGCCAATTGGCCACTAGTAAATTCCGTCATGTCTAACGCTCCTTCATGCTTACTTGATAGAGTCATCATAAACCGTGTTGTAACCACACGGTCAAGAAAAAGCTGAGCGCATTCGAAATTTAGTTGTCAAAGTTACTGGTCACGGCCGGTTTAAGCATGGCTTGTTCCCCAATAAGCAGCTGTTCGTTGTTAACGCCGCGCAGACGGCAGACTTTCCACGGTGGCGGTCATGCGTCACTACTATTTTTATTTGGGGATGACAGAATCTCGTACTGTTCATACACAGCTTATTGAGAAGTTAAATGAATGAATCCCTAATTGTGAATGCCAACGCCAGCCAAGTACATGGACGACGGGTTCGAAGTTCGGTGCGTCTTGCCAAAAGTCATAGTGGACACCAATGATAAATCCCTAGCCAAGGTTAAGCTCACACATAATCAGGATCAGGGGGGCGAGCAGTGGTATTGTCTTTTGGTGAAATATACCCATGTCGCCTTGAGCATGAATATAAAACTTCAAGCTCTCAACAGCTGAAGGTGAATGGCCTTACTAAAACCTAGGAGGTCTTCCCCACGAAAGCTATCGCAAAGCGTGTCGTCGTTTTGTTTTTGACGCCGCGCGTGTCGTCGTTTTGTTTTTGACGCCGCGCAGTCGCCATTCCTTCCACGCTGGCGGTCATCCGCCACTACTGGTTTTATTTTTTTACACAAAAAAAGGAACCCATCACTGGGTTCCTACGTTTGCGTGGCAACGTCCTATCCTTGCAGGGGGCGATCCCCCAACTACTATCGGCGTGCTAAAGCTTAACTTCCGTGTTCGGCATGGGAACGGGTGTATCCTTTAGGCTATCGCCACCACACTA
>NZ_SULH01000022.1:5076-5988 GCF_007115095.1 Levilactobacillus enshiensis | reverse complement strand
TCTGTGGTTACTAAATATCATAAGGGAAGGCATTCCCTATTTCTATACAATTTAGAAATCTTTTGTGCGTTTACACAAGATATTTTACGCTCTCTCGAAGAATGGAACAACAAACACTTTCAGAACTATGTTGAGCACAGTTGTTTGCATTCCGATTAATAAATGATACCACTCTAACATGATTCCCATCATTTTCTCAAAATAGTTTTGCTGCTCATAAAAAACGGTTTTTAATTTATCTGACATATAAGTCTCATCTTTTTATATTAAACTTTTTGCGATATCTGATAAAGGTCGTCCGTTTAATACCTGTATTTCGGGACACATCAATGTCACTCATGCCAGCTCGATAAAGCTTAAAAGCATGTTGCAAACGGGGATCATCTTTGGCATATTGGGGTTTGCGCCCATGATATTTACCCTGCTGCTTAGCTAAGGCAATCCCTTGTTGCTGGCGCTCAATGATTCGTTTACGTTCACTTTCGGCCTGATACTTATAGAGTTCAATAATCAAGTTGGTCATCAGTTGACGTAAATTTGGGTCAGCAATCCCTGTCATGGACGGCAAATTTAACACATCTAGGGTGGCACCCTTATTTTGAATAGAGTTCATGATCTTAGTCAAATCATGGTTGTTTCTGCCTAAGCGATCTAATTCAGTGACCATTACAATATCACCCTCACGAATATAGGCCAGCATTTTTTGCAGTTCTGGCCGATTAGTGTTAGCCCCACTTAATTTATCCGTAAATAATTTATCAACGTCTTTTAAAGCCGCTAACTGTCGATCTAAATGTTGCTCCTTGGAACTCACACGCGCATAACCGATTTTAGCCATTTCCAATTCTCCTTTTGGACAGTTCTAATGAACACTTGTAATTCCTAGTATAGCACAGAAATAAAAAAGACCAA
>NZ_SULH01000022.1:0-5008 GCF_007115095.1 Levilactobacillus enshiensis | reverse complement strand
TAGGGTATACCCTATTGGCCTTTTTGAGCTTTTAAAATAGAATAAGTCCTGCTTTTTCTAATATCAGATTTAATCATCCATATGTTTTTGTAAATTTTGCGTTAGACATATTAAGTCTGGTACATTTAGCTCAACAGTATTAGTGCCTTCTCTACGATAGTACTTACCATTGTAGGGTTCAGGTTTCCCAGTATTATCTATTTTAATGGATAATACTGTTGCACCGTTATAGGTATAACTTTTTATGTCTTTTAACATTGTCATCATCTCTTCACTAACAGGCTCTTGAGATAGTGCTGAGAAATAATGTTGATAATACTCATCGATACTTTTTCCACTTAATGTTAAATCTCTTTTAATCCCAACAATGGAAATAGGTCCTATCTTAAATGGTTCTATTCCAAGGTCAGATGCGTTATAAGAATCAGAATCGGCAACACCAATCATGATGTAAGAACTCTTATGACTCGGAGTATTGGCAAAAGAAGTTGCTTTTTTTGCTATATTGGATACTAGTTTCGTGTTGAAAGTTTTCTTTTGCGTCTGTGGATTGAACGAATACAAACCAAGTTTAAATTCAAACCGTTCTGTTTCGCCAGAACTGTCTTCAAGTATTTGTTTAAGTATCTGTTCATCGCTATATTTTTTAATTCGTCCTTGCTAAAAATGAACCCTGGATCAAGTAATCCCTCAACAAGAGTAATATTGGTTTCCCTATCGGAAACTTTTATAGAATGAGATCCCTTTGCTAATTTAGATTCAAGTCCAGTGCTCTTATGCTAGATTTACGGACAGATTTTCTTCTGCCCTGTAAACTAATAGCATAGGATCATTTTTTAATATGATTCGATACAAAAAAGAATTTAAGCAGTTGTTGCAGGCGGCAATCAAGGTCGGAACGGTGAATAAGCAGTTGCAGCGTGAGACGATGGTGGGGCGGTTGATTGCGGGCAATTTGCCTAGTTACGCCCCTAGCCATCAAACATTGAATCCCAAGTCACCGTTGATGGGTCGGCGGATTGCATTTCTGGGATCGTCAATTACGGCCGGTGCGGGTGCACTGGAAGATTCGTTCGTCGATTATCTCGTCGCGACGGATGGCGTGATTGCCATCAAGGAAGCGGTGAGTGGCACCACTTTAGCAGGTAACGCACCAGATAGCTATGTGCAGCGGCTCTATCATCGGATTCCAGTGACCCAACCATTGGACGCTTTTGTCTGCCAACTTTCAACCAATGATGGGTGGCATGACAAGGCTATGGGGCAAGTTACGGGTGCACAACAGCGCCACGGCTTTGACGAAACGACGACGCTCGGAGCGATTGAAACAATCGTGGCCTATGTTCAACAGCATTGGGCGGTGCCAATCGTATTCTTCACTTGTGTGCGAAAACACGATGCGAATTATGGTAAATTAGTGCAGCAATTGAAAGTCTTACAAAAAAAGTGGCACTTCACGATTATTGACCTCTGGCAAGATCCAGTGGTCAAAGCTGAAAATCGCGCCCAACCACTAGCAATGGTCGACGACGCTCATCCAACCCGATTAGGTTATCGGAATATCTGGACGCCAATTTTTCGGCAACAATTAACGGACGTGCTTCGCCAGTCGGAACCATAATCGTCAATCGATTTCGCGTTTTCAAGGCTTCCGTCGATAGTCTAAAGAAATAAACATAACGACCGGATAAACCTGTCATGTGATAGGCTCATCCGGTCGTTATGTTTTAGCTTACTTCAAATTTTAGGTTAGTCTGCGACTTCAATCTTCCCAACCGCAATTGGTAAGGTGACGTGTGCATCGTAGGCGCCAACTTCACCAGCAACGGTGGCTGGTAAAGCCAAGTCTTGTGGTACGCCGTGAATGTAGATGACCCGTTTGTCGAGTTCCAAGTCATCGGTACCAAAGACTTCTTTGAACTTCGCTTGCAAATCAGCTAATGGCACATCGATTTCGTAGGCAAAGTGGCCTTGGGCGTCAGCGACTGGGTAGTTATCATTTGGCACGTCCATGTGATGTGGGGCGTTGTCAAATGGCACCATTGTTGTCCCTGAGACTGGTTCAGTTTCTGGCAAGTCGACAAATCCGTCATGATTGGCATCCTGCGCCATCGTGGCAATTTGGGCCGCCTTACCATCTGGAAAACCGTGGAAATGTTCCCAGTGTTGCGTATTTGCAGGTGTATCAAACATTTCAATCGCCACGTGTAATTGGTCACCGTCTTCAACAAAGGTGGCAGTTCCATGGGGTGCCGTTCCAATGCCTTCTGCGTTTAGTGGTACGATGTTAGCAACGTATTTTTTAGTCATGAATGATTCCTCCAATTCTTCATTATAAGTCCATTATATGCTATTCTAAACTTATTAAAATTGATATATGTCAAGAAAGAAAAATTTATGCACTGGCAAATTCTATAATTAATCCGAACAGAAATTAAAAAGCCCAAAGCAATCACTTACAATGGTAGTAGCTAATTCCAACCAATATAGGGAGTGATTACTTTGGGTACATCTACTTTATCACGTTTTCAACGTGGCGCACTAGCACAACTGGTCAATGAGGGGAATAAATCTTACCAAGTAATGGCTGACGCCTTAGGCGTCGCCAAAGCTACGATTAGCTATGAGTTGGACCGGGTTAAACCTTATGATCCAGAATTAGCTCAGCAAGATGCAGATCGCAAAAGGCGGAATTGCGGTCGTTGTTCGATGCTGACGGCAGCATTAGCGACTTTAATTACCAATCACTTACGATTAACCTGGTCACCAGAAACCATTGCGGCCGCTTATAACTTGAGCACTGCGTCAATTTATAATTGGCTTAATCGTGGCTGGCTCCCCTTCAAATTGACTGATCTACCCAATCGGAATGTCCGCCAGCACCGAGTGAGCGAAAATCGTGGGAAATTTACAAGTGGGACTTCCATCGAACAACGGCCAACAACTGTTAATCAACGGTTAGCTTTTGGTCATTGGGAAGTAGATACGGTGCTTTCTAGTCGAAGTGAGTCACGATCATGTCTGGTTACATTCGTAGAACGTAAGACCCGACTTCTATGGGCCATCAAAGCCCCTAATAGAACGGCTAAGGCTCTAAACACCGCCTTTGGCAAGTTTATGGGGGCCTTCGGTCCCCAAGTAAAATCCATTACTGTTGATCATGGTAAAGAGTTTGCCAATTATCAGGCCTTAGAACAGGATTATCAGATCAAAGTTTATTTTTGCCATCCATATTCACCATGGGAGCGAGGTTCCAATGAATATTTTAATAGACGGTTACGCTGGTTCTTCCCGAAAAAGACCAATTTTAGCCAAGTAACGACTGATGAGATCCTAGCAGCACTTGAACTAATTAATCAACGACCATTAAAAATACATCATCAACAGACTGCCATTGAAAGATTCCGGGCTTGTTCGGATTAAACTTGTAATTTGCCTCTACAAAAGATATTTTGCTGATTCTTAATTTAATCAAATTTAGGATCCTATGAAACCCCATGACTTAATCTTCATTGTGCTTGGTCAACACTTAATTCACCTGTATAATAGATTACGCAGGAAGTTTTAAGGGCGGTGGCTGTCTTTTCCCTTGCGAGGTGAGGCCCATGGGAACATGGAATAATCTTCAGGAAGGTTTCACAGTCAATGAGCGTCTTCCAGACACTCTCGTTGATGTTGCTGTTTGGCACGTTTTTAATCGCGCTACTCAGCTATATCGACAAGCACCACAAATAAAAAAGCCGCCCTGCGTAACTTTGGCCAGTTACAGGGTAGCTTAATGCTGTCTTATTAACTTCGCCACCGCCTTTGAAGCGGCTTGCGTGGGAAGTCCTGTTTTCGGCGGGGCTTCCTTTTCTGTCTCCATTATAGCATGCCCTTTAAAAACTGGCTAACGTTTTAAACTTTGATCAAGTTTGGATTCGGGTTGTTTGATTTCCGGATTCTGTTCAGCAAATGCTTTCAGTTGTTTTTGAGTTCGATCACTAATTTCTTGGTGCACATCGTTTAACTGGTTTTTAAATTGCGCTTTCTGTTGTGGACTAGTTGCCTGTTGGATTTGTTGTTGCAAGCTTTGATAGGACTTATTCAGTGACTGGGCTGCTAGCATTTTTAAATCATGCTCAGGCTCTTTTTGGGCTTCTTGTAAGCCTAATTGTTTGGTTAACCCGTCGCTAAGCTCAATCACTTTGTTGCTAACTTGCTGGATTTCACTTAAAGCACTATGGATCACAGCTGTATCTTTAGCCCAGGTAGCCACATAACCGAGCGAATAGTTACTGGTATCAACGCCAATATTTTGCATGGCAACATATGCGACCGCTTCGGCCTGGGTTTCCTGATAGGCTCGTGGCCGATCTTTAAAGGCTGATTTTAAGCCGTGTAGCTGGCTATGCGCATATTCGTGGTATAACGTCTTTAGTTTCAAAGCATTGTCGGGCTCATCGCCACCAATGACGATTTCATTAGTGCTGGGTTGAAAATACCCCTTAGCCCCATTTAGCGTCGCTAAAGGCACTTCACTGACTTTAAGGTCGGTTTGCTGGTTTAAATAATCTTTGAACGCGTTATATAAACTTGTCACATTCTGATGATCGGCCAAATTTTCTTTGACAAAATCTTTAGCACTTAGGACTGGTTCGCCGCTTGTCTGTGATATGTCAAATACTGGAATATAGCGATAACCAACTATGGCTTTTTCTTCGGTCGTATCAAGCCTTTTCTGATCCTCTGGAGTTAGTTTTTTAATAATAGGGGCCGCAATCCTGATCCCTTTTTCTCCTTTATTTACTGATCGTTTAAAATCATTCTGCCATTTTTTAAAGCCTGCAACTTGGCTGGCACTTGGATTTTGAGAATAGATAAGGTCAATATTACGTTGGCTATACCGGTGAAACTTTGCTACGGTATCAAGATAACTTTTAAATTTTTCACTATCAGTTAGTTTTAAAATTTCTTTTTCGGCATTTTCGACAAGCTGCCTTTTCCATTTTTCAGTTTCAACTTTACT
>NZ_SULH01000021.1:6367-7742 GCF_007115095.1 Levilactobacillus enshiensis | reverse complement strand
AAGTTCATTCATGGGGAATGCCTCCTGTGATGTTTTCTGTGGTTACTAAATATCATAAGGGAAGGCATTCCCTATTTCTATACAATTTAGAAATCTTTTATGCGTTTACACAAGATATTTTACGCTCTCGATATGAATGATGTTGACAGAAAAACTAGCATTAGAGACCTCCTTATTATATATAGTAAAGGATACTAAACGAAATAGATTAAGGTAGATTACAAATTTAATCCGAATTATTTGCAATTTAAAACGTAGTCTCCAATATTGTATTTAGTATGCCTCATAGGAATGCACTCTGATTTATGTGGCCCCCTTCAAATTGGAATTTGTAATCTAACATAAACGGCTTATTAATCACGCCTAACCGGCTCTTCAGGTTGTTTTTCAGGGTATATTTTTTCTGGATTTATTTGGGGAGTTTCAGGTGGAGTCTTTACTGGAAATCTTTGTGGTAATTGCTTTTTAGGCTTTTCTATTGGTATATGAGGAGTAATTTTGTTTGGGTGTTTTTCCAAAAGTGATATCATTAGCTATGCCTCCTTAAATTCTTCTTGAATGGAGTGTCGTCTTTTAAATCAGAGCGATGTTGATACCATTTTTCCGCTTGTTCCGTAGCAATTGAAATGGCCCGCTTATCGTCATAATTTTTTTCTTTAAGCGCATTTGCGATCTCAATAGCTTTTTTTCGAACCACTTTTTTCAAATTTTTCATTGATGGTGGGTAATTTTGTTCATTCCAAGGCATTTCAATAACCTCCATTCATATGATTTTAGATATGGAAAAGAGTATATAGATTATTTGTTATATATTAAATAAGATTACAGCATGTTGGTAAGCGTTGTCAAAAAAGTTGCTTTAGTTTCAACCGATAGTCACTAGACTCATATTTTAACTAAGAAATAGTATCCATGTAATTTGCCCCAAAAAGGTTTCTAATTATAAATTTCGAACTAGACATTGAATTATGATGATATTTTACGCTCTCATTAAAAGTGGTTAGGAACTTAGTTAGTGCTTCATTAACAGTCGCTGTCGTCCGATCTTTTAACCGGTATGCCCAAAGGAACCGTGATTTGCGATCGATTAAAGTTAATAAAACTGCCTTACTATGCCCACGAGGACCAACGACTGTATTTAGTTCAAAATCGCCGATGCGATTACGTTGATTAATCAGCATGGGACGCTGTTCAATTGATCGCCCCAAAGATTGATCATATTTGGATCGTTGGCGTACGCCATGTTCAGGTAGATCATTCAAGGAGAAACCAATTCTCCCCTGATTTAGCCAATTATAAATAGATTTAGTCGCTAGTTTAAATTCGTGAGCAATCATTCCTGGTGACCAGCTTAGACGTAAATGGTTGAGAATTT
>NZ_SULH01000021.1:2435-6228 GCF_007115095.1 Levilactobacillus enshiensis | reverse complement strand
AAGATCAGCTCCTAAAAGATGGGTTTGTGGTAAACACCATTTTAAAGGAAGCTGATCTTTTTTGTCCGAACAGCGTTCGGATTAATTTTACAATCTACCTTTTAATTAAAATCCATTGACTTTGTTTTAGAATGATTCTAAACTGTAATTGGATCATTTTTGTAAGTAGACTCACCTCATTGTTTTTCACCAATCTATTAGGAGGCTATATTTTTTATGTCGAAGACAAAAGTTATTGTTGTTGGTGCATCGCACGGCGGCCATCAGTCAGTTCTGGAACTTACTCACAAATACTCAGACCTAGATATTAAACTATTCGAAGCAGGAGATTTTATTTCTTTCATGTCCTGTGGTATGGAACTATATTTAGAAAACAGCGTAACGAATGTTAATGATGTCCGTAATTTTAAACCTGCAGATCTCGAAAAACTTGGGACAGAAGTATACGCCAATCATGAAGTGACAAAAATAAATCCAGAGAATAAGCAAGTTATCGTAAAAGACTTAAAATCCGGTAAAATACAGAGCTATGACTATGATAAATTAATTTTAAGCTCAGGCGTCACTCCAAACAATTTACCAGTTCCTGGTCATGAACTAAAAAACGTTTATTCAATGCGCGGCAAGGATTGGGCAGAGAAGATCAAAGCAAAATTATCTGACCCAAATGTCAAAAATATTACTGTTATTGGCGCGGGTTACATTGGGATTGAAGCTGCCGAGGCCAGCATCAAAGCTGGCAAAAATGTTACATTAATCGATATGATTAATCGGCCTTTGGGTAACTATCTAGATACTGAATTAACAGATATCTTATCAAAAGAATTGACCAACAAGGGAGTTCAAGTTGTCACTGGTGCTAAGATCGAAAGCTATGAAGGTCTTGAAGCAGTTTCTGCTGTTAAGACAAGCGATGCAGAATATCCGAGTGACTTGATAATTCAAGCTGCTGGAGTAAAGCCTAATACTGATTGGTTAAGGGGAACGGTTGAACTAGATAAGCGCGGGTGGATTAAAACTGACAAATATTTGAGAACTAATCTGCCTGATGTCTACGCCATAGGTGATGCGGTATTGGCCTATTCAATTCCTGCCCAGAAGGACATGCCGATAGCTTTAGCCACGGTTGCCCGGCGCGAAGCCCGTTATGTAGCGGAACACATCTTTGAGAACACACCATCTATACCATTTTCAGGAGTAGTTGGCTCATCAGCATTAAGTGTTTTCGACTATCACTTTGCCACATCAGGTCTGAATATGACCACAGCCCAAAAGGCCGATATTGAAATTCACACATCCTTTTACAAAGACACTTTGCGTCCAGCTTATGTTCCTATGGAGAAGGGAAATACAGAGGTCTACGTAGAGCTAGATTACAATCCAAACACGCATCAACTATTAGGTGGTGCTGTATTGTCAACTTATGATATCACTGCCCAAGGTAATGTTATTTCATTAGCCATCCAACAAGGATTAAAATTGGAAGATTTGGCCGAAGCTGACTTTTTCTTCCAACCAGGCTTTGACCGACAGTGGAGCCTATTGAATTTAGCAGCCCAACATGCTCTTGGTGAACTTGAGTTTACAAAATAAAAAATTTTAAAGATCACTTACAGCTTGCTGTTTACAATCTATCATGAAACCTTTTACGGATCGGCTGCAAGACATTGCCCAAAGTATGAAGGATAGCAGCCAGCGAATTGAACGGTTGTTTGATTCGCAAACTACCCTACGTGAAGACTTTATTGCTAGTAGAAGTGAGCATAAGGTTATCAACGAACGCCTAGACAATGTTGAAGGCGATGTACGTGAACTCAAAAGTAAATAGTGCTAGGATTAAGTTAATCCTTCAAGATTGACACAACCAAATGACCACTCATCTCATTACGAGGTGGGTGGCCTTTTTTGTGTACATTCTGCTTCATTTAAACGGACAAGTATACGTCTAAAAAGTGAACGTGTCGTCTGAGAGAATAGGAGACTAATCTCCTATTCTCCTTTTTGGTTTATCATTCGAATTATATTTTCACGGTCACGGACATCTACATTTTTCTCTAGATAAATATTTGCCATCTCACGAACGAGATCATACATTTTCACATCTGTTACGTAAGAAATTGTTTTTACTAATTCGTAAACTGGAGGATCAACCTTCAGTGTCTTCCGCTGATAGCTCTTATATTTAGAAGCGTCTAAATCTCTTGAAACGTTAGCTTTTTTTTGAATGGTAACCTGCTGATTATTATTTCGCTTGATCAAAGCCACTGACAGTCATCGCCTTTCCTTTGCTTGTAAGCTTGTTACCAGTTATAAACTGATGAGCATAAGTGAAATTTTCTATATCTCCTGTATTTTCAAAGGACTTGATTCTTAATTCCAGTTCAGAGAATATATCAGCAAATAGTCCCCAAACGCGCTTGTCATGGTAATCTTCAAACTGAATTCCCTGAGCTGCATACCACTCCAATCTCGCATGGTTATTTACAATATTATTGAATACATTGTCTTTTCCAAAATATTCAATTGTTTCTTTTACGATTCTTTGATGAAGCGGACGTTTAGCCTGTAGCAAGACTGGAAGTATTCCGGCAACTTGAAAATGAACTTTATCCCCAAAATCGTCTGCTAATGTTTGAAGATATGTTAAGACAAGACGTTTAGACCCATCGAAAGCAAATTGTTGTGTTTCCTGAATAACGATAATGTAATCAGCACATACCATGGCGTTGTCAACTTTAATATCTGTCGAAGGAGGAACGTCGATAAATATGTAGTCATATCTATCTTTTATTTTGTTTACTAGCTTGCTAAGATAAAAAGTTCGATCACTTATACTGGAAAATTTATTATCAAGGAAATCTCCAAATTTTCTTGTGTCGTAATCGGAGCCAATTAAATCCAAGTTATCAGAAAGAGAAACAATCCCTTTTTCTAAGGAACCATCTTCTATACAGCTCATGAATGATTGATTAAATGTCAAAACTTGAAATGTTTTAGCCAAGAACTGTGTTGCATTTCCCTGCAAATCGGTATCTATAACTAAAACTTTTTTGTTGTAAAATGAAGAGGCAACAACAGCTTCCATGACAGTATCGGTTGTTTTTCCAACGCCGCCCTTTTGCTGAGCGTTTACAATAACATATCCCATTTGGACACCTCACTTATGTATTTAATGCAATAGTACACTTTTACATTAAATAAAACAAATTAAGGAGACTAGTGTACTAGTGTACTAATCCCCTTGTCTCCTTATACACTAAGAGATTAGGAGATAAAAGCATAAAGCTGTTAAATATAGACCTGTTTTTGTATAAAAGGGGCACTAGTACACTAGTCTCCTTGTCTCCTTTTATCCTAGTGTACTAGTCTCCTTTTAAACATTTTGAAAAAGGAGACTTTTACGATTTGCCTTTACAATTGGCATAAAAGCGTCTATTATTAGTTGTGCAATTAAAACAGAACATAAAAAAACACCCACCAACTGGAATTGGTGAGCGCCACACATAAAAGTCATATTGTTTAACGACTATTATAACATGGCCGGTGCGATTTTTAAAGCCCTAGGGGACAAGCTGGGGTCTAAATCCAAGGGGACACGTTTGCCAGTGCGACTTCAATAAGTCTGGCTATACCACAACAAGGTCATCTGTACGGCTGGGTGGTGAATGGTGAGCGCGACCATTAACGGCGCGGGTGGTAAAATGAAGCTTCGGCTTGGTGCCATTGATTAGTTGGTGATCGAACAAAAATAAATACGTATCATCAACGCCTACTAGGGCGTTTTTTAGTAGGC
>NZ_SULH01000021.1:0-2374 GCF_007115095.1 Levilactobacillus enshiensis | reverse complement strand
CGAAAACGTAGGTTTATAATGAGTGGTGGTAGCAATACCGCAATTGTACAGACAAGCGACGGGCGTTAACGACCGACGAACTAAGGGGAAACTTTTAGTTAGCAGAATTGTACTCTGGTTCAGTTATTTCAAATAGCTGTTTCCAGGGAACAATTCTGCGCTCAAAACGTCACTCCCTCTAAACTGAATGGAAAACCGTAACCCGTCAAGACAAATTCCAAAGAAAGTTGGTGGAATTGTTGAAATGTAAGGATTACATTGTTCCCTTGAATCCTGATGAACTTAATAAGAGAATAATCTACCGAAGTTCAGTCAGGATTACGAGTCGGCAAAGGAATCAAGTAAAGAGAGTCTTGCATAGCCAAGGGTATGAAGGAAAGATTGTAGGTATTCGATATACCCGTGTAAATTACAAGTATTCATTCAGAGTATTGGTGAAGTACCAAGGAAATGTGGGTCAGTTTCTAGTTAATACAAAGAATGAGACTATTCGATTTGATGGAATGGTCTAGGAAAAAACTAAGTGAATTTCACAAAGACAGTTTCCCCAATTAAAGCCAATCTAAGACCTAGACCACTTCTTTTTAAGGTGGTTTCACAAACGGAAAATAACGGAATGTGGAAGTATCGGGATAGCTGGGGGTTACTTGGGATAAGCCGCCTTATGTAAAGTAAGAATCGGTATAGCTAATAGATGAGGTGATCACATGATTAATTGGGTTAATATTGCAGTTTTAATTCCATTCTTAATTTTAATTGGGGTTATTTGTCTAGTTGTGGGGTTCTGGCATGATTTTAAAGACTTAACGGTCATTCAAAAAAACGGTATTATCTTGTGTGTAATTGGATACATCGTTCCGGTTGTGTTAAACCAGGTAGTGAGAATTTTCCACTTAAAGGGTTAGTGCTTGTTGTTATACAAAAAAGCCATCTAAGAAGCGAACAGCAACAAATCGTTACACGGTTCGAGCTTTGAACCCGCAAACGGGGACACATTTGAATATTCGTTTTAGAACATTTGGTGGGCATGCTAATGTAATGGTGATGTTTGGCAGTCGTGTTTACCGTGGAAAATAATTAGGGGATGATTACTTGAGAAAATCGGTAGTTATTGGATTGATTGTTAGTGGTTTCTTGTTGGAATTTTCAGGGGAAAGTCAGGGTGACTTAGTGCAGGCAAGCACTTGGCATCATGGTATTCCACAAATTCTTAAACATACCAAATGGCATCATGAAACTGGTCGAATTACATTTGGCACCAAATGGTTTTCTCTTTGGGGGCCAACAGGCGGTGCTCGCTGGGGAATTGGTCAAACTAACGTTAAATATGAAGTGGTTGGTCATCATAAATATAAAATTAGTCATCAAGACTCTCACAGCTTTGGACCAACCATTTCTTATGCAAAATATGTTAGCTACCAAAAATTGATTTGGAAGTGGGACAAGTCTTCACAAGCAGTCTCAAATTATCGATATTATCACTGGGGATGAGCGAAAATAATGAAAACGGTAGATTGCAAATTTAATCCGAATTTTTGGACAAATTTGTCAGCATAACCTGATACGGTGTTTGCCAGTCGAGTATTTTAAGCGGTCGCTGGTTAATTTGGAGTAACGTCGTCGTTAAATCTCGAGCACTAATGTGTTCAAAACGAGTCCCTTTAGGATAAAAATAACGTAAATTCCGATTAAAGCGTTCATTACTACCACGTTCAGCTGGCGTATAAGCATGGCAGTAATAGGTCTTAATACCATATTGTGATTCAAGTGATACTAGCCCACTAAACTCAGTGCCACGGTCCACAGTAAAGCTGTGCACCGGACCATTAAAAGTGGTTAGGAACTTAAGTTAGTGCTTCATTAACAGTCGCTGTCGTCCAATCTTTTAACCGGTATGCCCAAAGGAACCGTGATTTGCGATCGATTAAAGTTAATAAAACTGCCTTACTATGCCCACGAGGACCAACGACTGTATCTAGTTCAAAATCGCCGATGCAATTACGTTGATTAATCATCATGGGACGCTGTTCAATTGATCGCCCCAAAGATTGATTATATTTGGATCGTTGGTCAACGTTACGCCGTTGGCGTACGCCATGTTCAGGTAGATCATTCAAGGAGAAATCAATTCTCCCCTGATTTAGCCAATTATAAATAGATTTAGTAGCTAGTTTAAATTCGTGAGCAATCATTCCTGGTGACCAGCTTAGACGTAAATGGTTGAGAATTTTTTGCTTTAACTCATCGCTCAGCTTAGTTTTCCGACCACATCGTAATCGCTTGTATTCGGCATCTGTTTGTGCTAATTCAGCCTGATAAGGTTGACATCGAGATAATTCATAAGAAATTGTTGACGGTGATCGGTTCAGCCGAA
>NZ_SULH01000020.1:8912-14811 GCF_007115095.1 Levilactobacillus enshiensis | reverse complement strand
TAAAGGACTCCAGGACACCTTGGAAGCATCATTTATTTGAGTTAGTTACATATTATATGTACGAAGGCATTTCATTTACACAAGATTCTTGACGCTACCTGGAGAAATAACATGTATAAAAACATCAAATAAATCGTCAGCGGATTGGGCGCTTTTATAATTGCCCAATGGCTCTATCATACTCTGTCACAATATCCAAACATCAATATTTGGCTGGCTAGACTGCTTCCTATTCTTATCATTTTTATTGTGTTCTTTTCTCTGCAATGGATAATCAACACATTTGAAAAGTAACCTTATAAATTTTAGTTATTATATTGGGCTGAAACCCTTGCTACAAGCGGACTAGCAAAAATGCAAGCTCGACAAAAACATAACTAAATAATCTATTGCTCTTATGATGATATTTTACCAAACGAGAAAAACTAGTCCGGAATATCAGCATAAGAGCAAGTGTGTTAATCAGTCCGTATTAGATAGTTTTCCGTCGACAATTTTGTAGACATTATCAGAAAACTCTCGCAGACGATCATCGTGCGTGACGATGACGACTGCTTTTTCCTCGTCATGCGCAATATTAGCAAAAAGTTGGCCAACTTCTTTGACACGTGCCGTATCTAATGCTGCCGTAGGTTCATCGGCTAGGATGATCGCCGGGTCTGTATACAACGCACGGGCAATTGCAACGCGCTGTTGTTGACCGCCAGACAATTCGCCAGGGTATTTGTTTAATAATTTTTGAATGCCTAGCGTTTCAATAATTTTGTCAAATCCATCTTGACTGAGGTTATTGTTAGGCTTCACCTGGTCAACAAGTTTGAATTGGTCTGCTACGGTTAAATATGGCACGAGATTGTACGCCTGTAAGACGAAACCGATTTGTTCAAGTCGTGTTTTTTCGGCTTCTTTGGTACTCAAATCACTGATGTCGTGACCATTCAAACGAACTGAGCCGTCTGTTGGTGTCTGTAACCCGCCTAAAATGGTTAGCAAGGTACTTTTACCAGATCCTGAAGGACCAATGATAAGCGACACCTCACCAGCTTTAAACGCTAAACTGACGTCTTCTAGTGCCGTAACTAAATTAGTTTTCTGACCAAATTGTTTCGTCACGTGTTCAAGGGCTAGTTTTTCTTCACGCATCTTTTTAACCTCCAATTACTGATACCGGATCAATCTTACTAATCACACGAATCGGAATGATTGCACCCAGTAACCCGGTTACCATCAATCCGGCCGCAATGAGTCCCATCAATCCCCAATCAAATGCCATTGGTACGCTATCTGGAATCCCAAATTCAGTTAATGCCGATAGTACAGCACCAACGACGATACCAGTTGCCATAATAAAGAACGTCTCAAATAACGTATTTTGGGCCAAGAAACGATTTGGAATGCCTTGTGCACGCAAAACTGCCAAGTTAGGCAATTTTTGAACCGTTAGAATGTAGAGGAAGATGGTAATCACAATCAATGAAATGACAATCAGGAAGCCAATCATGAGACCAAACGTCGCTTTTTGCGGTGTATAACCTGGCAATTTATTGATAAAGGCTTGGTATGAATAAGTCTTTAATGCTTTATCATCGACCGATTGTGACGTTTTTGAAGTAACTACGCTACCTTGGAATTGATCTGACACGCCCTTAATGACACGCCATTGCGCTAACGCGCCATAAATAACAGGTGCGGTGTTATACGTGGCATTTTTCGCATAACCCACGATTTTATATTTCGTATCAGATAACCCAATCGAAATTTTATCCCCCATACCGTAAATATCCTTATCAACTGAGTCAGCGAGGACGACTTCGTTAGCTGCCTTTGGCAAGTGCCCCTTGGTTAATTGTAGGTTTTTAGCGATGTACTCGTCGTTATTCATCCCAACGAATTGTGCGGATTCACGTTTTCCGCCAATTTTCATATTAACTGGTGTAATGCCAAGTGTTGCGGTTTTGTCGTCGCTTAACTGATCCACCTGTTTCGTTGTCAGTAATGACTGTCCGGCATTGCCATTAGCGTCTTTGGTCATTACAAAGGACTTAGACTGCCAGCTGTCCACCGCAGCGGTGTTAGCTGTTGCCAGCCCGAGCGCCAGGGCACTTAAAATGAAAATCAAATAACTGATTAAGACGACGACTGTTAGAATCAAGCCGTACCGTAGTTTTTCTTTTTTAATCTCTCTAATTGCTAAAAACATTTGTTCCTCCTGTATTTGTTGCAGTTCAGCAAACTTACTATACACAAGTATACATGCTCTTATGATGAGATTCCGGACTAGTTTTGCTAGTTTGGTAAAATATCATCATAGGAGCATTTTTATTTATGGTTACACGTTATGAAGAGGACTTAAAAAAGTCCATTGTGGAGATGGTTAAAGCGGGACGACGATCCGATGAATTATCCAAGGAATACGGTCCTTCAGCCGATTCAATTCGGAATTGGGTTAAAGGCGCTAAATCAGTTGAGCTAGAAGACGGTACTGAAGTAACGTCCAAAGAATTCAAACAACTTCAAAGGGAAAATCAGCGATTAAAGGAGGAACTTGAAATTTTAAAAGCTGCGGCGGTGTTACTGGGAAAGCATTAGGACGAATTAATTGCCTTGTCTTCATAGAAGATCAGTTATTGCGACACCGCTTATCAATTATTCTTTCGGCACTGAAATTACCGCGCAGCACCTATTACCATTGGAAAAGATATCAACCTAGTCAACACGAACGTGTTGATAATCAGCTCAAAGAAAAAATTGAATTGATTTGGGAAAATAATTATCGTGCCTATGGTTATCCACGAATAACGATGGTGCTTCGCAAGTCAGGCATCTGTGTTGGGTCAAAACGAATTTTACGATTAATGAGGGAAATGGAGATTCACTCTTTAATGAATCGGCGATTTAAAAAACCTGGCACTCATGTGGATCATTCACAACGCCCCAATTTAATCAAGCACCAGCCCAATGCAAGGATATGGCGTGCTGACATTACTTATTTGGAATTACGTCCAGGAACCTGGGTTTATCTCAGTTCTATTTACGAACCAAAGGTTCATCAAGTTCTTGCTTTCAAGATTGGTCGTCAGATGGAGGCGACGTTAGTTGTAGAAACGATTAATCAGGCGCTTGAATGTCATCAAAAGCCACAATATTTTCACTCTGACATGGGTTCACAGTACACCAGCAACGAAGTTGAAACTTTACTTGAACGGCATCAGATTAGCCACTCATACTCAAAACAAGGTTATCCTTATGATAATGGGCCAATTGAAGCTTTTCACTCATTGTTGAAGAGAGAGTTTGCCTTTCAAACAACTTTTTCCAATTTTGAGGACTTGGTAATCCGAACCTCAAATTACATCAGTTGGTTTAATTCCGACAGAATTAGAACGAGTGTTTAGAAAAAGATGTGCCATTTATTGACATAGGAGCAATATTCATACCGGCGCCAATCATTGCACCCAACATATCACGCCGAGAAATAGATGCTTGGGCAAAGATTGCTTGCAAGCGTTTAGACAATTTATCACTAGGACTAGCGTTAGCTAGCATTTCATCAATTGCTTGGTAAAAGGTAGATGATGCAGTATATGTTGCTATATTCACTAGTGACAAAACTAGAGTTGACCAAATCCTTCAATTGATTGGCAACGACAATGTTGAATGTACTGATTATCTTGAAGATAACTTTTTTGCTTGGATGTTTTGGAAATATGATCGAAACAACAGGCAAATTAATTCTGATATTGGATTGCCAGCAATGAATGCGTTCTCGGGAACAATTCAACGAGATGATTTGCAAGATATGATAATTGGTCGCTCACCTAATATTACTGATTTATCAGTCTTAAAGATGCATATCGCCCGACAGTTTCCATTGAGAAGTGTCGGAATGGAGTTAACTGAGCGTGGTAACAAGGTATATTTTAAAGTTGATGTTCATAATCAAATTGTTGTTGATACGAGAAAATCTAAAATGGTTAGCGATGGGATAACTGATACCGTTTTGGTGGAATTAAAAGAATATCCACTAATAGTGTATATCTATAGTTACATTATTCCACTGCTCAATGGCCTGTATGAAAGTGAAGAGCCAGATTTCACAGAACAATTAAATTCCTATAGTAAAGACTTAGCAAAGGAGATTATTCTTGATTTAATTGGAGCAACGGGTATTGATATACAAGAATTTGATAAATTAGCTATGAAGCTTTAGTTGTACTAATTGCAAATGGGACTACGGAAACTTTTAATAGATTTATCGAAAAGTTCAGCTAATCACTGTTTTTTTTGCATATGGTCAGGAGGTGGCGATATCATGATTAATTCATAGTAAATACGGGTATGAGTTTCCGGAGTGGGCACAGGCGGGTGCTCGGCTCGATAAGATGGTGTAAGGATAATAGACGTCGTGCTAAATAGCGTGGCGTTTTTATTTTGCCCAAAATTTGGAGGTGGCCGGCATGGGCCAGATGGTAAATAGCAGATTTGGCCTTGTCAGTCGCACAGAGACACGTTGCTTGGGTGACTTAGAACATCAGCTTAAAGATGGACGGTGGTAACGTAAAAAGCCGCAGCGACCACATAAGCCGCGTATTACAGTGTGGAGAAAAAACAGGGTAACAAGCGTGAAAAAATAAAAGAAGACCAGATTTTGGTCTTCTTAAAAATGATAATTTATTTATCGTCTTTATCTAACTTTTCCTTTACGTTATCAACCGTATCTTTAACAGCATCTTTGGAATCTGACAGTTTATCTTTAGCCTTACCTAGAATACCTTGACCCTTACCTTCAGCTTCGCGGGCCTTGTCGTTCGTAACCTTGCCTTCAACTTCTTTAGCTTTTCCACTTACCTTATCTTTGGTGCTATCAATTTTGTCATCTAGACTCATAATATAACCTCCCATAATGTATTTGTTACAACAGTATTATTCCACATTTTAATTTGCTTGTCTAATAAGGAGATCCTACAAGAGATAGTGTGAATGACACTTATAAGGTAGATTGCAAATTTAATCCGAATTTTTGGACAAATTTGTCAGCATAACCTGATACGGTGTTTGCCAATCGAGTATTTTAAGCGGTCGCTGGTTAATTTGGAGTAACGTCGTCGTTAAATCTTGAGCACTAATGTGCTCAAAACGAGTCCCCTTAGGATAAAAATAACGTAAATTCCGATTAAAGCGTTCATTACTACCACGTTCAGCTGGCGTATAAGCATGGCAGTAATAGGTCTTAATACCATATTGTGATTCAAGTGATACTAGCCCACTAAACTCAGTGCCACGGTCCACAGTAAAGCTGTGCACCGGACCATTAAAAGTGGTTAGGAACTTAGTTAGTGCTTCATTAACAGTTGCTGTCGTCCGATCTTTTAACCGGTATGCCCAAAGGAACCGTGATTTGCGATCGATTAAAGTTAATAAAACTGCCTTACTATGCCCACGAGGACCAACGACTGTATCTAGTTCAAAATCGCCGATGCGATTACGTTGATTAATCATCATGGGACGCTGTTCAATTGATCGCCCCAAAGATTGATTATATTTGGATCGTTGGTCAACGTTACGCCGTTGGCGTACGCCATGTTCAGGTAGATCATTCAAGGAGAAACCAATTCTCCCCTGATTTAGCCAATTATAAATAGATTTAGTAGCTAGTTTAAATTCGTGAGCAATCATTCCTGGTGACCAGCTTAGATGTAAATGGTTGAGAATTGTTTGCTTTAACTCATCGCTCAGCTTAGTTTTCCGACCACATCGTGATCGCTTGTATTCGGCATCTGTTTGTGCTAATTCAGCCTGATAAGGTTGACATCGAGATAATTCATAAGAAATTGTTGACGGTGATCGGTTCAGCCGAACGCCCATTTGGCTATTGGACAGCCCTAGTTCACAAAAGGTG
>NZ_SULH01000020.1:1710-8829 GCF_007115095.1 Levilactobacillus enshiensis | reverse complement strand
AAGATCAGCTCCTAAAAGATGGGTTTGTGGTAAACACCATTTTAAAGGAAGCTGATCTTTTTTGTCCGAACAGCGTTCGGATTAATTTTACAATCTACCAATTACTAGATATGCCCAAAAGTTACTGGAATAGTCCCTCTAACGTCGATAAATTTGTTATAAAACCCATTAAAGAAGAATTAACTCCTTTGTTTAGAGGATTAACGGTTAGAAAAAAATATGGTAAAGGGCGTGGGAAACCAGTTATTGGCTATTCGTTTACCTGGAAACCCGAAAAGAAAGATGCCAATGATTTCTCACAAGGCCAATTACAAGATGAGCGTCAAAAGCTTTTTAATATTCAGCATAATGGTGAATTAACAGAGCAGGAAAAATGGCGCGCCATTGACAAGGTTAAAGGGTTAACTTTAGGCTCTACTGAGAAACAAGCATTGGCTGATAAACAGGCCGAGCACGATAAAAAAATAAGAGATCAAGCAAGACAAGAAGCACTTGCTGAACTCCGAAAGGGGTTTGGAAATAATGCCTAAAACAATTAGAGAACTTGCTGATGAATTGGGCGTTTCAAAGCAGGCTATATGGCAAAAGATAAAAAGAGATGCGTCAATCGATTTACGTCAATTTACATCAACAAAAGGTAATACTGTTTACGTTGATGTTGATGGGCAAAAAGCTATTAAAGCAATGTTCTCAAACAATTCGTCAACAAGATACCGTCAACAAAAAGATGATGTTGACGACAACAAAAAAGATGCGGTTGATGGACAAGATGAAGTGAAATTCCTTCGAAATTTAGTATCAGAAATTCAATCTGAAAAGAAAGAGTTACATAAGTTACTAGATCAGCAACAAAGATTGGCCTTACAGGACAAACAACTGCTCGAAGAATACAAAGCAGAAAACGACAGATTAAAAGTTCTCAAAATGCCCTCACAGGAAACAGAATTCAAACACTTAGACAATCAATATAAAGATGAAGTGAACGGGAACGCTCTTAAAGAGAAGTTGGAAAATTTGCAGGAACAAATCAAAGTTCAAAAAAGGATAGAAGAACAAGAAAAACCAAGAAAATGGTGGGGACTATGGCGAAAATAGATGATTCAGTTAAATTGACATCATTTAAAGGTAATTTATATGATGTGATGAAGTTAATCTTAGCTAAACGTGGGGTAAGTGTAGGACGAGCACGTAATCCTTTACCACATGTAGAAGATGATGAAATGGATCATGTTGAGGTAGTACGGCAACATATTGATGATGCAATTGCTGAATTTACTAAATAATAAAAAAACGCCGAGTCTCCTTAAAAGAGGCTCAGCGTTTTTTTAAATCTGTGACCAGACGTCCGCTCCCAAAGTAGGGAAGAGAGGTACGATGCGGCCTAGTTGTTCAGCTGTATATTGAAACTCAATTGCTGGTAATAAAACGTTAATTGCATCGGCAGCATGTTCACTAACTTCAGCTGCTCCTACAAGATGATGGTCTTGATCGTAAATCAAGGTGTTATCACCAATTGTTTCCTTATCAACTTGGCGGAACCATCCGTCAGGAAGATGATTAGTTTTAATGGTGTAATCAGGATTTTGCTGAGCTTCTTCGACGCTCATACCAACCTGTGCGATTTGTGGTGAGGTAAAGACAATGGTTGGGATGGGCGGATAGTTGATTGCGTCAGTAGTCTTTCCTGTGAAAAGTTGGGTTAAATAACTAGATTCAAAGATCGCAGTCGGGGTGAGCTTAGGCTGTTCTTTATCAAGCACATCACCAGAAGCATAGATGTTATCAATGTTAGTTTGAAGATGATCGTTAACTTCGATCCCGTTAGCATTGTAACTAACGCCTACTTCGTCTAATCCGATGTTTTCGATGTTAGGAATTCGTCCGGTAGCATCCAAAATCCAGTCGGTGGTGAGGGTTTCGTGATCGTTATAAGACACGGTAAAATGAGAACCGTCTTCCTCAAAACGATCCACCTGAGCGTTGTAAATGAACTTCACCCCTCGTTTTTCGAGGTCGGCAATGACTTGTTTTACGTAATCTTGATTAAATTTGCGCAACGCCCGATTATGGCGTAAAAGTACAGTGACGTTCGCGCCGGCAGCATTGGCAATCGTGGCAAATTCCATGCCGATATAGCCCGCGCCAATAATTACGATATTTTCAGGAAGCTGTTTGAGGTTCATAAAATCGGTACTGTCATGCGTAAGTTCTGAGCCCATAACATCTAGATGGTGGGGACGTAGCCCCGTTGCAATCACGATTTTGTCAGCGGTGTAGCGCTGTTGATCCACTTCGATGGTGTGAGCATCAACAAATTTTCCACGACCGTGAATAATTTCGATGTCAACAGAGTCGAGTAAACCAGTAATCATGTCCGGCAAGCCGTCGATGACTTCGTGTTCATGTTCTACATTGGCAGTCCAATCCAGCTTTAAGTCACCATTTACAATGCCATCAAGGCGTTCTTGGTGGCGTAAAAGTTGAACCGGGTTGTCCAGCGTAATTTTCGCGTTGCATCCACGGTTTGGACAAGTTCCCCCGATTTTGTCCGCTTCGATAATGGCGACTTTTTTACCACTATTAGCTAGTGGAACCGCCCCGTCGAAGGCACCATGCCCCGCGCCTAAGTACAAAACATCAAATTGATAACTTTCAGTCATTTAATTACCTCCATCCTAAATTTAGGTGAATAAATAATTACCATTGTTGGCACGAGCATAGCAGAGGATAGGTGCGAGTTGCAAGCGATTGCAACTGAAGAGAACAAAAAGCAATCCTTAACTTTAAATAAGGATTGCTAAAAAATATCTTACTAACGTTTTAATGATTTAATCGATAGCATTGAAATACCACCAATCAAGGAAAAAATAAATGAAACAATAAAAATTCCAGAATAACCAAAAAGACTTATGACGGCAGCGGCTAAAACGGGTGCGATAGCTTGTGTAATTGTATTACCTAAGTTGTAAACACCTAAGAAAAATGCAACACGATTTTGATCGGGGATAACTTTTAAGTTTAATAAATTATCAAGTGCGTTCCATAAGCCCATTCCTAAACCGGCAGCTAAGGCGTAAAGAATAATACCAGTATTATTTCTTAAGAAGAACAGGGAGAGACCTGCAATTGCTAATAAGATAGTTGAGAGACCTACTGGTAATTTCAGTATTTTAAATTTATTAGATAGTGGCCCAGCGACTAATCCCATCAAAATGCCAAAAATAAGCATAATCATGTTAACAAGTTGGATAGAAGATTGAGTTTGATTACCACGATGAAGAAAGTCGGTCATTATATATAAAATGTATCCTGTAATTGCAAAGTTTCCAACTCCCTGAAACATTTTTCCTATAAGAGCTAGGTAGTAGTCGCGCCAATTTGCCAAGAAGGAAAAATTAACTTTACATTTTTTAAAGAAAACTTTTCTTTCTTTTTAGTTGAGGTTTCATCTAAATTAGAAGGCTCATGGACAATCAAAGTTGCAATTAATACGCCAGCAAATGTGAATATACCAAAGACTATAAATCCTAGTCGAAACTGGCTAAGGAACAAAGCACCGATAACGTTAAATCCGTTATTACCTAAAGCCATGCCTAGACCACCATAAGCAGAAGAAGCAGTCCCCTTTCCATCTTCAGGTGCAAAGGATAATCCAGATTTAAAAAGCCAAGAGCTAAAAAAGCCCAACAAACTTTACAACAATAATCGTAAAAAGCGCCTAGAAATAGGCTTTTTTTCATGTTTCGACGTTTGAGAAACGCATTCTAAGTCCAGTTTTTATTAATAAATGGGTTAATGTCCGCTAAATGAATATATAAACTGCGTCATAACTTAACAGTTGTGGCCTCTTTTTTGATACTGTATAATTAAAGGGTTAGAACCGTGTCATTACTTAATGACATAAGTAAGGAGATAAAAAGATGAAATATGGCTATGCGCGGGTCAGTACCACTGATCAAAAATTAGCAAATCAAATTGAGTTACTAAAATTGGCAGGAGCAGAAAAAATCTTTCAAGAAAAGTTTACCGGCACAACTACCGAACGACCGGAGTTTCAAAAACTGTTGCGCGTTCTAAAAACAGGCGATACTTTGATTGTCACTAAGTTGGATCGGTTTGCGCGGAACACACGCGAGGCCTTAGCCATTATCCAAGAGTTGTTTAAAGAAAATGTCAAAGTTAACATTTTGAATATGGGCTTAATTGACAATACGCCGACTGGCCAACTAGTCTTTACAATATTTAGCGCCTTTGCGCAGTTTGAACGCGATATGATTGTCACGCGCACACAAGAAGGTAAAGTGTATGCCAAGCAACATGATCCGTTGTTTCGGGAAGGGCGACCGAAAACGTATTCTGAGGAACAAATCAGATTTGCCTACGAGTTACGAAAACAAGGCATGACCTATAAAATGATTGAACGAAAGACGGGGATTAGTAAACGCACGCAACAGCGACGATTTAAATTAGTTAAAAACAATATATTTTAAAACTGTTTACACCATACCAAAAGGGCTTCGAATACGAGGCCCCTTTTAGATTTAGCTAGTAATCCGTATTAAAGTTAATGGCTAGCTCCCAGTTCAACTTTTTAATGGCTTACGATCTGTCAACAAAGCAATTGGTGACAGAATCAAAACAATCACCGCTCCTACTAAGTAGGTATGACTGAAGGCCTGGCTGATCTGTCGATTCTTAGTATGCTTAATTTTTCTCAAAGCTGTCGTTAAAGCTTCTTTTTGTGCCAATTGTTTGAGACCTACTAACAATTTTTTCTGACCCTGGCTTATTTTCTGATTACCCAAATTAATTTTTTGAGAAGCTATTGACAGTTTAGATATAGCGGTATTTTGATTTTCTAACTTGGTTAAGGTAAGTGCTAGTTGCTGGTTACCCGCTTTTAAGTTGTCAGTAGCTAGTGCTAACTTCTTCTGGGCTTGGTAGACCTGGTGAAGATCGGTTCCCTTTTGGGGCTATGGTAAATCAACTTGAGATTTGGCCGCTTGTTTAAGGGCACGTCTTAGGTTCGTCTGTTTGTTTTTAGTTGTTAATTTGGCTGATCCAGTAGTGGAAAATAGGCTGTTCAATTGTTGATGAGCCACTTTCTTTACAATCTACCATATAAACGCATTCTCGTGCATTGTTTGCTTATACGTGTATATAGTTGTCAAATACGTGCTATGATTGTGTATGTCCTAAATGGACACAAGCAACGCTCCTAAGCAAAGCCTGTATGTACTGATTTCAGAAAAGCCCTCTATTCCGCATAATAGAGGACTTTTTTGTGTGCATTCTGCTTAATTTAAACGGACAAGTATACGTCTAAAAGCTGAACGTGTTGTCTGAGAGCGCGATATTATTTTCCCCTAGTTCGGGCGTCTCTACTCTCCAGAATATCTAATTGAAAAGTAAATTTTCGCTTGTCTTCAGCGTCTAAAGAATCAATGAGATAGTCTAATGCGTTATCAATGGCATCTTTTTGAGATTTATATAGACCAATTCCAGATAAAGCTTCCGCTTTGTTCTTAATATGGTTGTTGATTCTAACGTTAGCATAAAAAGTAACAGAATCTGCAACGCTTTTTCCCGGTTTTGATGGTTTGCCATTATTACTTTTAAGATCATCTGTAGTAAAGGTGTTTTTGGGTTTGATATCTTGTCCACGATCAAGTGGGTCCGTCTTTGGTTCTTTTTTTAGATTGGGATTGTTTAATAATCCGCTCATTCCTATTCACCAGCCATTCTGCTAAATATTTCATCAGTAACGTTGGAGTATACGTCTTGAACTGCTTTATCAAACTGATCTTTAAATGTCACCCCGGTTACATCATATCGTTTTAAGCGTTCCATATTTTTAATTGTTATGTCAAAAATATTTTCTTTACCAAATATATCAATTGCTTTAGCTAAGGTGCTCTTATCGACAGGGGCACCATTTTTCAGCAAAACCGGCAATATTCCTAGTAAATCTAATGTCGGAGCGTGGAATTCATTGATAATTTGATCTTGCATGTATTTGATGAATGCCTGGGCACCCTGAAGCGATCTTTCCTGAGTTTGAAGAACGACAATCGCGTAGTCTGTCATATATAATGCGGTATCTGTGATTAGGCTAATTGTAGGTGGAACGTCTACCAACAAGTAGTCATAGTCATCTTTCCACGGATTTATTAAGGTAGACAAGTATTTTACACGATCGGTGTAGTCAGAAATTATATTCTCCATATATCTAGGATATAAAGAAAAGTCAGCTGAGGATGGAAGAATATCTAAATTTTGGATTACGTTGATGATAGCTGGTTTGAGGTTTTTGTTTTTAATTGCGGTCATCAAGGTTTCATCAAAAGAAGTTACTTCACCGCCGACGTTATTTTTAGTTTTTAAATATAAATTAGTGGCGTTAGCTTGAGGATCCAAATCTATTAATAGTGTTTTATACCCACGACGTGCCAACTCGATACCAGTCATTGTACTATTAGTTGTCTTGCCAGTCCCGCCTTTAAAGTTTGAAAATGTTATGACTTTGCTATCCAAAATATCACCTCATAAATATGTAGTGTAATGCTCTTAAAGCATAGCACAAAAATTAGTACATGTATACAAATACAAGTGTGTAAAAGTAAAAATGTATACATGAGCTCTATGTAGACTGCAATAGAGGCGTTTCGAATGAGTATACAAATACTAATTTTTACATTAGTACAAATACTAATGTAAAAATGTATACATTTTTTAAAAAAGTGTTGATTTCTTTTATTGAGAGAAATACAATTGTACTTGTAAGTGAATACAAAAAAACACCCACCGACGGGAATCGGTGAGCGCCACATAAAAGTCATCGTTGTTTAATGACTATTATATCATGGCCGGTGCGATTTTTAAAGCCCTAGGGGACAAGCTGGGGTCTAAATCCAAGGGGACACGTTTGCCAGTGCGACTTCAATAAGTCTGGCTATACCACAACAAGGTCATCTGTACGGCTGGGTGGTGAATGGTGAGCGCGACCATTAACGGCGCGGGTGGTAAAACGAAGCTTCGGCTTGGTGCCACTGATTAGTTGGTGATCGAACAAACATAAATACGTATTACCAACGCCTGCTAGGGCGTTTTTTAGTAGGT
>NZ_SULH01000020.1:0-1663 GCF_007115095.1 Levilactobacillus enshiensis | reverse complement strand
CGAAAACGTAGGTTTATAATGAGTGGTGGTAGCAATACCGCAATTGTACAGACAAGCGACGGGCGTTAACGACCGACGAACTAAGGGGAAACTTTTAGTAGTAGAATTGTACTCTGGTTCAGTTATTCCAAATAGCTGATTCCAGGGAACAATTCTGCGCTCAAAACGTCACTCCCTCTAAACTGAATGGAAAACCGTAACCCGTCAAGACAAAATCCAAAGAAAAAAAGAAAGTTGGTGGAATTGTTGGAATGTAAGGATTACATTGTTCCATTGAATCCAGATGTGATCGTTAAGAAGACAATCTATCGGAGTTCTGCAAGAATTACAAATCAGCAGAGAGATCAAGTAAAAAGAGTTTTGCATAAGCAAGGGTATCAGGGGAGAATTAGTAGTATTCGATATACTCGTGTAAATTATAAGTATTCCTTTAAAGTATCCGTTAAATATCAGGGAAATGTCGGTAAGTTTTTGGTTAATACAAAGAATGAGACAGTTGAATTCAAGGGAATGGCCTAGACATGATTTCAGTGAATTTCACAAAGTACCGTTCCCCAATTAAAGCCAATCTGCGACCTATACCACTTCTTTTTTGGACAAGTTCACAATCAAAAAATAACGGAATGTGGAAGTGCCGTGGTGAATGTGGGTTACTTGGGATAAGCCCCATTATGTAAAGTAGAAATTGGTATACTAAAAAAGGCTCCCGGTTTAACACTGGAGGCCTTTTTTCTAGGTTACATATTTTGAGGATGAATGTTTTTATCTTCGTAGCTTTTACTTGGGTGCTGTAACATGATGAATACTGCTTAGTTTTTGGTGCCGTACCCCACAACAGATGCGTCGCTTCGTTGGTATTATCTTAAATGCTAAGTACCGAGTTGAGAAGGATCATAAAGATATTGGCGTCATAATCCCACTGGACGACGAAGAACTTAAATTTTTAATGACTAAAGCCTTGAGACGTTACTTTAACGCCCTAAGAAGCAATGAGAAGCACATCAAGAACGTGGAAAACTACCTGTACGGCACCATGCAAAATCTATTTGGTGTTTGGTGGAATAAACAAGCGGCTAGAGAATACGCGGCCAAACACCCCGAAGAAGAAAAGCCGGCCGACAACGACCACAGTGGGTTGTACTACTAGTCCTAAAAGGCTACAAAATCTTTTCTAAGCAGTTTTAAGACTTACTAACCTCTTTATACTTAAGCTAGATTTAAATGGCTTAAACAGAAGAATAGGGGCTTTTAAATGATCGCCAGAGCTAACCAGGCTAACCAGCTCAAAAGTTCAGCCTTTAGATCAACGCCAAGCTCAAGTGATTTGAGGCCAGGGCTTTATCTATTGATAAGGTACTCAAAAGGTAGTATAATGGTAGTAGTAAAAGAAGGGAGATGAGACAATCATGGCAGTTAATGAAAAGAAACGGGTCCAAGTCAAGATTGATAAAGATTTGGCCGATGATACCGAAGCAGTTTTAAGCAAATTGGGCTTAAATCCAACCACGGCCATTAACATGTTTTACAAGCGGATTGTTGCTAATGGTGCTTTACCTTTTAATGCGTCTTTAAGCGAAGAAGAAAGAGCTAATTTACGCTTTTTAAAGGCGACCGAAGGGACACCAGTCACCGAGTTCAAAGACGCTAAAGAGGTCGCTGATTG
>NZ_SULH01000002.1:197549-263298 GCF_007115095.1 Levilactobacillus enshiensis | reverse complement strand
GCCGCTTAAGGCATGGAAAGAAGCTGGCGTCCTCAAAAACCGAGGACGCCAGCTTCTTTTTGTCTGTATTTCAATGCGGTCAGTTATTAGGTGCTTACGCTTACCCAAATACTGACGGAGACGGGGATCGTGGGCATAGAGGTAGAGGCCTTTGACACCACGCTTCATGAGGACATTAACCGAATTGAGAATGAGTCGTTTTTTAATGGCAGTGAGCTCCTGAGCATCGGTGATGTCGTCACGCCGCTTGAACGCTTCAACGTCCGTGTAGCGATCCAAGTGAATTTCTAGTTGATTTTGCGGTGAGAGGGTCAGTGGGGGCCCTAAGATGACGCCCACATAATTGAGATCGAAGCCCTGACAGGTGTAGATCGACCCCACTTCGTCGATTGTCTGCGGCAATTCTGCCCAGGGCGTACTGGTGTAGTTATACTGATCCCATGGCAGGTGAAATTGACCTTCCGTAATATAGTGTTTGCCGCCATCCAAGGTGGAGGGATAACCAGAAGTTGAGACAATTCGTGACAACCCCAGTTGACGATTCTTAGCAACGATTGCGCGGCGCATTTGTTCGGCATCGTTAAAAACGCGCAAGTCGTAGTGGTCGCCAACAGACTGCGGTAAAGGCCGGACTTGGCCGTGGGTGAAATCATTGATCCAAGCGACTAGGTCATCACTGGCCTGCATTCGAAATTGGTGGACTAACCGCACATGCTGATGGGGGTACCGAGCAAGTAGGTGTTCTAAGCGTCGTTCAGTCCAAAAGCTCTTCATGCGGAGAACCTGGGTTTCATCAAAAACGAGGATAATGACTTTAGCAGCAGCCAGTAGCGAGCTTAATTGGTTTTCCCCATAGAAATTATTGTAGTGATCGGGTTGAGACAATAGAAGGTGAGCTTCATCAATGACCAAAACGTCGGCCACGGTTTGTTTCTTCGCGAGTTGATTGATCAACGAGGTTGGTCGTTGAAAGTCTTTTTTTAAGAGGTGGGGTTCCTTGCCGGCAATTTCGCGATAAACTTTAAGTATCTCTGGATGATTGACCAAAAAGTAATTTGTTGTCTTGACTAACGGACTGTTGGATTGGGTTCTAGCCGCTGTTTGTAGCTGATTAAACAGGTGGGCAAGAACCACACTTTTGCCAGTTCCCGCATCGCCATAGATCGTAAACACGGCTGGACCAGCGTCATTGACGTGGGCGGTCGTGAAGGCTAAGATTTGGTCGACCAAGCTCTTCTGATCATTCGTCAGGGGTAACGTGGGGGAAATCTTGTCAGTCGCTGCATTAGAGATCAAATGTCTCAAGTTAACGCCTACTTTCTAAAACAGAATATGCCCATTGTACCGCGAATTGCGGGTAAATGAAAAAAACGTCCGGGAATTGTCCCGAACGCTGAAAATTAAATTTAGACATTAGTATCTGGCTCATCTGGCTTGACCTGGTGATAGTTTGCCGTGTGGAAGTGATTAGCGCTAGTGGCGTACTGATCGATGGGCGTGAAGGCTGCTGAATGCCGCCAGAGGGAGAAGGCTTCACTGTCTACCCATTGGGTCAACAAGACGTATTCACCGGCGTTGTGCGCTTTGGTTAAGACATACATGGCTGTCATGCCGGCTGGGAGAACATTGCTGGCCAATTGGGTCATTTTAGCATCAAAAACGGTCGCAGTATCGTGGTCAAAGGTGAAGTAGGCAAAACTAAAGAAGCCAAGCCAATCACGAGCGCCCTGATGTAGTTGAACGCGATAGTCCAGACCACCGGTAAAAATGGTGGGTTCATCACTAACATCTAGAAGTTGTAGGCCTTCGTCGTCCCCAGCATTTTCCATGAGAATAAGCTGGCGTTGAGGATTGCGAGCAATGATCTTGGTGAGCAGATCTCGGGTACCGAACGTTAAAGATAATCTATGAAGCATACTGACCCCTCCTAACGAATGCGGACAGACTGGGTAATTTATCAAAACACTTAGCAATTAATCCAGTCGTTGCTAACTACCTTCATTATAAGGGTTTCTGATTAAAAAGCGAACCGTTTACACGTTGTGTTTTGCGCGCTACACTGGGAATATGACAAATGAGAAAGGGTGGTTACAATGCAACTAACGATTTTAGGCTGTTACGGGGGGTATCCACATAACGGCGTAGGAACCAGCAGTTATTTACTGACTAGTGGGGACTATCATCTCCTATTAGACTGTGGTTCGGGGGCCTTGTTAGCACTGGAAAAGGTGTTAGATCCGCTGCAATTAAACGCGGTGTTGTTGACGCACTACCATCACGATCACACGGCTGATGTGGGTGTCTTACAATATCTCTGGCAGTTGGCCCCTGGGAAAAAGGCAGAACCAGTCCTGCCAATCTACGGGCACACGGCCGATCCACTTAACTTTGGCAGTCTAACCTGGCCCAATGCCACGGTCGGTCAGGCATATCACCCGAACGAGACGCTGGAACTCGGTCCGTTTAAAATTGATTTTTTGCCCACACATCATCCGGTACCGGCCTATGCACCACGGATTACTGAGATTAAGACGGGGGCGACCTTAGCCTTTACGGCCGATACGGCAGCTTTTGCCGGCATCGCGGAATGGTCACAAGGCGTTGATGTGCTCTTAGCCGACACGAACTTTTTTGCCGACCATCAGGGCACAGCTTGGCACTTGACCTCGACGCAAGCGGGAACGTTAGCGAAACAAGCGGGTGTCAAACGATTATTGTTAACGCATCTGCCACAAACTGGAAGTTTAGACCGGCTACAGCAAGAGGCGCAGGCTGCGGCTGGCGAAGCAATCACGGTGGCAGTGGTTAAGCCTCAATCTATATATAATATCTAATCGTTTTTATTCGTTCAAAGTTAATTGCTTGTCATCTTTTTATGGGCGTAACCATTGCTATCAGTCTCTAATTACCCGATAAATAGGCGTATAGAATAATATTGTTTATTAGTTTAAATTACAAAAAGACTTCCCTTTTGATAAAAAACTAGTATAATATAATTATTAAATAATTTATACGCCGTACAGGCCACTAAGGCGCTGCATCGGTTATTGACCACAATAGCCGAATCGTTTGCTAATGAGAGGGAGGAAAAGATGATGACAGTTATGCTCTATACATCACCCAGTTGTACGTCTTGCCGTAAGGCTCGGTTATGGTTTGAAGAACATGGAATTGCGTATCGGGAACAGAATATCTTCTCCGAGCCCTTAACGATAGCTGAGATTAAATCAATCTTGCGGCTAACAGAAAACGGAACGGAAGAGATTATCTCTCGTCGATCCCGCGTCTACCAAGAATTGACGGTCGATCTGGACGATTTACCACTACGCGACCTGTATGAGTTGATTCGCCAACATCCGGGTATCTTGCGCCGGCCAATTATGGTGGATGACAAGCGACTTCAAGTTGGTTTTAATGAAGAAGAAATTCGCCGTTTTCTACCGCGTGAAGTTCGCGCACTAGAATTGGAACGGGCACAACGCCTGGTAAATGGTATCTAATAAGCTTAATTAGTTGCATCTGACCGGATTTGTGAGAAAATATTACTTGCAGTCCGGTTTTTTTGTTATGATTACTTTACAAGTAACTAAAAATGACTAGAATGAAAATCAAGGACAATACCCAAACCCACGAGAAAGGGGTGTTATTCATGGAAATGGAACGAATCAATGAGAACACGATTCGAGTGGTTATCGGTAACGACGATCTCAGTGAACGCGGTATTACCGTCTTGGATCTACTGGGTAACCACAAACAGATTGAAGGCTTTTTCTATAGTATTTTAGAAGAGGTCGATGTTGACCACCAATTTCAAGATAACGATGCGGTGACCTTCCAGGTTTTGCCAAATCGTAACGGTCTGGAATTATTTATTAGTAAGAACGTAGACGAGGATGACGTCACAGATGATAACGGTGCCGATGCCAGCGTCGACAGTGATCACCCCGATCAAGTGTCGGATCAGATTAAGGAGCATTTGTTGGAAAAGGACGACCAGAAAGATTTCTTCTCTAATTTCAAATCGCAGGCTAGTGACTCCAACGATATCGAAGACTACTTGAACGATGATGGGCAGCCAACCACGACACGAGTGGTGAAGCTCCATTCCTTTGAAGATATGATCAGTTTAGCGCGCGTGTTGCACCTTGAAAATGCGGCTTCTAATCTGTACCAATATAACGGAAACTATTACTTAGAATTAATTTTCTTTGTGAACGAGTCCTCAAAAGAATCCATCAAGGATGAATTGGCGGTTGCGTATGAATATGCGGATCGTACCAAGGTCGCGGCTGACGTACTTGCTGAACATGGAAAATTAATTATGGAACATTCAGCACTGGAACTTACGCGTTTCCATTTTATTGGGAACAATTAGACGCTTGGCAGATGGAAATCTGTGGCTGAGTAGCACGTCTCTATATTTCCTAAGCGCTGAGTAAAACGTTAATCAATGAACATCAATGGGGGGATTTAGACCTATTGGTGTTTTTTTGACGATTAATGGTGTGAAAAATAGTCACAGTTATGGACTGGGAGTGATTGGCAATGTCTCTAGCTCAACTTGAAGCGGTTCTCTTGTGGATGACGGGTATCATGGCGGTCATTGTTGTGGGAACCATTGCGATTTATTATTGGTACTCACGGAAGAGCAGCAATAATTATTTAGAGAATCATGAGCTTGAACTCCGTTACTTTATCCAGAAGCAAGTCGACTTTCGGGGAAATACCACCGGCTACGAGTGCCTGTTACGACAGCACAACGCCGACGGGTCTTGGTCGCTCCCACAGCAGCTAGATTCATTACTGTTACAGCGGGTGATTTTTTTGTTAGAGGATACCTTTAAAGCCCTGCCAGTAGAGCCAATCACGTTGTCTATCAACTTAGAGTATGATCAAATCATCAGTCCTGATTTTCACTATTTCGTTCGTTGGGCAATTTCGAAGATTACGCCAATGAATTTAGCCGTTGAGTATACCGCGGATCACGTCGATGGGCGAATCAACCGGCGTTTATTTACGAAACGGATTAAGGAAGCACGGCAGTATGGGATGCGGTTTGACGTCGATAATGTGGGGTCTACGCTGAGTAACCTGAGCAATATCGAATGGTTGTTGCCACAAGTCGACTCGCTTAAATGTTCCATGCGAAGCTTTCGTAAGGAAGACCCGTCCGTTTGGCTCGACTTGAATTTGCAGTTTTGGAATAAACTTTCTCAGGACAATCACATTCAGTTGATTTTGATGGGCATTGAAGATGAAGCGGACGAAAAGCTCGCTGAACAACTTAAAATTCAGGTACGACAAGGCTATCACTTTGGTCGCCCTGTGAATCCTCGGGAGGAATCGTAATGGCACAGCAGACACGACAAGCAGCCGAAAAACAGTCGGAACAGGAACGGCAGCAGCTTTACACCGATGCTTACTTTGAGAAGGGGCATTGGGGCCTCAAAGTCTGGCAAACCGTGGTTGCCATTTTGGGTTGGATTTGCGTTATTGTTCCGATCGTGGTCACCGTGCTTTCTTTTTGGTCGGCCTATGATCCCCGAGTTCCCCACATTTGGACGTATCAAGAGGGAATTTTTGAAATTAAGTTTATCGGCGTGCTGCTGCTGTTCGCGTTCGTGGTGGTCTCTTTATTTGCTGTGGGGATGACGATTATTCAGAACCGTAAGCGTGACCGGGTCGTTGAGCAGTGGCCCACCTTTAACCCCATCAATCAACAGAAACGGGAGAGTGAGCTAGATCGGTTTATGACGGACCGATTCGGTGATCAGAAATTTCGTGAGAATGTGCGCCACTACCAGGTCAAACCAGAGCAGAACTTGGATACTGATCAGATTCATGACTTGTATGCCAAGCATGATTTAAATGATCTGGATGAATAAGCAAATAGCTCATCAGAAAAAGGAGAATTAGCGACTCGTGTGGAATATCTTTATCGATAGTGTTTTAAAAGCAACTCTGGGACAAACGATTCTCAACATATTTCTGCTGATCCTCTGCCTATATCCGGTGGTGGGGTCCTTTTTCTGGTTCGCTGGAGCGCTGTCCTATCGTTTCTTAAAAACTAACAAACGGGACAGCGACTGGTCACCCATTCTCCCGAGTAAACAACCAATGATCACGATTATGATTCCAGCTCACAACGAAGAGGTCATGATCGAGGAGACCATCACCTATCTATTTGAAGAGTTGAATTATGATAATTATGAAGTCTTGGTCATGAATGATGGCTCGACCGACAAGACTGGGGAGATCATTACCCGACTGCAGGAGAAGTATCCACGGTTACGGACCGTTGAGATTCTCAAAAATAAAGGAAAGGCCCACGCCTTCAACATTGGGATGTATTTTGCGAAGGGCGAGTATATCCTCAGTAATGATGCCGACACGATTCCCGAACCGGACGCTTTGATGAAGTATATGAATTTCTTCATGCGCGACCGGGATATGAATACGTCGGCCGTGACGGCAAATATGGACGTACAGAATCAGTCAACGTTATTGGGTAAATCGCAGACGGTGGAATTTTCAAGTATTGTGGGGGTCATCAAGCGTAGTCAGACCGCCATTAACGATTCAATGTACGCTTATAGTGGTGCTAATACCCTGTATAAGAAGGACTTCTTGATTGACGTGGGTGGCTTCCGGCAGAACCGAGCAACCGAGGACATCAGCATTGCTTGGGACCATCAGATGCTGGGGGCCGTGCCTCGATTTGCCCCGAACGTTATTTTTCATATGAACGTCCCAGAGACCATTAAGGATCTTTATCATCAGCGTAAGCGCTGGGCACAAGGTGGTACCGAGGTGTGGCTGACCAATATTAAGAAATTTTTCCGGCATCCAATCGCGCATCGTTATCAAATTTCGATGTTTGTCGACTCAACGTTGTCCATCATTTGGTCGTTCTTCTTTACGATCACCTCCGTGGCATTTATTGCGATGATGCTGTATTTCCTGGTTACGGGAGATTTCGAGCGGGTCTTTCACGGCATCGTGATTTCCTTTATCTTCGTGACCTTCGAGCTGTTTGCAGGCTTTATGCAACTGATTGCAGCGCTCCTACTCGACCACCGGGGAGCTAAACTGAAATACCTGATTTTTGCGCCCCTGTACATGCTTTTCTATTGGATGGTCAATCCGGTGACGGTGGTGATGACCTTTATTCCAGCGCTCAAGACGATTCTTGGTTTTGGGTCGGGGACGTGGGTCAGTCCGAAGCGCAAGTCGTTGCATAAGGACTAAAGCCAGGGAGAATTTTCGTTACTATTCATCAAATTATTAGTAAATTCATCTAAACGATATCACTCAAAAATCGGCGTTTTCAGACTCTCATAAGGTCTGAAAACGCCGATTTTTGCCTCATGAGGGTATCGAAGTGCACCCAACCGCTTTGGGCTTTACGCGCTTCTTTAGGGGTTACAAGGTGAGCTGCTTCACATGGTGAATAAAGGTCTGATAAGCAGTTTCTTCACGGGTTGTTGCGATGAGTGCTGTGGAGAATTTTCCTGCGCGCAAGTCGTGTTCATCAAGGGTGAGCTTAGCCGAAAACGTGGCGTTGCCAATCAGGTGCAAGGTGCTGGTTGCCGGTGTTTTTCCTAAGGTGACGTGTGTTTTGACCAGTCCACCAGGATTCAAGACAACGAGGTCACTGGCTGGGTCAAACAGTGTCGGGTATTGCATGGCAAAGGCCAGACTGGTTGCGGACATGCCGGTCCCACAGGCATTGGTAAAGCCCACTCCGCGCTCATAAGTCTGGACGAACAACCGGTTGGGGCCAAGGACTTTGGCGAAGCTCACGTTGACCCCCTCTGGGAAGTAAGGGTTAGGTGCGTTTAAGCGCTGCCCCAGCTCACCTAACACGTTCGAATCGAGTTGGTCGACAAAGCTGATCAAATGGGGATTAGGAACGGCAATGGCCGTGAATGTCTGGTGATCGACGAACTCTGGGACGGCAGTATTGAAAAGTTCTGGTCGTTGATGATAGGCAAAAGGGAGGTTAGCGGCGGCCATGGAGATGGGGGCAATTTGAACGCTAAATGCTGGTACGTTAGGTGCTAGGTCTGCCGACCGAATCACACTGAGGGTGGCTTCTGGAGTGGCAATTTGAAACTGGGTCTGACCTGATTTCTCAGCCAGGTAACGGCTGACGGTCCGGAGACCATTGCCACACATCTTGGCTTCGCTACCATCGGCGTTGATAACGCGCATGGCACCCAGACACGTTGGATTAGCTGACGGCGCGATTACAAGTAAACCATCGGCTCCTCCTAGAGGCCCCGTTTGCGGGTGGCAAAGCTGACGAGCAATCCAGGACAATTCAGTGGTGGTCAGTGGTTGCGTGAGTTGGGTTTGATCAAGTAGGAAAAATTGGTTCTCTGAGCCGTGAGCTTTAATCAGGGTCAACATGGGCTATACCTCGCTTTTTACAAAAAATGTGTCGTAGATGTGGCGGACGGCGGCGGGCGCATCCTTGCGTTGGGTGCCAATCATGATTGAAATGCGAGAGGCCCCTTGATTGATCATGTGAATCGCAATGTTATTTTGGGTGAGTGAGTCAATAATTTTCCCCATTGTATCAATCGTGTGGGCAATCCCTTCGCCAACGACCATGATAATGGCATAATCGTCGATCCACTCCAGGTAATCCGGGTGGAGAGTGGTACGAATATCGCGGCAAAGATGGTGAATAGTTGGTGGGTCTAATTTACGCTGGTCGAAAATAATGGTGAGGTCGTCGATTCCGGATGGCATATGTTCATAGGAGAGGCCGTATTTCTGAAAGATTTCAAGCAATTTGAGCGTGAAGCCGACCTCCTTATTCAGCAGGTAACGGTGGAGGTAGAGCGCCGAGAAACGGTCCGAACACGCGATGCCCGTGATGGGATTAGCCGGGTTAAAGAGAAATTGTTCCGGAACGATCAGGGTTCCCGGAGCGGTCGGATTGTTGGTATTTTTCACATTCACCGGGATCTGACCCTGAATAGCGGGGATGATGGCTTCGTCTTGGAAGACCGAAAAACCAGCATAGGAGAGTTCCCGCATTTCACGGTAAGACATCTTCGCAATCATGGCTGGATGGGACACAATGCGGGTGTCGACCGTGAAGATGGCGTCAACGTCGGTAAAGTTCTCGTAAAGGTCGGCTCGAAGCCCCCGACTGAGAATGGCACCGGTAATGTCTGACCCACCGCGGGCAAAGGTGGAAATATCGCCGGTCTGACTGTAACCAAAGAATCCGGGGAAAACGATGCGGACGTTTGCGGGAAGTTGCCAGCTCGCCAGATTGGCATAGGTGGCAGGCAGCACACTGGCATCATTAGGGGTCCCGCTGACGAGAAAGCCAACCGTCTGGGGATCCACAAATTTTGCGGGAATCCCTTGCTGATTCAAAATGGCGGTCAATAAAATAGCGTTTAACAATTCGCCCTGAGCTTTAAAGGCGGCCAGCAGGTAGTCCTGGTCCGTGAACGACTTGGTCGTGAGCGCACAGAGACGGTTGGTGAGGGCCGTCATAACGGCAGTGTTCAGTTCAAAGTAGTCGCTGATGGCTTGATAGCGGGTGAGAATTTGCATGACGATTTTATCCGTTTCATGATGGGCGATGACTTGTTGTGCGTATTGAATCAGTAGGTCCGTGACTTTAACGTCCGTGGGAGTTCGCTTTCCCGGTGCGGATGTGACGATCACACGGCGTTCCACATCCGCGTTGATAATTGAAACGGCCTTAGCTACTTGGACACCAGTGGCCAGGGAACTACCGCCAAACTTAATGACTTTCACAGGAATCACCTCGAAAATAGGTTTAGAAGCTACAGTTATTTTTAAGGGCAACTTTAACAGCTGTCAAAATTAAAGCAAGCGATGAAAGTTGGATTCAGTTCGTAAAGTTAGAAAACAGCGCGAATTCGCGACCGATGTCTTGACGCTCTAAGTGAATTGCTTTACCCTGATGTCAATATCTAAGAGGTTGCAACCAACAACAGTACGTCAGGGAGTCTCTGAGTGGACCATGAACTGGCGGAAAGGGGCGGTTGCCGAAGCACCAGTTGACTCAGCGGCTGGTAGTTGGGCCGTCGATCCAATAGATCACGGACTGTCGTAGCAAGATGTCTGCTACGGGGAGCTTACGACGAATTCGATTCGGACTGCGAAGTTCTAGAATCTCCTTGTTTGTAAGCAAAGAGATTCTTTTTTTATCCGTACGATGGGAAAAAACAAGCTTAGATTAAGCAAGCCTGCTAGAAAGCAGGTCTTGGTCAGACAGAAACGAAAGGAAAGGTGAGGCGAATGACGACCCAGGGATTACAAGCGAACGAGCAGGGCCACTTGGTTTTGGGTGGTGTTGACACCACATGGTTGACACGGGAATACGGAACCCCCTTAGTGGTCTATGATGTGACGACGATTCGACGCCAGATTCAGGAGTTTCGAACCGCTTTTGAACGGAGTGGGTTGCGGTATCAGATTAGCTATGCCAGTAAGGCTTTCGCAGCGATTGCCATGTATCAGGTCGTTGACGAAGAGGGCCTACACGCCGATGTCGTTTCTGGTGGTGAGCTCTATACCGCACTGCAGGCAGGCTTTCCGGTCCGTGACCTTAGTTTTCACGGCAACAACAAGTCACTAGCTGAGCTCGAAATGGCCGTTGAGAACCACGTTGGTGTGATCGTGCTCGATAATTTTCACGAGATCGACCTGTTGCAGCGGGTGCTACTGGCACAACAGACTAGTTGTGATGTCATGTTACGGTTGACGCCGGGAATCACCGCGCATACGCACCGCTACACGCAGACGGGACAGATCGATAGCAAGTTTGGTTTCGATGTGGCATCCGGTCAAGCCACCCGGGCGCTACAAAAAGTCTTGGCCATTCCCCAAATGAATATGATTGGAATTCACGCGCACATTGGGTCACAAATCTTTGGGGTGACTGGTTTTGAACTGTTAGTACGAAAGTTAATGGCGATTTCCGCCCAGTGGCGCGATCAATTGGGCGTTATACCTGACATTTTAAATCTGGGCGGTGGGTTTGGCATCGCCTATACAGCGACAGACAATCCGCTGAGTCCCGCCGATTTTGTCCAACAGATCACCTCAACACTACGGGAACTAGCGAATCAATATCAGTTGCCGTTACCGGAAGTGTGGATCGAACCGGGTCGGGCGATCGTCGGGCCGGCCGGTTACAACTTGTACACGGTAGGGTCGCGGAAGGACCTTCCCGATTTGACAGCTTATCTCAGCGTTGATGGGGGGATGGGTGACAATATCCGACCGGCCCTGTATCAGGCCCAATACAGCGCCGTTTTGGCGAATAAAATGAACGAACCGCTGCACGAGACGGTTCATTTAGCCGGTAAGTATTGTGAGTCGGGTGACATTTTAATCGATCAGCTGGGATTACCACGGAGTGAGCCAGGTGATCTGGTTGCCGTCTTGGATACGGGGGCCTACGGTTACAGCATGGCGTCCAACTACAACCGCAATCCCCGTCCCGCCATCGTCTTCGTTGAGGAGGGACGCACAAAGCTGGTGGTACGCCGAGAAACATATGCGGACCTCGTTCGATTGGATAGGCACTATGAGTGATTGAGGGGGAAAACGAACATGCAGAAAATGACAGCAACGGAAATCATTCAGTACATTGGTACCGCTAAGAAAGAAACCCCAGTCAAAGTCTACCTGCAGGGCACGCTGAAGCCAGCGGTCGTTCCAGCCGGCGTGAAATGCTTCGCCACACCCGGATTAACGATTCTGATTGGCGACTATCAGGCGATTGCACCGTTACTGGCCGATCGACCAGCGGCAACCTATGACCTGGAAATTAGCGCACGTCATTCAGCCGTCCCACTACTTGATACGAAAGATATTAATGCACGGATCGAACCGGGGGCTGTGATTCGAGATCAGGTTGAGATTGGGGATAATGCCATCATCATGATGGGAGCCATCATTAACATTGGGGCAGTTATTGGCGCCGGTACCATGATCGATATGGGGGCCGTCTTGGGTGGCAGAGCCACGGTAGGTCGCGATTCTCACATTGGTGCCAATGCTGTTTTGGCAGGGGTTATTGAGCCCGCTTCAGCCATGCCGGTGCGGATCGGCGACCGGGTCACAGTCGGTGCCAATGCAGTCGTCCTTGAGGGGGTTCAAGTCGGGAATGATGCGGTCGTTGGTGCGGGGGCCGTGGTGACGAAGGACGTGGCACCTGGAACTGTCGTGGCGGGTGTTCCGGCACGGATTGTCAAGGTCAAGGACCACCAGACCACAGCGAAGACGCATATTGAAGCGCAATTAAGGGAGTTGTGAGCCATGTTGACTGAAGCCCAATTGATTCAGATTCGGCGGCACTTACACCAGATTCCGGAGCTGGCTTTGCAGGAAACGGCCACCCACGCCTATTTACAACGGGTAATCGAGACACTGCCCCAGACCTATCTGACCGTGACAACGGCGTCCAACCTACCGACAGCGTTATTGGTTCGAGTCCAAGGGCGTCAGCCCCAACGAACGATTGGCTATCGAACCGATATCGACGCCTTACCGGTTACGGAGACAAATGACCTGCCTTTTAAATCGCAACATCCGGGGATAATGCACGCTTGCGGCCATGATATTCACATGACGGTGGCCTTGGGCCTGCTCAGTTATTTTGCTGAGCAACAGCCCCGCGACAACCTCGTCTTCTTTTTCCAGCCTGCGGAAGAAAGCGAGAGTGGTGGCAAATTGGCTTATGATCGGGGATTGCTGACGGGGGACTTTCACCCTGATGAGTTTTATGGGCTCCACGACAATCCGGATTTGCCGACAGGCACCATTGGTTGTCGATTAGGAACGCTTTTTGCTGGGACCAGTGAGGTCAACGTGACCATTCACGGGACGAGTGGGCATGCGGCGTTTCCACAGAAGGCCAATGATGCTATCGTGATTGCGGCCAGCCTGATTATGCAGCTCCAGACCATTGTGGCTCGTAATGTGGACCCAACCGCTTGTGGGGTGTTGACCATTGGTAAACTTACGGCGGGGACGATTCGTAATGTGATTGCTGGGGAGGCCCAGCTAGCGGGCACGATTCGCGGCCTGACGCAGGACATGATCAGCTTTATTCAGCGGCGAGTGCGGGAAATTGTCGCTGGCGTTGCTGTGACGTATCACGCGCAGATCGACGTGACGTTTAATCAGGGTGGTTATTATCCAGTTGAAAATAACGCGCCGTTGACGACTAATTTTATTCAATATATGCAAGCGACCCCAGACGTTGACTTCCAGACGACTCCGCCAGCAATGACGGGGGAGGACTTTGGCTACCTGTTATCCAAGATTCCGGGGACCATGTTTTGGTTAGGCGTTGCTAGCCCAGGTGGACTACACGCCGCTAATTTTCAGCCGAACGAAGCCGCGATTTTTCAAGGTGTGACCGCGATTCGTGGATTTTTATATAATCGTATGACCCAATAAAGGAGTGAGCAATGATGTTTACGAACGTTGATTTGATGACGGCGATTATTACGCCATTTACAAATGATGGCCGAGCCATTAACTATAAGGCACTTGAAAAATTGACCAACCATCTGCTGGACACTGGGACGAAAGGGTTTGTTATCGGTGGGACGACTGGCGAGACGCCCACATTGAGTGAGACGGAAAAATTGACGCTCTATCTGCGCTTTGCTCAAATTGTGGCTGGCCGAGTGCCAATCATTGCTGGGGCTGGGAGCAATAATACGGCCGGAACGATAGATTTTGTGCAAAAGCTGAGTCAGATCGATGGCATCGACATGGCGTTAGTCGTGGTGCCATACTACAACAAGCCAAATCAACGGGGCATGCAGGCTCATTTTAAGGCGGTCGCTGATGCGTCATCGCTTCCCATCATGATGTATAACATTCCTGGCCGTACCGGTGTCTTGATGACTAAGGAGACCATTGTGGCATTGGCACAGTACCCGAATATTGTGGGTGTGAAGCAGTGTCATACGATGGCTGACTTTGAATATATTGTGGAACACGTTCCCGATGACTTCGTGGTGTATACCGGAGAAGACGCTCAGACCCTGTTTGCGAAGGTCGTTGGGGGTAACGGTGTCATCTCCGTGGCTGCCCACATCTACGGTGCCGAGATCAGACGGATGCTTGATATGTTGGACAGGGGCGATTACCGGACTGCTGGGGCCTTGCAGCGGGAACTGACCCCTAAGATGGCCGCACTCTTCATGTACCCGTCACCATCACCGGTCAAGGCGCTACTCAATGATCTGGGGTACGATGTGGGGACGTGTCGCTTACCAGTGCTACCATTAAACGCTGCGGAAAAGGCAGCCTTGTATCATGCATTGGCACTAAAGGGGGCGATGGCGTGATTTCAGTTATCATTGCAGGATTCAATGGCGCAATGGGGCAAAAAGCAGTGCAACTGGTCACGACAACGCCGACTTTTCAGTTGGTAGGGGTCTTTAATCCCCACGTGACGAGTCGTCGCGCTACGGACTATGGCTTGGATGGTGCGGTCACTGTTTATAATGATTTTCAGCAGATTATGACGCCGGCTGATGTGTGGCTCGACTTCAGTACACCTAGTGGCGTTGCAAGGAATGCACAATTTGCAATTGCACGGGGGATGCGCCCAGTGATTGGAACCAGTGGGCTGACAGAAGGCCAGCAGCAAGCCCTACAGGAAGCGGCCAATGCGCGACAGTTAGGCGGCATCATCGCGCCTAACTTTGGGGTGACAGCGGTACTGATGATGAAATTTGCACAGCAGGCTGCTACCTATCTGCAGCGAGCTGAAATCATAGAGTATCACCATGAAGACAAACGCGATGCACCATCCGGAACGGCCCTGAATACGGCGCGGCTGATTCATGAGGCACAGCAGATCGATGAGCCACAGCCAGCGACAGAGCAAGATTCATTAGGCGCACGAGGGGGCGATTACCATGGTATTAAGATTCATGCCGTGCGGTTGCCAGGCTTCGTTGCCGATGAGGAGGTCATCTTCGGTGGTCCTGGTGAGACACTGACGATCAAGCAAAGTACGACCGATCGGCAGTCCTTTATGACGGGGGTGCGGTTAGCGATAACGGCGGTCATGCAGCGACAGGATCTGGTGATTGGATTGGAGAAAATTTTATAGGACAAAAAATTAAGGGGGGATTCAGTTGCCAGAATTAGATGCTAGGCTTAAAACAATCGTTAATCAAAAGATTCAGGCAATGGGGGCGTCTCAAATTCGTGCGTTTGCGCAAAAGTTTGACCAAATTCCGGGAATCATCAAATTAACCTTGGGTGAGCCGGACTTTAATGTCCCGGAACACGTCAAGGCTGCTGCCATTCGGAGTATTCAGGACAATCGGTCGCATTATACTGATCAGCGGGGAATTCTAGAACTGCGGCAAGCCATCAGTCACTATCTGCAGCAACGTTTTCAACTCACTTATGATGCCAACACGGAAATTGTGGCGACGGTGGGGGCTTCGGAAGCCATTTTTAGTGTATTGGGTAGTCTGATCAATCCCGGCGACAAGGTCTTGGTGGCAACGCCGACCTTTGCGCTGTACTGGCCGGTAATCTCAATCTTTGGTGGCATTCCGATTCAGGTCGATACGACGGCAGATGGTTTTCGATTGACGGGTAACCATCTCCAGAAAGTGCTCGACCGTGAAGGTGCAGCCACGGTTAAGGCGGTTATTCTGAACTTTCCAGGGAACCCAACGGGCGTGACCTATGACCGGGCACAGTTACAAGATGTGGCCGCTGTTGTGAAACGTCAGGGAATATACGTGATTACGGATGAAATATACGCGGAGCTGACGTACGATCAACCGCACGTGTCCATGGCCAAACTACTGCCAGAACAGACGATTCTGATCAATGGCTTATCCAAGTCACATGCCATGACGGGGTATCGCATTGGTTATTTTGCCGGACCAGCCGAATTGATTAAGACTGTCAGCAAGTTGCACGGCTTCGTGGTGACCTGTCCATCGAACCCAGCCCAGTATGCAGCGTTGGCAGCCTTGACCCATGGCTTGGATGATTCGCTACGGATGCGGCAGACGTACCAGCATCGCCGTGACTACGTGGTTCCTGAGCTCAATAGGTTAGGGTACGCAACAACGATGCCGAGTGGGGCCTTCTATGCGTTCGCCAAGATTCCACCGGAGTTTGGTCTGGATTCTGTGACATTTGCGACCAAGCTGGCGGAGGAGGCCCTGGTGGGGGTCACTCCCGGTAGTTGTTTTGGTGCCGGGGGCGAAGGTTATGTCCGATTGTCCTACGCGTCTTCTATGACGGATCTGAAGGAGGCCATGCGGCGACTGGCGGTCTTTACGGCGAACCTACGGGAACACGTTTTGAACTGAAAATTTGGGGGATGATGGGATGCAGGAAGGATTTACGATTGCTATTTTGGGGGCAACGGGGGCTGTGGGAACCCGGATGTTGGCTCAATTGGCCCAATCGACGATTCCAATCAAAGCGGTTAAACTGTTAGCCTCGCCCCGCTCTGCGGGAAAACAAGTCACGTTTAGGGGCCACGTCTTGACAGTTGCGGCAACGACAGCCGATGCATTTACGGATGTTGATCTGGTGTTGGCCTCCGCTGGAAGTGCGGTGTCGAAGCAATTTCTACCACTTGCGGTTGCACGGGGGGCGGTCTGTGTCGACAATACCAGTGCCTTTCGAATGGTACCGACCGTACCGTTGGTTGTTCCGGAAGTCAATGAAGAAGCGCTTCGCCAACATCATGGCCTCATTGCCAATCCGAACTGTTCAACGATTCAAATGATGGTAGCACTGAATCCGATTCGTCAGGCGGTGGGCTTGAAGCAAATCATCGTGTCAACCTATCAAGCGGCTTCTGGAGCGGGTCAGTCGGGGTTGAATGAATTTTATCAAGAGGCTAAAGACTATCTGGCTGAGCAACCAATGACAGCCACAATTTTCCCAACTAAGGGTGCACAGCAACACTACCCACTGGCCTTTAACCTGTTACCGCAGATTGATGTGCTAGAAGATGATCTGTATTCGCACGAAGAGTGGAAAATGATCCATGAGACCAAGAAAATCATGTTAGGTGCCATGAATGCCAGTGAGATTAAGGTTACGGCGACTTGTGTGCGCGTGCCAGTACCATTTAGTCATGGCGAATCAATTTGGATCGATACGGGTGATCCCAACGCGACCGTTAGTCAATTGCGACAGGCGTTAGCTGCAGCGCCAGGGGTGGTCCTACAAGATGAGCCACAGCAGCAACTTTACCCGCAACCTCTAAACGCGACGGGGACGCGAGCTACCTATGTGGGCCGGATTCGGCCCGATTTGGAGAATCCCGGTGCGTTCAATCTGTGGGTCGTCGCCGATAATTTGTTGAAAGGTGCCGCGTGGAATACCGTTCAAATTGCAGAATGTTTGGTGGCTGATGGGCTGGTACATGCACTGGCAGAGTAGATTGATTTGACGGCTATATGTATATAGCAATTAGTTAAATTCAATGTGTTTGGTCCTCTTTTTCGGAAAGTGGTTTACTTGCTGCTAAGAACTGCTCAGGATAAGCTTATTGATAAAACGATTGTTAGCCACAAACAGGAAGTTTTCCAATTCAAAAGTGATATTTGTATTATGCAAATTAAACGCTTGTTTAAGACGCAAATACCGATATTTATTAAACGGTACGTCATATCAGAGTTAGCAGAATAAAAAAGACACGGCCAAATCCAATTGCTGGACCTAGCCGTGTCTTTAAATTTATCGCCGTTCAATTGCCAGTAAAAACGGTGGCGTGTGAATTTGATTAATGAAGCCATAACGGAGAACTTGATACTCTTTTTGCGGAAGTCGCTGACAAAAGTCAATGACGGCATCGCGTTCGGTCGGTCCCCCAGGATGACCGGCATAGACGACCAAAATAAGGCGGCCGCCGCGCGGAAGATGGGGAAGCAATGTCTTAATCGCAGTTAAGGTCGTTTCTGGGCGCGTGATAATGGTTTTGTCACCGCCGGGCAGGTAACCGAGATTGAAAATAGCCGCTGTGACGCGTTCATTCGCTTCCAGAAAATCATCGACATTTTCATGACCAGTTGCGTGTAAATCGACTTGTGCACCCAATCCCGTCAAGGTGAGCTGTTGCTGCGTTTCGTCGAGTGCTGCTTGTTGGATGTCAAACCCAATGACGTGACCGGTCTTGCCAACCAAGTTTGCTAGAAAAATCGTGTCGTATCCCTGACCAACGGTGGCATCAACCACCGTATCACCGGGCGCCACACATTCTGTGAGTAGCGTATGACTATAAGTTAAAGCATTTGGTAAATTCATTTATAGTGCATCTCCATAACGGGTGAGAAACCATTGACTGATAGTTAAAAGAAAAAATCCTAGCGACCAGCCCGCAACCACGTCACTGGGGTAATGAACCCCCACGTAGACCCGGGAGAGGCCGATGCAGACAATCCAGAGACTGAGAACCAACGTGCCGACCCTGCGCCAGTTGTGATGTTGGCGCAGTGACCACCCTAAAAGAACAATTAGGGAACCCCACAGTAACATGGCAGTGATGGAATGACCACTGGGAAAGCCGTAGGAGCTGGCTGCGACTAGTCGATTAACAGTTGGCCGGGGGCGCTGAATGATGTTTTTGATAATCGTGTTGCCCAAGCCGGCCCAGAATAGCACGTTAAAGGCCAAGAAGAGTGCGCCACGGTAATGACGGGCGATGACTAGGACAGCAACGAGTAGGAGTGTTACCCAAGTCACGGGCTTGGGATTGCCAGACTTGGTCACCCAGATAATGCTCTGCATCAAGTCATGTGGCAGAGGGTGACGGACCCAACTGATAATCAGCCGGTCGAACGCCTTGATCCAGGGCTGCTGCAAAGCAACGCCGAATAAGTCAACAAGAAATAAGATGCCCGCGGCCCAAGTAAAGCGCCAACGGGTTTTAGAAATGGTCGTCAAAGGTTGACCTCCTATATGATTATAATAATTTTAGTATAGCACAGTGTTTTGACGGAGCCAGAATTGATTTTGAGAATTGATCTGGCAAAGGACCAAACCGTTTATCGCCAATTTAGGTCGTTAGGTGAATAGCTCGGGGAGCCAAGCTAACGTTTGATCTTGGGGCGACTAACGTGTTGTTATTGCTGACTAATTCGAGTATGCTTGAAAAAACAAGTTAAATAAATTAACTGTTTTCGAGAAATTAGAATGCCGTTATAGCAACGGATTTTTAGAGTGTTCCCCGTGTATACGAGGGTGATCCCCTTTTAAACGGCTTACACGAGCTTACAAGGCCGTGTTCCCCGTGTATACGAGGGTGATCCCAACATAGCCTAACTTCTCATAAGCCGCGATCGGTGTTCCCCGTGTATACGGGGGTGTTTCCTGAACGTAGTCTACTTTTAACAGTGAAGGGAGATAATTAAAGTGAAAAATGAAAAGTTGTTGAACCCATTATATATTGAGCAGTACGGGGTAACATATGCTAACCCTATGGACTATGTGGGGTTACGTGTTCTGTATGATCGAAAAGACACTACCGATAGCTTAACAATTGATTATGATAAAATGCTGCTGTTCGGTGATTATAACAAGTCATGGCAATTGCAATGGGCAACTCGGACACACTTTAAGCCATTTTATTTTAAAGAGTCACCGATGGTAACATATGACTTTGTACTGAAATTAATGTATATAGGCAGAGATAGGTATGGCGAGTCGATTGAGCGGGATAATGCAGTTACGGATTCAATCGTAGCAGTGGCTGCGACTACGCCAAATAGTGAGAAAAACTTCAAGCTTGAAAAGCCCAAAAGACGTTGGTTTGATGGTGGTAGTGGTCGGTATGATTATGTTGCGATGAGCACCGGTTTATGGTGGGGTGCGATGGTAGGCAGTGACTTTGATTTTTAAAAGGGAAGTGGGGGGTACCCTGTGTATATGGGAATGATTCGGTAACTGATGCCGTGTACCTTTTCACAACTAATAGTATTCTTCAAGAATACAGGGGGTGCCATTCGCCATAACTAGAGGTTCCACTTACAGGACAAGCCACACAATTGTGTAGCAGTGGTGACTAGTCGGAGTGGAACTTTTTGATGTGCCTAGTCGATGGACAGGCATAGCAGTTTGACTGAATTATTCGCTAAGAAAGCAGTGTGCCCCTTGCTTTTCCCGAGGGGGTTTGCTAAGATGAAAACAATCTGATTAGACAAAGACGTTGACGAGAAGTAGTAGTTCAACGGGGTATTCAGCAAGCGGATGGTCGCTGTGAATCCGTTATCCCGTGGGACGAACTTGTCTCTGAGTCTTCTCCGCTGCAAGGTGGGCGTTTGGCGACGTTATCAGCCGGAATGAGCCTCGGTACAAGACCGGGGAAATGTAGGTGGTACCGCGCTAACACGCCCTGCAGAAGTTGCTTTATGGACTTCTGGGGGCTTTTTTTATGGCTCGGCGTTGAAAATGAGAAAGGGAGCGAAAATTTTGGCATACAAACACCAAATTATTGAGCACAAGTGGCAACATTACTGGCGGGTCAACGAAACGTTTAAGACGGCTGACACCCAAAGTAAACCAAAGTATTACGTGATGGATATGTTCCCATATCCTTCAGGCCAAGGCCTGCATGTGGGACATCCCGAAGGTTACACGGCAACGGATATCATGGCTCGTTTGAAGCGGATGCAAGGCTTCAACGTCTTGCACCCAATGGGTTGGGACGCTTTTGGCCTGCCAGCTGAACAGTACGCTTTGAAGACGGGACACAACCCAAAGGACTTCACCGCGCACAACATCAAGAATTTCAAGCGTCAGATTCGCTCACTCGGTTTTTCTTACGATTGGAGTCGTGAAGTCAACACGACTGATGAATCCTTCTACAAGTGGACGCAATGGATCTTCGAACAAATGTACAAGAAGGGTCTTGCCTACGAAGACAAGATCATGGTCAACTGGGCGCCTGACTTTATGGGTGGGACTGTTGTGGCCAACGAAGAAGTCGTTGATGGTAAGACGGAACGGGGTGGCTATCCCGTTTACCGCGTGCCAATGCGCCAATGGGTACTGAAGATTACGGCATATGCTGACCGTCTGTTAGACGATTTGGATGACCTGGACTGGCCAGACAGTATCAAGGAAATGCAACGTAACTGGATCGGTCGTTCTGAAGGGGCTAGCGTCTTCTTCCCAATTGCGGGCCAAGAAGAGACCAAGGTCGAAGTCTACACCACGCGTCCCGACACCTTGTTTGGGGCCACCTACATGGTACTGGCACCGGAACATGCTCTGGTCGATCAAATTACGACACCGGAGCACGCTGCTGAAGTGAAGGCTTACAAGCAAGCTATCGACAGCAAGTCCGATCTCGAGCGGACCGACTTGAACAAGGATAAGACGGGGGTCTTCACTGGTGCTTACGGCATCAACCCATTGAACGGCAAGCAACTTCCAATCTGGATCGGTGACTACGTGCTTGCTTCTTATGGAACTGGGGCTATCATGGCCGTTCCAGCGCACGATGACCGCGATAATGAATTTGCACAGAAATTCAACCTGCCAATTGTTCAAGTGATTGCGGGCGACGACGATACGGATGTTCAAACAGCCGCATACACTGGCGATGGGAAACATATCAATTCTGACTTCCTAAACGGGATGAACAAGAAGGATGCCATTGCTGCAGCGATTAACTGGTTGGAAGAACATCAAGCAGGCCACAAGAAGGTCAACTTCCGGCTGCGTGACTGGATCTTCTCCCGTCAACGTTATTGGGGTGAACCAATTCCCGTGATCCATTGGGAAGATGGCGAAACCACATTGGTTCCAGAAGACCAGTTACCATTGAAGCTACCAGCTGCTAAACAACTCGAACCTTCTGGAACGGGTGAAAGTCCACTGGCAAACCTGGATGACTGGGTGAACGTTGTGGATGAGAACGGTCGTAAAGGGAAGCGAGAAACCAATACCATGCCACAATGGGCTGGGAGCTCATGGTACTTCCTACGTTACGTCGATCCACACAACGATCAAGCAATCGCTGATCCAGACAAGTTGAAGTACTGGATGCCAGTCGACTTGTACATTGGTGGGGCGGAGCATGCCGTCTTGCATCTGCTGTACGCTCGTTTCTGGCACAAGTTCCTCTATGATCTCGGCGTTGTGCCAACCAAGGAACCCTTCCAGAAGTTGGTCAACCAAGGGATGATCTTGGGAACTAACCACGAAAAGATGTCCAAGTCGAAGGGAAACGTGATCAATCCTGACGAAATCGTTGAGAAGTTCGGTGCCGACACACTGCGGTTGTACGAAATGTTCATGGGACCATTAGAGGCTTCCAAACCATGGAGTACGGAAGGCATCAACGGCTCTCGTCGCTGGTTGGATCGTGTTTGGCGTCTGCTGATCGACGATAACAATCATCTGCGTGACCGGGTCACAATGATCAACGATGGTGCATTGGATAAGATCTACAACCAAACCGTGAAGACGGTAAGTGAAGACCTTGAAGCCATGCGGTTCAACGTGGCAATTTCACAATTGATGGTCTTCGTCAACGAAGCCTACAAGGCGGATAGCTTGCCATTGATCTACATGGAAGGCTTCGTCAAGATGATTTCACCAATCGTGCCACATATTGCGGAAGAACTGTGGTCCTTGATGGGTCACGACGACACGATTGCTTATGCCAAATGGCCAACGTACGATGCCAAGCAATTGGTTGAAGATGTGGTTGAAATGGTCGTTCAGGTCAACGGTAAGGTTCGTGCCCATTTGAAAGTCGCTAAGGATGCGGCTAAAGATGACATTGAAGCACAAGCCTTGGCTGACGACACGGTTAAACTGCATACGGATGGTAAGACGGTCCGTAAGGTTATCGTGGTACCAGGCAAGCTGGTCAACATCGTTGCCAACTAAATTAAACTAAAAGAAGTGCCGGTAACTTTCCTAATAGGGAGCTACCGACACTTTTTAATTGGCAAGATTTAGAGCATGGGCGATAATTCAGGGCGATTTATGAACAGACGTGTCTGGGATTAAGAAAAATTAGGAAATTGCCAGCAAACTATAACTGGCAAAACACCTACCCACAACTAAAGGCGATGAGAGAAGGGATTATCGTGTGGCGTAAATTAGGCATTCTCAGCCGGTTTGAATTGCGGCAGACTTGGGATGACAAGATGGTTTTATTTTATACGTTGATTGCTCCCATGATTTTCTTTGTACTGACGGATCTTAGTTCAAATGGTCATCCATTTGGCGTTCATAATCTGGCTTCTCAACTAATTGGCTATTGGGTCTACATTGTTTTAGTGGGAATCTTGAATGGCTTTCAGTTTGCCTTGATTGGCATGCGTGAGTCAAATTTTCTAAAGATGTTTACGGTGATTGCGGGCGACAAACGATTGATTTTTTTCAGCAATCTGGTCGTACAGGTCCTATTTATCGAGATTGAAGTTTTCTTGTTTGATCTGGTCGTCTTGATCTTGAATTCGGCATCGCTCCCCTTACTCCCAATGATGGCAGGTGGATTACTGTTAAATGTGGTTCTAATTCCAATTATCGCGGGATTCACGAACTTTCTATTGATTCTGCCGTTGCGTGTTAACCTCGTGTCCTTGATGACCACGGGCTATATCTTCGTGGGGATGTTTCTAATCAGCCCAGGGCTGGGATTGGCCCCCTGGCTCAATGACGTGCTAACCGCCCTTAATCCCTGTTCATACATGATTCAGTTCTACGGTGTGGGCTTAGATATTTTAGGGCGGGTGACACTAGCACACGTTGGTTTATTGGCAGGGGTGGCGGCATTCTATTTGCTTGTTGGTTATTATCCAGTCCGTCACATGAAATTGCAGTCGAATACCAGTCGTTATTGATGGGTTGACTGGAGAATAGCCATTGCTGGCTAATGGTTAGCTTGAACCTTGGCACCAGTTAACAAAACTATCGACTATGAACGTTGCCTGTTAAGCGTGACACAAAATAGTTTCGAAACGGGGAGACCAGTCATGAAAATTCAAGATTTTTCGTATCAGCTACCAGATGACCGGGTACTGTTTGACCATTTGACGGCCGAGTTTGAACCGGGGAAAGTCAACATTTTGTTGGGGGTAAATGGCGTGGGAAAGACGACGTTGCTCGACTTTATCGCCGGTGTCAGTGAACGGGCGGACTTGCCCTTTGACGGTTTTCCCGAGATGGCACGAATCGCTTATCAGATGCAAGGGATACCATTTACGGGGTCGGCGAAGGTGGTGGACGCCATTCGAATGATGGTGAATTTAGACCGGCCGACCGCTAAGTTCGATGCCAGTCGATTACCAGAAAATTTAAAAGACATCGCTAACAGTCATTTCCGCGACCTTTCTGGGGGCCAGCGGCGATTAGTTATTTTAGAGGGCATCTGTCAGTTACAGCGCGACCTCTATTTATTCGATGAGCCGGAAAGTGGGCTAGACGTTAAGCTTGCCGTCCAAATGATGAGCCGGATTAAAACCTTAGCCGCTAAAGGAAAAACGGTGATCATGACGACCCACCAGTTTCGAAATCTTCCGGAAGACAATGTTCACTTACTCGTGTTGGCTGGAAAATGCATTGCTTTCACAGGTACCCCAGCTGAGCTAATGGCGGAGACCAACACACAGAGCTTAGAGGAGGCGTATCTGAAAACTGATTCTTAAGTATTTTTCGTCCCCAAGGGCCTGAGACATAACTCAAAAATCAGTTTTTTCAGAGGGATTGGCCATACGCGGCTATTTTCTTCTGAAAAAACTGATTTTATTTTTGGCCATTATCGTGTCGAAACGTGCGCCACCAGGCAGTTTGTTGCGCTTAACCCGAGCACAGAAATTATGCCAAGACCAGGCGTAACCTCTGTGCTCACGTTAATGCTCGCAAACTAGCCGCCTGATGTCCCACTACAATTTAGGATTAACGGCGCCGGTGCCGCACGAACGTAAAGAAGTGCAGGAGACTGGCTAAGAGGACGTAGAAGATAACCACGAAAGTTACGTACGTAAGCCAGAATTTGCCAGCCGCGAAGACACCGAACCACCAGGCCTGTAAGCCCATGGTGACGAGGGCCATGACAGCAATCATGGCGAATAACAATAAGTAACGTTTCAAGGTATTATCATCCTTTCGTGGTCGGTTAGCAATTTTCTTAGCCCAACGCCGACATTCTGCTAGTTTTTCCGGTCGGGGAGCGTGGGTGCCCCCCCAAGTTCCCGTGCCAACAAACTCACCGACTTTAATCAGTCCAGCACCAGTCAAGACACGGTCAATGGTCACAAAAGTTTGATCGGTGATACCGGTGAAGAAGTTTTCGGTCGAGCTGATAAAACAAGTCGTCATGCTCAGGTAGTGTTTGTCCTTATACCTGCCGGGTAACGTATCGGCCACGGAGTTCATTCGCACCAATCGAAATCGCATGCAGTCAAAGAACTGCTTCATTACGCCTGAGAGGCCACCCCAATATGTAGGTGCACAGATGATCCAAAAGTCACTGGCTGCCATTTTTTCCTCAATTTCATCCAGTGCTGGGCAGGGCTTTTCCTTCGTATCGGGATAAATGTTGTAATCCCGCAAAAAAACGGTTTCAACGGTGGCATCAGCAGGCAAATTATCGGTAACGGCCTGCAAATAGCCGGCCGAGATACCATTTCGTTCGTGACTCCCTAGTAACGCCAAATAACGCACAGCAATCGCCTCACAGTATTTAATCGTTAATAAGTTACGTGTAATAAGTATACAACATTTGGCAACCATCGCGATGATGAAGTCACTTAAATCGTGAAAAAGACAATTACTGCGTTGGGGGACTTTAAAGCGGTTACGGTGAGCGCTAGAATGATCACGAAGCTGGTTGCGCATTCAGCTGGCAGCGTGTAAATAGTCAAGTAAGCATGCCGGCCATTTTCATTGCAAATAAAAACCCTCACGGTGAGAGCCTGTGAGGGACGAATCATTAGAGAATTTCAGTGAGAATGGCGAAAAAGCGTTGGGAAATACCTTCCCCTTGGCCCGCCTTAGAGAATTTGTAGTTCAGTAGGTGACGGTCAATTTCGTGGAAGAAAACGTTGGCCATGGTTGAATAATCGCTATCGTTAGTTTGGTCGATGCGTTTAAAAGCCCGCCAAGTTGAATAAATCAACTGTGCGTCGGAAACGTCTGCCAGTTCTGGAAAATGTGCGCGGATGCTTTTGGTCATCTTAATGACTTGTTTGGCCCGCTCTGGGGACATTTCCATCTTCGGTGCCGTGGTTGCACCGGCTGTTGCTTGCGTCATATTGGCATTCCTCCTTGAATAAGTTCTGATTTCTTGCTACTTCCAGCATACCACTGTTGGTCCTATCCGGTAAGCAATGTCGGCTGGTTTCAGCGAATTCAGCGCGCTAGTAGCCAAAACTTTAACGAAACCTGATAATTTTTAAGAAAAAGCTATGGTATAATATTGGTTTGATTAGCTTACCGCCATGCGGGGGCTAGGTTAAATGAACGTTGAATTTTACAAATTGAAAGTAGGGTGTCAAATGGCGGCAAAGTCTGATAATTCTGGCAATCAAGCTGACGCACAAGAACAGATGGTAGCGGGCTCTGCGTGGATGACGGCGGGAAGTATTTTTTCGCGAATTCTGGGCGCAGTTTATATCATCCCCTGGAACATCTGGTTCGGCGCCTTTTATCTCCAAGGAAATGCGTTGTATGGTAAAGGGTACAACATCTACAGTTTCTTCTTGATTGCCGCAATTGCGGGGGTGCCCTCGGCGATTGCAAAACAAGTGGCGCACTACAATGCGTTGAATGAATATGGGATTAGTGTCCGCCTGTACAAGCGGGGCTTGGAAATTGCCATTATGACCGGAGTTGCGATTGCTGCACTGATGTACTTTGGCGCACCACTCTTTACCGGTGGGGATGACAACCTGATTCCGGTGCTCCACTCATTGGCGTGGGCTATTCTGATTATCCCCACGATGAGCCTGACCAGAGGGTATTTCCAGGGGTTCCAACAAATGGCGCCATCTGCTATCTCACAGTTTGTCGAACAACTTGTCCGGGTGCTGTACATGCTGTTGTCGGCCTTCGTGATCATGCGCGTTCTGAAGGGCAACTGGATCACCGCCGTGTCACAGTCGACTCTGGCTGCAGCAATGGGGGCCTTAGGTGGTCTGCTGGTCCTCGGTGTTTACTACTGGCGGCGTCGACGGCACTTCCGGTCGTTGGTTCGGAACAGTAACAATGAAATGGTCGTCCCTGCATCACAACTCTACCGGGAGATTATTGCCCAAGCCGTGCCATTCGTGGTTTTGGGAGCGGGGATTACAATTTTCCAATTGATCGACCAGTATACCTTCGCCCCCATTATGCATATGGCCGGCAATTATTCGGCGGCTTACCTAAATGACCTGTTCGCGTTGTTTGGGGTTAACGCCAACAAATTAATTATGATTACGATTTCCTTAGCGTCAGCCTTGGCCGTAACGGTGGTGCCGTTGCTGTCCGAAGCTTACACGCGGGGCGATAAAAAATCGATTTCTGATCAATTGTCAAATGCGTTTCTGATGTTTGAGTTTGTTATGATTCCGAGTGCACTGGGAATGTCTGCGGTGGCCCGCCCATTGAACCTGGTATTCTACGGGCGTTCACACGAGGCGTTGGCTGCATCGATTCTGGCATTCTCGTCGTATCTCTCAATCTTGTTAGGATTGTACACAGTGGCTTCAGCCCTCATGCAGGGAATCTCGCAAAATAAACGGGCCGTGCGTTACTTTATCGTGGGGACCATCGTTAAATTTATTGTGCAATGGCCACTGGTTTACTTTTTTGGGGCGTTTGGTCCTTTGCTGGCCACGGGTTGTGGTTTCTTAGTCACGTGTTATCTGATCATTCACTCGTTGGACGTCCAATTTGGCATCAACTACGCGCAGATCGCTAAGAAGACGAATGGAATTTTGCTGACATCGATTGGGACGTATATTCTAGCTAAGGCGGTTACCTTCTTGGGGAGCTTTAGTGGTAGCGAAGGTCGGGTCATGAATTTTCTGATTGTGGCCGTGGCAGCACTGATCGGTGGCTATTTCTACGTGTACGTGGTCTTGAAGAGCCGATTGGCAGATGCGATTATGGGTCCCCGAGTCGCAGGGTTACGGCGACGGTTGCGTATTCACTAGGAGGACGTTGCAATGAACATTGAACGGTACTTAACGGAAAATCGACAAGGAACGCCACTACAGATTTTGCGGTTACTGCGTCAGGGACGGGTGACGGTCAATGCTGACGTTGTCGACTCGCCACGGGCAACGGTCGCGGTCGCGGATAACGTCCGCGTTGATGGGATGACCGTGACGGGTCGCCAGCCACAGTATCTGGTCTTTAACAAACCGGTGGGATTTCAACTGAGTATGGACCCCACGACGCCGCACAGTGTGGGCAGCCTATTAAATGCCTTTGATCAGCAACACCAGTTAAAGGCATTGGCAGATTTACCCAAAGAAGCGGTGGGACTAGTCGTAGCAAGCGACGATGAACATTTTTTGACCGATGTGACGCTACAAAACTGGCCGAGCCGCTTTCAAGTTCAGGTTAGCGGGACCACTGCGCCGGTGCTAGCGCCTAATCAGGCCTTCCACGAGGTGAAAACACAGGTTGACCAGGTCCATCAACACGTGACGGTGACCTTGACGACAACTGATGGTGAAATGGCAGTAGCGGTTCTGGGAACCTTACCAGATGCATTGGGTCCCGTCGAACGGTTAACAATCGGTCCGTTAAGCTTGCCGGTAGATTTGCCGGTGGGGGCTTATCGCGGTCTATTGCCAACAGAAATTGATGAGCTGACGGGGCCATTAGATGATGACGATCTAGCTAAAAGTGAAAATTGAAGATTCGGGTCTTAGCTGCTAATTGACGGTGGCAATGATCACTTAAAAAGCAGAAACTGTTCTCCAAAAGAGATTACGGTTTCTGCTTTTTGATGGCGTCGGGTAGCGTTGACTACGCGTTACCCTCGTGCTTTTTCATGAACTGCGGTAAAACGTCGATGATCTGGTGGGGGAGAACCACGTATTGGGTCTGCGCCAGTTCTTCAGCAATGGCACTGTGACTATAGACTGCAGCGAGTACGGCATTCGTTTGGTTGGTAAACTGAGCAACAAAACCACCGACCATGCCAGCTAAGGTGTCGCCCATACCACCAGTCGCTTGTGCAGGGGTTCCTAGCGGGTTTTCGTAAGCGGCAGTCGGTGTGTAAATTTGGGTACGATGAGACTTCAACACGACCGTCGCGTTCAATTGATTGACGATTGGTTGGTTCTTAACGGGTGTCTGTTCGGCGATGGGGATGCCACTGAGACGTTGCCATTCCATCTGGTGTGGCGTAAAGATTAGGTGGGCTTGAGGTAAGGCCACCTGATGTTGCGCCACTAAGGTGATGGCGGAACCGTCAATGACTAGCGTTTGCTCAGGTTGGATAACGCTGAAGACGTTTTTCAGGATGGTCAGAGATTGGGGACTAGTTCCGAGTCCCGGGCCAATAACAATGACGTCGGTGCCTTTGACCAGTTCCTGTGTCTGCGCCAAGTCATTAAAGTCCGCAAACATGGCTTCAGGCAACCGCGCGTGTAAGCTTCCCTGATTACTGGGGTCGGTGATGGTCGTGACCAGTCCAGCACCGGCGTAAACAGCCGCAGCACTGGCCATGAGAATGGCACCACCGAAGTTACGATTGCCACCAATCAGAGTAATGCGGCCGTACGTCCCCTTGTAACTTTCGGCGGGGCGTTGCCGAATGGTACGCGTTAAAATTTCTGTGGATAGAGTTTGCATGATGAAGGCCTCCTCGTTTCAGTTTTAGTATAGCATGTTCGTTCGTGAAATCGGCTTACATTCGGGCGCGGGTATGCTAAAATCAAAGGTAAGTATTCCTGGACGTTTGGTCCGAAAAAAATGAAGGAGGTCCAATCATGGCAATTGATTGGCAACAGCTAGCTGAAAAGTACCGGAAGGATTATATCGCAGACTTAACCACCCTGGTCGGTATCGACAGCTCTCGTGACGACTCTAAGGCCACAGATGACTACCCATTAGGCCCTGGCCCGGCCAAGGCACTGATCGCATTTTTAGGATTAGCCGAACGTGATGGGTTTAAGACGAAGAATTTAGACAATTTAGCAGGTTATGTCGAGTATGGTGAGGGCGATGAGACCCTGGCGATTCTAGGTCATGCGGACGTCATGCCAGCGGGTAAGGGGTGGCACACGGATCCCTTTACGTTGACCGCGAAGGATGGCAACTTGTATGGTCGGGGAACTTCCGATGACAAGGGCCCTGCCTTAGCCGCATACTATGGCCTGAAGATGCTGAAAGACCAGGGAATCATGCCTAAGATCAAGATTCGGTTCATCATTGGGACCGATGAGGAAAGTGATTGGACGGGGATGAACCACTACCTCGACTTAGAACCAGCACCTACCTTAGGCTTCTCCCCCGATGCTGAATTTCCACTGATCAACGGTGAAAAAGGGAATGTGACCTTCACGTCGACCTTTACCGGTACGAACGGCAATGGCTTGATCCTGCGCGAATTTGATGCCGGTTTGCGGGAAAACATGGTTCCACGGGATGCCGAAGCCACGGTCGAGAACGGTGACAATGCCCAATTGACCACCGATTTCGACAATTTCTTGGCGGCGGCCCCAATTACGGGTGACGTCACGACTGATGCCAATGGGGTGCATTTCCACGTCATTGGTAAGGCTGCTCACGGGATGGAACCTAAGAACGGGATCAATGCAGGGACGTACCTGGCAACCTTCTTAGCCACGCAAAACTTTGGTGGCGACGCGGCAGACTTCTTGGGCCTGCTCGCAAGCAAGTTACACGATGATTCCCGGGCAAATAAGTTAGGCCTTGCCTACACCGATGACGTCATGGGCGATTTGACCATGAACGTCGGTATCATGACCTTCACGGCCGATAAGGGTGGCTTGATCAACACCAACTTCCGTTACCCAACTGGAACGGGGGCTGCGGATATTCAGGCTGGCTTGGCAAAGGCGACAGCTGAGATGAACGTCACGTTGAAACAAGGTCGCGAAATGGTTCCCCACTACGTTGATCCAGCGGATCCAATCGTTGCAACATTAATGGATGTTTACCGGCAACAGACCGGTGACACGGCTGCCCAACCAGAAGTTGTTGGGGGTGGCACTTACGGTCGCTTGATGAAACGTGGGGTTGCATTTGGGGCCTTATTCCCCGGCACGCAAGACACGATGCATCAGGCCGATGAATTCCAACCCGAAGCTGACCTACTAAAGGCAATGGCCATTTATGGTCAGGCAATCTTTGAGTTGACCAAATAGGGTCGTGAGAATGACCGGCAAAGGAGTGGTAGAGATGACCGAGGGGTACAAACGGATTTTAGTGGGTGTTGATGGTTCCCGCCAAGCACGCCGCGCAGTGGAAAAAGCCATTGCAGTTGCGGTGCGGAATCAAGCTGAATTAATCATTGTGACCATTATGAGCGGCGGCGACTATGTTGGTTTGGGTAACAATACCGAGGTTGGTTTTGGCTACGTTGACCAACAAGTCATGGACGAAGCACGTCAACGTCTCGAACAGATTGTTGATAAATACCGCAAGAAGGCTCAAGATGCCGGTGTTAAAGAAGTTGTGACCGCCGTTTACTACGGGCATGCCAAGGTTGACCTGGCACGGACATTACCGAAGGAGTATCAGGCAGATTTAGTTATGCTGGGTGCTACGGGGGTCAATGTGGTCGAGCGGATGTTGATGGGCTCCACGGCGAGCTATGTGGTCGCCAATGCTATCTGTGACGTCATCGTGGTCCGGACGGATATCAACAATCAGGCAACGAGTTTGAAGCACCTGCCGATGGACTAGGTCCCAGAGCAATCAGGTTGGTACACGTGTCGACCATGAATGCTTGTTGCAAAATAAGTGATTGGCATATCATTAAAAAAACGGTTTTTTCAGAACTTTCAAAAGTTTCTGAAAAAGTCGTTTTATTTTGCCATGATGGTACCGCAACGTAGACCGGTGAGAATGCAGATTGAGGTCACATGATGACGAGCAAGAATCGCTGTTGCGCTAGTAAATCGCTGATGATTCCGTTCGGTCAAGCGGCGTGTGCATGGTCGATTGCTAGTAGCGACGTGTTGCAGACTTGGCGAGGGTATCGAAGCGGTTGTAGAATTGATCCTTGTCGACTTGAGTAACGAGCGTAACGGGACGGCCATTAGGCGTAATGAACGTGCGACCGGCACCGTGCCCCGTTGTTAGCACGTCACTGTGAACGACCGTGGCGTCAACGATTTCAGGATAACGGCTGGTCAGCGTGGTCAGCACGTCCCACAAATAGTAGGTGGAGTCAGCTTCAAACGCCATGACTAATGAGTAACCGTAGCCAATCAGTTCCATGGCAGGGTAGCGGCGGAGTTCGGCCCAATGTTGACGCAGGTCGGCCGTTAGTGGGATCTGATCGGTACTTTCCAAGCCAACCATTTGAATGTCGATATCGGTGTCCCAGACCGTTTTAACGGCCTCTGGGTCCCAAAAAGCGTTCCATTCCATGGTGCCATCTTGGTCGGGTTCACTGACGTTACCTTGGTTATTCATCGTTCCACCCATCCAGTAGAGCTTGTCGATCTTGGCCGTGATGGTGGGATCGATTGCCAATGCACGAGCCAGATCAGTCAGGGGACCAGTCATGACCAGTGTTGTTTTACCAGGGGTTTGTTGGAGCTTCTCAATCATATCTAGGTGGGCAGGCTTTGTGGCCGCAGGTGTTGAGATGAACCCGCGTTCGTTGAGCACCGGAAAATTGTCAAACGAGTAGGCCGAAAGTCGCCAATTTTGTGGAAATTGATGAACGGGTCGTGAGTTCGACGTTGCGACGGCCAACGATTGGTGCGGTTGACCAAAGAGATCAATTATTTTTCGCGAGGCCGAGGCAGCGGGCTCCACGTAAGAATCAGCGCCGACCACGCCGACACCAGTTAAATTGATATCGGGCATCTGCAGAAGGAGTAACAGGGAAACGAGGTCATCAACGTTACCATCATGATTGAAATAGACATTTTGCAAGCCAAAACACTCCTTATATGATTACAAATTCTCAAAAGTATAGCATATAAGTTCGTGATTTAACAGCGTAATTGTTGATTAGTTTATTTATAAGCGATGGTAAAACGTAAAACCCGAAATATAAACCGATTTACCTTTTTGCTATGAAAGGATATCTAAGATCAATTTAGTTTGTTGGGTGACCTGTTTTACTTAGAAACTAAAGGCAACAAAAAAGAGCCAACAACGTAATGGTTAGCTCCCAAATGGATTTTAAATTAATGTTTAAAGCCGATGAATGTCGAGGACACTTCCGGTTTTGGCGTCGGCAATAAACTGGTACTGAACCAATTGATTGTCCTCGTAACGGGTGATCCCCCCATAATAGGCTTCCGTTTTCACCGCAAATTTCTGGAACGGTACGGCATGTTTCTCAATCCACGCACCTTCAATCGGGGATTCTTGTCGGAATTGCCGCTTGACTTGATCCAAAATATTGTCGGGATCCAAACGAGAAAAGCCACCGAAAAGTCGCGTGATGAAAATGCCCATCAGGCCTCCGAGCACACCGGTGAGACTTAATTGATACAATTGTCCATTTTTAGCAGTCATGCTACCGCCTCCTTAAGCAGGTTAATGTTGGGCACTACTCCCATCACTTCTGCCACCAGTATAACAATGATTGCCGCGAAGTTCCCGTAAAAAGACAAAAATCGTGTAAATTCCTTTTGGCATGCTATAATAGTTCTTGTGTAACTTTCAAAACTAAAATAAGGGAGTGCTTATTCATGGAACAATTACCCAAGATGTCTGCCGCTGAATTAAAGGACGTTGTCAAAGACGGCAAGACCATGTTATTCTTCTCCGCGACCTGGTGCCCAGACTGCGCGTTCATTAAGCCAGCAATGCCAGCAATCGAAGCGGAATATCCTGACTTTAAGTTCATCGCTGTTGATCGTGACGAAAATATCGATTTAGCTGTTGAACTTAACGTATTTGGCATTCCTAGTTTCATCGCTTACGCCGATGGTGAAGAGATTGGCCGGTTGGTGAACAAAGATCGTAAGACTAAAGCAGAGGTAGAAGAATTTATTAATTCTTTGGCAACCAACGCCGACTAAACCCGTTGGAAAGGATTCAGACATGTTAATTGCTAGTTACAATCCCCAAGAATTAGGGGACACTTTAATTGTTGTCGTGGCGCAAGATTCCGCTGAACAAGCGCACACGGTGCGGGATAATATTGCCCGTATTTATGATTCAGCTACGGAAAAGACGCTGGGGTACAACTTCTTGGCGATTTCCGAAATTTTACCAGATATCAGTGGCTTGGGGCAGGTTCACCTGTCAGCTGACGATGTGGCCGCTTTAAATGCTGCCTTGGAAAAGGCTGGTTTTGCCGGTGAATTGGTTGCTGAAACACGTTCACGCTTCGTTGTGGGCTACGTGAAGACCGCCGATCCCCATCCTGATTCCGACCACCTCTTGGTCACGGAGACCGTCGTGGATAATGACGAATCGTTACAGATCGTCAGTGGTTCACCTAACATGCAGGCTGACATCAAGGTCGTTGTGGCCAAGGTGGGGGCGATGATGCCCAATGGTCTGATTATCTGGCCAGGTGAATTACGGGGCGTTGCCAGCAATGGGATGATTTGTTCCGGTCGTGAGCTGGGCTTAGCAAATGCACCGCAAAAGCCGGGTGCATTGATCTTGCCCGATGACTATGAAGTGGGCGAACCGTTTGATTTTGAACGGGGCCAAACTATTTTTAAAGCTTAAGAAACATTACAAAGCGGGACAGACCTTGTCGTCTACCCGCTTTTTTGTGTACAATGGTGTAGACTAACTCTGTTGCGTCTATGCTTTGGCAATGAAGACTGAGCAAAGCCAACTGACCGTCTAGCTGAACTGAGATTGATATGCGCAACAAGGCTGGGTAATAGTGTCAGTGGACGCAAGGTTATCTGCGCCAATGCTAGGAGATATGCGGGTGTTGGCGTAATTTAAATTAAAAAAATGATTTTTAAAAATTCAGGGAATGAGTATAGCGGCCGTTTTGGGCGGCCTCTCCTCCCGTAGCAAAAAAGTGGTAAGGCGTGTACTTATCAAGGAGGAAGCAACATGGAACATTATGATGGACCGGCCTTTTACCGGAAATTTCCAGTAGAACCAACCCCTGAACAATTGGAAGACACGACGAATGAACGTGCCCAGCGACAAGTGAAGGAACGTAAAGCCCGTAATGACCGTATTCGTTTGCGTGAAGAACGACAGAAGCAGCCGCTGACCTCTGAAAAAGAGCGGACGGTTATGCCGACTTCAACGGCACAAACACAAGCGACATCGGAAAAGCCAACGACCAGTACGGGGAATTATCGGCCATTTCAGGTCACTGAGATCCCTAAGCAACTCCACTGGACACGACCAACCTTGGAATCACGTCGCCGTTATCAGCGACTGATTGCCAGTTTACATAAGAGCGACGCCAGCTTCTTTTTGTTTGGGCGGGCAGAGGATGCGACACGCCCCACGACAACGCTTAATGATGCCGTTCAAAAAACTACAATACCGACTGTTGACTCGAAAAAAACAGTTGTGAAACATGACTTGCAACCGGCAACCTCCGTTAGTTTAACGGTAACAGCTTCCCATGAGGCCAAGGTCCCCGTGTCATTAGCTGATACCAGCGTCACACCGCCGGTTGCGACTGTGGCCACGCTAACTGCCGCTGACCCTACCGTTGCTGATGACGCAACGTCGGAAGCAGCGCCAACGGAGATCTTCTATCCGACAGCATCAAGCGTGTCAGCTGAACCGGCCGCTGAGCTTGAAGATAAGACGGCTGCGGATAAGCCTGAATCAGAGGCTGAGTCGACACCAGAACCCACTGCAAAAGCAACTTCTGTGTCAGAGTCAGATACAGATTTGACTTCAGTAGCAGAAGTAACCGCTGAGCGAACAACAAGTAAAGCTTCTGAAAACTTGGCAGCGAGGACCACAGAATTATCAGCGACTGATGCTAAAACGACTGCGGCGCCCGCCAAGCCAGTTGCCGAGACAACGTATCTACCGGTAGGCTCGGCTGGGGATTCTGCCAGTCAACGGCCATCCACGGTACCTGTTAGTGAAACGGCTCCGCACGATGAGCAGCCTAAGCATCCGACCGACACAGCAGTTGATGGTGCTGACCACCCCGCCGAAGTGGCTAAGCTTTTAGCGCGCGCCGATGCTGACGCGCCTAGTGAAGCCACCTCTGACTCAGAGGCAGAAACGGTTGCTGATCATGACGTGACCGATGCCGAAGAGGGGAGTGAACCGGCAGCCACAAATGGCGATATGACCACCTCTGAGGCGACATCATCGGTCGTGAATAATCATGCGAAAAACGTGGCACCGGCGAAGCCAAAAGCTAAACCAAGTCGCGGCTTAGGGCATTCACTGGGTGACATTATGCAAGAGGAGGGCAATGACCAACGTAATTTAGCACTCTTTGATCGGCCAACGCCGGCAACAGTAGAATCAGAGAACGAAGAACCGACCGACCGGGGTTATCATTTCCCAGACTTAAGCTTATTGCCGAACCCCGTCGTACCTGATGAAGAGGCCTTAGACGAATGGATCGAACACCAAGCAGAAGTTTTAGATGCCACGTTAAGTGCCTTCCACGTCGATGCGCATGTGACCGACTGGACGGTCGGCCCGACGGTGACACAGTTCCAAATCAGCTTAGCGCTTGGAGTTAAGGTCAATAAGATCACGAACCTCAATGATGACCTGAAGCTCGCCTTGGCAGCGAAGGATATCCGAATCGAAGCGCCAATTCCTGGGAAGACAACGGTCGGTATTGAAATTCCGAACCTGAAGTCCCGACCAGTAATGCTGTCAGAAATTCTGAATTCGGCAGCCTTTAAGAAGAGTGAGTCCCCATTGACCGTGGCATTAGGGGTCGACCTATTTGGGAAACCGCAAGTAACAGATCTACGTAAGATGCCCCATGGCCTGATTGCTGGGGCCACCGGCTCTGGGAAGAGTGTGTTCATCAACTCCTTACTTCTGTCGATTCTATATAAGGCCACACCCAAGCAGGTCAAGTTGCTGTTGATTGATCCGAAGGCCGTTGAAATGGCACCTTATGATGCGTTGCCACACCTATTGTCACCAGTGATTTCCGACCCGAAGGCCGCTGCGGCAGCTTTGAAATGGGTCGTGACCGAAATGGACGAACGCTACGAGAAATTAGCGGCAGCCGGTGTTCGGAACATTGAGCAATTCAATGACCGCGCCGATGCCAACGATGAACCTGCGTTGAAGATGCCGTACATCGTGATTATTATTGACGAATTGGCGGACTTAATGATGATGGCGGCAAGTGAAGTTCAGGATTACATTGTTCGAATCACGCAAAAGGCTCGAGCAGCTGGGATTCATTTACTAGTTGCCACGCAACGGCCAAGTGTCGATATTGTGACCGGGACGATTAAGAATAATATTCCAACCCGAATCGCCTTCATGGTTTCCAGTCAGATTGACTCCCGAACTATCTTGGACACGGCAGGGGCCGAAAACCTACTTGGCCGTGGGGATATGCTATATTTGGGTAACGGGGCAAGTCAACCCATGCGACTACAAGGGGCCTTTGTTGAATCCGAAGTGGATGCCGTCACGGATTTTGTGCGGACACAGGGTCAGCCACATTATGCCTTTGAGCCCAAGGGTTTACTTCAACGGGAGACTGCTGAAGAAAATCAAGACGAGCTCTTACCGAAAGTTCTGGACTATATTGCCCAAGAAAAGTCGGTCTCCACGTCTAAACTCCAACGGGTCTTTTCAATCGGCTACAATCGCGCAGCCAATCTGATTGACGACTTGGAGCAGCACCACTACGTTTCGCCGCAACATGGTTCAAAACCACGTGAAGTTTATTTAACACCCGAAGACTTAGGCAAAAAGTTACCGGAACCTCATGACCAAAGTGCACCATTCTCATCTTAGCTTGAATAGTCCTCACGTGTCTTTAATCGCCCAGTTCTTTTATGGGGGTGGGGGATATGCTAAAATGAAAGTAGTGTCACTCAGTCGGTTGGGGGGACCAGTGGCCTTTGCCGAAGAGAGTAGAAAAGAGGATCATTTAATGGATAACGCAACGGTGTATCATTTTGTTGGAATTAAAGGATCAGGGATGAGTGCCCTCGCTCTGATTTTGCATGATAAGGGCTTTAAGGTTCAAGGTTCAGATATTACGCAGTACACGTTTACCCAACGTGGCTTGGAACAGGCTGGAATCGACGTCATGGCATTTGACGAAGCCAACATTCACGAGGGGTTAACGGTAATTGCCGGGAACTCCTTTACGGATGACCATCCTGAAATCAAGAAGGCCCGCGAGATGGGCTTACCAGTATACCGCTACCATGAATTCTTAGGACACTTGATCGAAGGCTACACGAGCATTGGGGTTGCTGGTGCACACGGGAAGACCAGCACGACTGGTTTACTGGCTCACGTCTTGAGCGGTGTTGCGCCAACGTCTTACTTGATTGGTGACGGCACTGGAAAGGGGACGCCAAACGCCCGCTTCTTCGTGTACGAGGCTGATGAATATCGGCGTCATTTCTTGGCAACGAAGCCAGACTACGCCATCATGACCAACATTGATTTTGATCACCCTGACTACTATACCGGCATCGATGATGTTTATAGCGCGTTTGAAACTTGGTCTAACCAGGTCAAAAAGGGTATTTTTGCTTGGGGTGATGACCCTGAGCTGCGGAAGCTTAAGACCGACGTGCCAGTCTATTACTACGGGACTAGTGACCGCGACGACTTCCAGGCCAAGAACATCAAACGTTCAACAACGGGGTCGACGTTTGACGTTTACCATGATGATGAATTCTTAGGTAACTTTGAGATTCACTTGTACGGTGAACATAACGTGCTGAACAGTCTGGCTGTTATTGCCGTGGCTTACTTTGAAAAGGTCGATATGGCCGAAATCAAACGTGAACTGGTCGACTTCAAGGGCGTTAAGCGTCGGTTTACGGAACGTAAGTTAGCCGACATGACCATCATTGATGACTATGCACACCATCCATCCGAAATCAAGGCAACGTTGGACGCTGCTCGGCAAAAATATCCAGACAAAGAAATCATTGCCGTCTTCCAGCCACATACGTTTAGCCGGACGATTGCGTTGATGGATGACTTTGCTAAGAGCTTGAACTTAGCGGACAAGGTCTTCTTGACCAACATCTTCAGTTCAGCTCGTGAAACGCAAGGTGCTGTCTCCAGCAAGGACTTGGCTGCTAAGATTGCTAAGGGTGGCGAGATTCTGACTGTTGATAACATGTCACCTCTGCTGGACTTCCACGATGCTGTGGTCGTCTTCATGGGTGCCGGCGATGTTCAGAAATACGAACGCGCTTACGAAGAATTATTGAGTCACTTATCATTAAAGAATAACTAATTAAAATAAAGGTCAGTAACCATAGCGGGAAGCCGTAATGGTCGCTGACCTTTTTGAGTGGTGACCTTCAGCTTGAAAGCTTAAATTCGGGTCTCATCCCAATGGATAAGTTATTCTCAGAGTCGTCTGAGAACACAATGTAAGCCGAGAGATTGGCCGATATGAGCTCAGGCGCACCGCTCCAGCCCATATTTGCCGGCCGGTAAGGCGACCCAACTACCATGTTACCTAGTTTGAGGTTCGATTCTTAGTTTTTGGTCGAAACGGGTGCTTTCACGACTGATTACTTGTGTTTATCGTCAGATTTGATAAAATATATTCAATAAACCTAGAAACTGGTCGTCAAAAGTGGCGGCTAAGTCGGGAATTGATTTGAAAAAAAGGAGCGTTTCAATGAACAACTTTGATCAGCAGCCCCGCGCAACAGTTAACACCGAGGTTGGCTTAAATGCCTTTCTAACCAAGATGTTTGGATGGATGGGCTTAGCAGTTTTAGTTTCCGCCGCTACTGCCTTCGTAATGGCAACGCAATTTAGTGGTGCCGTTCTGAGCCTGAGCCGTGGTGGTTTGTTGGTACCAATCATCGTTTGGTTTATCTTACCATTCGTGATTAGTGGTCAATCGATGAAACGTCCGACTGTCGCTTTCGTGGGCCTGATGGCGTACGCGGTGGTTACTGGGGTCGTCATTTCGACGTATACGCTGTATTACTCGAGCGCATCAATGACTGCCGCCTTTGTTTCCAGTGCTGCCATCTTTGTTAGCATGGCTGGCTTCGGACTCTTTACCAAGCGTGACCTGACAAAGGTTGGGACGCAAGCAACGGCCGCTTTAATCGGAATCATTGTTGCCGTACTCGTGAATGCCTTCCTGGTAAAGAGCGTGATGGTCTCCCTGATTTTCTCAGTGATCACGGTCATCATCTTTGCAGTTTTGACGGCTTGGGACACACAACGGATGCAAAAGATGTACCTGCAATATGGGGATCAAGTCTCCACGACTGGTTTGGCTGTCAACGGGGCCTTGCAACTGTACTTGGACTTCGTTAACTTATTCTTACAACTCTTACAAATTTTCGGTATTTTTGGTGGCGGACGCGACTAAAAGAATCGTTGAACGTCAGAAGTATTGGGCTTGAACCAATACTTCTTTTTTTATGGTTTCGAGTTTGACGATTTTTTTGGTAAAATAGAGACAGAACGTTTAGCGGTAGACTTAGATCTGCCGACTAGGCGAAGACGGATACATTTCAGATGAACTAAACTACTCGAGTACGGAAAACCAGGCTCGAAAGGAGCGTCACATGGCAGAGAAACGATTGTTATTGATTGATGGGAACAGTGTCACCTTCAAGGCCTTCTTCGCGTTGTACACGGCGTTAGGCAAATTCACCAACAGTGAAGGCCTGCACACGAACGCCATTTATGGGTTCAACACGATGCTGGAGACCATGCTGGACACAGTAAAGCCAACGCACGCTTTAGTCGCATTCGATGCCGGGAAGACGACTTTCCGGACAAAAATGTACGATGATTACAAGGGTGGTCGGGCGAAGACGGCGCCAGAACTGTCCGAACAATTTCCGTACGTGAAAGAGCTCTTAGCGGCTCGCGGGATTCAGACTTATGAATTACCCGACTACGAAGCCGACGATATTATCGGAACGTTAGCCAAACAAGCTGAAGACGCTGGCTTCACCACGACCATTGTGACCGGGGACCGCGACTTGACGCAATTGACTGACGATCACACGACGGTTTCCATTTCCAAAAAGGGTGTCAGTGACATCGAGCACTACACACCGGCTTACGTGAAAGAAAAAATGGGCGTTACCCCTGCTCAGATTATTGATATCAAAGGTCTTCAAGGCGATAATTCCGACAACTATCCTGGTGTGACCGGCGTGGGACCTAAGCGTGCCGTCGATCTGATCGGTAAGTATGGCAGCATTGAAAACCTGTACGACCATATTGACGAAATCACAGCCAAAAAACTTAAGGAACACTTGGTCGCCGACCACGAGCAGGCATTACTGTCGAAAAAGTTAGCCACCATTTTACGGGACGCACCGGTTGAAAAAAAGGTTGAAGACTTAGTCTACCAAGGGGACGACCAGGAAAAATTAGTCGAATTTTATCAACGGATGAACTTTAACCAATTTTTGAGCAAAATGAGCGTGGATGGCGCCGCCCCAACCGCAACCCCCGGGTTAAAGGACGTTCAGTTTACGGTACTTAAAGCTGATAACTTGAGCGACCTGCCCGCATTTACCGATGGCTGTGAATTCTACCTTGAAATGTTGGATGAAAATTATCATACGGCCCATCTCGATGGCTTTGTCATCGGCGACCAGGATCAATGGTGGGTCAGTCGTGATGTGACGCTCTTACAACAGGCGCCACTAAAAGCCTTACTGGAATCGACGGACATTAAGAAACAGGTCTTTGATGCGAAGCGGACTTACGTCGGGTTACGACGATTAGAGATCACGCTAGCCGGTGTCGACTGTGATCTCTTACTCTGCTCTTACTTACTGAACACCTATGACAACAGTAACGATCTCGGTCGGGTCGCTATGGAACACGGCTATCATCAAGTAGCAACTGATGAAGACATCTATGGTAAGGGCGCTAAAGCGGCAATCCCAGCTGATGATGTTGATTTCTTCTCCCACCTTGCTAGAAAGGCGCGGGCGATTGAAAACTTGCGACCACAGTTATTTAAGGGATTGGCCGAAAACGAACAGACACAGCTTTACCAGGACATTGAATTACCCATGGCCTTTGTTTTAGCTCGGATGGAAGTTGCCGGTATCACGGTTCAAGCCAGTGAACTAGAAGCCATGGGCAGTAAATTTACGGAACAGCTGGCCGAGATTGAACAGACGATTTACAACGAGGCTGGTGAAGAATTTAATATTGGGTCGCCGAAGCAGTTGGGACATATCCTCTTTGAAAAGATGGGTTTGCCCGCAATCAAGAAGACCAAGACCGGTTACTCGACGGCGGTCGGTGTGTTGGAAAAGTTAGCGGCTGAGGCGCCAATCGCGGAAAATATCTTGAAATATCGGAAAATCGCTAAGATTCAGTCGACTTACGTAGAGGGGCTGCTGAAGGTGATTCACCCTGATGATCACAAGGTCCACACCCGGTACCTGCAGACGCTGACGCAAACGGGGCGGCTGTCTTCTGTTGATCCTAACCTGCAAAATATTCCGGTTCGTAACGAAGAGGGCCGAGCAATTCGAAAGGCCTTTGTTCCGCGCCATCCCGGTTGGCAGATCTTCTCGTCTGACTACTCACAGATTGAACTGCGGGTCTTGGCCCACATGAGTCACGACGCCAATATGCAGGAGGCCTTCCGTGAAGGCGAAGACATCCATGCGGCAACGGCACGACGAATCTTTAAGATGGGTCCGGATGAGGCGGTCACACCAAATATTCGGCGTCAAGCTAAGGCGGTTAACTTTGGAATCGTGTACGGCATCAGTGACTTTGGCTTGTCACAAAATATTGGTATCAGTCGCAAGCAGGCCAAGAACTTTATTGACACCTACTTTGAAGAATATCCCGGCGTAAAAGCCTACACGGAGCGCATGGTTCAACAAGCTCATGAATTGGGCTATGTTGAGACGATTGCTCATCGCCGGCGGTACTTGCCAGACATCAATTCGCGAAACTTTAATCAACGCTCCTTTGCCGAACGAACGGCGATGAACACACCAATTCAAGGGAGTGCGGCTGATATTATTAAAATCGCAATGATTCGAATGGAAGATGCCATCAAGGACATGCAGGCGACCATGTTGCTGCAAGTCCACGATGAGTTGATTTTTGAAGCTCCAGCAGAAGAAATTGAAACGTTGGCCAAACTAGTGCCGAGTGTGATGGATTCTGCGATTGATCTAGAAATTCCGTTGAAGGTGGAAAGTCACTACGGACCTACCTGGTACGATGCCAAGTAGGGTAAAAGGAGAGACGGTTTATGCCAGAATTACCAGAAGTTGAAACGGTTCGGCGCGGGCTGAATCGGTTAGTAGCCGGTGCTGCCATTGATCACGTTGAGGTTTTTTATCCGAAGATGGTCACGCCAGACCGTGATGAGTTTACGGCCGAATTGATTGGTCGGCAGATTGAGCGGATCGATCGGCGGGGCAAGTACCTCCTTTTTCGGTTCAGTGGCGACTTGACGATGGTGTCTCACCTGCGAATGGAAGGCAAGTATGATGTCCAGCCCGAGGGGAGCCCCATTACCAAGCACACCCACGTGGTCTTTCATTTGAAAGACGACCGGGAACTGCGGTACACGGATACCCGTAAGTTTGGGCGTATGCGGCTAGTACCAACGGGGCAAGAGGCTGCGGCCATGCCATCGTTGGCTAAGATGGGGCCGGAACCAACCGAGGAAACATTGACGCTAGCTTACATGCAAACAATTTTTGGAAAATCGCATAAAGTGGTCAAACCTTTCTTACTTGACCAATCACGAATTGCGGGTCTGGGAAATATCTATGCCGATGAGGTGTTATGGCTGTCAAAGATCAATCCCCTAACGCCGGCTAACGAGCTGACCAAGGCCCAGCTGGCAACGTTACGTCAAAGCATCATTGAAGAGATGGCATTGGCGATTCAGGGCCATGGCACTACCGTTCATTCATTTTCTACAGCCTTCGGTGAGGCCGGTCAATTTCAGAATCATTTGCACGTCTACGGTCGCGAGGGAGAACCTTGTGAGCGTTGCGGGACCGAAATTGAAAAGATCAAGGTTGCCCAACGTGGTACGCATTTCTGCCCGAAGTGTCAGCCGTTACCGGCGTCAGCCTTGGAGGCGTTTGACCGTGACTGAAGTATGGGGATTAACGGGTGGCATTGCGACTGGTAAATCAACAGTGAGTGGTTGGCTGAAAGCAGCGGGATTGCCTGTGATCGATGCCGATGTGATCGCCCGAAAAGTGGTGGCACCAGGAACTTTAGGCCTGCAACAGATTGTGGCAACTTTTGGCAAATCGTATTTGGCAGCAGGTGAACTGAATCGTAAGCAGCTCGGTCAATTGGTCTTCCGTGAACCGGCGCAGTTGAAACGACTTGAGGCCATTACGACGCCGTTGATTCAAGCCGAAATTCAACGGCAACTAGCGGACTACCGGCAGAAGAAAGCGCCCGTTGTCATCGTTGATGCACCGACTTTCTTTGAGGTCGGTTACCTTGAGGCGTTGACTGATCATGTCATGGTGGTTGCAACGGATGTGGCCACACAAAAGCAGCGCTTGATGGCGCGTGACCAGCTTTCGGCGGCGGATGCCCAAGCGCGGATGGACCGCCAATGGCCAATCGAAAAAAAGGTCGCCCGCGCAACCGTTGTCATTGATAATGGGGGAACGATTGCCGAAACGCGGCAACAAGTGGTAAAATGGCTTGACACGAACAACTTAAAGCCATTTTGAGATGAGAACGATTAGTTGCATCTGGTGATGAGCATGATATTGGTAAGGCTACGCCAGTTTTTCAGTAGGTGTCATTACGGACTAGGGCGTGGGTGTCTGTTTTGAGGCCATCTGGCAGTCAGTGGCTTGGCGCCACCAACGGGCTGAATCCTGTCCATTGCGGTGTCGCTAATTAAATGAGTTTTGATGATGAGAGAAAACGGAATTAAATTTAACGAGGTGACCAAATATGCAGTGTCCACACTGTCATCATAACGGATCACGGGTCGTCGATAGTCGGCCCACCGACGACGGTCGGGTAATCCGTCGGCGCCGTGAGTGTGAGAGCTGCGGCTTTCGGTTCACGACATTTGAACGGGTCGAAGTGACACCGTTACTGGTAATTAAGAAGAATGGAACGCGGGAAGAATTTAACCGTGAAAAAATCTTGAAGGGCATTATTCGCTCGGCCGAAAAGCGACCGGTGGGGATGGACGTCATGACCGATATTGTCGATAGCGTTGAGAATAAGATTCGGGCGCTGGGGGTCAATGAAATTTCCAGTCAGTTGATTGGGGAGTACGTGATGGACAAACTGGTCGACGTTGACGAAATTGCTTATATTCGATTCGCCAGTGTTTATCGACAGTTCAAGGATACCGGCGTCTTCTTTAACGAACTGAAGGATATGCTCGATAAGGATAAAGAAAAGGCTAAAAAAGAATCAAATGGGCAAAGCGAGGCGAAGTAGGGTATGGAAGATTCCTGGCACCAATTGAAGCCCAAGACCGGCTTTACGGTTCGGGTAAACGGTCGCATCAGTGACCTGAGTTGGCAAACGTTGACCCAGCTCTACCAGCCCATTTTGGGACCGAGTGCCGCAGGGCTCTTCTCGGCCCTTTTTTGGCTCCCAAATCGGGGAACTTACCAACGTCACACCACGTTATTGGCGGCGTTGGGATTAGACCTGGAACACTTTTACGAGGCACGTATCCGGCTGGAGGCCACAGGACTATTGACGACCATGGTGACCACGCAAGATGATTTGACGGGGTTTGTTTACGAGTTGCACGCGCCATTGGCACCGACGGCATTCTTTAAAGACGATTTGCTCAGCGTTCAGTTATTGGGCGTCATTGGTGAAGAAATGTATCAGCAGCTCATTACGACGACTGTGCCCACATCGTCACCGATGGCTAACGAAAAAGACATTACGAAAAATTTTTTGGAGGTCTTTCACGTAGACGGCCAGGAGTTAAATACGTTGCCAACGGCCGTTACGGACGGTCGGCAACGACTGACGGAAGCGCCAACACATCCAGTTTTGTCAGCCGATGACGAGCCTGACTTTGATTTTAAATTGTTAGGAGAAATTCTAGAGCATTCGTTCATCGACACCCGTGCGGTTCAAGCGAATCGGCAACTGCTATTGACCGAGCACGTGACCTATGGTTTGGATGAAGTCACCATGGCCCGTTATGTGGGTGAGGCGACCGATTTGGCGACAAACAAGTTTGATGCGGAGGCTTTTAAGCGCATCGTTGCGCAACACTTTGGCCAACCACATCGAGTTGCGGCACCGGCAAAGTCGACGACAACACCCGTTGCGACCACGACGGGCACGCCGACATCTGCGGAACAAGCTTTGATCAAGGTTGCTACCGCGACGGCACCGGCAGTTTTTTTACAAGCTATTAAACAGAAAAATGGGGGCTTTGTGACGGACGGAGAACAGCGCATTGTCCGTGACTTGGTTAGCCGCCAACTGTTCCCAGAGGCGGTCTTAAACCTCATGATCTATCACGTTTTAGTTGATGAGGATAAACCCACGTTAAATAAAAATCTGTTGGATACGATTGCCAACGACTGGAGTAAGGCGAAGGTCAACACACCGCAGTTAGCGATTCAAAAGATTCGTGAGCGACAACGGGCGGCGAGTCAGCCGCGTAAGTCGCGGAACCGTCAGCCAACGGTGAAGGAGACGCTGCCGGACTGGGCTAAAAAGCCAGCAGCCGAAACCGCAACGGCAACAACTGCCAAGCTGTCTGCTGAACAACAGCAACGGCTACAAGAACGGATTGCGAAACTTAAAGAAAACCGTCAAGCGGGAAAGGAGGACTAACTCATGGAAGATCTCAGTAAAACCATGCAGCAACTGATGAATCAGCGCCATTTAAACGATAACTATCGCCAATTGATGGCCAAGGTCTATGCAGATCCGCAGGTCACCCAGTTCTATCACGACCATCAAGCAGAGCTGGCAGAAGACGTGATGACGCGCTCGGCAGCCAAACTCTATGAATTCGTGAGTGAACGGGAAAAATTAGCAAAGGGGGGGACGACCTTTGCGACAGGGTATGAGCCGCAGTTGATTGTGTCCAATCACCTCATCGATGTTGCGTACGTGCCCACGGTTGAAACGCAAGAAAAACAGGCCCAACAAGCACTTCGTCAGCGGGTCAAATCGATTGCCATGCCGAAAAATATCCGGGATGCCAGTCTGACTGATTTTGACCAAGATGCCGATCGGGCGGAAGCTTTGATGGCGGTCTTAGATTTTAAAGATGCCTACGAAGCCAGTCCGAAACGTCGCCATCAGGCCTTGTACCTGGCTGGAAGCTTTGGCGTTGGGAAAACCTACCTATTGGCCGCACTGGCCAATGAGTTGGCAACGGATGGCTTCTCCAGCACATTAGTTCACTTTCCAAGTTTTGCGGTCGAAATGAAAAATTCAATTGCCCAAAACGGTGTGGCTGATAAGCTAGATGCCTTGAAGAAGGCACCAGTCTTAATGATTGATGACATTGGGGCAGATGCCATGTCCGCTTGGGTGCGTGACGATATTCTGGGTGTCATTTTGGAATACCGGATGCAAGAGGAATTGCCAACGTTCTTTAGCTCCAATTTCTCCATGCAGCAATTGGAAACGGAACACCTGCGAATCTCAACGCGGGGGGATGATGAACCGCTGAAGGCCCAACGACTGATGCAACGAATTCGGTTCTTAGCTCGCGAAATCACCATGGTCGGTGTCAACCGGCGGCCGCAATAGTAACTTGCCAACCGGTTATTTTCCAGCAATAATCTGGAATAAATTGCCAGCCAATGCTTGACAACGTTCACTGGCAAGTGTTTAATAGTGAGTGAAACCAAGAAGAGCTATGACGAAAGACATGGTGTTTGCGGGATCGTTCACAGGAAGAGTTGGCCTAGCTTGGAAGCCGACTTAGCGACCGCAAGCATTACCGCTTTCCGCAGCTGTCGAAAGGAAATTTTCGGCCGGTTCGTTCCGTTATCGACGATTAGAGTTCACGGGAGTAGTCTCGTGAAAAATATCGGGTGGAACCACGTTATTGACGTCCCCAGTGCCTATTTAGTTAGGTGCTGGGGACTTTTTGCGTCGATGGCCATCCAAAAATCAATGAGGGAGATCATCATTATGGCAGATATTTCAATCAAATTCCCTGATGGTAAGGCCAAAGCCTTTCCAGAAGGGTCAACGCCTGAAGACGTTGCCAAGTCTATTTCCATCAGTTTAGCAAAGAAGGCCGTTGCCGCTAAGTTAGACGGCAAGCTGGTCGACTACCTGACCCCACTCGCTGGTGACGGTGCTATTGAAATCATCACGAAAGACAGCGACGAAGGCTTGAGCGTTCTGCGGAACACGACTGCCGCATTGCTCCGAATTGCCTTGAAGAAGGAATTCCCAGCTATTCGTTTGGGTGAAGTTAGTGCTGATGAAGACGGGTTCTTCGTGGATACTGACAAGGATGACCAACAGGTTAGCGTTGATGAATTGGACGCTTTGGCCGTAATCGTTGAAAAGTTGATCGGCGACAAGTTGCCTATCGAACGGATCTCAGTATCAAAGGCTGATGCTTTGGCCGCTGCCAAGGATGACCCTTATACGACTGAATTGATCAATGCTGTTGCTGGCGACGCCGTTCCCTTCTTGAAGATTGGTGACCACCAAATCTTGAGTGACGGTGCGCAATTGGCCAACACGGGTGACGTTAAGAAGTTCAAGTTACTCTCCGTTGCTGGGGCATACTGGCAAGGCAAGTCTTCAAACCCAATGCTCCAACGGATCTACGGGACGGCCTTCTACAAGCAAGCCGACCTAGATGCTGACTTAGTGAAGCGCCAAGAAGCCCACGACCGTGACCACCGTGTCATTGGGAACCAACTGGACTTGTTCTTCGTTGATCCTAAAGTCGGTGCCGGCTTACCTTACTGGATGCCAAATGGGGCCACGATTCGTCGGACCATCGAACGTTACATCATCGACAAAGAAGTTGCTAACGGTTACCAACACGTTTACACGCCAGTGTTAGCTAACCTGGATCTGTACAAGCAATCCGGTCACTGGGCCCACTACCGTGAAGACATGTTCCCACCAATGGATATGGGTGATGGCGAACAACTTGAATTACGGCCAATGAACTGCCCAAGCCACATTCAAATTTACAACCACCACATCCGTTCTTACCGTGAGTTGCCATTACGAATCGCTGAATTAGGAATGATGCACCGTTACGAAAAGTCCGGTGCCCTGAGTGGGTTACAACGGGTTCGTGAAATGACCTTGAACGATGGTCACACGTTCGTTGCACCAGAACAGATCCAAGATGAATTCAAGAGCATCCTGGACTTGATGGTTAAGGTTTACAAGGACTTTGACATCAAGGACTACACGTTCCGTCTGAGCTACCGTGACCCTAAGAACACGGAAAAGTACTTCGATGACGACGAAATGTGGAATAACGCACAAAAGATGTTGAAGGGTGCCATGGATGACCTTGGCTTACCTTACGTTGAAGCCGAAGGGGAAGCTGCCTTCTACGGTCCTAAGCTGGACGTGCAAACGAAGACGGCCCTTGGGAACGAAGAAACGCTCTCAACTATCCAATTGGACTTCATGTTGCCAGAACGCTTCGACTTACACTATGTCGGTGCCGATGGTGAAGAACACCGTCCAGTGATGATTCACCGTGGGTTGGTTTCAACGATGGAACGGTTCACCGCTTACCTGACTGAAATTTACAAGGGTGCCTTCCCAACTTGGTTAGCACCTAAGCAAGTGACGATCATTCCTGTTTCTGAAGAGAAGCATGGTGCCTACGCTGACAAGTTAGCTGCTGAATTAAAGGCTGCTGACGTGCGGGTCAACGTCGACAAGCGTGGTGAAAAGATGGGTTACCTGATTCGGGACGCCCAAACACACAAGATTCCATACACGTTGGTTGTTGGTGAAGACGAAATGGCTAATGGTACGGTCTCTGTACGGAAGTATGGGGAAGACAACAGTGAATCCATGAGCAGTGATGCCTTCGTCAAGGAAATCTTAAGTGACATCGCTTCATACAGTCGCGAAGAAAACTAGATTGAACTTAATCTCAAAAACACTTGCTGTTCTTGAGACTAATTAAATAGTAGAAAACGAGGTCGCCAACCTAGGCGGCCTCGTTTTCTTTAGCTAGAGTGTCAGGTCGAGAAGTGGTAACGTAGTTAATAGAGTTGCCCGCAGAGACTGGTGTTAGGGAAGCAGATCAGTGACGGTCGTCTTGGAAGTAATAACCTTAACGTATCGGCGTAACTTGTGATGTTAGAAAGAAGATGGTAAAAATGTCACAGCCAAAAACAAATGTGCTCGCCGTGACGATAGCAATTTACGTGGCAACGTTCGTGAGCGCCATTGAAGGGACCATCGTGTCGACAGCCTTGCCCACGATTGTCGGGAATCTACATGGTGTGGCGTTGATGAACTGGGTATTTTCAATCTATTTACTGGCCACGGCGATGGTGACACCGATTTATGGCAAGCTTGCAGATGTGCTTGGCCGTAAGCCAATCATGCAGTTTGGCCTGGGCGTGTTTATCGTGGGATCGGCGATGAGTGGTTTAGCCACTAGCATGCCAGTCCTAATTTTCTGGCGTGCGATTCAAGGTATCGGGGCGGGGGCATTGCTTCCCGTTTCGATGACGATTATTGCCGATATCTATTCGATTGAAAAACGCGCGAAGATTTTGGGAATTACTAACTCTGCCTGGGGCATTGCTGCGGTGTTGGCCCCCTTATTGGGTGGCATCATCATTGACAAGCTCAGCTGGCATTGGATTTTCTTCATCAACGTTCCGATTGGGTTAATTACCATGATATTATTTCAATTATACTTACATGAACCCAAGCGGCAGCGAGAAGAGAGCATCGACTACTTAGGCAGTTTTTGGTTAATGGTGTGTCTACTCAGCTTAATGTTGAGTTTTCAAGAGTTGAGTAACCAGTCCATTGTCTGGGCTGCAGTTATGGGGAGCCTGGTCATCAGTATGGTCAGCCTGATTTTATTCGTTCGGCGGGAAAAGCGAGCGGTCGACCCGATTATTTCGCTAGAACTCTTTAAAAATCGACCGTTTATCGTACAAAATGTGATTGCGGCACTGATTAATGGGTATCTCATGGCGTTGACCGTTTACGTGCCGACTTGGGGTCAGGGAATTCACGGTGTTTCCGCTTCTGAGGCTGGCTTAGCTTTGACGCCCAACTCGCTGATGTGGGTCGTGGGCGCCTTTGCAACGAGTTACTTTTTAGCGCGGTGGACGCCCCGCCGGATCTTATACTTTAGCCTCACCTTCATTTTGGTGGCCGGCTTGGCCCTGGCTTTACTGCCGATCCAGGCGTCGTTTGGCTGGTTCTTTGTGATCACCGCCATCAATGGGTTTGGATTCGGAATCGCCATGACAACGACGACATTGACTTCGCAGCGTTTGGTCTCAGCTGAAAATGTTGGGGTGGCGACCTCATTCAATACGTTAGGGCGGACGATTGGCCAAACGTTGATGGTCTCCATTTTTGGGATTATCCTGAATACGGGGATGCAGCAGGGAATTACACATTCCGCTGGGACGAACATGGCTATGATGAACCGGTTGATTAATCCACAGACGGCGAGTGGGTTGCCAGAAAAATTGTTGCCAACTCTCCGACAGATTCTGTATAATGGGTTACATTGGGTTTACGTCATCGGATTTGGAATCATCGTCTTGACCTTTGTCATCAACCGACTGGATCATAGCAATCAGGTTTTAGGCAGTGGCGCGACCGATGATTAAAGTAAGTTGACGATGAGTCCAGCTAGTTTCTGAAAAACTCTGAAACACTCGTTGACATGAAACGGGTTAGCTGGTATGATGGTTAAGTTGAGAAATTAAGCAGAGGCTTCCGCTTCTCGCCTTATGACGTTGGTTATTGGGCTGGATATGCACGTTATCTAATCTTTTAGATTGGATTTTGGTGCGGGAGCCGTTTGATTTTCATCAAAGGTTCCCGCATTTTTTTGTGAGTGAGATTTCTGCAGTTCTCGAGATTATTTTGGAGGTGGATTACCATAGCAAACGACACGATTGTCAACGAGGGGATTCGCGCACGCGAAGTTCGATTGATTGCTGGTGACGGTGAACAATTGGGCATTAAGTCTAAGCAAGAAGCTTTGCAGATTGCTGAAGACAGTAACCTCGATTTAGTTTTGGTTGCACCGAAAGCTAAGCCACCAGTAGCCCGCATCATGGACTACGGGAAATACCGCTTTGAGTTGCAAAAGAAGCAACGCGAAGCTCGTAAAAAGCAAAAAGTGATCAGTGTCAAAGAAGTACGGCTCAGCCCAACGATTGATACCAACGACTTTAACACCAAGCTCAAGAACGCTAAGAAGTTTTTGGCCAAGGGTGAAAAAGTTCGGGTCTCAATTCGGTTTAAGGGTCGGGCAATTACGCATAAGGACATTGGTCGTGAGGTGCTCAACCGAATGGCTCAGGAAACTTCTGACGTCGCTACTGTTGAACAACGACCAAAGATGGATGGTCGCAGCATGTTCCTCATGTTGTCACCCATCGCTGAGAATAAGTGATTGATTGGGTAGCCTAGCTACCGATTTAAGGAGGATATTTCGTATTATGCCAAAGATGAAGACTAACCGCGCCGCAGCTAAGCGTTTCAAAGTAACTGCCAAGGGCGGTATCAAGAGTGCCAACGCATACACGTCTCACCGTTTCCACGGTAAGACCAAGAAGCAACGCCGGAACCTTCGTGGTACCCGGATGATGAACGAAACGACCATCAAGACTTACCGCTCACTTTTACAAAAGTAAGCCGGTCACTAATTTTTCGGGTCGACGAAATGTCGACATAATGTTTGAATTGATTTAGGAGGAAAAGATTATGCCACGAGTTAAAGGCGGTACTGTTACACGCGCACGTCGCAAGAAGGTTTTAAAGTTAGCTAAGGGTTACCGTGGTTCTAAGCACCGTTTATTTAAGGTAGCTAAGGACCAAGTCATGAAGGGCCGTCAATACGCCTTCCGTGACCGTAAAGCTACGAAGCGTAACTTCCGTAAGCTTTGGATTGCCCGGATCAACGCAGCAGCCCGGATGAACGGTCTGAGCTACAGCAAGTTGATGCACGGCTTGAAGTTAGCCAACATCGACGTTAACCGGAAGATGTTAGCCGACTTAGCAGTTAACGATGCTAGTGCTTTCACTGCTTTAGCTGACCAAGCTAAAGAAGCATTGGCTGCTTAATTTCAGTTAATGAAAAGGGGACTTCGCGTATGCGAGGTCTTTTTTATTAGCTAACCACTGGCACCCCCCGCATGGAATCCCTGGCAACCGTAGTGCGGTATAATCAATCTGAACTGTAAAGTTAGGGAATCTCAGCCGTTGATGGTGGTAAAATTGACTGGGATTGCGTATAATAAAAAGCTAGACATGCCATTATTGGCAAATGGACGAAGGGGGGCAGTCACCCGCATGGTTTCTCAATTTAAACCCACGTGGATGGTTACGAACATATACGATTTGACACCACAGCAACTACGTGAAAATGGGGTTCGAGCAGTTTTGACGGACCTAGATAATACGTTGATTGCGTGGAATAACCCAGACGGGACACCTGAGTTACGTCACTGGTTGACGCTACTTGAACTCGCCGGGATTCGTGTGATTGTTGTGTCGAATAATAGCCGCGCACGAGTTGATCGGGCGGTCGCACCGTTTAACCTCCCGTACATTCATCGGGCACTAAAACCGTTATCGTGGGGATTGAGACGTGCTTTGCGGCGGTGGCACCTGCGCCGTGATGAGGTCATCATGGTGGGCGATCAATTACTGACGGACGTGTGGTCTGCCCATCACACGGGTATTCGTAGCGTATTGGTCAAACCAATTTTAAAATCTGATGCGTGGATTACCAAGGGCAATCGCGTGTTGGAAAAAGTTGTAATGTGGCGGTTACGCCACAATTATCCAGAATTAACTTGGCAGGAGGATCTTAATGAACGAAAAACACACTGAATCCGTTCTAGTTGACGGTGAGCCGCTCCATTGCATTGGCTGTGGCGCGGAGATTCAAACGACGGACAAGACGGCACCGGGGTACACGCCGCAGTCGGCATTAGATAAGGGCATGGAGAACCAAGAAGTGTATTGCCAACGGTGCTTTAGATTACGGCATTACAATGAAATTGTTCCCGTGGGACTGACTGACGATGATTTCTTACATTTATTGACGCAGATTCAGGATGCTAATGCACTGATTGTGTACGTTGTGGACATCTTTGATTTCAACGGAAGTGTGATTCCAGGACTTCACCGGTTTGTGGGTAATAACCCAATCTTACTGGTGGGGAACAAAGAAGACCTCTTACCGCGTTCTTTGAAGCGCAGCAAGTTACAAGACTGGTTACGGCAACGGGCTAACGAGCAAGGATTGCGGCCAATTGACGTAACGTTGCTAAGTGCTAAGACCAACCAATCCGTCGATCAGTTACTACAAATGATCAACAAGTACCGTGGCGACCGTGACGTTTACGTTGTCGGTGTTACCAACGTGGGTAAGTCTACCTTGATCAATCAGATCATCCGGCAAAACACAGGGGTCAAAGACTTAATTACCACATCACGGTTCCCAGGAACAACACTGGATAAAATTGAATTACCACTGGATGACGATCACGTGTTGGTCGACACACCAGGGATCATTCAAAACGAACAGATGGCTCACTTCCTAGATGGAAAGGACCTGAAGCTTGTGACGCCGCAAAAGCAGATCAAGCCTAAAGTTTACCAATTGGAGAGCCAACAAACCCTCTTCTTAGGCGGTATTGCACGGTTTGACTATACGAATGGGCCTAAGAGTGGGTTCACGGCATACTTCGAAAACAACTTGTACATTCACCGAACGAAGCTAGAAAACGCCGATGACTTTTACGACCGGCAATTAGGGCAGCTACTCACACCACCACACGCTGACGACAAGGATGATTTCCCACCTTTAGTCGCACATGAATTCAAGACCACTGAGAAGAGTGACTTAGTCTTTGAAGGACTGGGCTGGATCAGTCTGCCTGCCGGGGTCAATGTGACCGGTTGGGCCCCCGCCGGTGTTGGTGTTTTACTACGACGAGCAATGATTTAATAATGGAGGAATAAAACTTGTTACGAGGCAAACAAAAACGGTATTTACGCGCACATGCACACGCCATGCACCCACTTTTTTCCGTGGGAAAGAATGGGTTAACGCAGGCTTGGTTGGATCAATTGACCGGGGCGTTAGAGAATCGCGAACTAATTAAGATCAATCTCCAACAGAGTGCGGACGTTTCCGTTGACGAAACCAAGGCATTTATCGAAGACAACACTGACATTCAGGTCGTCCAAACGATCGGTCGGGTACTGGTTTTGTACCGGGTCGCAACGGATGAAGAGAATCAAAAGATTTCAGCAGTCGTTGAAAATATGTAGGGAGGTTTGACTGGCGTGGTCAAAATTTTAGAACGAACGAGTACGCAGGTCGCTACAGAGATGGCGGCTACGGCGAAGAAACGTCGCATCGGTATTCTAGGGGGAACGTTTAATCCGCCCCATTTAGGACACTTGGTGATTGCGGATCAAGTGGCGACACAGCTTGGTTTAGATCGCGTTTTATTTATGCCTGACGCTGAGCCACCGCACGTTGACCGGAAGATAACGATTCCGGCCAAGGATCGCGTGGCGATGGTGAAGGCGGCCATTGCGGACAATCCGCGCTTTGATTTGGAGTTAACGGAAGTTGCACGTGGTGGTCGGAGTTACTCTTACGACACCATGCGACAATTGACACAGGCTCATCCAGAGAATCAGTATTACTTTATTATCGGTGGGGACATGGTGGCCTATTTGCCAAAATGGTACCGCATTGATGAGTTAGTGAAGTTGGTACAATTCGTGGGTGTCTGTCGCCAAGGGTTTACGCGTGAATCGCCGTATCCTGTGCTGTGGGTCGACGTTCCCCAAATCGGAATCAGCTCGACGATGGTTAGAGATCAGGTGCGTCGCGGCCAATCCGTGCGTTACCTGGTGCCGACCATGGTCGACCTCTATATAAAGGAGCATCTGTTATATCGTGACTGAACGAACGTATACAGAAAATATTTTTGCTGGCACGCGCCAGGAGTTGTTGGATCGTATCGAGCAACACTTGCGACCGAAGCGGTTTGCTCACGTCCAGCGGGTGGAACAGACAGCCGTGAAGTTGGCGCAGGCTAACGACGTCGATCAGGAAAAGGCCAGTATTGCTGGTCTGACGCACGACTACGCTAAGCAGCGTCCGGACGAAGATTTTATTGCGGCCATTAAGCAGTACCATTTGGACCCAGAGCTGTTAAATTATGGCAATGCCATTTGGCACGGGGTCGTCGGTGCGGAACTGGTTAAACATGAATTGGGCATTTACGACGAAGACATCTTGAATGCAATTCGGCATCATACGACGGGGGCGGTGTACATGTCACCCCTCGAGCAGATCGTGTACATGGCCGATTTTATTGAACCCGGTCGTGACTTTCCTGGTGTAGACGAGGCCCGCAAAATTACGGCTCAGGACCTGGGAGCCGGGGTGGCGTTTCAAACCAAACACACGTTAGCTTACCTGATCGAAAATAACCAAAAGGTTTATCCCAAAACTATTGATACCTACAATGCGTGGGTACCGCGTTATCCCAACGTTTGAGAGGAGTACTTGCATGGAAAGCAAAGAAATTTTAGAAATCGCAGTTAAAGCCGCTGAAAGCAAGCGAGCAGAAGAAATGACCGCTTTAGATATGACTAAGGTGAGTTTAATGGCTGATTACTTCCTGATTATGGAGGCTAATTCTAACCGTCAAGTTCAAGCTATTGCGGACGAGATTACCGATCAAATGAGTGCCAATGATGTTGCAATTCGCGACGTTGAAGGTAAAAATGAAGCCACCTGGATCTTAATCGATCTTGGCGACGTGGTCGTTCACGTGTTCCAAAAGGACCAACGGAGCCACTACAACTTAGAGAAGTTGTGGTCTGACGCTCCAGAAGTTGATCTTGGTCAATGGGTTGAAGCATGATCTATCAATCCTTTGCTGAGCTTTACGACGAACTATTCGATCCAGCCATGTACGATCAATGGCTGGATTTTGTCGCCGCTAGGGTCGCCCCAACCAGCGGTCCACTCCTTGATCTTGCATGTGGGAGTGGTCGCCTAGGCGTCCTATTAGCCAAGGCAGGCTACGACGTGAGTGGCTTGGACCTTTCTGAGGACATGCTCGCACTAGCAGCGAAGCACGCCGAAGAAGACCAGGTGAGCATGCCGTTAGTTGCTGGCAACATGTTGGATCTGAGTGGACTAGAGAGCACGTACCAAACGGTAACTTGCTTTGCGGATTCATTCTGTTATTTGACTGATCTCGACGAAGTGACCCAGGCCTTTACCCAGGTTCGAGATCACCTAAACGTGGGCGGCAAGTTCTTGTTTGACGTCATCACGCCGCACCAAACGGATGATGTTTATCCTGGTTACATGTACAACTACGTCGATGATACCCGGGCCTTTGTCTGGACCAGTTATGGAATTGAAGACGAAGAACACGCGGCGGAACATGATTTGGCCTTCTTCACGTTGAACGAAGAGACCGGCGAATACCGTAAAGTAACGGAACTCCACCACGAGCGGACGTACCCGCTAGCCGACTATCAGGCTGCTTTGAAGCAGGCTGGACTGACGGTGAACCGGGTCAGCGCTGACTTTGGCAATAGTGACGTTACGGCTGATACGACTCGCTGGTTCTTCGAGGTAACACGGGAGGCATAGCATGACGTTACGGGCAGTGGGAATCATTGCGGAGTATAATCCATTTCACAATGGGCATCGCTATCAGGTTGAACAGGCCCGCGCGCAAACGGGAGCCAATGTGGTCGTTGCGGCCATGAGTGGCAACTGGGTCCAACGTGGTGAGCCAGCGTTGATGGATAAATGGCAACGTACCCAGGCAGCTTTAGCCGGGGGGGTTGATTTGGTCGTGGAACTGCCCGGTGCGGCGGCTCTGCAGCCAGCTCATTTATTTGCTGCTGGCGGTGTGAGCCTCTTAGCGGCGCTTCAGTGCCAATGGTTAGCATTTGGGACCGAACACCCTGACATGGATTACGAGCAGCTGATGACCCATTTACCGACTGATCCGGCGACGTTTAAACGCTTTGATCAGACGTATGCCTCACTTTTTCAAGGATACCTGCGGGAGCAAACGGGGATTACCCTGAATGCAGCCAATGATATTCTGGGCTTCTTCTACGCCTTGGCGAATCGCCGGCAAGGGGATCCGCTGACGCTGGTACCGTTGCCCAGAAAAGGTAGTCAGCACAATGATGCCACGATTAAAACGGCATCGGCTTTCGCAAGTGCGACTGCGGTGCGTTCTGCGGCCTTAAAGGGTAATTGGTCGGCCGTTGTGCCGGTTGTCCCGGCAACGACCTTAGACCTGCTGCAGATGGCGCAATTGACGAGCTGGGAAGATTTCTGGCCATTGTTGCGCTATCAGTTGGTTAGTGGTGATGTGGTTGACTTACGGCAAATGTACCAAATCACCGAGGGTGTTGAGTATCGCTTGAAAAAAGCGGCGTTAACGAGCGAGAGCTTTGCAGCGTTTATGCATGCCGTCAAGACGAAGCGTTATACTTATACGCGCTTACAACGTCAGTCGGCCTACTTGTTGGTCCAGGCCAAGCCAGCGGAGATGCAGCCGCAACCACAGTATCTACGTGTGTTGGGGTATTCAGCAGCGGGTCAGGCATATCTCCACCAGATTAAGAAACAAGTGCGCCTACCGCTGATCAGTCGAGCAGACCGGGATTGGCAAAAGGGTCCCGGCGAGTTTGACGATCGGTTGGGGGCACTACGGACCTTAATTACCGGTGAAGATCAGGATTATGGCCGAATCCCAGTGAAAAAAACGATTTCAGAGTGACTATCAAGGAAATTACCTTGACATCACATTTTTTGACAGGTATAATTTATCACGTTGCATTGGAGGGATTGCGATGAAATGGTCATTGACCGAGCTCCGCAAGAATCACCGGAATGATCCGCTAACGTTCGATGAAACGCTGGATTTAAAAGCGGACTTGATGGAACGCTATGGCGATGATGTTTTAGATTTAAGTCCCGTCCACGCTAAGGGAGTTGTTTCCGTCGTGGCAGGTGACGTTGTCGTTGATGCACAGGTAACCGCGGACTTAACGGTCCCGTCTAGCCGCTCACTCGAGCCGGTAGACTTACCCGTAGATTTCAAAATGACGGAATTTTATGTTTCTGACCCTGCCGCAACGCAACGGTACGAGAAGACCGACGTTGTGATGGTGGTTAAAGATGACCAGATCGATATTGAAAAGGCCATCGGGGATAACATTATTTTACAGATTCCGATGCACATTCTTTCAAAAGCTGAACAACAAGGTGCTGAGATGCCAACTGGTGATGACTGGGAAGTCGTTGCTGAGGCTGACCTTGCTAAGGTGGAGAAGGAAAATCAATCAGTTGATCCACGTCTTGCAAAGTTAAAAGATTTCTTCCCTGATCAGGATGATCAATAATCTTCTTTGTAAGCCTTAAAAATTTTTTCACTAGTGGATATAATTTATTTGAAGGAGGTGTTTTCTTTGGCTGTACCTAAGCGGAAAACGTCTAAGACGAAAAAGGCTATGCGTCGTGGTCACATTAAGTTAACGATGCCTAATTTAACTGCTTGCCCTAACTGTGGTGAATTACGTAAGTCACACATGGTTTGCCCAAGTTGTGGTTTCTACGATGGCCGTCAGGTCGTTGCGGTTAAGAACGCAAACAACTAATTCAATTTAGTTTAAAAGCTCCCATGAAGTCCGCGGCTTCTGGGGGCTTTTTTGTGTTGAAATTGATGTCGACTGAGAAGCGGACTGGACTGCCACGGTGAGGTGAGTTTTCGGGTAAAGTTAAAGGTTCACTTGAGGACTTTCCCTTTTTTCGCGTATAATGTAGCGTACGAAGATAAATTGAGGAGTGAGAACGTGGCAATCAAATTAATCGCGACTGACCTGAACGGGACGTTGTTGCACGGAGATCAGAGTTATAATCAGGCCTTGTTAAAGACCACGTTGTGTCACTTGGCGGCTAAGGGCATTACCTTGGTCTTGTCATCAGGAAATCAGTATGCCCACCTGCAACAGTTGTTTGCACCAGTCATGGCGGACAATTTAGCGGTCGTTGCGGAAAACGGGGCGTCCATTTATTTAAAGGGCCAACAGGTCTTCGATGGCAGCTTGACGCCAGAGCAAGTGCAACGTTTTGTGACGGTCGATTGGCAACGTGACTATCTGCGAGAATCTTACCTGATTTTGGTGGGCCAGCGGGGATCCTATACGCAGACCGGGGCACCGCAGGTCTTGATCGATGCGGCCAAGAAGTTTTATGATCATTTACAACTGGTTGATGATCTGAGCACCGTGACGGATCGAATCAAAAAGATTAGTGTGTCGACGACACCTGACCAGGCGCATCAATTGGTCACACAGATGAACGCGGATTTTGCTGGGGAGTTACGCGCCCATGACAGCGGTTATGGCGTGGCGGACGTGGTTGCCGGTAATGTGGGCAAGCTGCAGGCCGTTCAGTGGTTAGCGCAACGATTTGACGTGAGCGCCGCTGAAATCATGGCCTTTGGTGATGGCGCGAACGATGTGCCCTTACTTCAATTTGCTGGTGAGGGCTGGGCGATGTGTAATGCTAAGCCGGAAATTCAGGCCACAGCGACGCATGTCACGGCGATCGACAATGATCACGATGGTGTCTTGAAGACGATTACCGATCGACTTTTGTAAGGCGAATGCGTTAACTTACACATGATACTGTCTCGTTGCGGATAAGCTCGGTATACTGCTCGATAGTAAGGGCGGTGATAGGTGTGAAACGCGTGTTATTAGCGATGGTGGCGGCACTGGCGATCTTGGGTGATGGCTGGGAACTCATGGCTATGAGTGGTCAGACCAAGTCTGTAGCAGTTTCTGATTCACGACTGGTCGCACGGCCTGATTTACCACATCTGGCGCAGGCCACTCATTTTAAGGCTAGTGAGTCGGGACGACGACAGTTATTCAAATAAATTTAGATGTAGGACCGGGACATAATTAAGAATCGACTTTTTCAGAATTTTGTGTGCTCTGAAAAAGTCGATTTTATTTTGCAATTCTGGTGACGACGTACGGGACATCAGGCAGTTAGTTTTCAGACTTTTAAAATGAATTATAATTTTTCTCATGGTTAGCCAGCGCTGTAGTAACTTGGGTAATATTCTTAACTATCTTAGCTAGTTTGTAAGCGGTTCTTCACACTAACTTCACGATTGCTTTCTATACTTCAAGTCAAAATGAGGTGAGTGAAATGAAAAGAATAATTCAAGGCGGTTTAACCTTAATCATTACAATTGCCATGATCATTGATGGGTACCTTCTCTTCTTTAGAAATCGACATGTGACTGCTCAGAGCATGGTACAGACGGCGACCAGTACAGCGAGCTCCTCACAAAAAGTGGCGTCTAGTCCAAGTACTTCGGCGCATCAAAATTATCAAAATGGGTCCTATACGGGGAAGGCCACGGCCACACAATGGGGAGACGTTCAGGTGCAGGCCGTTATCAAAAATGGAAAGATTACAGCCGTTAACGTTCTCGAATACCCCAATGAGAATGGTCACGATAAGGAAATTAACGCGCAGGCGCTCCCAACGTATAAGGCAGAGGCTTTGAAAAAGCAGAGTGCTAAGATCCAGTTGGTATCCGGTGCTAGCGAAACCTACAAGGGATTTACGGGTTCCTTGCAGAATGCGTTAGACCAGGCGGAGGGCTAGCCAATGACAGAGACAAAAATGATAACGAAACAAGTCATTGCTATGGGAATGCCCTTTTCAGTGAAGGTTGTGATAGCGGCTGACCGGAGCTTTCAGATCATGCCCACCGTGCAAAAAGTGACGCAATATCTACAACACATCGACCAGGTGTTTTCACCATTTCGTGCCACTTCGTTGGTGTGTCAATTTCAGCGTGGGGAATTAGCTGCTACAGATTTCACGGCGGAATTCCAAGAAGTCTATGGCTTGGCAATTCGTGCGCAAACTGTGACGGAGGGGGCGTTTAATCCCTTTTTTAAGGGATTGTTTGATCCAACGGGACTGGTGAAGGGCTGGGCGATTCAAACGGCGTTTACCCGCTATTTACGGCCGCTGCTAACGAATGAGGCCTTGGTGGCCGCTGCGATTAACGGTGCTGGAGATCTACAGACGGGGGTGGCCGCTATGACATCGTTTCGGTGGCAGGTTGGTGTTGAAGACCCCGGCGATCGACGGCAAGTGCTGGCAGCTTTTCAGTTGGGAAATGGGGCGATGGCGACCTCTGGAACCAGTCAACATGGGGAACACATTGTTCGTCAGGATGCTACGCGAACCTTACAACAGGCCACGATTATTGCACGGAACCTGATAACTGCCGATATTTGGGCAACGGCGGCGATTGAGTTGGGACCAACAGCGTTTTATCGCATTACGGCCGGCCAGCTACAGAGCGTTTTGGTTGATCAAACTGATCAAGTCATGGGGGAGGCGGGGCAATCATGCTAAAACGTCTACCGTATGTCCAAGGCATCGTGTGGTTAGTGGTGCTATTTGTTGTGCCGTTGCCGTTGATTCAAGCATTGGCACTAGGTTTGCCGGCGGCCTACGCTGGTGAAGCCCTAGCAATTCAGTGGGGGTCGATTGCTTACGTCTGGTTTTTAGCGGCGATTTATTTGAGTACGCGGCCAAAATGGTTGGACCGGTTGATTGGCCTCCCCAGTGTTTACGTTATCCACGGTGTACTCAGTCTGTTTGCAATCGGGTTAGCCTATCTGCATAAGATGGGGACGCAGTCGTTTGGTCTGATCAAACAGACGGGAGACTGGGCCTTCGATCTCTTTGTCGGCCTCATGCTCTACTCGCTGGTATTTATGGGGGGGTGGCTGACGAACCGGAGTCGCCGGTTACGACAGGCTAAGCATCTGCTGGAGCCAATCTTTCACCACGAAATCTCCGTGTGGCTCCACCGGTTAAACCTAGTCGCGGTATTCCTCGTCTTCATTCACGTGCAGCTGATCAGCTACGTCACGGCAATATCTGCATATATCTGGCTGTTCAACGGGTATACAGCAGTGGTGATGGGGGTGTATTTGTGGCAAAAGTACCGGCAAGTTTGGCGATTACCTCGAGCACAACTAATTGCGACGCGGCAGCTAACAAGTAATTTCAGTGAACTGACCTTTCAGTTGCGGCACCCGCAGCAATTAAAGGTGGCAGCCGGCGATTACGTCTTTTTAAAATTTCCAGAGATTTCTGGGTTACGGGAGTTACATCCGTTTTCTGTGGTCAATGCCGTCGCTGGTGACGGCGTGATAGTGTTCGCGATTCGTGGGGATGGTGACTTTACCCGACAAATTCAAACGGTGAGAGTGGGCAGTCAGGCACGTTTACTGGGGAGCTATGGACGATTTACGACGCTGTTGCGAGAACGGCCCTACGACCGATTAGTTTTGATTGGTGGCGGCAGTGGTGTCGTTCCGTTGCTGGCAATTATTGCTGCCAAGCCAACGGTTAAAATCGATCTGTATTACACGGCGCACACAGCGACACAGTTGATCTACACCAAGGAATTACAGCAGCAAGCGCGTCTACACCCCAACTTGTTCTTACACATCCAGACGGGACGATTTGACGTGCAACAAACAGTAGCGGGATTCAAGGCAACCGCAACAGTGTATTTAATTTCAGGACCAGGAGCCATGGGGCGAACGTGGCAACGTGCACTGGCACAACATGGTATTGCGGCTAAAGATGTGTACTACGAAGAATTCAATTGGTAATCTTAACTAAAGATTGAAAGTTTTAAAACATTAGGCATGCCGGTCCTGATCACAAAAACTAGGCAACATAGTAGTCCGGTCATCCGAGCCCGTAGCTGCTGACCTGTCGGCTGAGACTGTCTCCTCAGACGACAAAGTGGCTAACTCTAAAGCGGACCAAAGAATGCCAGGTAACAACCGTGCCTTGATAAAAACTTTCAGGCGGAATCCCTGACAGTTATCGTGTTCCAAATTAGATTCATTTAACGGCGTGAATGTTTGTCACTACTGGGATGGAATCTGAGTGTCAGTTTTCAATTTTAGCAGCCCTAATATAAACGTTGTTATATTAGGCTGTGAAACACATTAGAGAACTCATTAACGGGTGTTGAAAAGTTAAAAAAGAGTAGCGTTTGGTTTGAAACTTGAGTTTGAATGGTAATTTTCCCATGTATCAACTAAACTGGCAATAGACTGGATAGAGGAGAAAAAACTACCATGCGAAAACGTTGGGGTCTGTTGTTGGTCATGTTGGGGAGCTTGGTATGGGTTGGTATTTGGGGCAATGGAATTCAGACGTTAAAGACATCATCAGTCAATGTGGCAAAGGCAGCAGGGATTCATTTACCGCTGGTTGGTCGACGCGAGAGTGCTCACGCCACACCAATTGAATCAATCGTGCAGCCGCGGTCATTACAGCGGACGTACTATTATCATTTCGCAAAAAACGTTGATCCGGATTTCAAACCACTATTTGACAAGGCGATAGCAGTCTATAACGAGACCGGCATCGTTAATCTCGTGGCGGGAACCCCGACAACTTTTCAAAATGGACTGACCTTCTTTATTTATGAAAAGGAAATGCCACGGGCCAATTTTCTGGAGTTGGGTGAGGGAGGACCGGCAATTAAGCATGGTTTGAGCTACCGGACGCCTTCCTTAAATTTAGCACAAGCCGGCTTAAATGTGACTTATCCAGCTGGTCAAGAGACTTCGGTGGCGATTCATGAGATTGGCCATGCGCTAGGCTTAGATCACAGCCAAGACCGGACGTCGGTCATGTATCCAATCGACCAAGGTCACACAAAATTATCGCCGGGTGACATTAAGGCGTTGAAATTGATTTACACTGGGCAGATGTCGTAGCCGATTTCAACCAATAGCCGTAAACTAAAGGCTGAAAGATAAAATTCAGGTTTCATCTCAGTATGGGGAAGTAGTCGCACCGTTAAATGAGCCTAAATTTGGCGCACTCCGGCTGCCAGGGATTCCGCCTGCTGTGGGGACGCTTCAGCCTGGAAGAACACCAGTCTTCTCACTCGATTTGAAGCCACGAAGAACACGCGTCTCCAAAGTCGCCCGTGCTGTAAGCTGGATTCAAAAAAAACAGCTAACACCACTTTCACGGCTGGGGCCATCCCTGGCCTCCGCCGACGCTGACGGTTTTTATCACGGCAACGGCTGTAGACCACAGCTACCTGGCATTTTTGGATTCAATTGATAACGACCGTTACGGTTATTCTCAGAGTTGTCTGAGCGCACA
>NZ_SULH01000002.1:52807-197497 GCF_007115095.1 Levilactobacillus enshiensis | reverse complement strand
GCCGAGAGGTCGGCAGATATGGGCTCAGGCGCGTCGTTCTACTTAGTCAGTAAGCGAACTTCTTACTGGCTTAGTAGAAAACCAAGCTTGTAGACTCGGAACTTTCGAGGCTTCAAGTTGTGTTCGCACCGATCCAGCCCATATCTGCCGACCGGTAAGGCGACCAGGCCACCAAGTTGCCTACTTTTAGGGCTACTGTTGTTGGTAGAACAGGCATGAGCCGTACTTTGGAACTTTCAACCCTTAGCTGTAAACTAAAAGGCACGTGATGGCTTCCCTCAAGGGGACCATCACGTGCCTTCTTAAATCAATTTAATTGGGAATTACTTCGTGAAATCAACAACCATCCGACCAACGATCGAGTTGTTCTTCATTTCATCGATGATGTCGTTAACTTCGTCGAGACGACGAGTTTGAACGATAGGGTGAACCTTGCCTTCAGCACCGAATTGGAAGGTTTCAGCTAAGTCTTGACGAGTCCCAACTAAGGAACCACGAACGGAGATACCGTCCAGAACCGTCTTAGCAATGTTCAATTCCATGTCCCCTTGAGGAAGGGCAACGGCAACTAACTTACCATCTGGCTTCAAGGCGTTAACGGATTGGGTGAAGGCGTCCTTGGTAACGGCAGTAACTTGGGCGTTATCAACACCGCCAACTTTTTCTTGAATCTGTTCAGCAACGTCACCATCATGACGGTTGATTAAGATTTCAGCCCCGTCCTTCTTAGCAGCAGCTAATTTGTCAGGGTTACCATCAACGGCGATAACGTGAGCGCCGAAGACGTTGTGTGCGTATTGGATAGCCAAGTTACCTAAACCACCGGCACCGACAACTTCAACCCATTGGCCTGGCTTCGTTTCGCCGACCTTCAAGGCCTTGTACATGGTAACACCGGCACAGGTCAGAGAAGTTGCTTCGATTGGGTCCAAGCCTTCTGGCACCTTAACGGCGTAGTTGGCATCAACGATACATTCTTCAGCCATAGCACCATCAACAGTGAAGCCAGAGTTCTTAACGTTACGGCAAAGCGTTTCACGACCGGACAGGCAGTATTCACAGTGGCCACAGCCCTTGAAGAACCAAGCGATAGAAACACGGTCACCAATCTTTAAGTTGTCAACGTCGTCAGCAACTTGGATAACTTTACCAACACCTTCATGGCCAATGATCCGGCCGGGTTGTTTGCCAAAGTCACCAGCGGCAACGTGTAAGTCGGTGTGACAAAGGCCACAATATTCCATCTTAACTAAAGCTTCACCGTGGGTAATGGGGCGGAGCGTAACGTCCTTAATGTCTACGTAACCATCAACTGAATCGCGAATAACTGCTGCTTTCATGAAAAATTCCCCTTTTCTATATTGTCTACAAGACCTAGTATACTTAATCCCCACACAAATTCAAGTGAAAATTTGAACAATTTGCCAATTAATTGATTTGCAGTACAATAATGTCTCTTATTTTTACGGGTTTAGAATGCCAATTGAGTTTTCTTACTAATGTGAAGTAAGTATATAGAAGCCCTTTCAAAAGCAACACTATCGGTAGAATACAACCGGTTGCAATTTCAAAAAATGCTTTATTCTATGATTTGATTTCTTACAGAAACGATAAATATGAGAGAGCTGACGGTTTTCGCATACAATTATGAGAAAATATGATAAAATTAAATGTTGAAATGAATATCGGACGGTCACGGTCGGTGAGGTTTAGCCGAAGGTGGCTGCAGCTAATTAGCCAGAGGAGTTAAAGCGCAATGAGTCGAATTTTAATTATTGAAGACGAAAAAAACCTTGCTCGTTTTGTCGAGCTTGAATTGAAGCATGAAGGATACGAAACCGATGTGCAGTTTAATGGACGGACCGGTTTGGAGGCAGCGTTATCGCAAGATTTCGATGTCATTTTGTTAGACTTGATGCTGCCGGAGCTCAATGGAATCGAAGTTGCTCGGCGGGTTCGCGAAGTTAAGAGCACACCAATTATTATGATGACGGCCAGAGACTCCGTGATTGACCGGGTCTCCGGTTTAGACCACGGTGCCGATGACTACATCGTTAAGCCATTTGCCATCGAGGAATTACTCGCACGTGTTCGGGCACTGTTACGACGGATTCATTTGGAAGGCGAACAGAAGAACACGAAGCAGACAACCGTAAAGTTTAAAGATTTAACGATTGAAAAGGAAAACCGAATCGTGCGGCGTGGTGATGAAGTCATCAACCTGACGAAACGGGAATACGAACTGCTCTTGGCCTTAATGGAAAACATTAACGTGGTTTTGGCGCGTGACGTGCTTTTGACCAAGGTTTGGGGTTACGAATCCGAAGTTGAAACAAACGTGGTGGACGTTTATGTGCGTTACTTACGAAACAAAATTGACGTGCCGGGCCAAAAGAGTTACATCCAGACGGTTCGGGGCACAGGGTACGTGATGCGTTCGTGAAATCGTCCGCAGCTGATTTAGCGGCAGATGAGGGGACACCAAAAGAATCTAAAGGGTTCCGCTTTTCCGTTAAGTGGGAGTGGGCTCTGTCCACCGCTTTTGGTGTTCTCGTCATCTTCGCGGTCATTGTCTTACTGATTTTTAATAGTTTTATGACGGTCCTCATGCGGCAGGAAAAGACGCACGTTGGGGATACCTTAAATGTCGTCGTTGAGAAGTTGAACACGCAACGAGAACCACTAACGGGCGCAGCGGTGAATAACTTATTGCGGCCTAAAGCGGTCTTGAATGAGGGCAAGAAACCAGCAGCTCCCTATACCAATGCGGTGATCACCAGTCTGGCTCGCGATAGTCAAACGGTGACCGTGTATGATCAGAATGGCAACCCGTTATTTACCACTCGGCAGGGAACCGTTCAGTTCAAACGGACTAAGCAACAACGGATTCAGACGCAAACGATTGCGCATCAAAAGAGCTTGGTCGGTCGGACACCAATTCGTTCTAAACAGGGAAATGTCATTATTGGCTACGTCCAGGTTACGGATAACTTGCGCGACTACCGAGCAACTCAGGTCAAGCTACTTCAGATTGAGGTGGTCTTGGGGCTTATGGCGGCTTTAGCAGCTGCCGTGTTAAGTTACATTTTGGCGACCTTTCTCTTGCGGCCAGTGGAAGCGATTCGAGAAACGATTCATGCCGTTCGTGAAGATCCCCAAACGGACATGCGAGTACCGGAAATGCATCACCAAGATGAGTTGAGTGACCTTGGTTTGCTGTTCAACAGCATGCTAGATACCACCCAGCGGTACATGGATCAGCAACAGCAATTTGTGGAGGATGTCTCACATGAGTTGCGGACGCCAGTGGCCATTATCCAAGGCCATATGGAAATGCTGGATCGGTGGGGCAAGGATGACCCCGAGGTGTTGAATGAGTCCATCAAGGCTTCCCTACAGGAAACTAAGCGGATGCAGAGTTTGGTTCAAGAGATGCTGGATCTACAACGAGCGGAACAGATCGAAGTGAACTACACCAACGAGGTTTCCGACGTAACGGAAGTCGTTACGCAGGTCTACGATAACTTTAAGATGATTCATCCGGACTATCTGTTTATCTTGGACGATGATGTGCATCAGCCGGTTCAGGCGCAAATTTACCGGAACCATTTGGAGCAGATCTTGATCATCCTGTTGGACAACGCGGTGAAATATTCGCAGAAACGCAAAGAGGTCCACTTGTCGTATGAGAGCGACTCCCGCAATATCGAGATTGCTGTTCAGGACTTCGGTGAGGGAATCTCGCAGGAGAACCGCGATCGGGTCTTTAATCGTTTCTATCGCGTGGATAAGGCCCGCTCACGGACGAAAGGCGGCAATGGACTGGGTTTAGCAATTGCCAAACGCTTGATTGAGGCCTACCATGGACACATTACGATTGAGAGTGCCTTAGGTCACGGGTCAGTCTTTCGGATCTCATTGCCGATCTTGGCGGATGCGGATGCAAAAATCCTTAACAAGAAAAAAGAACAGGCACAAGCAGCAAATGAAATTCCGGGCATTCAGTCCGAATTGTTGGTTGATGACTCGCAAGAAAAACCAAGCGATGATTCTCAGAAACGCACTGATTAAAGGACACACAATATGGCGCCACCGAATTTTCTCACTTACGAGAAAATTCGGTGGCGTCTTTTTTGGGTTGACACTGGATATAAAATTAGTTATTCTATGGTAACTACTTAGTTACTTGAGTAATTGACCAATACAGGGGAGCTTATCATGAAAATTTTAGGAAAGTTTTTAGCAGTTGTCGGCGTTTTAGTAGCATTAGCAGGGGTGGGAGCAATTGTATTACCCAATATGACGAAAAATAAGCATTCTGAGCTAGCGATGGCACTAGATAACGTGAATCCAATGGTCAAAACCGAGACGGTCTATGCATCAACGAATGCCAAACCAGTCCGGCATTTTATTGGCGGTGGTGGCGAAGATGAGTACACGTATCAATTGCTGACGTACAATTCAGCGGGTAAAGCGCGAACATTGACGTTTGATTCGCAATGGCGCTTGAAACCCCAGAAATATTTGAAGATTTCGACCAAGGGCCAGAATGTTGAGTCCTGGGGCGCAATTGCCAGGGAATCTGTTCCGAGTGGCGTTCGGCAGAATTTGATGATGGTGTAATGATATCAGTTAAAATAGTGAAAAGGGGGCAACGAACGGCAGATGACTTGGTTGTCAGACTTCAGGGTCACCAGCCAAGCACTTTTCGCTATACGCTTCAGCAATATATAATATATGCCACACACAAAACGGTCCTGAGATAAACATCTCAGGACCGTTGTTGCTTATTTGAAGGGATATTGTATCATGCAATTTCACCGAGGACGATTAAAATGCTATCTACAAATGATGAAAAAATGTGCCAATTAGGAATGACTGTCACCATTGGTACCCTTAGCAATCGTGATGTGGCGATGCCTTTTTTAGTTCTGCGAGTCAAAGAGAGGGTGATTAGCTTTAAACTGAGTCAATTTATCTGCGGCCGCGTTTGGGTTAGGGACGTTCGGGTGCATAAAAAAAGCCTGAGATTTTCGTCTCAGGCCCTAAATCTTCATCAATTATTTGCGATGTTGCTGTTTACCCGCGTTACGGTTGCGATTCTTTTGGCTCGTCTTTTGAACACTGGCTTGCTTAGCAGCCGGGGTAATAGGCTTAGGAACAACGGGTTGAACGGGAGCAGGTTGGTTCTTCATCTTCTCGGCGATGTCTTTACGAATCCGTGGCCGGTAGAAGTTGATGATCAACGTTTGTAGGCAGGCGAATAACCCACCGACGAAGAAGTACAGCCCTAATCCAGCTGGTGAACTGATTGTGAAGAACAAAATCATAACTGGAGAAAGGAAGAGGGTAAAGCGCATCTGCTTCTTCTGTTCTTCTGGCATGCCCAATAAGGACAGGTAGCCTTGTAACAAATAGGATAGGAAGGATAGGACAGCTAAGATCCAACTAGAGTGTCCCAGTGGGATGGTGAAGAAGACCGCCTTGGATAGTTCTGGTGAGTACCGAATAGCGGCGTACAGAGCAGCGAAAATTGGCATTTGAATCAACAGGGGCAGACAACCGATCCCACCAGTCATACTGATTCCGTTGTTCCGGTAAAGTGCCATCATGGCCTGACTAGCGGCCTGTTGTTCCTCTTGTGTTTTGGCGGCTTTCTGTTGTTTTTGTAAGGCCGTCATTTGTGGCCGGATCATGGAAACTTTTTCTTGTTGAACCGTAGCATCACGCATTTGCTTGACCATGATTGGTAATAAGACCATCCGGACGATCACGGTTAGAATGATAATGGCCCAGCCATAGCTACCACCAAAGATGTTGGCCAACCAGTCCATCACGTGTTGCCCAGGAATGGCCAAGTAGTCATAGACAAAGCCGTAGGGTTTACCGTTTTTGGTCTGCACACAGCCACTTAGAACTAGTGCCAGTGCCGCCAAAGCCGCGGTAACCGAAACTCTTTTGGAGATTTTCATTTTTATTTTGAACCCCTTTAGATAACATGTAGAGCGTAGACGCCCCCAAACGACCAAATTGCCGTTAACATCAAACATCTTACTTGATTTGAGGGGCTTTTTCAAATAATAATCCGAAAATCCCTAAAGTGATGAGCAGGACGGTCCGTGATATCTAGGTCCGTAATGACCACCCAGGGTGTTGTGCCTTGGCGGAGTTGCGCGATAAATGTGGCTAGTTGGTCGGGGTCACCGCTCGCCATGATGGCAACCTGACCGCTGGGGAGATTTTTGACGGTTCCCGTGATACCTAGCTGTTTAGCTAAGCGGGTCGTTGACCAGCGAAAGCCGACACCCTGAACCTGTCCGGTGACTAAAATATGCTTTGTTTCCAATTGGCGACCTCCTTTACAGGTGAAACTTTTAGGTTAATCATAACGCGCGGGTCCCAGTCTTGCCTAGTAGTATGGTAAGATTAAAGCGAAAGTGAAACTGAAAAACAGGTCACTAGTTGTGGGTGTGCCTGACGGGACTTATTGAAATCAATGAGCATGAATAAATTTGAGATGGGAGTCATCACCAGTGAGAGAAAAAATTACATCGGGTCAAAACAAAAAGGTCAAACAATGGCGGTCATTGACCAGCAAAAAAGGCCGCAAAGCGACCCAGACTTACCTATTAGAAGGTTGGCATTTAGTGCAAGAAGCCATCAAGGCGCACCAACTGTTGACTGCCATTATGGGAACAGCGGCGCAATTAGCCGACCATGCTGCTGAATTGCCGGCTGATGTGGCGATTTATGAACTAACTGACAGTATTGCCCAGACGTTGGGGGATACGGGAACGCCACAGGGGATATTTGCGACAGTTCCATTGCCAAAGGATACCGCTGGTGATCCCACAACGGCTAAAGGGGTGTGGCTTTTTCTCGATTACGTTCAGGATCCGGGGAATATTGGGACCATGGTTAGAACGGCAGATGCTGCTGGATTGACCGGCGTTGTCTTTGGCAAGGGGACGGCAAGTCGGTTCCTACCCAAAGTTTTGCGATCGATGCAGGGGAGTCAATTCCATATTGAGTTAGTTGAAGCGGACCTTCATGACTGGATTTCAACCTTTACAGGCCGCCAATTACCGGTCTATGGCACGAACCTTGACCCGCAAGCGAAGGACTATCGTGACGTTCCGGCATTAACGGCTGGTGCTATTGTAATGGGAAATGAAGGTAACGGCATGGCTCCTGACCTTCAGCAATTGACCACGCGAAACCTGTATATTCCGATTAAGGGACAAGCAGAATCTCTGAACGTGGCAGTTGCTGCTGGCGTGGTGATGTTCCGGCTGGTTGGTTAATCCGGACTGACGCGCTTGGTCGGGTCAGGTCGAACTGATGAGACCGATCCTCAGGAGAGATGCACAGCCTTGAGGGTGCCACCGCGCCACCGTTGACCGGATATTCTTTAAAAAATGGTAAATACCCTGACAAATAGAACGTAATGGTTGCAATTTACGCAAAAGAACGTATGATATAGGGTAATTAAGTGACTAAAAATCATAATTTAAAATGAAAAGGAAGCATTCTATGACCAAACTGACTTGGCGTGATGACCCCGAGTACCTTGCTTTAGTTTCTGATTTGTTGGCCAAGGAGCCGGTTCAACGCCTGGCGAATTATACCCAGCACCATCACTCTGACCGATTAACACACTGTATTTCAGTGTCCTACAACAGTTATTTGATCGCAAAGAAACTTGGTTTGAATACCCGGGCCGTTGCGCGGGGTGGGTTGTTACATGACTTGTTTTATTATGATTGGCGGACGACGAAGTTTAACTTGGGTTCGCATGCGTTTATCCATCCCCGAGTGGCACTCCGGAATGCTGAAAAGCTGACGGACCTGAGCCCGATGGAAAAGGATATCATCTTGAAGCATATGTGGGGCGCTACCTTAGCAACGCCGAAATACCGGGAAAGTGCGATTGTTTCTCTGGTGGATGATTACGAAGCAGTTCACGAATTCTGTGGTCCCGCCCGTAAACGTGTGGAAGCCCTGATGAGCAAACTCACGCCTAACGCCTAGTTTCAACGAAACGTGGATGGGAGGCAAAACTAATAATGCAAATGATATCACCAGATAAAAAGGATGAGCACACGGTTGATTTTGAACTGTGTCCTCGGTTCGAACAAACCTTCTCATTTCTGGGCAAGAAATGGAACGGCTTAATTATTGACGTTTTACTTCAAGAAGGACCACAACGATTCCGTGATCTGGCCCGGAAGATTCCGCGCTGTAGTGATCGGGTCCTAGTTGAACGGTTAAAAGAGTTGGAACTTAACGGCATTATTTTACGCCAAACGTTCCCGGACAATGCCTTGATCGAATACGAGTTAACGCAGAAGGGCCAAGAGTTTAAAGATATTATGACGGCTGTTCATGCGTGGTCTGATAAGTGGTATTGTCCAACCGAAAGTAACCAGAAGTAGGTTGACAGACCTAGCGAAGTTCGTTAGGCTTAAAATACGTAATATTTCAAAAGCGATGATGGAAAAGTAGTAGCCAGCGCGATTTGTCAGGAAGAGTTTGCCATGACTGGAAGCAAACTTCGGATTAGCGGGTGAATTCAGTTCCTGAGTTGGAATCGGGAGTCGTCAAGTTGACGATGAATGATTTTCCGGTAAGTGACCGTTATCACGACTGAGTGTGGTCGAAGTCTCTGGACTTTCGACTGAATCAGGGTGGTACCGCGAAGCTTCGTCCCTATATTTATGGGGAGGAAGCCTTTTTTATTGGCTTCAGACGCGGAATTGATGGAATGTTTTTGGTACTAGGATATAAAAAAATGGAGGATGACGTATGTCGTTAAAAGATAAATTAGACGAACTGCACCAACGCGGTCTGGCAGAAATCAAGAAGTCTACTGACCTAAAGGACGTTAATCAGGTGCGGGTCTCATTGCTGGGTAAAAAAGGTCCCATTACTGAAGTCCTACGGGGAATGCGCGACTTAGACGCCGAAGAACGGCCCAAGGTCGGTGCTTTTGCGAACGAAATTCGGGATGACTTGACGGCGGCTTTAACTAAGCGGCGAGAAGAGTTAGAAAATGCCGTGTTAAATGCACGGTTAGCCAACGAAACAATCGACGTGACCTTACCAGGGACGCCGGTAGCGAAGGGCGAACCGCACGTGATCCAACAGATCATTGACCAAATCGAAGATCTCTTCTTGGGCATGGGATACCAGGTGCTTAGCGGTCCTGAAGTTGAAGAAGACAAGTACAACTTTGAAATGATGAACTTGCCGAAGAACCATCCAGCTCGTGACATGCAGGATACCTTCTACATTACCAAGGAAATCCTGATGCGGACGCAAACCTCACCAATGCAGGCCCGGACGCTAGAGAAACATGACTTCAGTCAAGGCCCACTTAAGATGATCTCCCCCGGTGTCGTTTATCGACGTGATACCGATGATCCCACCCACTCTCACCAGTTCCATCAAGTGGAAGGGCTAGTTATTGACAAACACATCACGATGGCTGATTTGAAGGGAACCTTACAGGTCTTAGCGCACGAACTCTTTGGTGATAAATTCGACGTTCGGCTGCGACCTAGCTACTTCCCATTCACGGAACCTTCCGTTGAAGCCGATATCACCTGCTTTAACTGTGGTGGTAAGGGTTGTAACGTCTGCAAGAATACTGGTTGGATCGAAGTCCTCGGTGCCGGGATGGTGCATCCAAACGTCTTGAAGATGGCCGGTGTGGATCCCGACGTTTACGGCGGATTTGCCTTCGGGGTTGGTCCGGATCGGTTTGCAATGCTGAAGTACGGTGTCGATGACATCCGGAACTTCTACTTGAACGATGTTCGTTTTCTCACGCAATTCACAAAGAAAGGATAACCGCCAACCATGAAGATTTCATACAATTGGATTAAAGAATATTTAGATTTAGACGTTAAACCCGTCGACTTGGCGGAAAAGATCGAACGGACTTCCGTTGAAGTTGACGATGTGGTCACGCCCAGTGAAGGGTTAAAGAAAATCGTCGTTGGCCACGTCCTGTCCGTTGAAGCACATCCAGACTCAGATCATTTGCACATTTGCCAGGTGGATGTCGGCGAAGACGAGCCCTTACAAATCGTCTGTGGTGCCCCGAACATTGCCAAGGGCCAAATGGTCATTGTGGCTTTACCAGGCTCACGAATTGCGGGCAATGTGAAGATCAAGAAGTCTAAGATGCGTGGGATTCCCTCTGCCGGGATGATCTGTGCCTTACAAGAAATTGGTTTCTCCGATGACGTGGTGCCTAAGGATTACGTTGATGGTATCTACGTCTTACCGGCTGACGCAACGCCTGGGGATGACGTTTACGATTACCTGGGAATGAACGACAGTCTGATCGACTTAGACGTGACGCCTAACCGTGGGGACATGTTGAGTTTAAATGGGACGTTACGCGACTTGGCTGCCATCTATGACAAGCCAGTGACATTAGACCAACCCGAGGTTAAGGAAACCGGTGAGGCAATTGCTGATCAATTGACGATTCATGCCGATGCCGATTTGGCACCTCAATACCGGATGCGGTTAGTGAAGCAGGTAAAGATTACACCAAGTCCAATGTGGCTACAGATTCGGCTGTGGAACGCTGGCTACCGGCCAATCAACAACGTGGTCGATATCACGAACTACATTATGTTGAAGTACGGCCAGCCACTACATGCTTTCGACTATGACAAGTTTGCCGGACAAGATGTTTACGTTCGGAATGCCAAGGCGGGGGAAAAGTTAACGACGCTTGATGAAGGTGAACATGATCTAGACGACCACGACATCGTGATTGCAGATGACCAAGCCCCAATCGCCTTAGCCGGTGTCATGGGTGGACTGACCACGTCGATTACTGACGAAACGACTACGGTTGCAATTGAAGCCGCAGTCTTTGAGCATGATCACATCCGGAAGGCTGCCCAACGCCACAATCTGCATACAGACGCTTCCCAACGTTTCGAGCGGGGCATTAACCGTGCCGGTGTTCAGGATGCTTTAGATGCCGCTGCAGAAATGATGACGGACTTGGCAGACGGCGTCGTTCAGACGGGCACTGCTGTGGGATCGGACAATGTGCCGGAACCAGCCGTTATCCCACTGTCACTGACGCACGTGAATGCGGTCTTGGGCACGACTCTCGAGTTAGCTAAAGTCGTTCACATCTTAGAAAGCCTCGGCTTTACGGTTGCAACGGCTGGTGAAGACATGACGGTCACCGTCCCAATTCGGCGAAATGACATCCACATTCCAGCGGATCTTCTGGAAGAAATTGCGCGGATCTACGGTTACGATGAATTGCCAACGACTTTACCTACGGGGCGGATGACGATGGGAACGCTGACGAGTGCTCAGAAATTAATGCGGGCAACGCGGCATTCTTTAGAGGGCTTAGGATTGAACCAAGCTATTTCCTATGCGTTGACCACGGCTGACAAGGCCAAGATGTTCATGATGCAACCAAGTGCGGAGACTGACTTGGCTTGGCCAATGAGTACGGATCATGCCGTATTGCGGATGAACGTGGTGACGGGATTGTTAGACGACATTGCCTACAACACGGCACGGAAGGTGAAAGACGTTGCCTTGTACGAACAAGGACGGGTCTTTTACCGCGAAGATGGTAATGACCGGCCAAGCGAAGAAGAACACATTGCTGGAGCCATTACTGGGACATTGATGCCTGCCGGCTGGAACCAACCAGCTAAAGACGTTGATTTCTACCAAATCAAGGGGATCGTTGCGGCTTATCTGAAGGATATGGCTATCAACGGTGACGTGACTTATGAAGCCAATGCGGACATGCCAGAGATGCATCCTGGTCGGACGGCGGATATCTTAGTCCACGGTCACCGCATTGGGTTCATGGGCCAAGTTCACCCAACGATTGCGAAGAAGTTCAAGATTGGGGCCACTTATGTCTTTGAACTGAACCTCCAGGCCATTATTGATATGCCTAAACAGGAAAATCAATACGATGTGATCTCCCGTTACCCAGCAATTACACGAGACATTGCCATGTTAGTGCCAGATGAGGTCACGAACGACCAAATCGTCGCGTTGATTGAGAAGCGTGGCGGCGCGTTCTTACAATCCGTCAAGCTATTCGATGTGTACGATGGCGTGAAGGTACCAAAGGGCAAGAAGTCCTTAGCCTACACGTTGACGTATCAAGACAAACACGAAACGTTAGTCGATGATGCAGTTACTCAGGCCTTTGAAAAGGTTGAGAAGCGGCTCCAAGACGATTTAGGTGCTGAGATTCGTTAGTCTAAATACGTGTAGATTAGTAAGTTGCAAGTCGTTCAGAACTTGCTATCACCGCTAAAAACGATGCAAACTGAACAAGCCAAGACGTTGCCAATGCCCCCAGAATGGGTTGTGGCAACGTCTTTTGGTGTGAAATTAGTGATTGCCTGGGGATGACGGCTTGATGGGATGCGAAAACTGTGCCAGTAAGTTTAGGCGCTGCACATGCTGATCCATTACCAATACGAGGTTATCTGCTGGGAGACCGTGGAAAATGCTGACCGTTTCGAGCCAAAAGATTACATTTTCCTCAAAGTAGCGCTTTCCGGTTTCCGTGAACGGGGAAGTTCTGTATAATGGAGAAGACTATGGCATAGAACGGAGGAAATAAGTTGGATAATGGCACAAATCCCACCCCATCGCGGCAAGATTCGGGGAATAAACGCTCGTTTGTTCGGCGAATTATGGTTGGTGTGGTAAGCCTACTGGTCATTTTGGCCGTGGCGATTGGATTCATTGGGTATCATTATTTTCAATCAGCACTAAAACCGATGGATTCCAGCAACAATAACGTCGTTCAGGTTGATGTTCCTATGGGGGCGACGTCCAATAAAATTGGGCAAATTCTACAGGATAAAAAAGTGGTTAAGAGTGGTATGGTCTTTAACTACTACGTTAAATCAAATAAATTTACCAATTTCCGAGCAGGTTACTACCAGTTGAAGCCGTCGATGACGTTGAAACAGATCGCCAAGCAGTTACAAAAGGGCGGTTCAGCTGAACCAATTCAGAGTACAGCTGGCAAGGTCTTAGTTCGTGAGGGCGAGACGGTCGATCAGCTGGCTGCTGAGATTCCAATTCAGACGGACTTCACCAAAAAAGAGTTCATGAGTGTGATCACGGACAAGGCATTCTTTAACCAATTGGCAGCGAAACACCCACAGCTTTTGGGCTCAGCTAAACAGGCGAAAAATGTTCGGTACCGTTTGGAAGGTTACTTGGCACCAGCAACTTATCAAGCTGGCAAGAAGATGACCTTAAAGCAATTGATTACGGAAATGGTTGATAAAACGGATCAAAATTTGCAGGGCAGTTACGCGACGATCAAGAAGCAAAAGTTGACGGTGCAAGAAACGCTAACGCTGGCTTCGCTGGTTGAACGCGAAGGGGTGACCCAAGCTGACCGGAATAAGATTGCGGGTGTCTTCTTGAACCGGATTGATGCCGGAATGGCCTTACAATCTGATATTTCCGTTCAGTATGCCTTGAAGACGACGAAGAAGACCTTAACGTATAGTGACTTGAAGAAGAAATCGCCTTATAACCTTTACATTCATACGGGTTACGGGCCAGGACCTTTCGACAATCCAAGCGTTTCTTCCGTAAAGGCGGTCTTACACCCAACGGACCGGAAGAAGGGGTACTATTACTTCATCGCGAATACCAAGACGGGGAAGGTCTACTTCTCCGAAACTTATGCACAGCATCAGGAAAAAACGAGTTCATTAGCAAGCGATAATAAATAAAGGATGGCGACAGTGTTGGCAAACAAAAAGCGACCAATCATTATTGGGGTTACCGGGGGTTCTGGTAGCGGTAAGACGACCGTTAGTCGGGCAATCTTCAATCAGTTGATTGGACACTCCATTATGATCTTACAACAAGATTCGTACTACAATAATCAGGATGATATGACGATGGAAGAGCGGGCAGCCGTCAACTATGACCACCCCTTAGCCTTCGATACGGATCTCTTGGTTAAGCAACTGAAACAGTTACTGAATTACGAATCCATTGAGAAACCCGTTTACGACTACACCTTGTCAACGCGAAGTAAGGAGACGATTCACCAGGAACCACGGGATGTCATCATTTTGGAAGGTATCTTAATTTTGGATGATGAACGTTTGCGGGATCTCATGGACATCAAAGTCTTCGTTGATACCGATGATGATATTCGGATCATTCGCCGCATTCAACGGGATATGAACGAACGGGGTCGCTCGCTGGAATCTGTTATCCAGCAATACTTGGCAACGGTTAAGCCAACTTATCACCAATTCGTTGAACCAACGAAGCGTTACGCTGACCTGATTGTTCCAGAAGGTGGTGAGAATCAGGTGGCCATTGACTTGTTAGTCACCAAGATTCGGGCCATTTTGGAAGCCAGTGGGAATAAAGAAGTTTTTGACAATCCAGATACAAGCATATAGAATAGGACGGGTTAGCTGGATGACGGCTAACCTTTTCTAAAATTTAAAATTTAAAGTTGGTTCGCAGTGGCGGCCAATAACATAAAAAAGATAAAGGGGTGGCCAGTGTGGCACAAGACAAGATGTATCCAATGACTGAAGAAGGTAAGGAAAAGCTGGAAAAGGAGCTTGAGGACTTAAAAATGGTTCAACGGCCCAAGGTTATCGATCGGATCAAGATTGCCCGGTCGTATGGTGACCTTTCTGAAAATTCCGAGTATGAATCAGCTAAGGACGAACAAAGTATGTTAGAGACGCGAATCAGTACCGTTGAGCGGATGCTACAATACGCGCAGATCATCGACAATGATTCTACCGACAAGGATGAAATTACGGTCGGCAAGAAGGTGACCTTCAAGGAACTTCCCGATGAGGAACCTGAAGAATACACGATTGTTGGCGCCGCGGAAGCAGATCCAATGTCAGGTAAGATCTCTAACGATTCGCCAATCGCTAAGGGCCTCTTGGGCCACCGGAATGGGGAAGAAGTCACCTTCAACACACCAGGTGGCGACATGTCCGTTAAGATTTTAGCGGTTGAATAAACTTAAAAATTTCGGCTGAAAGTCGTGAATGGCGTCGCGGAGGGTAATTGCCGTGGCGTCATTTTTTTGACTACGGCGACTAGCCCAAATAGTCGCGGTCGATTGAGCACTTTACTGGCTAAGCACAATTAAATCGTGCATAATACAGTTTGTGAAATGATACTTGCCAAGGACCTCCTTGACGTGGTATAAATGATACTGAAAACGGATTCATAGTCTGCTTAAGAGGAGTCTTATAATTATGAAGATTACAGTTACTGATGCAGCCAGCAAATGGTTCCGTGATGAAATGGGAATGACTGGCCGGGGGATTCGTTTCTTTGGTAAGGTCTACGGCAAGACGCCCGTTCACCAAGGATTCTCTTTGGGAATGACCCCTGATGATAATCCGCGAGACCCCATCGTTACTGAAAAGAAAGACGATGTGACTTACTACATTACTGAAGGCGACCAATGGTTCTTCGTGGGGTACGACCTGACAGTTGACTATGACCCACAAACTGACGGCCCGACCTACATTTACGATGATAACGGTGAACTTGACCGTTAAATATAAAAAAATCTCACCACTGCGATTAGCGCACTGGTGAGATTTTTTTGACTCATTTACAAATCGTGTTTTACTGACGTTTTCGGAAGAACCACCAGCCACCGAGTAATCCGATGAACGTACCGCCGCTGATGAGCAGACCGGCATTTAAGAGTGGTGGCCAGTAGGCAAGTGTTACCGTCTGCTTGCCCTTAGGCAGCTTGACGGCAGTGAACATGTTCAACGTCTTGTAGGTCTTGACCGCCTTGCCGTTGACAGTAGCGTGCCATCCCTTGGAATAAGGGATTGAGGTGTTTAGAACTTGACCGGGTTGGGTCGTGGTAATCGTCCCACTGAAGTAACGATTTGAGTGCTTGGTTAGGTGCCAAGGGTGGGCTTGCAAGTGTTTGACCGCCCGTTGGAACGTGGCCGTATTCAGACGGTACAGTGTGAAGTTTTGGAGCCACAGCGACCCCTTCTTGAGCTGAATCGTGAGTTTCTGAGTCTTCCCTTTGGCATGATCAGCCGCACTCACTAGAATCGTGTTGCGATAAGTCTTGTATTGATCCAGTTGCTTGCCATTCAGGATGAAGGTCGCGTTGTCTGGATTAACGGTGGAGCCAAAAGTCAGGTAATAGGCATCATTGCTGGTTGGCTTAAATGTCAACGTGATCTTGGCGGGTTTCAGCAGGTTTTTCTTTTGCAGCATGGCCCCAGTGATCTTAGTTTGCTGACCAAGATTTTGGAAGTCGACCTGATTAAAGTTTTCTGCTGTGTAGAGGTGCTGATCATGCGCATTGCCAGTCAAAGCAGCTAGCCAGTTGGCCTGATATTGTGCAGGATCGGCCGTTTTATTCTTTAATGATAGAATCTGTGAGCTGGCGGCATACCCCATCGGCAGGGCGTAGGGGTTACGGTAAGTCGTGGCCCAGTGATCTTGGTTGGTGATACGGTAATCGGTTAGGTCGGCCTTATTGGTCGATGCTGGCAGAATGCTGGTCCCACCCAAAGCGCCCGCCAGTTGTTTTTGCTGGAAATAATATTTCATATTCAGCAGGGAATCGGTGACGAGTGTGCCATTACTGTATTCCACGAAGCCATCCCCGTCAGGGTTTCCAATGTTGCCGAAGAAGGCTGGGGTAGTCTTAGTCAGGACAGAGGAGAAGACACCGCCGCCATTGTAGCCCGTTTGAAAGGCATCCCCTTTAGTCCGTAAGAAGGTCTTGCCAATCCGGTAAGCACTGGTGTCTTGCTTTTGAACACGGTTAACTAAGCGTTGGAGTTCATTGGTATAATTACCATATTCACCTTGCGAGACGTAGCTGATGTTATTCAGTGAAATAAAGGCGTTGGCGCTGATTTCGGTGACCCCAATGACGAAGAAGGCCAGTGGGTAGATCCAGTGATAGTGAATCGGGAGCGTTATCAAGGCGAGGGCAAAGATGATAAATAGCAGGCCTAATAGCACTTGACTCCATGAGAGAAACGCGAACTTTTTCAGGTTGAGTGCAACGTAGGCACTGCCGGCCGCGACCAGTAAGGTGACAACGGCGATTGCCAGCCAACCAGGTTGAAAGTCGTTGGTCAGTGTTTGCGCGGCTAGCCAAATCAGCCAGAAACTGACGATAAATGAGAAGCGATACGGGTACCAAACGGGGAATTGACCAGCGTGCCACAGCAGATCCAGGGGTTGAACACACAAGGATAATGCGAGGAAAATGGTGATGAGGCCGGCCGTAAGCCGACTTCTGAGCCGAATGCGCCGATCGCTGAAGAAAAATAGGCTTCCTAGCAGGGCGATGGCGCCGATGAAGAGGTTGGCCGTCCCGTCAGGCATTTGGTCGAAGTTAAAGGCCCCCATAAAGAACTTCGCTAACATTTTGGGCGGGAAAAACTCAAATTTCCATTTAAAAGAGGTCACGGTGTATTGCGCCTTACTTTGGGAGAGTGACCACCAGGTCGGCAGCAGTACAAACGCAGCGAGTAGCCCACTAGCGGCCGAGGTCCAAGCAAACCGGAAAGTTTGACTCCAGAAATGCCGCCAATTAGTGAATCGGTCGACGGCAAACCAGATAAAGGCAAGAATCATAAAAAGGCAGATCATGTAAGCCATGTAGTAATTCACGACTAACATGATGGTCAGCCAGATGACGTACGTGTGCCATTTACCGGTCTGCATGAGCAGGTAGAGCCCGTAGAAAATCAACGGTAAGAGGTAGGCGGCATCAAGCCACATCACGTTCAGCTGGTTGGCAATCGACCAGCCCATTAAGGCGTAGGCCGTGGCGAAGGTAATGGCTTTCAAACCAGTCTGTTTCGTAGTTTTGTCCAACAACCAAGCGAAGGTCAATCCGGAAAGACCGTATTTGAAGACAGTCAGGAGGAAAACACCAGTTGTTAGGGACGTCCCCGGACACAGCAGTAAGATCCAGTTTAGTGGACTCAATAAATAGTACGACCAAGTTCCCAGCATCTCGCCCCCTAAGCCATTGGCAAAGGAGTAGAAGATGCTGCTGGGATCGTGCAGGAGTGCCCGCCTGAGGTAGGCGAAAAAGTCGATGTACTGTTGGCCTAAATCCACAGTTAACAGGCTACTAGAGCCAAATGGTGCCATTTGACGGTAGATAAAGTAGACGGTCATCAGAATAAAGGGCGTCAGAAAAGCCCCAAGTAGGGTAAATTGACGTTGGGTCAGTGACCAGCGTCTTTTTCGTGCTTGCAAATAAGCCACCTCAATCTTAAAAATAGTTGTGTTTCAAAAGTCACTCCAGGGCCAAGCAACGCGAGGTTGCCGAGTGGCAGTGTCAGTTGGCGTGGTGCTCACGGTAAGTGCCCATTTTACACAAATCCGGCCTTTGAAAAGTATTTCCAATATGCTTGTTTGCCTTCATAGTGTAATATACTAAAAGGAAACGTCACTTAATTAGCTTGAAAAGTTTAGATTTTGTAAAGAGCCCGACCAGTGACTAAACGGTTGCTTGAGTTATGCTAGAATGACTAGTGTTATTTTGTCTAGGCTTCTAGAATAGCATAAAATCATTAAATTTCGGTAGCGGGATAGTGACTAGCGATGAAGTTTGGTAAAATAGGTGCAGTACAATAAGGAGCAGAGCTGTTGTGAAGAATTTTTATAATCGCGTTAGTAACCGAAATCAACGGTCTAGTGGCGGTCCCACGAAGTCAGAGATCCCGTTTCGGTTAAACTTTCTTTTCATTATTGTTGCCCTGTTATTTGCGGCGCTGATTGGTCAGTTAGCGTACTTGCAGGTGATGTACGGGACGCAATTTAAGGCAGAGGTCAATTCGACCGATACCACGATTGAAACCACCAACGTTCAGCGGGGGATGGTTTACGATTCCACGGGTAAGGTCTTGGTTGGGAATAAGGCCCATCAAGCCATCTCCTATACCAAGGGGGTCAACGTATTATCGACGAGTATGTACGATATTGCGAACAAGTTGGGCCGTTATTTAACGGTTTCGACTAGTTCTCTGACGCCTCGGCAGGCCATCGACTACTATTTAACCGATCAAAAGCGGTTAAAGGCGGTTGAAGGAAAGCTGTCCGGGACGAAAGGGATGTCAACCACCCAGTTGTACAACAAGGCGTTGAGTTATTTACAGAATGATTCCTCATTTAAATTAACGAAAACGCAACAGAACGCGGCCGCTATTTTTGCGAAAATGAGTGGTGCCTATGCGCTGTCGACCACGTACATCAAGGATTCTGGCGTTTCAAGCACAGAAATCGCTCAAATTGGTGAGCATCTGTCTGAAATGCCTGGGGTTCAGGTGGGGACGAGTTGGTCACGGGATTATCCGAACGGGTCATCGATCAGGTCGATCATCGGGACGGTTTCGTCTGAAAAGACGGGGCTACCCAGTGATCGGGTCAATGAATTACTCGCACAAGGCTATTCTCGAAATGACAGTGTGGGGCAATCCTACTTGGAACAAGAGTACGAGTCCGTTCTGCGAGGAACTAAGGCTGAAAAGCAGGTTGAAGTTGCTGGTAACAACACGGTGACCAAGGAAGTTAAGAAGTACGGTGGTCAGAAGGGGGATAACCTACAACTGACTATCAATTCGAAATTCCAAAGTCAACTGCAGTCACTGGTTCATTCTGCGGAATCCGGTGCAGGTGGCTACTCAACCGGGACGTACGCCATCGTAATGAACCCGAATACGGGTGGTGTCATTGGGATGGCCGGGGTCGATCGTGATCCATCCACGGGCAAGATTACCACGAACGCTTTGGGTGCCATGAACAGTGATATTGTTATGGGGTCCGTTGTCAAGGGGGCCATGGTTTCTGGTGCGTTGATGGATGGTGTGATCACACCATCTAACAATACCTTGACCGATAAAGTCATTAACGTTGGTGGGGTCAAGAAGTCTTCTTGGTTTAACCATAGTGGGAGTGCCAACATTGCGGTCAATGCATCGACGGCGCTGGAAGTTTCTTCTAACTCCTATATGATGCAGTTAGCCATGAAGGAAGCCAAATTCAACTACGTTCCCGGCTCCGCTTTGACCATGGATACCGGTATCTTCGCTAAGGAACGGGGTTACTTTAACCAATTTGGGTTAGGGGTTTCCACCGGAATTGACTTACCAGGTGAAAGTACCGGATTGAAAGGGTCTAGCAGCTTCGCCCACATTGGAAATGCTTTGGATCTGTCCTTCGGGAACTACGACGCTTACACCGTTTTACAGGTTGGTCAGTACATGTCGACCATTGCTAACGGGGGAACTCGGATTGCACCACACGTGGTTGATTCTATTCGTGGGACCACGTCAACTGGTGAACTGGGGGCCGTCAAATCAACGGTGACACCGAAGGTCTTGAACCGAATCGGAATGACGACTGCTGAAAAGCAGCTGGTCACCGAAGGGTTATATGATGTGGTTCACGGTTCCAACACCTACAAGACTGGTGGGAGTTTATCCTCCATTTCACCAGGAATCTCGGCTAAGACTGGGACGGCGCAAACTTATTATAAGGGTCATGAGACCGTTACGCTGAGTTTGGCGTCTTACGCTCCTGAGAAGAATCCACAGGTGGTCGTGGCCTTGGCAATGCCGAACTTGGGGGTTAACGCCGAAGATAACAACATGCAATTGGCCAAAAAGATCTACGCAGCGTACTGGAAGACGGTTCAGTCTAAAACAACGATTGAGTAGGGCTTAAAGCCTAGTGAGGAAAGGTTTCTGACAGCTGTTAAGTATTTTTCCTTAACATATTTGGGATTATGACTGGTAATTGCGCCGGATTAATGGTAGTATATTACGAGTTAAGGGCTCTAGCCTGTAATTCTGAACAAGTTGGGAGGTTACCCACAATGCGTGTACACATCACTTTAGAATGTACAGAATGCCACGAACGCAATTACTTATCCAGCAAGAACCGGCGTAATAACCCGGACCGGGTTGAATTTAAGAAATACTGCCCACGTGACCGGAAAGTAACTTTGCATCGTGAAACTAAGTAAGGTACGGGCGAGAGTCCGCACCTTTTTTTGTAGCTAAAAGTTGAAGGGGCAACAGTAGTTTGACTAATGGTCGTCCTTGGATGGCTAATACGGATGGTACCCGACCGAATGATAGTCGGGCCGGTGCGAGCAACACATACGGGTTTCAGTCGATGGCTGTTGCTCGCGTGGTACTATTGATGCACCAGAATCGTTGCAAATATAAAGTTAAAGAGAATGAGAATTGATTAGGGAGGCGTCACCATGGCAACCAAGAAAGAATTGCGACAGCAGACGATTCAGGCACTCAAAACCATGCCGGCTGAGCAACGACTAGCTGCTAGTGATCAGCTTTATCAGCAGCTGTGGGCACTACCAGAGTGGCAAGCGGCTAGTAAGATTGCGACCACGATTAGTAGTGGCTTTGAACTGGCAACACAACCGATCATCGATCGCGCACGGGCAGAGGGCAAGGTCGTTGCCGTACCCGAGACGTTACCGCATCGGCAAATGGCTTTTCACGTGGTGGATGACCGCACAAACTTCGAGCGGAGCAAATTTGGCCTGTTAGAACCCGTTGATGGCGAAATTATTGCGCCAGACCAATTTGGGTTGATTGTCGTCCCAGGCCTCATTTTTGCGGCTACCGGTGAGCGATTAGGCTTTGGGGGCGGTTATTATGATCGCTACTTGCCAAAGACGACTGCGTTTAAGGTGTCACTGGCATTGCCTGCACAACAAGCGAGTCACCCCAATTGGACCGTTGAAGCATTTGATGTCAGATTAGATGCGGTTTTAGCCGCACAGTTATAGAATAGAAAGGAAGCCTCGTGGTGACGCAACTTAAGTATCGACTCAGCCGGCTTGATCAATATCCATTTATGACGGTCGGCTTGATTGTGATCATGGTGCTGGTGTACGGCGCCATGACTTTGGCCGGTGGTAGCACCGACGTCAACGTTTTGATCACGTTTGGCGCTAAGGTCAATGTCTTGATTCAGCAAGGCGAGTGGTGGCGGTTATTCACCCCAATGTTCTTGCACATTGGGTTTACGCATATCTTGATGAACATGATCACCCTGTACTTTGTGGGTATCCAGATCGAAGCGGCGTTTGGCCATACCCGATTTCTGGCGATGTTTCTGATTGCTGGAATTGGGGGAAACGTGGCCAGCTTCTGCTTCTCAGATAGCTTGTCCGCAGGAGCGAGTACCGCAATTTTCGGGCTATTCGGGGCTTTCCTGATGCTCGGCGAATCCTTCTGGCAGAATCCAGTTATTCGTCAAATTGCGCGAACGTTCATGGCCTTTATCATCATGAACTTGGCGTTCGATATCTTCACGCCGGGCATTGATATGGCTGGTCACCTAGGCGGGCTGGTCGTGGGCTTTTTGGTAGCGTATACAGTTGGTGTCCCTCGAATTGGTAAGGTTAGCGTAATCAAGAGAATTGTAGCGACTGTTGTTCTAATTGTTGGATTGGTCTGGCTGTATTTACACGGTATGGCGCAATAGTCAACGAAAATGACTCGTGCAATTTCACGGAGGTTGTGGCACAATGAAAACGTTATATGATGTTCAGCAGCTACTTAAAAAGTTCGGTATTTATGTGTACGTGGGCAAACGGCTTTGGGATATTGAGGTCATGGCACTAGAACTAGACCATTTGCGCCAGGCGCGCGTGGTGGATGATCATACTTTTGTGCAGGCCAAGGTGGTTCTGACGCATGAACACCGATTAGAAGAACAACGAGCAAGAGATAAACACCAATCCATTGGAGGGATTTAGAGTTATGGCACGGAATTTAATTGGAATCGATCTAGGTGGTACCACAACGAAAATGGCTTTCCTCTCTGTTTCTGGGGAAGTCTTGACGAAGTGGAATATTCCCACCGATATCTCTGATGAGGGCAGTCATATTGTCCCAAACATTATTGAGTCGATTAACCAACACATTACAAATTCAGAATTTAGTAAAGATGATTTTATCGGTATCGGGATGGGGACACCTGGTTCCGTAGATATTGAAAACGGAACGGTTATTGGTGCCTTCAACTTAAACTGGAAGAAACGGCAACAGGTTCGTGACCAGATCCAAGCGGGTATCGGTTTACAGTTTATCTTGGACAACGACGCGAACGTCGCCTCTCTGGGTGAATACTGGAAGGGTGCCGGTGAAAAAGATGCGGATGTGGTCTTTGTCACGTTAGGTACCGGTGTCGGCGGTGGGGTCATCGCTGGTGGCCGGCTCTTACACGGCATTAACGGTGGCGCTGGTGAATTAGGCCACGTTACGGTGCAGCCCAATGGTTACCTGTGTACGTGTGGCAAGCGTGGCTGTCTCGAACAATACGCTTCCGCTACCGGGGTCGTTCACGTCGCCGCTGACATGGCTAAAGACTTCATGGGCACGTCACGCTTAAAGGAAATGGAAGATAATCAAGAGAGTGTAACGTCTAAAATGATCTTCTACTTGGCCGACAATGGTGACATTTTGGCTAACCAAGTCGTTGACCGGGTCACGTTCTACTTAGGGTTGGCTTTGGCTAACGTTGCTAACATTTTGAATCCCGCTAACATTATCATTGGTGGTGGTGTTTCTAATGCCGGTAACACGTTATTACAGCCAACGACGCGTTACTTCCAAGAAAATGCTTTCCCAGCCGTTCGTGATTCAACGAAGCTCCGGTTGGCACAGTTAGGAAATGATGCAGGTGTTATTGGGGCCGCTTCATTGGCATTGCGGTTCCAAAAGAGTAACTAGTAAAAGCCAGGAAGGACGATTTAGTTTTGGTAATTGGTGCAATCTCCGGGATGACGATTTATACCATCATCCTGATCATTTTGTTAGTCGCATGGGGCGGTTGGGAATTAGCCACAGTCATTCGGCGTAATCGCGTCGCTACCCTTATCGACGAGGACACGTTTCAAGCGGGTCTCCGTAAGGCACAAGTTGTCGACTTGCGGGAAAAGAAGGACTTTGATGCGGGCCATATTCTAGGCGCCCGGAGTATTCCTTTCTCAACGTTTAAAGCCTACCATCAAGAAATTCGTGCGGATCTGCCAGTCTACCTGTATGATCAGGGGAAAACACTGAGCACCCGGGCTGCCTTGATGTTGGGTAAAGAAGGATACAATCAAATCTATATCTTAAAGACGGGTTACTCACGTTGGCAAGGTAAGACGAAAAAGACAAAATATTAGTCCTAAAGGTGCGACCGAGGATGGTGTACTGGTGCGGATGGTTCTTAGGTTTAACTGGTTTAATTCAGGATCAGGTGAAACCGGTTGTCCTCAGTCACACGTTTCGACAATAGCAGTTAAAAAAAGAGCGTCACGGATTTTTTCCGCGACGCTCTTTTTATATGGTGTAAGCGACTAACCGTTGTGAGCGGAATGGCTCTTGCGGTTTGCACGCTTCCGATTTTCTTCGAAACGTGATTCTTGGTCTTCAATGGGTTGAACGACCTTCTTTTTAAATGAAAAGACGGCACCAGCGACGGCACTAGCGGTTGCGACGACACCAAACAAAAATCCTTTTGTGAAATGTTTCATAGCATTCGACTCCCATCATTTAAGAATTTAGTTATCCGCTTCCATTATGCTGGTTTTGTGACTAAATTGCTAGTGATTTACAGCGATTCATGGTCAGATGAAGAATGGTCATGTTTAACCTGACTATCCGCATGAGGTGAGAGAAAGCAGACGGTTCAGTGTCGAGTCAAGGTAGCAGCAGTTGTAGGCAAACAGTCAGTCACATTGGTAGGGTTCGCTGACCTGACTTGATTGCAGCCGCGCCAACTCACGATTCGTTTTAAAGTCATGCAAGTTTTGTGGTAATCTTACTTATGAAGTCATTGACGAATTGCAAGTTAGTATTTAAATTTTTCAAGAGGAGTTGAAGCCATGTTTACCAAACAACCAACGCAGATCATTGCACACCGGGGGAGCAAGGGGACCCGTCCTGAGAACACGTTGCTGGCCTTTCAGGCGGCATTGGATGCGGGAGCTGATGGTATCGAAACCGACGTTCAACTGTCAGCAGACCAGCAGCTAGTCATTATGCACGATGAGCGGGTCGACCGGACGACTAATGGTGAGGGTTTTATCAAAGACCTAACGTTGACGCAACTAAAACGGTTAGATGCGGGGAGTCGTTTCAGTCCAGACTATGCTGGGACCCAGATTCCAACGCTAGATGAGGTCATTCAGTTGCTGATTGCGGACAATTTTACCGGCGTTTTTAACCTAGAACTTAAAACCAACAAGATTCATTATCCAGGGATCGAACAGCGTTTGGCTGCGTACTTTGAGCAACAACCAGTGCCCTTTCGGTTGGTATTCTCCAGCTTCCGGGCCAAGTCCATTTTGACATTACGGACCCTATATCCGCAGGCAGAATACGCGAAGCTCTTTAAAACGGCTGGACGTCAGGCAAAATTAATGCAGCGGCGTCACCAAGTTGGGGGCTTGCATCCGGATATCCACTGGGTGAAGGCCCATCGTTTCTGGTTACCCCATGCCCAACTGCGACCGTGGACGGTCAACAGTGAGGCGGACATGACGTACTGCTTGCGGCACCACTTTGCGGGACTGATCACAGATTATCCGGCCCGTGCCGTGGCACTGCGCACCAAAATTCAGGGAGGCGTATCATCTTGGAAAAGGTCTTAGCGATTGTAGGTCCGACCGCGGTGGGCAAGACGGCGCTCGCAATCGCGCTGGCGCAAAAGTTCAACGGGGAGATCATTTCGGGCGACTCCATGCAGGTCTACCGTCATTTGGATATTGGGACGGCCAAGGCAACGCCCACCGAACAGGCCCAGGCAACGCATCATTTGATCGATGTGTGTGACGTGACCCAGCAGTTTACCGTGGCCGAGTTTGTTGCGGCGGCACAGAAATTGATTCCGGAGATTCGCCAGCGAGGACATTTGCCGATTATTGCCGGGGGAACCGGGTTTTATTTACAGGCGCTCTTTGATGGCTTGAAGTTAGGGGCAGAAGCGCCTGGTGATGCCGATGTCCGGGCCCAACTCCGTGGGGTTGCTCAGGAAAAGGGGCCCCAGTACTTGTGGCAACGGCTAAACGAGCAGGATCCACAAGCGGCCGCCAAGATTCCGCAAACCAATGTGCGACGGACGGTAAGGGCGTTAGAGGTCATTCAAGTCACGGGGAAGCTATTCTCACATCAGGATAATGGCGGCCCCCAGTACGATGACTGCTACGTGGCACTAAACACTGATCGGGCTTTACTTTATCAACGAATCAATCAGCGGGTCGATCTCATGATCAAGGACGGTCTAGTAGACGAAGTCAAATGGCTGGTTAACCAGGGGGGAGCGACCCTTCCGCCGGCTACCGGTATTGGTTACCGCGAATTGATTCCGGTCATAAACCAACCCGATAAGCTAGCGACCGCTATCGATTTAATCAAGCAAGATTCGCGGCACTATGCAAAACGCCAACTCACGTGGTTTCGCAATCAGACAACGGCGACGTGGTATGATCTGGTCCAACACCCCGAACAACGTGCACAAATTGAAGCGCACGTTGCGCAGTGGCTGAAAAGCTGACGATTACTTAGTGCGTGTTAAAGGTTGAAAGCCTCAAAGCACGACCTACGCTTATTCTAGCAACAACAGTGGTCCTAAAACTAGGCAATTTAGTGGTCTAGTTGCCTTACCGGCCGGCAGATAGGGCTGAAAAATGGTAAAACCCAGCTTGAAGTCTCGCAAATCACGAGGGCTCAAGTTGGGTTTTCTACTAAATCAGGCAAATGTTCACTTACTGAGCACATGGAACACTATCCCTGATTCACGTCCTTAGTTCTTACAATTAATTAAAGAATTAAAGATTTTAGGGGTTCATGTCATAAAACGTGACATGTGAGCTTGACTCCCGTTTTCAGCGTGGTATGATGGCATCATAGTTAAAGGGGGCCGGTAGTGATGAAGGAAAAGGAATTGCGGCGTTCATTGGCTGTTTTGCCAATGGGAACCGTCATGAAATTAACGAGCTTAACAGCGCGTCAAATTCGTTACTATGAGGCTCAGGACTTGGTTTCTCCCGAGCGGAGTGACGGCAATCGGCGGTTGTACTCGCTAAATGACGTTGACCGCTTGCTAGAAATTAAGGACTACTTGGCCGATGGGGTCAACGTTGCGGGGATTAAAGCCATTTACGAGCAACAGCAGCGAGCCGCACAGGCAAAACAAGCGGCTGAAAAGCGACCATTGACCGATGAAGATGTCCGCCGTATTTTGCAGGATGAATTCATTCGTCAGAGCGGCTTCAGTCAACCGTCGTCAGGGCTACATCAGCAACGACCTCTTTAAACCGTGGTATTAGACGAGAAAAAAACTGACAGGGAGCGATTTTAATGGCAAAACCAGAATATTCCAAGGATGACATTCGTCAGATGGCAAAGGATGAAAATGTCAAATTCTTACGGTTAATGTTTACCGACTTATTCGGAACGATCAAGAACGTTGAGGTGCCAATCAGCCAACTTGGAAAGTTGCTCGAAAACAAGTTGATGTTTGATGGTTCTTCCATCGATGGTTTCGTTCGAATCGAAGAAAGTGACATGTACCTGTACCCAGACCTTTCAACCTGGATGATTTTCCCTTGGAGTACGGAACGGGGCAAGATTGCTCGAGTGATCTGTGAAGTCTACACAACGGATGGAAAACCATTCGCTGGTGACCCACGGAACAACTTGATTCGGGTCTTAAATGACATGCGTAAGGCCGGCTTCACGGACTTTAACATTGGACCAGAACCTGAATTCTTCCTGTTTAAAATGGATGAAAATGGCAAACCAACGACCGAACTTAATGACAAGGGGAGCTATTTTGACATGGCCCCAATGGACTTAGGTGAGAATTGTCGGCGTGAAATCGTTTTGACGATGGAAGAAATGGGCTTTGATGTTGAAGCAGCCCATCATGAAGTGGCCCCTGGTCAACATGAAATCGACTTCAAGTATGCGGATGCCTTGACGGCGGCTGACAATATTCAAACCTTTAAGTTGGTTGTGAAGACGATTGCGCGGAAGTATGGTCTGTATGCAACGTTTATGCCGAAGCCACTGGCAGGAATCAACGGCTCAGGGATGCATTTGAACATGTCGCTGTTCCACGGCCAAGGCAATGCCTTCTTCGACAAGGACGGCGGGGATATGCAGTTGTCTGAGGACGCTTATCACTTCTTAGGCGGGTTACTCAAGCACGCTCGGAGCTTTACGGCGATCTGCAACCCCATCGTAAACAGCTACAAGCGTTTAGTGCCTGGTTACGAAGCCCCAGTTTACGTCGCTTGGTCTGGGTCTAACCGTTCACCATTGATCCGCGTGCCAAATTCTCGTGGTTTATCAACGCGGCTGGAACTCCGGAGCGTTGACCCTGCAGCTAACCCATATCTGGCAATTGCGGCAGTTCTGGAAGCTGGTCTGGACGGGTTACGGAACAAGTTAGCACCACAAGAGGCCGTTGACCGGAATATCTACCGCATGGACGCTGAAGAACGTCAGGAAAATCACATCACCAACCTACCAGACACGCTACACAACGCGTTGAAGGATTTGGCTGCTGACGATGTCATGCGTGGTGCCATGGGTGAACACCTCTTCCAAAGCTTTATCGAAGCGAAGAATCTGGAATACAATTCTTACCGGACCCAAGTTTCTCAGTGGGAACGCGATCAGTACCTGGAATTGTACTAAACCGATTTAGAAATTAATCATAAAAAAATGTGTGGGCAAACGTCACGCGTACGGTCATCAGGAAACTGGGGCGGTAGGTGTGGCGTTTTCCACTTTCAGAACCATTAGGATCGCCACTGTTTAAAAAAATCCTTGTTTTCTGGCAAATTTCGTTCAAACTGCTTTATTCTATGAGAATTTTTGGTAACATGAACGTATAACCAAATGTTCACGGCAAGCGCTAGGGAACATCAGAATGAGGGATAATCCATGGAAAATCAAGAACAACAAGCTAGTGCAGCCGATGTCTTAACGCAGGCAATCGCCAATAAACTCGATTACTTAAGTACGTTGCAGGCGGCGGTTCAGCATGGCGATGACCGAAAAGTTTATGAACTTCTGGACCAAGCGCGCTACTATCAGGAAGTTAAGAAGACCCGACCAGCGCGGTCAGTCAACCATTTATCTGAGTTGGTCGATAACATTCATCCCCAAGTCAGTCATTATTTGAGCGACAACTTAATTGATTATTTAGGCCACATTTACCCATTCTTCTATTATGAGGAATACACCACCGGACTGTTCCACATTTACTTTGGAAACTGGTGGGATCGGCGATTATTCGGTGACCTCGATGTGATCAACGTTCAATTCCAATTTGACAAGAAGGAATACCAGAAGTTAAAGGACTCCTTTGCGTTAGAGAGTCAGAATCAACGGTTGAACACTGCCAAGATCGAGTCGATTGCAGCTGAGAGTGAAAAACTCCAAAACCTAGTCGATGCCCAAGCAACGCGGGACAACGAGAAGGCTCAGCTACGCGATCAATTAAAGGAAAACAGTCAACGAAGCAGTTTGCCGTGGGATTCCAGCAAGGTCAAGGACGAACGCCAAGGCATTATTGATCAGTTGACGAAGCTGGCTGATGAAGACGAAAAGGCCTTGAACGCACACAAACTGATCAAAGAAAATGACGATAAAATCTTGGTATTATCCAAGGAAGATACAATTCTTAGTTATGAAAAGCAGAGTATTCGGGATGCATTTGACGACTTTGAACACTTTGAAGCCCACAATGCGAGCTTATATGCCGACTACTTAAACAGTTTGTTAGGCAAGAGTGAGGGCGAGGTGAAGGCCGATGATTAACGAAAATGATCCGTCAACGTTGACCACCAGTGGTCGGCTACTCAACTATAACGAAGCCATCAAGGCAGGTTTGGAAACGGGATTGAAGTTTACCCGGTTAATGGATCAACTGATCAAGACCACGGATCCCGATGAATTGGTTAGTGCGGCAACGCAATTGGCCGATTTTGAATTGGATTCGGACTACGTGACCTTCCCGCATCAATATAGCAATTCGGACTACTATCTATTGTTTATGTCCCGAATGCTAGAATTACATGATCAAGGTAAAAATGTGATTCTGCAGTCGCGTGATCACCATGAAGAGTTGACGCAACAATTGACGCCACTGGGAGACCGTGGAACCTTTAACTTCCGGATTGAAACGTCGGAAAATGGCGGTGTTTTCTATCGGGAACGGGCAACGGGTCAATCCCTGTTTTACTTGAATTTGGAACGGAAAATGTTCCGCTTTAATAGCCACGCCTTGACCCAGCTGTTCATCATTGACCTCCATGATACGGTCCCGGCTGAAACGGTTAAGACGTCCGTACAGATTTTATTTGACTTTGCGCGATACTTAAAAGAAGACTACGGTTATTCCGTGGACTTTAACATTCTGGACATGGCCAACCGACAAAATTATGCGGTTCGTTCCGCAGATCTACCAGCTGGTGTTGTGGATCGTCTGTTCGTGACGGCGGCTCAAAACGACTACATGTTGACGAATGGGGTCAACGGCAATGGTGCTGAGATTGCCCTGGACAAGAATGTGGTGGTTGATATCTTCAACAACCAACTTGAAGGGCAACCAGAATGGGTCATCACCGTTCACGATGATGCGCAACAGGTCTCTTGGTTTGATATTTTGCTACAATATCCGTTCATGAGAGATTGGTACTTAGAAAACCTGAACGACTTGGAGATTCAGTCAGATCCGCTGATCTTTGGCTAGGAGGAGTTAGATAACGTGTTAGAACTATCGAAATTAGTCCAGCAGTCGATTGCCCTGGATGAACAGATCACAGTTGATCGTCAAATCGAGATGTCCCGGAAGCAACAGATTGAAAACGCCTACGTGGCCTTAGATATTGAACTCGCAGAAGTTGCCAATACATCGGAATGGTTCAAGGTGTGGAAAACGCATCGGGGCAAGGCCGATAAGGGTCAAACGCCACGGGAAACGTTACTGACGGAATACACGGATGCCATGGACTTCTTCTTTTTGGTTGCGGCCAAGAAGACCTGGACGCACCTGATCATGATCACAGAAGAAGATCTGACGGGGTTAGAGCAGAGTCGACCCGCCAAAGATCTGGACCAACAATACTTAATTCTAAAACGAATGGTGTTTAACAGTCACTTTGCTCACCGCCAAGAGGATTTCCGCCATGCTTGGCGACTGTTCCTGAAGTGGGGATTTGTTGACTTTGGCTTCAGCCAAGACGAGATTCAGGCGGCCTATGAAACCAAACGGCAGGTCAACTTGGACCGACAAGCGAATAACTATTAAGATTAGGGAGTTCTGGAGGTGTTTATTCAGAACTCTTTTTTTTTAACGGTGTCGATTAGACGCCATGATGATTGTGTTCATTTACTGGGTCATTTAGTAAGCCAGTAAAGCAGAGAACGAAAAACTTGTCAGCGGTGCTAAAAATCGGTATGGTTTTAAGTAAGCAATAAAATTGGTAAGGACGGAAGGGAGCGGGGAACTATCAGCCAATTAGACCCACGGGTGGTGCGGACCAACGAGCAGTTGCGTCAGGCACTTAGCGAATTATTACAGCAGCAGTCGTTACAGCAGATTTCGGTTCAGAAGCTGACCAGCACGGCGCAATTGACGCGAGGAACCTTTTATCTGCACTATAAAGACAAAACGGATTTTTATGAACAAACGGAACAACAAGTGATTGACGAATGGTTTGCGGCGGCCAGAACGGTGATCCCGTCCGACGAAAAGGCTGTGCGAGGTTTCGCACTGGGTCCCGCATTACGTTACGTGGATCAGCATCACCAGATCTTAACGGTCCTGTTGCATCCCCAATTCACCCAATTCCGGCCACGCTTACAGCAGCGGTTTGAACGGGAATTGTTGGCGTTTAGTCAACAGTTACCGGCGATGGCGACTGAGGAGTCACCAGTTGACATTCAGATCACCTTTTTGACGAGTGCCTTTTTGGGCCTAGTCGAGCATTGGCTGAATGACAATCGCCGCTATCGTTCCGAATTTTTAGCACAATCTTTTCGGCAATTGGCAACGCCAAATGTCACGCCCCTAGCGGCTTGGTTCGCCTTGGTAGGGACGGATATTGCGCGTCGTCCAGAAAAAAGCTTGACGTAGCTGACCCCATCAAGTATAATTTTCATGTTGTATTTGTGGACTTCCACAGCTGCAACCGCTCGGGACGAGTCATTAAGTTTTCCGCCTTGCGGAGCACTTGTTTTCGGCGAGTCTAAGTCTAAATATATAAGGAGGTGCACACACATGTACGCAATTATCGTAACTGGCGGCAAGCAGTACAAGGTCGAAGCAGGCCAAGCTGTTTACGTCGAAAAGTTGAACGTTGAAGCTGGTGAAAAGGTTACTTTTGACCAAGTTGTCTTTGTCGGTGGTGACAAGCCTAAGATTGGGACGCCAACTGTTGCAGGTGCAACCGTTACTGGAACTGTTGAAAAGCAGGGCCTGGAAAAGAAGGTTGTTACTTTCAAGTACAAGGCCAAGAAGGGCCAACATACGAAGAAGGGTCACCGTCAACCATACACTAAGGTTGTCGTTGATGCTATCAACGCTTAAAGCCTAAAGATTAAGAGAGGCGATCTCGATGATTCATGCGACGTTCCATCATGGAGCTAACCGAATCGATTCATTCCAAATCACTGGCCACGCTGACTCAGGTGAGTATGGTCAAGACATTGTTTGCGCTGCGGTCTCGGTGCTTGCGATTACGACGGTCAACGGTCTACAACGAATCGCTAAGATTCCAATCGACGTTGAGAATCGTGATCAGGAGGGTGGTTATCTGGAAGTCCACCTTCCACCAAAGCTGGAAGCAACGGCCGAATTAAAGGGACAAACACTCCTCCAGAGTTTTGCGGATGGGTTAAGAGATGTCGCCACAAATTATGCGGATTATATTAAATTCGTTGAAATAAAAGACTAAATTGCGGAGGTGAAACTTATGCTGATGAACATGAACTTACAATTCTTCTCTCACCATAAAGGTGGTGGGTCTACTGCTAACGGTCGTGACTCTGCTGGTCGTCGTCTTGGGACGAAGGCTGCTGACGGTTCTACTGTTACTGGTGGTTCTATCCTTTACCGCCAACGTGGGACGCACATCTACCCAGGCTTGAACGTGGGCCGTGGTGGTGACGATACGTTGTTTGCCAAGGTTGCTGGCGTCGTTAAATTCGAACGTCTTGGCCGTGACAAGCGTCAAGTATCCGTATACCCAGTTGCAGAAGAAGCAGCTAAATAACACGAGGTTTTCCTCGTAACGACTGAAGAGCTTGAGGCGAGACCAATTCGCTTTGAGTTCTTCTTTTTTCTCTATTAAAAAGGAGGATGGGTCAATGACATCACGAATTGAACGGTTGCAAGCACAATTTGCACCGCTGAGCATCGATAGTTTTCTGGTGTCCTCAGCTAGTAACCAGCAGTATTTGGCTGGCGCTAGTGTTGAAGGCGGCGACGGTTACTTGTTAGTGACGGCGAAACGGGCGGTCTTTATTACGGATGCCCGCTATCAGTCGGAACTAGCAGCGACCATGCCTGATATGCCGAAAATTATCACCCGTGACTATCTAAAGGCCGTTGAAGAGGTCTTAGAGGCCGATGACGCGACCGTGTTAGGCCTTGAGGATAGTTTGACCTTGGCAGAATTCGATTGGTTAGACGAGCATTTGATGAGCGACATCGTGCCGCTTGCCAATGTTGTTGACCAGCTACGCCAGGTCAAGGAACCGGCTGAACTGGCTGTGATTCGCCGGGCAACGGCATTGACCAGTCAGGGGGTCACGGCTTTGTTTGATGTTCTAGCTCCCGGGATGACCGAGCGCAAGGCGGCACAGTGGCTAGAACGTTGGATGCAAGACCACGGTGCGACGGGCCCCAGCTTTGGGACCATCGTTGCTAGTGGTGTGCGTTCAGCTTGGCCCCATGGTCAGGCAAGTGATAAAGTGATGGCAACCGGTGAGTTAGTGACCATTGACTGTGGTTTTTACGTGGATGGCTATACGTCTGATCTGACTAGAACGGTGGCTTTAGGTGATCCCGGTGTGGATCTTAAGGCGGCTTATCAGGCGGTACAGACGGCTCAAGAAAAGATCATTGCGGCGACTAATCCCGGTGCTACGGGTGATGAAATCGATCACGCGGGGCGGGATTTCTTGACGGAACAAGGTTACGGGGATGCCTTTATCCATGGTACCGGACACGGTATTGGGTTAGACATCCACGAAGGTCCGAATATTGGACGCGGCTGGCCGGATGTGATGGCGGCAAATGAAGTCGTCACCGCAGAACCAGGCGTTTACTTTGCTGGCAAGGACGGTATCCGCATTGAAGATGACGTGTTGGTCACTGAAACGGGGCATGAAGTCCTCACGACCGCGCCACGGAATTTAATTATTCTGTAAGTGACCCACGTATCTTGCTTTTTAGGGGTAAGAATTGATATTATAAAGAGGACATATTTTAGGAGGCTGAACACATTATGGCAATTTCGACTGCTGATTTTAAAAACGGTTTAACTATTGAAGTGGATCACGCAATTTGGCGCATCATTGAATTCCAACACGTTAAGCCAGGTAAGGGTGGCGCTTTCGTTCGTTCAAAGCTAAAGAACTTGCGGACGGGTGCTGTTCAAGAAAAGACTTTCCGTGCCGGTGCTAAGATGGAACAAGCTGACATTCAGACGCGTTCCATGCAGTACCTTTACGAAGATGGTGATAACCGGGTCTTCATGGATACTGATAATTTTGAACAAATTGAAGTTCCTGATGACCAAATCAAGGATCAACTTCCATACTTACAAGAAAACATGAACGTTGACTTGGTTCAATACGGTTCCGAAGTCCTCGGTATCGAAGTACCAAACACGGTTGTTTTGGAAGTTGTTGCAACGGAACCTGGTATCAAGGGGAACACGGCTTCTGGCGGTTCCAAGCCTGCTACCATGAACACTGGCTTAGTTGTTCAAGTTCCATTCTTCGTTAACGAAGGCGACAAGCTCTCTATCAACTCTACCGACGGGACTTACATTTCTCGCGCATAGTTTCACACACGTTTAATCAGTAAGGGAGGGTCAACGAATGGCAGAAGATACTAATATCATTTTAGAATCAAAGGAACCCGCTTTAGGCAAGATCGAAGTGGCACCGCAAGTCCTTGAAATTATTGTGGGCATTGCAGCTAGCCAAACTGAAGGTGTTGCTCGGATGCGGGGGTCTCTGGCAAACAGCGTCACGGAATTATTCGGTCGCAAGGAACAACATGGCAAGGGCGTTAAATTAGTCTTTGACGGCGACGAATTAGCAGTTGATGTTTACGTTTACTTGAATTACGGGGTTGCCGTGCCAAAGGTCGCCTTAGCCATTCAAGATAGCGTCAAGCAACAGTTGTTGTTCATGACGGACCTCGATTTACGTGAAGTTAACGTTCACGTGGAAGGCGTCATTCCCGAAAAGACGGCGCAACAGGTCGATCCTGATAACCTGTTTAACCAGAGCGATGAAGGAGACAGTGACCAATAGTGACACTTACACGACATCAAATTCGGGAACGGGCGTTTCAAATGTTATTTGCGTTGAACGCCAATCCCGATGCCGATCATGACGCGTTGTACCAACGCGTTCTGACGGACGACCCGAACCAAACCGTTCCCGTGCCAGCCTACCTGCAAACATTAGTAACAGGTGTCTTGGCACATCAAAGCGAATTGGACGCACAGATCGACCAGTACTTGAGTACCGGTTGGCAGTTGAAGCGAATTGCGAAGACTGACCTGGTGATTCTCCGATTAGCATTTTATGAAATTGACTACGTGGAAGAAGTGCCTGACCGTGTAGCTGTCAACGAAGCCTTGGAATTAGCCAAGAACTTCAGTGACGACCGTTCACGGCGGTTCATTAACGGTGTGTTAGCACATACCTTAGACGAACCTTTGGATTCACAATCTTAGTCATTAATTAGACTGACCGCTAAACTACTAGTGGTTGGTCTTTTTTTGGATTTGGCCTGCAAACGGCAAATCTGACGGTGCTAGCTGGTGCGCTATCCCAACAGTAGTGGTCCTAGAACTAGGCAACTTGGAGGTCTAGTCGCCTTACCGGCCGGCAGATATGAGCTAGAAACGATGCGAACACAACTTGAAGCCTTGTAAACCACGAGTCTACAAGCTTGGTTTTCTACTAAGCCAGTAAGCAGACCGCTTACTGACTAAGTAGAACGACGCGCCTGAGCTCATATCTGCCGACCTCTCGGCTTACATTGCGTTCTCATACAACTCTGAGAATAATCGTAACGGTCGTTATCAGTCGAATTCAAAAATGCCAGGTAGCTATGGTTTACAGCTGCTGTTTTGATAAAACACCGTCAGTGCCGGAGGAGGCCAGGGATGGCCCCAGCCGTGAAAGTGGTGTTAGTTGGCGACGAATTTTCAGCCAGCTTACAGCATGGGCGACTTTGGAGACACGTGGTTTTCGTGGCTTCAAATCGAGCGCGAAGACTGGTGTTCTGCCAGTCAGAAGCGTCCCCACAGCAGGCGGAATCCCTGGCAGCCGCAGTGCGCCCAATTTAGCAGTGTGACTGCTTACCAAGTGCCAATTACCAATACTGAGATGAGACCTGAATTTTATCTTTCAACTTGTAGTTATTAATTATGTAATGTTAAATGAACCATCTGAGACGGATGAGAAAGTCCCGTTTTGGAGTTGACTATGCTAAAATAGAACGTAACTTTGAATTTTGGGGAGGACAAGCTTCATGACGACGATCATTGATGGCAAACAACTGGCAAAAGAGGTTAATGCACGAACCAAGGACCGGGTAGCCGCCCTAACTGAACGCGGTGTCACTCCCGGATTAGTCGTAATTATTGTGGGGAATGATCCGGCTAGTGCGATTTATGTGCGCAATAAGCATAAAAAGGCAACCCAACTCGGCATCAACTCCATCGTGCGGGAATTGCCGGCAACGGTCAGCCAAGCGGAGTTAATCGCTGTCGTGCGGACGTACAATGCTGACCCGACGATCCACGGTATTTTAGTCCAATCGCCGCTCCCCGTGGGTCTAGACGAACAGGCCATTGTGGCGACTATTGATCCCGCCAAGGACGTTGATGGCTTTCACCCAGTGAATGTTGGCCGGTTATTTGCCAACTTACCTGGTAAATATCCCGTTTCCTGTACGCCACGGGGCATCATGACCATGTTGGACTCGCTACACCTCCATCTGCGCGGTAAGCGCGCGGTGGTCGTGGGTCGGAGCCGGATTGTGGGGCGGCCGATGGCAGCGATGCTGATCAATGCTGATATGACGGTCAGTGTGGCTCACGTTTACACCAAAAAATTGAGTGAGTTGACCCGTGAGGCCGACGTCCTAGTTGTCGCGACTGGGGTGACGCACCTGATCAAGCGGAATGATGTGAAGCCCGGCGCCGTTGTGATCGACGTGGGGATGGACCGCGATGAAAATGGCAAGTTGACCGGCGACGTGGACTTTGATGGTGTCGTTGACCGTGCCGGTGCGATTACACCCGTGCCAGGTGGTGTGGGCCCAATGACGATTGCGACGCTGATGCAACAGACAGTAGACCTATGTGAGTGGAGTGAGCAACTTGGCAACGACTGATTACCTAACAGTCACAGCATTAACCCAATATTTAAAACGAAAATTCGATGTAGACCCTTACTTGGGTAAGGTGTATCTGACCGGTGAAATCTCCAACTTTCGCTTGCGACCACACGCCCATCAGTACTTTAGTCTAAAGGACGACCACGCTAAAATCAGTGCCATTATGTTTCGTTCAGCGTTTGAAAAGCTAAAATTTACGCCAGAGACCGGGATGAAGGTGCTGGTGACCGGGCGGATTTCACTTTACGAGCCTAGTGGGAGCTATCAGATCTACGTGGAACGCATGGAACCGGATGGTATTGGTCAGCTCTATCAGGCCTATGAACAATTGAAGCAGAAGTTAGAGACGGAGGGCCTGTTTTCAGCGCCCAAACGTCCACTACCGCGCTTTCCTAAACGTATCGCGGTCATTACGAGTCCTAGTGGGGCGGTTATCCGTGACATTATTACGACCACGCGGCGGCGTTACCCCATTGCCCAGATCGTCTTGTACCCGGCGGTCGTTCAAGGTGATGGGGCGGCTCCTGATCTGGTTCGCCAGATTCAGCGGGTCAATGCAGCTGGGACTTATGACACCCTGATCATTGGTCGGGGTGGTGGGTCGATCGAAGATTTGTGGCCCTTTAACGAGGAAAGTGTGGCCCGAGCGATTGCCGCTAGTCAGATTCCGGTGATTTCATCGGTGGGGCATGAAACGGATACGACGATTGCCGATTTGGTCGCTGATGTCCGTGCGGCAACCCCAACGGCGGCGGCCGAACTGGCAGTGCCTGTATTGAGCGATGAGCTGTTAAAATTGCAACAGCAACGGACACGGCTCTTGAACGCGATGGCCAACCGCATCAACTTCCAGCAAGAACGCTTGAATAAGTTGATGACAGCCTACGTCTTTCGCCAACCTCAGCGACTGTACGAAACGTACGTCCAACGATTAGACCGGGCACAACAAGCACTAAACCGTAACGTGCAGACACAGGTCCAACAGGCGACACAGCGGTTCCAATTTGCCCGTCAAGGTTTGGCCGCCCAGTCACCGTTAGCACGCGTACAGCGTGATCAGCAGACCGTTGTGCAAACGACTGACCGGCTGACGACCGAGATGAAGCGTTACATGGCTAAGCAACAGGAGCACGTTGGTCAATTAGCCAGTGGCTTGGACTACCTAAGCCCACTGAAAATCATGGGCAGAGGATACAGTTACGTCACCCAAAGTGACCACGTCGCTAGAGTCACGGCCGATTTGCGGCCAGGACCGGCGACGATTCATTTGAGTGACGGTACAGCTGAGGCAGAAATTAAATCTATTAAACCAGCAACGGAGGATCAACATGAGTGAAGAAACGAAACCAACTTTTGAAGAAAATTTAACGACGTTGGAACAGATCGTCGCGCAACTTGAACAGGGTGATATTCCGCTGGAACAGGCCCTCGCCCAGTTTCAGAAAGGAGTGGCCTTGAGCAAGGACTTACAAACGACCCTGCAAGACGCCGAGAAGACATTGACGACCATGATGTCTGACGATGATCAAGAGGTTGCTTTTGAAACGCCACAAGGGGGCACGGGTGATGCCAAGTGATGCACGCTTAACGCAGTTCGAGAAGACCTGGGTGCCGTGGCTCAATGCGCCATTAGAGACGGCCATTGACGTAGACAGTGGTGATGATCGGTTGGCCGCAGCGATGAGCTATTCCGTGCTGGCCGGTGGCAAACGGTTGCGACCGCTATTGACGGTGGCAACTTTACAGGCGCTCGGTCACACGGTAGATCAGGAACGCGACTGGCGGCCGATTATGGCATTGGAACTGTTGCACACCTATTCGCTGATCCATGACGATTTACCTGCCATGGATAACGACGATTTGCGGCGGGGGGAGCCGACCAACCACGTGAAATTTGGTGCCGGAATGGCGACGCTGGCCGGCGATGGGTTATTGACGCTGGCCTTTCAATGGCTGACGGCCACCGACCTGCCCGCTAAGACGCAGGTGGCGTTAACGCAAGCATTGGCTCAGGCGGCTGGTCCTAATGGCATGGTCGCTGGTCAGGCCAAGGATATTCAATCCGAACACGTGGACCTGCCCTTAGCTAAATTACGGGTGCTCCATCGTGAAAAGACTGGGGCCTTGCTTCACTATGCGGTACAAGCGGGACTGATCTTGGGTGAGACGCCCCAGGAGCAGTGGGCGCCATACCTGCAGTTTGCCGATGCCTTTGGGCTGGCCTTTCAGATCTACGATGACATCTTAGACGTGGTCAGCACGCCAGCCGAATTGGGTAAGGCGACGCAAAAAGATGCTGGCGAGGCCAAGAATACCTATCCGGGTAAGCTGGGCTTGCAAGGCGCTAATCAAGCGTTGATCGATACGATTCAGGCCGGCAAAACGGCTTTGACACAATTACCAGCTAGCGAAGGACGAAGCCTATTGGCGGCCTTCTTTAGCTATTTTGATACGAAACGGGTGAAAGCATGAAGAAAAAACGGGTGGCGGACCTCTTAGTTGAACAGGGACTCTATACGTCGCTGGATGAGGCGAAGCGTGCCGTGATGGCCGGTGAGATTTTGGGAACCAATGAGGAACGTTTGGATAAGCCAGGGTCGATGATCCCAGCGGATACCGAACTTCATTTGAAAGGGCACCCCTTGCCTTACGTGTCGCGAGGGGGCTTCAAGTTAGCCAAGGCCCTTGAAGTGTTTGACATCGACGTGACCGACCGCATCGTCTTGGACATTGGGTCTTCGACTGGCGGCTTCACCGACGTCATGCTCCAGAATGGTGCGCAACTCAGCTACGCGTTGGATGTCGGCAGTAATCAGTTGGTTTGGAAATTGCGCCAGGACCCGCGGGTCATCGTGATGGAGCACACGAACTTTCGCTACAGTAAGTTAGCTGATTTTACCAAGGGTCAGCCGACGTTTGCCTCAATCGACGTGTCCTTTATCTCACTCGATATGATCTTGCCACCGCTGAAAGAAATCTTGGCGACCGGTGGGGATGTTGTCGCACTGATCAAGCCGCAGTTCGAAGCTGAACGGGGAGACGTTGGTGCTCATGGTATCGTGCGTGAACGCCGGGTCCACACGGCCGTGGTTCAAAAAATCATTGATTTTGCGGTCGCTACCGGTTATAGTGTGCTCGGTCTCGACTTTTCGCCGATTCGTGGTGGTGAGGGCAACATTGAATTTTTGGTTCACTTACAATCTGTCGATAAACATGCAGTCTGTGTAAGTTCAGTTTCCGTTGAAGAGACGATTAATGCGGCTTATGAAGGCCTTAAACAATAGATTATGAGAAAATTATTAGAATTTGCTTTCCAAATACTTAGGTCTGGTATATGATAAGATTATGCATTTTTATCACATAAAGGGGGGCCAGGTATGAAAAAGCAGGAACGCCAGCAATTATTGAAACGGTTGCTCACATCACGGGAAATCGAACGACAAGAAGACTTTGTTCGTTTGCTTGCTGAAGACGGCATTCACGTCACACAGGCAACGATTTCACGGGACATCAAGGAGATGCAGCTGGTTAAATTACCAGCGGAATCTGGCGGTTACCGTTACAGTTTACCCGTCCAAAAGAAAATTGATACCCAAAAGAAATTGCAGCGAACCTTGCAGAATGCCTACATATCCTTTGCGGTACAGGATCAATTTACGGTTTTGAAGGTACTTCCCGGTAACGGACCGGTGATTGCCTCGTTATTGGACCAGATGCGCTACGAATATGTTTTTGGCACGGTGGGCGACGATAGTTCCGTTCTGACCGTTTGTGTTTCCCATCAGGGTGCTTTACAATTAGAAAAGACGATTGACCGCATGCTTGCGGATTAAGAGCAGTGACCACGACTGACCGACCAGCACAGAGCTGAGCATCAGCAGTGGTCTTTTGTTTAGGGGGCAAAAAAGTGTTACAGGAACTATCAATTAAAAATTTCGCCATCATCGAATGCCTCGATGTGGTCTTTAAAAATGGGATGACGGTCCTGACTGGGGAAACCGGTGCGGGGAAGTCCATCATTATTGATGCAGTTGGCCTGTTAGCGGGTGGTCGTGGGTCCGCCAACTTTGTTCGAACGGGCATGGATAAGGCGGTCATTCAGGGAAGCTTCATTTTTCCTGCTGGTGGAACGACTTACAAAGTCTTGGATGAGCTGGGGATTGATCACGATGATGGCAATGTCATTTTACAGCGGGAAATTCATCGTAATGGCCGCAATACCTGCCGGGTCAATGGCATGCTGGTCAATACCAATACCTTGAAACACATTGGCGAAACGGCGGTCGATATTCACGGGCAAAATGAACACCAGGAACTGATGCAACCGGAAAAACATTTGGGGATGTTGGATGAGTTTGCGGCAGACCAGGTACACGACTTAAAGGCCCAGTATCAGACGACCTATCAGCAGTATACGCAATTGCGCGACACTTTAGAAAATAAGCGGGCTAATGAAAAAGAGTGGGCCCAGCGGCTGGACATGTTGAAGTTTCAGGTCAACGAGATCGAATCAGCCCAATTACAGCCGGGTGAGGAAGATGACCTGATTGCGGAACGGGACAGATTAGACAATTTCCAAAAGATCAATGATGCGCTACAACAGACGGCGTTAATTTTGACCGGGGAAGATACGACACCGGGCGTCAACGATCAAATCAGTAGTGCGATGCAAGCCATGCAGGCCATTGCCGACTTTGACCCCGCCTTCAAGCAGATTGCAGGTGGGCTGGAATCGGCTTACTATGCGCTGAGCGATGCCGTGAGTGACGTTTCGTCTCAACTGGACATGCTGGAGTGGGACGAAGGCCGCTTAGATGAAATCGAACGGCGATTGGAAGTCATCAATCAGTTGAAACGTAAGTACGGCGACTCAGAGGGCCAAGTCTTGAAGTACTTTGATCAGATTTCAGCGGAACTCAAGCAGATGCAATCGACCGATGAGACGGCAGATGATTTGGAAACGCAGGTTGCCAATCAACAGTCGGCCTTACTGAAGTTGGGAGAGAAGCTGAGTAAGGCTCGTCAGCAGGCGGCCCAACAGCTGGAACAAGCCATTCACGGAGAACTAGCCGACCTTTACATGGATAAGACAGTCTTTGCTGTGCACTTCACACGTTCAAAAAGCCAGCCGCTGCTGAGCACCGGACTGGATCACGTGGAATTTTATCTGCGAACGAATCCGGGTGAAGCCATGCGGCCGTTAGCCAAAATTGCCTCTGGTGGGGAGTTATCCCGGATTATGCTAGCCCTAAAGACCATCTTCTCTGAGTCACAAGGAGTCACCTCAATTATCTTTGATGAGGTGGATACCGGGGTCAGTGGTCGTGTAGCGCAAGCCATTGCCGAAAAAATTAGCGGTATTGCTAGAGAGTCACAGGTTTTATGTATCACTCATTTACCCCAAGTGGCAGCTATGGCCGATCACCATTACTTTATTGCTAAGAAAATTGTTGGTGATCGGACAGAAACGCACCTAACTCGATTAAGTGAGCAAGACCGTGTCAGCGAAATCGCCCGGATGTCTGCTGGAACACAGGTAACGAAGCTCGCGTTAGAACATGCAAACGAACTGCTTGATCTCGCGGATAAGGCGAAATCTAAACTTAAATAAAAAATTGAAAAGCAGGCCATCCGTAGTGGGAGTAGGCCTGTTTTTGTTTACGGGTTTAAACTAGTTAATGCCATTTATAAACTTTAACTTAAAATTGTTGTCTGTTTGGGATATAATTAGTTTCGAAGCGTAACAGTTAGCACGAGGGGTGTGAGTCAAATGTGGAAGAAAATTGGGGCAGTGTGTCTTGGATTACTAGTAACTTTGCTGATTGTTTGCGGGGGAAGTCTTCAGGCGAGTGCAGATAATATTACGTCACACACAACGGGGTTATCTCTGAAAACGGCCACCATTGAAAAATTAGTCGGTGGTGATCAAACTGAGAAGGTTGATTCCAACTCTGATTTGGAGGCCAGCCAAAACTATAAAATTACCTATAATTGGGGCATCGACGATGGTTTTATCGTGCATGACAAGGATACGGCTACCGTTGAAATACCGGCAACTGCCGATACAAATAACGTTGGCGATGTTTCTATTAAGGACAGTCATAATGACGCCCAAGAAGTCGGCACGTTTAAGGTGAATAAAGGAACGAACACAGGAACGATTACATTTAATGATAGGTTGAGCCATACGAACTCTGATCGAATAGGGGTGCTAGGTTTTACAGTGACTGGAACCAAGGCTGCTAGTGGTGATGGTGGTAGCAGTTCTGGTGGTCCAGGCTATGTTGTTAATAAAAACGGCTGGGTATACGGCGCGGAAGGGAACACAAATAAAATCCCGAAGGTATTGCAGTGGGATGTGCTCTTTAACGTTGGTGCGAGTCATATGGGGAAAACGACTGTGACGGACAAGTTGGGGGATCATCAGACTTATCGTCAAGGGTCGACGATGATCACGTATAAGGATGCAGATGGCAAGGAAATCATGTATACGGATGCCGATGGAAATAAGATCAGTGCGCCAGGTGACCCAGTCGATCCTATTATCAGCCCAGACGGTAAGACACTAACTTATATTTTTCCTGACGTTTCGACCAGTATCGAGGTCGAGTATCTGGTCGATGTCGATAGTAGCCTTACTGGAACCAATGGTGTCTTAAGCAATGGCGTCTCTGTTGCGAGTGATAATGGAATTACCGGTGATCCAGGTGGCAACGGTGCAGGGACAATTGAGAGCCCTGCTACTAGCCAAAAAGATATTTACTGGGGCGGATACGGTAACATTGATGGCAAGTACAAAGGCGCGATTGTTTTAACGAAAACGGATGAGATAACTAAGCAAGCGTTAAGTGGTGCTGAGTATACCTTATTTGACAGTGCCAATCAGGCGATAAGTACAGGAACAACTGATGATCAAGGTATCATCAAAATGTCGCATCTTAAATCAGGAGATTATTACTTCGTAGAAACCAAGGCGCCATCTGGTTATGCATTGAATCCAGACAAAGTAAACGTGACAATTACTGACAGTGACGGAGAAACACCAGTTGCTGTCTGGCCAGCTGATGAAAAAAATGGTGTCACCTTCACTAAGACCGATTCTGAAACCGGGAAAGTCGTTCCAGGGGCAACCTATGATCTTTACAATGGGACTGGAATTGTTAAAAGTGGTCTTAAAACGGATGCTAATGGTCAAATCCAGGTCACGGGACTAGCTGCCGGAAATTATTACTTTAAAGAAACAGCCGCGCCGATGGGGTATGAGGTCAATGATGCCACGGTGCCATTCACCATGACGTCGACCATGACGGCCTATGCGACAGTTACGCAAAAGGATACGCCGATTAAGACCACGGGGTCCGCAACCTTAACTAAACTAGGGTCTGACACCGGTTATGGTGTACCGGGCGCGATGTACGAATTACTGGCGGCTGACAAACAGACCGTTGTGAGTGAGCCGCAGGCAACGGATGGCAACGGTCGACTTACGGTTACCGGGTTGACATCTGGTACTTATTATTTCAAGGAAACTAAGGCCCCAGACGGATACTACGCGAACGAAGCGTTGGTACCGGTGACGGTGGATGCCAATCATGCGGCTGCCGCAACAGCGACCCAGACGGATACGGCCGTGCCAACGGAACCAGATAATTCATCATCAGTGATTCCGTCGAGCTCTTCAGTGATAACGAGTTCTTCATCGGTGCCATCGAGTTCGTCATCACTATCAACAAGTAGTTCCTCGTCGATTTCAACGAGCAGCTCGTCATCAAGCGCATCAAGTTCTTCATCGGTACCGTCGAGTAGCTCATCATCGATCCCATCGAGCTCTTCTTCAGTACCATCGAGTAGCTCTTCAGTGTCAACGAGTTCATCGTCGTCAACGACCAGCTCTTCTTCAGCATCAACGAGTTCATCGTCGACATCGACGAGTTCCTCTTCAGTGTCAACGAGTTCTTCATCGACATCGACGAGTTCGTCAACACCGAGTGTACCTTCTAATTCAAGCAGTACCTCGTCTAGTTCATCAGTGATGACTTCTAGCAGCAATCAGCAGACTAGTTCGTCGAGCGTGAAGACAACGACCAGTTCCACGTCAACCGGTTCTTCTTCCGCCGATGTTGTTACCGGTGGTGTTCCAGCGACTGGCTTGGCGCAGTCCTCATCGTCTAACACGATGGGTGGAGGTACCGGTGCTTTTGCCCACGATGATTCAGCCACTTCGTCATCGACACCGGTAAAGGATAAGACTAACCGTTACTTACCACAGACAAATGAAGAGAAGGGTGCTGGTGTCCTACTAGCTGGCGTGCTTCTGCTTGGATTTGGGACAAGTCTCTGGCGGTTACGGCAACATCGTGACTAATTAAGATTAAAGTGATAAACGGGCTACTTCCAACTGGAAATTATTCCAGTAGAGGTAGTCTTTTTGTTGGTCGCTGTTAACAAATCATTGTATAATTGATTTGTGAAAATAAAAACTTGGGGGCTTTATTATGAAACGCGGACTAGGTTTGGGGTTGGCCGTGATCTCATTAGGTGTCGTTGCTGGTTTTATGACGATGCAACCAGCTACTGGTCAGGCAGTTGCCACTGTTCGACCAACGCCGACCGCTGTACGAGGAAGTTGGTTTCAGGAACAGGATTTGAAATATCGGGTTAAGATTACCAAGTCAACATTTGTTTTTGGCGGTGGGTATTACGCTAGTAAAAAGTGGCATCCGATTGATCAGCAGTCGTATCAGGTTAGTCGTCGGGTCAAGCAGGGGACGTGTACCTGGAGCAAGCAGCCAAATGCAAATGGCTATTATACAGTTAAGGCCAAAAATGGCAAATTTTTGATTAAGGCCAAGAGTGGTATCTTAACGGTTAAGCAGTACCACAATGGTAAGGACGTTAATGGGTATCCGCTTTATTTTCATCACATTAAGAACGCTGCGGCAGTGTTGTCGGGCGAGACGAAATAGGCTAATTGAACCAACAAAGGACACGGTATCAGCAGTCACTAGCAATGGTGACGCTGACGCGGTGTCCTTTTGGCGATTACTTATTTGGCCCGTTGAATGGAACGTAACAGTTCTGGAATCACAATGGTAGCCAAAGTATGGCTCTGCTTTAAAATGAGGTGACCAGCGGTATCTTGTTTGAGATGGCCAACAACGGTCATCGGTGCACTGCCAGCGGGGGCTTTAAATTGAAGCTGAACTAAATAATGCCGGTCCAATGTTTGCTGAACAAAGTAGTCTAATTGAAACTTGGGCATTTGTGGATAGACAACTTGACCGTTAATGACGGGTAGGTCACTGAACAGATCCCGGTAAGCGGTAGCCACCCGATCAGACAGGGCAGACCGTTTTACAGTTACATTTTGCATGCTGATCACCTCGAACGTTTGTTTGTATTTTTATTATACGAACACGTGTTTGAGATTGCAAGCTTTTTTGTTCTGAATCTAAATTTTTTTGTTAGCGACGACTTTTTTTGAGAAATGGGCCACAGATGCAGTATTTATCCTTAAATAGTGGTAATATAGTAACCTATAGATTATAACTCAGGCCAAGCAATCTTGACTTTAAACGGTACGGTAGTCACAAGTCGCTGACGCGATGACTACGGTATCATAATTAAATTTTTTTGATGAAGGGATTTTTAAACGATGGCTAAACGTGGAATGCTCATTGTACTTTCAGGTCCTTCCGGCGTTGGTAAGGGAACGGTGCGTAAAGCGCTGTTTGAGACCGGTGCGACCGACTTTTCCTATTCCATTTCCATGACGACCCGGCAACCACGGGAAGGCGAAGTGAACGGTGTTGACTATTACTTCGTGTCCAAGGAAGAGTTTGAGGAAAATATTCGTAACGGAGAAATGCTGGAGTACGCCAAGTATGTTGACAACTACTATGGAACCCCGTTAAAATATGTAAATGAGACCCTTGATCAAGGCAAGGATGTTTTCTTGGAGATTGAAGTGAACGGTGCGATGCAGGTGCGGGCAAATTGTCCCGATGCCGTCTTCGTTTTCTTGACGCCACCAGATCTGATGGAACTTAAACACCGCTTGATTGGTCGGGGAACGGACGCCATGGACGTCATTAACAAACGCATCAAGAAGGCCGTTGGTGAAATTCGGATGATGCGGAATTATGACTACGCCGTTGTTAACGATGAAGTTAGCAAAGCAGTCGACCGGATTCAAATGATTATTCGCAGTGAACGGTTACGTGTGACCCGGGTCATGCCGGATTACGAACAAATGATTGGAGACGAATAAAAAATGCTACTTTATCCCTCAGTTGATGATTTATTAGCACAAGTTGATTCTCGGTACTCATTGATCATGTTAGCTAGCAAGCGGGCCCACGAGTTGGATGCCGGTGCTAAGCCACTTTTGACCGACTACAAGTCCCCCAAGACCATTGGCCGGGCTCTTGAAGAAATTGCGGCCGGCGCATTAATGATCGATCCGGACGAAAAGGATCTCAACGCTTAAGTTCTAGCGTTAGTTTTAAGACCAGGTTGCCGTTGGGTAATCTGGCTTTTTTTATCATGGCAAATGGAGGTTGGCTATGTTCGAAGAAAAACACATTACGTTAACAGTCAGCGGTAGCGTTGCGAGCTATAAGGCAGCGACTCTGGCTCGTGAGTTGCAGCGTGCGGGGGCAACTGTCCGCGTGGTATTGACGGCGAGTGCGGCAAAGTTTGTAACGGCGGCGACGTTTGCGGCCCTAACGAAACAACCCGTTTTGACTGATGAAGGCTGGTGGCAGGCGGATGGTCAAATCGGTCACATTGAATTGGCCGACTGGACGGATCTGGCGATAGCTGCCCCGGCATCGGCCAACTTGATGGCTCAATTTGCGAATGGCCTAGCCGATGATGTTGCCAGTGCGACTTGGTTGGCCACGGCTGCGCCCAAGGTAGTGGTGCCGGCCATGAACACGCACATGTGGCAGGCGGCGGCGACGCAACGGAATCGGCGTCAGTTGACGGCCGATGGTGTGCATGTGTTGTTGCCAGCGACCGGGCCCTTAGCGGAAGGCTATTCCGGACAGGGCCGTTTCCTTGAGCCAGCAGAAATCGTTCGTCAATTGGCACAATTACCCCTGTTTGGGGAGCAGTTCTTAGCTGGTAAACGTGTGTTGGTCACGGCCGGCGGGACGCGGGAACGACTCGATCCCGTCCGTTTTTTGACCAACGATTCCTCCGGTAAAATGGGGTATGCCGTTGCAGCGGCTGCCCAACAGGCTGGTGCCACGGTTACGTTGATTACAGCACCGACCAAGCTGACCGCGCCAGCCGGGGTTACCGTTGTGCCAATTCAGAGCACCGCGGACCTCGCTCAGGCCGTCTTGGATCGATTTCCAACTAACGATGCGTTGGTAATGGCTGCGGCCGTTGCGGACTTCCAACCCGTAGCGGTGGCTGACCAGAAGATCAAGAAGACGCCGGCCAACGATGAGTTCATTTTGAAATTAAAAAAGACACCAGATATTCTCAAAGAAGTTGCTAAGATCAAGCGGAGCGACCAAGTGACGGTCGGGTTTGCCGCTGAGACGCAGGATGTGTTGGTAAATGGGGAAAAGAAGCTCCAAACCAAGCACCTGGACATGCTGGTTGCCAACGATGTGTCGCGGGCGGACATTGGCTTTAACAGTGATGAGAATCAGGTGACCTTCATTTTGCCCGATGGCGTCACGGATCAGACACCGAAGACCAGCAAAAGGGTGATAGCACAAGCGTTGGTCAACCGAATTGCCCAATTATTCAAATAAAGTGAGGTGAGTACAATGGCCCAGATTGGTCAAATTTTAGTGGACGTGCCGACAATGCAAACGAACGACCCCTATTCTTACGCCATCCCAAGCGAGCTGGAACATCAGGTTCAGGTGGGGATGCGGGTCATTGTGCCGTTTGGTCGCGGCCACCGAGTCGTTTCCGGCGTGGTAGTCGGTTTAACCGACGTCACTAGTTTCGATGGCAAGTTAAAGCCGATTCAAGCCGTTTTGGATCTCGCTCCCGTGTTAAATGACGAGCTGCGGTCGCTAGCGGATTGGTTGGCGGAGACGACATATGCCTTTCGAATCACTTGTATCCAAACCATGTTACCGAATCAACTGAAGACACAAACGGAGCGGCGGGTTCAACCCACACAGACGCTGACGCCAAATGAAATGGCAACGTATTTTCCGGATGGTGCACCACGTGAATTCACGGACAAACTTGACGATGCCACAGTGGCCGGTCTGCTCAAACTTCAGCGCGCTGGCAAGGTCGAAATGATTTATCAGGTGAAGGACCGTTCTGCCGTCAAGACAACGACGGGTATCAAACCAGCGCTAACGCCGACTAAACTCCAAGAGATTCAAGCGGTAGTTGCGAAGCGGGCGCCAAAACAGGCCGACCTGCTGGCTTACTTACAGACGATGGCACCAGACACCTTGATTGCCCAAAGTACGGTAGTCAAGGCGGCACAGGTCAGCCCAGCGGTCATTGCTACGGCGGCTGACAAGGGGTGGCTAACTAAGTTGCCGTTAGAGGTCTACCGTGACCCGTTCCAACAGCCGGTTAAACCGACTCAACCACTGCAGCTGAATACGGAACAGCAAACGGCGGTTACGGCCATCAGTGCAGCGGTTGACGGCCATCAAGCGGAAAACTTCCTGGTCGAGGGGGTTACCGGTAGCGGGAAAACTGAAGTCTATCTTCAGAGCATTGCGATTGCCCTCCAACAGGGACGGACAGCACTCATGTTAGTCCCCGAAATTGCGTTGACACCGCAAATGGTCAACCGGGTTAAAGCCCGATTCGGCCAACGGGTGGCGGTTCTTCACAGTGGTCTGTCCAAGGGGGAACAGTACGATGAATGGCGCCGTATCGACCGCGGGGAAGCAACTGTGGTTGTCGGCGCCCGTTCGGCGGTCTTTGCCCCCGTCAAGAATCTTGGTATTATCATCATGGATGAGGAACACGAAACGAGTTATAAGCAGGATGAAAATCCACGGTACCATGCCAGAGACGTTGCGCTGTGGCGTGGTCGGTACAATGATTGTCCGGTCGTGTTGGGGAGTGCAACGCCGTCCTTAGAGACCCGTGCGCGGGCTGCCAAGGGGTTATACACCCGGCTGGTCTTAACCAAGCGGGTCAATGATCATCCATTACCGGCGGTTCACATCGTCGACATGCGTGAGGAGCTCAAGCAACACAGCGAGGGCGACTTTTCCGAACCGTTGCTCACGGCGATTCAAGCGCGACTTGATCGCAAGGAACAGATGGTGCTGATGTTGAATCGACGGGGATACTCGTCGTTTGTGATGTGTCGGGATTGCGGGTTCGTTCTCAAGTGCCCCAACTGCGATATTTCACTGACCCTTCATATGGATACGCACACGATGAAATGCCATTATTGCGGGCATGAAGAGGCCATTCCGCACGTTTGCCCGAACTGCCATAGTCGGAAGATTCGTTACTATGGTACCGGGACGCAGAAGGTCGAAGAAGCTTTGCAAAAGGAATTTCCGATGGCTCGGATTCTTCGAATGGATGTGGATTCTACCCGGAAGAAGGGGGCTCACGAACGGATCTTGCGGCAGTTTGGGCAACACCAAGCCGATATCTTGCTGGGAACGCAAATGATTGCAAAGGGGCTGGATTTCCCTAACGTCACGTTGGTCGGGGTCCTCAATGCGGATACAGCGTTAGGGCTGCCGGATTTCCGGGCTAGCGAGCGTACCTTTCAGCTATTGACTCAGGTCAGTGGCCGCGCAGGGCGAGCATCTAAGCCAGGAGAAGTGTACATTCAGACCTTCAACCCGGACCACTATGCCATTCAGTTGGCCCAGCAGCAGGACTATGAGCGTTTCTTTGTAACCGAGATGCACATGCGGCACCAGGGAAGTTACCCACCGTATTATTTTGCGGTTCAACTCACAGCCAGCCATGAAGATGAAGCCACGGCGGCCAAAGCGATGTATCAAATCGTAGCGGCTCTCAAGCAAGGTCTCAGCGATCAGGCCATTATCTTGGGGCCAACGCCCAAGGCAATTGCGCGGGTCAAGCGGAAGTATTATTATCAAGTTGTGATTAAATATAAAAAAGAAGCAAAGTTAAAACCAGTTTTGGAACAGATTCGTCAAGCCGCCCAGATTCCAGCACGGCATGGGCTAACCGTCACGATTGACTCGGAGCCGATGAACTTTATGTAATCGGACAGGCAGTGGCTACCCTTGAAGGAAATAGCTTAGTTGGTAGTGTGGGTGACGCACTCACCGTTGCCGACTGAGCGGGTGTGGCCACCACTAAATTTATTATCAAAAATGATCATCAAAATAAAAGTAATCGTCAAGAAAGTATGGTGTAAGTAATGACTTCAGTAATCTTTATGGGAACGCCCGAATTTTCAGCGCCCATCCTGAGTAGCCTGATTGATAAGGGTTACGATGTGTTGGCCGTTGTGACACAACCCGATCGTCGCGTTGGCCGGAAACACGTGTTAACGGCATCTCCGGTGAAACAGGTGGCTGTGGCACACGGAATCGAAGTACTCCAACCGCAAAAAATCTCTGGCAGTGATGAAATGGCGCGGGCTATCGAACTCGCACCGGATTTAATCGTCACGGCAGCGTTTGGTCAATTCTTGCCAACCAAGTTGTTAAAGTCAGCTAAGGTGGCGGCAGTCAACGTGCATGCCTCCTTGCTACCCAAATATCGTGGTGGGGCTCCCGTGCACTATGCCATCATGAATGGGGACAAGGAGACCGGTGTCTCCATTATGTTTATGGAAAAGAAGATGGATGCCGGGGATGTTTTGGCACAACAGGCGTTGCCAATTACGGATCAAGATGATGTTGGCAGCATGTTCAAGAAGCTCAGTGTGCTCGGACGAGACCTCTTACTAGCAACGTTGCCGAAGTTGCTGGCTGGTGAAATCACGCCGGTTCCTCAAGATGAGGACCAAGTAACCTTTTCACCAACCATCAAGTCCGAAGAAGAACGAATCGACTTGAATTTGAGTGCACATCTGATCGACTGTAAAGTACGGGCATTACGCCCGGCACCCATCGCCCATATTTATTTGAACGGTGTGCGGACGAAGTTGTGGCAAGTGACGGTCTTAGATGAAACGACCGATTTAAAGCCGGGGGCGTTGGTCAGTCATGACAAGCACCACTTGGCGATTGCAACTGGCGAACATGGTGTTCTCAGTTTGGATGAGATTCAACCGGCCGGGAAGCCCAAGCTAAGTATTACGGACTTCTTGAACGGGACGAGCGACGCACTGACAATTGGCGAACAGGTGGCTGAATAATGACGAAAAATACAACTCCTCGGGCTTTAGCAGTTGAAGCATTGACGCGGGTGGCTAACGGGGCTTACTCAAACTTACAATTGGAAACAACTTTAGAAAGCCACAACTTGAGCGATGTTGACCGGCGGTTCGTGACCAATTTGGTCTACGGGACGATTCAACATCAATTAACGCTGGACTACTATTTGGAAGGCTTCATCAAGCCTAACCAAAAAGTCTTGCCTTGGGTCAAGATGACCCTATTGGTGGCACTGTACCAAGAGATTTACTTGGACCGAGTTCCCAAGCGAGCCATCTTCAACGAAGCCATCCAATTGGCTAAGGACCGGGGCCACGAAGGGATTCGGCGCTTCGTCACTGGTGTTTTACACGCTATTGACCGTCAAGGGTTACCTGATATTAGTCAGATCAAGGATCCAATCAAACGATTGAGTCTAGAATATTCCGTGCCCGAATGGCTCGTGACGGCCGTTCAAGAGCAGGTCGGTGCTGATAAGGCGCTCAGCATTTTAGAGACGATCAACCAGCCAGCTGCACAATCCGTGCGGGTTAACGTGGCGATGGCCACGCCTGAAGAAGTGCGGCAATCGTTGGAAGATCAAGGCTACACGGTGACGCCCAGTGTGGTTGCCGGTAATGCCTTTCGTTTGGACGATAAGGCAGCCAACCAAAGCAATGTCTTTGAAACCGGTGAGCTGACCATCCAAGATGAGAGTGCCATGTTACCAGTTGAGGCCTTGCAGGTTCGTCCTGGCGACCAGGTCTTAGATGCCTGTGCCGCGCCCGGTGGAAAGACCACGCAGATTGCGGCGTTACTTGATGCCCATTCTGGTGGGAAGGTCACGGCCTTGGATCTACACCCGAAGAAGGTAACCTTGATTGAAAAGAATGCGGAACGTATGCACGTTGCCGACCGGGTCGATGCCGTGGCGTTAGACGCACGAAAAATCAACGATAAGTTGCCGAAGAAGGAATTCGACCGTATTTTAGTTGATGCACCTTGTTCAGGATTGGGACTGATTCGCCGGAAGCCGGAAATTCGTTACGAAAAGACACCGGCAGATATTCAACAGTTACAACGCGTTCAGTTAGGCATTTTGGATGTGGTTAGTGAGAAGTTAAAGCCTAACGGTATCTTGGTCTACAGTACCTGCACGATTCTCGACACCGAAAATGGTGAGGTCGTTGCTAAGTTCCTAGCGAGTCATCCTGATTTCGAATCCATGCGGGTCGAGACCAGTCAAAACGTGAAGGGTGACCGGAGCACGGACACGTTGAACATCTATCCAGATGATTTCGATTCAGATGGGTTCTTCGTGAGTGCCTTCCGCCGTAAAAAATAGGGGGAATAGGCTATGAAAGTCGCATACCGAACATCGATTGGGAAGCAACGCAATGATAACGAGGACTACGTGGACGTTTTTACGAACCAAGTGGGTCAACATTTAGCCATCATTGCGGATGGTATCGGTGGTCATCAAGGAGGCGATGTCGCCAGTGCCATGGCGGTGTCCCATCTTGGCCATGAGTTCGAGGAGACCAGTTTGAAGACGGCGAGTGCTGCTCGAAAATGGATGACGACCAAAATTACCGCGGAAAACCAATCGATCATTGATAAGTCCAACCAGTTTGCGGACTTGAACGGAATGGGAACGACCTTAGTGGCGGCGTTGTACTTCACTGATGAGGTCGTTATCGCCAATATTGGCGATTCACGGGCGTACCTGTACCGTGATCAACAACTGCGGCAATTGACAGAAGACCATTCGTTAGTCAATGAGTTGGTCAAGCGCGGTGAGATTAGTCGGCAGGCCGCGCGCCACCACCCGCAAAAAAACGTGATCATCCGCTCGTTGGGAATTTCTAATGACGCACGGTTTGATCTCAATACCTATCCCTTGGTGGCGGGTGATCAACTGTTACTCTGTACGGATGGATTGACCAATATGGTCGATGATCACCAGATTCAAGAGGTGTTGGCGAGTGACCAAACGACACAGGCCAAGTGTGACCTGCTGATCAACTTGGCCAATGCCGCTGGCGGGTTAGATAACATTACCGTCTTGATCATCACGAACTTCTCGCAGGAGGTGGCGGACTAATGCGAACGGGTTATACTTTAAATGGCCGTTATCGCATCATCCGCGCGCTGGGCGAGGGGGGAATGGCCAACGTTTATCTAGCTCATGACTTGATCTTGGACCGTGATGTTTCCGTAAAATTATTGCGGCTTGATCTACGGGACGATCCCAGTACGATTCGGCGTTTTCAGCGTGAGGCGTTAGCGGCGACCGAATTAGTTCACCAAAATATCGTGCAAGTCTACGATGTCGGTGAAGAAAATGGGATGCAGTATCTCGTTATGGAGTACGTCGAAGGAACCGACCTGAAGGCGTACATCAAGGATCACTTCCCGATTGCCTATCAGGAAGTCATTCAAATCATGGAACAGATTTTGGGTGCCGTGCAGACGGCGCACGAACATAACATTATTCACCGGGACTTAAAGCCCCAAAATATTTTGATCGATCAAAATCGCGTGGCTAAGATCACCGACTTTGGGATCGCGGTTGCTTTATCCGAACACAGCCTGACGCAGACGAACACGGTTTTGGGGTCCGTGCACTATCTGTCGCCAGAACAAGCACGTGGGGGGATGGCAACCAAGCAGTCAGATATCTATTCACTGGGAATTATTCTGTACGAAATGTTAACGGGAACGGTCCCCTTTGAGGGGGAAACGGCGGTCTCCATTGCGTTGAAGCACTTCCAATCGGAAATTCCATCGGTCAGAGAAATTGACCCACGAATTCCACAGGCCTTGGAAAATGTGGTCTTAAAGGCAACTTCTAAGCGCCCTGAGGACCGGTACACAGATGCAGCGAGTATGGCTGAAGACCTGAAGACCTCGTTGTCGCCGAAACGGGCGGGTGAATTGAAATTTACCCCGACTAGTGGTGACGATGGTGAGACGAAGGTCTTACCGCTGAGCGGGGCACTGTCTTCAGCACTCCCCCTTAGCGAGACCATGCCGGCAAAAGCCGAGACGAAGCCAACCAAAAAGGCAACTGAAGAATCCGTAGCTCCCAAGAAGGGCCGCAAGAAGACGCGACATCCGCGACGACGTAAGTTTCTGATGGCCGGGCTGGTCATCGTCTTACTGATTGCGGGTATCGTGATTGGGATGGCCCTCTTTCGCCCGCGGATGACCAGTGTGCCTGACGTCATTGGTAAGAAGGAAGCGACCGCCAAGACTGAACTCGTTGCGGCCCATTTAACGGCGGGAACCGTTCATAAAACGGCGAGTGCCAAGGTCAAAGTGGGCCGTGTTGTGCGGACCGAACCTCGTTCGGGCACGCAACTCAAACAGGAAAGTGATGTCGACTTATGGGTCAGCACCGGGCCAAAACGTTATCAATTAGCGGATTACCAGGGTGATTCCTATGCTAGTACGGCGGCTAAGCTTCAAGCGATGGGGTTCACCGTACATCGCGAGTCGGTCCACTCAACCAGTGTACCTGCTGGCAAGATCATGCAGCAGAGCATTGAGGCCGGCCAAAGTGTCGTTCCAGCAGATACGGATGTGACCTTTACCGTCTCGACTGGTTCCGAGACCGTGACCTTAGCGGACCTGACAGACAAGACTAAGGCGCAAGCTCAGAGCTATGCGTCGAATCACAACTTGAACCTGGCCTTTCAATACGCCTATTCAAGTGATGTCGAAAAGGGCCACGTGATCCGGCAGTCGCCGGGTGAAGGCGCGGTCGTTCAAGAGGGTGACGAGGTGACGCTGACGTTGTCTCGTGGCGCGGAGAGTGAAAGTAGCTCGAGCGTCGATCAGTTTAGTGTGAGCGTAAAGATCCCATTTGATGATAGCAGTGCGGACAGCTCGTCGACCGATGCGGCCGATGACGACAGCGATAGTAGTAGCAGTAGTAGCTCGGCCTCCAATCTGGTTCAAATCTATCTGCGCGATCAGGACCACAGTTTAAGTACGATATACAAACAAATGACGATTACGGCGGAGACGACCGTAACGTTGCCATTTACGGTCGCATCCGGGAAATCCGGGGCCTACAAAGTCGTTCGTGACGGGCATGTCATTGCTTCAGATAATCACGTGACGAAAAATTAATGAAAAAGCCTGCATTTAGAGCTCAGTTCTTTTATAATAAAAGAGGACTGAGCTTTTTTTGTTAAAATGATAAAGGAGGTGCTGCATGTCAGAGGGACAGATTCGTCAGTCGTTAAGCGGTTTCTATGACGTTTTTAGCGACGGTGAAATGTACCGAACCCGTGCCCGGGGCAATTTCCGTAAGCGGCGAATTACGCCACTTGTCGGGGACCGGGTAACCTTTGAGAGTTCATCACCCAAAGAGGGGTATATCTTAGAGATTCAACCACGAGACAACGCATTGACCCGGCCCCCGGTTGCTAACATTGATCAGGGAATCGTGGTCACGGCGGTGGCGGCGCCAGAGTTTTCGACGAACCTGCTGGATCGCCAGTTGATTGCGCTTGAGATCAGCCACATCGCACCGGTCATCTACTTTACCAAGACCGATTTGATTTCTGACGACCGATATCAAGCGTTTGAGACGTTAGCGGCGGGGTACCGTCAGGTTGGCTATCCGGTTGTGCTGACGCGTGAACCATTTGCTGAACCAGGATTAGCGCAATTGCGTGAGACGCTGGCCGACAAGGAAACGGTGATCATGGGACAGACTGGGGCCGGGAAATCGACCCTGTTAAATCACATCGCGCCCGACCTTGAGCTGGCGACCGGCGAAATTTCAACGGCGTTAAACCGTGGTCGGCACACGACACGTAAGGTGAGTTTGATGCCGATTGCGGGTGGCCTAGTGGCGGATACGCCGGGATTCTCGTCGTACGATACGCTGACCATTGATTATCGTGAACTCGCCCAATACTTTCCCGAGTTTGCCCGGTTGGCACCCGATTGCCGCTTCCGGGGGTGTGTGCACATCAACGAGCCGGGATGCGCCGTTAAAACCAGTTTAGCCGACGGACAGATTATGCAGAGTCGTTACGACAATTATTTGCAGTTAGTCACGTTGTTAAAGAACCAAAAACCAGTTTATAACAAAAAGAAATGAGGAATAGATTTTATGATTAAAGTAGCGCCTTCAATTTTAAGTGCGGATTACATCAATTTACAACCAGACGTTGAAAAGGTCGACAAGGGTGGTGCCGAGGTCTTACACATCGACATCATGGACGGCGCCTTCGTTCCAGCATTGTCATTTGGCCCTGGGGTCGTTAAGGCTCTACGTCCCGTTACGAAGATGGTCTTAGACGTCCACATGATGGTTCAAAACCCAGAACGTTACGTTGAAGACTTCGCCAAGGCTGGTGCTGACATCATTGGTGTCCACGTCGAAGCAACACCCCACATTCACCGGGCCTTACAGATGATTCAAAACGCTGGCGCAACGCCAGAAGTTGTCATCAACCCAGGGACGCCGGTTTCCGCTATTTTGCCCGTCTTAGACATGGTTGGTCAAGTCTTAGTCATGACCGTTAACCCTGGTTTCGGTGGTCAAAAGTTCTTGCACAGCACAGTTGCTAAGATTGCTGAACTGGACGCTATCAAGAAGGAAAAAGGCTACACCTTTGACATCGAAGTCGATGGTGGGGTCAACAATGAAACTGTTGTCGAATGTGCTAACGCCGGTGCTACCGTCGCCGTTGCTGGATCATACGTCTTCAATTCAGACGATCCAGTAGCCCGCATCAACGCGTTAAAGGAAGCTACTAAGTAATGCCACGGGGCGGAACGTTTAATCTATTAGTGGGCGGTCCGAAGGCTAATTGGCCGGAAGAACTCGTCGGCAAGGAAATCGTTGGCCCCTGGATTGGCGTTGATCGGGGGACATTACGGCTGATCGATCACAATATTCAACCAGTGGCTGCGGTTGGGGACTTTGATTCCCTGCAGCCAACGGAATTGCAGCGAGTAAGACGTAACGTGAAGGACATTCGCTCGAAGTCTGACCAAGACTTTACCGACACTCAGTTAGCTGTTAAGGTTGCACTGACCGACTATGGCGCTGAACACGTGGATATTTACGGGGCTACCGGTGGCCGACTGGATCACTTCCTCGCCAATTTATTTTTGGTGCTGGATCCCCAATACAAGCGGTATGCGAGTCGAATTCGGCTGATTGATAAGCAAAATACGATTACGTTTTATTTGCCGGGGCACTATACGGTCCAAAAGGAACCAGATAAAAACTATTTGGCCTTTGTTCCACTGACGCCCATCGACCATTTGACCCTGATCAACGAAAAATATACGTTACATGACGAACCGATTCCGTACCCCATCTCCTTTGCCAGCAATGAGTTTGTTGGTGAATCTGGTGAATTTCGCTTCGATACGGGGTTGCTCTGTGTTATTCAGAGTAAAGATACCTATGAAGCGCGGCACGAATAAGTTAACGATGTCGGAATAGATCACCTAAAAAGGATCTGAGACTTTTTGTCTCAGATCCTTTTTAGGTTGGCTAGCTTTTAGACGTGGTTCTTTCGAGACTGCAAGTTGTGTTCACACTTGCCCGAGAATTTTCAACCTTTGGACTAGGTGGTGAATAACAGGGGAATGGACGTAAATAGGTATCGGGAAGATAACGGTCGTATATTTTTTCTTGGCTGAGAGAAGCAGGCCAAAAACTATCTGGCCAATTTTGGAAATCATTTTTGGTGAGGTAGACGATATTTGGTGACCAGATTTGGAATGTTTCGGTATCGTTGCTAATTGAAGCAAGCGTCATTGCTTTTTTGACTGACAAATTGATGTCGTCGTTAAGAACGAAGGGGGGCTTTCAACTAACTAAGTGTTGATCATCAGGGGTTCACGTTAGTTTGAGCAGAACGGTTTTTAGCTGACTGGGACGAAAAAAGGGTAAAAAAAAGGCACAAACCAGTAAACTGGCTGTGCTTTCCTTTTATAACCGTGTCGTTAACTAGACGCGGGTTACTTTACCTGATTTCAAAGTCCGAGCCGAAATCCAGACCTTTTTCGGCTTACCGTCCACCAAGATGCGAACCTTTTGTAAGTTCGGCTTCCAAGCGCGACGACTTGAATTCAAAGCGTGGGAACGCTTGTTACCGAAGCGAGTCCGCTTACCGTTGAGAAAATCCTTTGCCATGGCGTAAACCCTCCTTTATGGATTCATTACTTTTAAAAAGCAGTGCTTTTTACTCACCTGACTAATTTACCATACTCTTTTGCGGAACGCAATGTTTTCTTTCAAGGAAATTTACTTGACACTCATTTACCGTCATGACGTGCATTTGGGAGTTCCTATTTCTATTTTGGCGTTGGTTGTGGTAAGATTAATTTCTGTTAAGATTCTATTTCCAGATAAGGAGGCTATTTCCATGGCCGTAAAGATTAAGACTCAGTACGGAACAATTGATATTACCAATGAAGTGATTGCGACCGTAGTTGGGGGTGCCGCGACTGATAATTATGGTGTCGTGGGCATGGCAAGCAAGAATCAGATTCGCGACAACGTTAATGATATTTTACGGCGTGAGAACTATGCGCGCGGTGTCGTTGTTCGCCAAGAGGAAAATGGGGTTGCTATCGACGTTTACGTGATCGTTAGTTACGGAACCAAGATTTCCGAAGTCTCACGTAACGTTCAATCTAAAGTCAAATATAACCTAGAAACAATGTTGGGAGTTACTGCTAACTCCGTTAACGTCATTGTTCAAGGGGTGCGGGTGTTGGCTGATTAGCCAGACGTACTGAAATCAAGGAGGATACTTAGTTGAAAGTAACAGAAATTACTAATCTTGAGTTTGGTAAGATGGTCCAAGCCGCCTCGCAAAAGCTAAACCAAAATGCTGATTTTATTAACTCATTGAATGTGTTCCCGGTACCAGATGGGGACACGGGGACCAACATGAGCCTGTCACTTCAAAGTGGGGCCAAGTACGAACGGGATGCTGATAGCACTGCCGTAGGGACGCTGGCAACTGCTTTGGCTAAGGGCTTACTGATGGGAGCTCGGGGAAATTCTGGGGTGATTCTATCCCAAATCTTCCGGGGCTTCTCCAAAAAGTTAGCGGCTAAGGACACACTGACTGCCCAAGATTTGGCCGATGGCTTCGCTGCTGGTGCTGAGACCGCCTATAAGGCCGTTATGAAGCCCACTGAAGGAACTATCCTCACTGTCGTTCGTGAAGGTGCTCAGGCCGGTTTAAATGCGGCTAAGAAGTCCGATGATGTTTTGGTCGTCATGGATGCCGTTTACGAAGCAGCCAAGGCTGCTCTGGCAACGACACCAGACCTCTTACCTGTTTTGAAACAGGTTGGGGTCGTCGATTCCGGTGGCCAAGGATTGACCTTTGTGCTGGAATCTTTCAATGACTCCCTAAATGGTCGGGTTGCCGAAGAGGGCGACTACAAGCCTGACGATGCTGAAATGGACGAAATGATCGACGCTGCGCACCACCAAAGTGTGCAAGGTAAGTTGGATCCAGACAGTATCAAGTACGGTTACTGTACTGAAATCATGGTCCGAATCGGTCGTGGCAAGCAGATCCAACACGAGTTTGACTACGATACTTTCTATAAGTATTTGGCCGGTCTCGGGGATTCCTTGCTCGTGGTCAATGATGAAGAGATCGTCAAGGTTCACGTCCACACGGAACATCCTGGAAAAGTGATCGCTTGGGGTCAAGAATTTGGTGACTTGGCGAAGGTTAAGGTCGACAACATGCGGATGCAACAAGAAACCATCATGGAACATGATGAAGAGGCTACTGCGGATGCAGGAGCCGTGGCAACCGCCGAAGAACCAGCCGATACGGCAATTATTGCGATTGCTGCTGGTGATGGTTTAGCCACGCTCTTTAAGAGTCTGGGTGTGACGTACGTGGTCAACGGTGGTCAAACCATGAATCCAAGTACGCAAGATATTGTGGATGCCATCAACCAGAGTCAAGCTAAGCGCGCCATTGTCTTACCGAACAACAAGAATATCTTCTTAGCTGCTGAGCAAGCCGCCAAGGTGGCTGACATACCAGCCGTAATCGTGCATTCCACGACGGTCTCCCAAGGGATGACGGCCATGCTCGGGTATAACCCGGATGCTGAACTCGCTGACAATCAGGCTGCCATGGAAGATAACTTGGCTGCCGTTAAGAGTGGTCAAGTTACCCATGCTATTCGTGACACGCAGTTGGACGGCTTTGACATTAAGGAAGGAAACTTCATGGGAATCGTCGATGGGACGATCAAAGTGACCGATGCCGACCTGTTGAAGACGGCCGTTGAGATGGTGAAGGCCATGCTCGATGATGAAAGTGAAATTGTGACGATTATTTATGGTGCCGACACGACGGCTGAAGTTGCCGATCAGTTGCAACAAGCCATTTTGGCACTAGATGATGAATTAGAAACGGAAGTTCACGAAGGGGACCAACCGGTTTACCCATTCCTGATTTCGGTTGAATAGTCGATTTGCCTAAGGCATGGACTGATGAATAGCGTTTTCGCTACTGACAGACCATTGCGGGTGATAACGGCAACACGGAGGGGTGTGGGACATTTTGTCTCATGCCCCTTCACTTGTGTTAAATAGGGACGACCCGCAACGATTTAAAATTTTGAGAAGGAGGTGATCGTGATGGCTAGTTTGAGTGACTCAGTGGGACTGTTGACGGGGGTTGGTCCTAAGCGGGTACAGGCATTAAGTGAGTTGGATATTCACAACGTCAATGACCTGCTAACGTACTTTCCCTTTCGCTATGAAGACTTACAGGCCAAGGACCCAGAAGAACTGACAGACCAAGCGAAGGTCACGCTAAAAGGGACGATTGCGGCGGCTCCGGTTTTGACCCGGTTTGGGCGTAAGAAGAACCGGTTGAACTTTCGCCTGTTACTCGACGAACACACCATTATTCCGGTGACCTTCTTTAATCAACCCTGGTTGCGCGATCAACTGGAGGTTGGCGCCGAGATTGTTGTTTATGGGCGGTATGATGCCAAACGACAAAGTTTAGCGGGGATGAAGATTCTTGCTAGCGCGGACAACGCGATGGGGTCGATCTATCCGGCCAACAAGGAAATTCGCCAGGCAACCATTAAAAAGCTGGTACAGGAGGCCTATGATCTCTATGCGCCAGTCATTGTGGATCTGATTCCAGAACCCTTGCGCGAACAGTATCGGCTGTTGCATCGCCACCAGATGATTCATGACATGCATTTTCCGGCAAACGATGCAGCAGCCCAGGCGGCGCGCCGGACGGCTAAATTTGAAGAGTTTTACGTCTTCGAATTGCGATTACAGATTGTGAAGCAACAGGATCACACGCTCCACGGGCAAGCCTTTGCCTACGATTTACCACAACTCAAGGCCTTCATTGACTCACTTCCTTACGAATTAACGACCGCTCAGAAGCGCGTGGTCAATGAGATCTGCTTTGATTTGAAGCGGCCAATTCACATGAATCGCCTTTTACAAGGGGATGTGGGGAGTGGAAAAACGGTGGTCGCAGCCATTGCCATGTACGCGGCAATTACGGCGGGCGCTCAGGCGGCATTAATGGCACCCACGGAAATTTTGGCGGAGCAACACGCCAATAATTTAGCGAAATTGTTCGCTGGATTACCGGTCAACGTGGCACTGCTGACCGGGGCAACCAAGCCAGCGGCGAGAAAGACACTCTTGCCCCAAATCGCCAACGGTGAAGTGAACCTGTTGATTGGGACACATGCACTGATCCAACCGGAAGTGGCCTATCATCATCTTGGACTGGCCGTGATCGATGAACAGCACCGATTCGGGGTCAATCAGCGACAGGCTTTACGTGAAAAGGGCCAGCAACCTGATGTTCTGGCGATGACGGCAACGCCGATTCCCCGGACACTGGCCATTACCGCATATGGTGAAATGGACGTGTCGGTCATCAACGAATTGCCGGCTGGTCGCCAGCCGATTCGCACGACTTGGATTCGCAGCAATCAGGTCGATGCGACACTGCGGCAGGTTAAGGCCGAGCTCAGTAGTGGCTCACAGGCCTACGTGGTGACGCCACTGATCGAAGAGTCTGAAGCTGTGGACATGAAGAACGCCGAGGCCATTTATGCGCGTTTTAAAGAAGAATTTGAACCCACCTACAAGGTTGGCTTGCTCCATGGTCGGATGAAAAATGATGAAAAAAATGCCATCATGGCAGCCTTTAAAGCTAACGAATTTCAAGTCCTGGTGGCAACGACCGTCATTGAAGTGGGAGTCGACGTGCCGAATGCGACGTTGATGATGATCTACGATGCCGATCACTTTGGTCTGGCCCAGCTCCATCAATTACGGGGCCGAGTCGGTCGGGGCAAGAAAGCTTCTGCTTGTATTCTTGTGGCGGACCCGAAGAACCAACTGGCGGTCGAGCGGATGACCACGATGACCAGCACCAATGACGGGTTTGTTTTATCCCAAAAGGATTTGGAATTACGAGGCCCAGGTGATATTCTGGGAAGAAAGCAGTCCGGTGTCCCTGAATTTAAAGTCGGCGATCCGGTCGCTGATCTAAATGTCTTGAGTGCAGCTCAGCAGGCGGCCAAGGAAACGGTTGCGGCACCGAACTGGGCGGATAAAGACGATAACTTGGCGTTAGCCGCCTTCTTGACGACGACCGCCCATCAAACAACTACGATGGATTAAGTGAGGAGATAAACTGATGAAAATTGCCGTTGACGCAATGGGTGGCGATTACGCCCCTACTGAAGTCGTAAAGGGTGTTGAATTAGCACGGGATGCCTACCCAGACTTAGAATTTTTACTGTACGGACAAGCAGAAAAGGTGACGCCGTTGCTCACGGACACCACGCGAATTACGGTGATGCCCGCACCAGAAGTGATCACAATGGAAGACGAACCTGTACGGGCTATTCGCCGCAAGAAGCAATCAAGTATCGTGTTGGCAGCCACGGCTGTCCGCGAAGGCGAGGCCGATGCTTTTCTGTCTGCTGGGAACTCTGGTGCGGTTTTGGCAGCGGGCTTGTTGATTGTTGGCCGAATCAAGGGCATTGACCGCCCCGGGCTGACGACGACTTTGCCGGTCCTGCAAAAATCAGATCAATCGAGCTTCGTGATGCTAGATGTGGGTGCAAATGCTGACACCAAGCCATTTAACGTGGTCCAGTACGCCGTCATGGGCCAGTACTATGCGCAATCCCTAATGGACGTGAAGAATCCCCGGGTGGGTCTGCTCAATAACGGAACCGAGGCCGACAAGGGTGACCAAAATCACCGGGCGATTCACGATGCCTTAGCTGGTATGGAAAGCATTAATTTTGTGGGTAACGTGGAGTCACGGGACCTGCTTAGTGGGGTTGCCGATGTCGTCGTTACCGATGGCTTTACCGGGAACGCCACACTCAAGGCCATTGAAGGAACGGCCTTGTCCATGTTGAAATTGATCAAGGGTGAAATCATGAGTGGTGGTCTCGGCGGTAAGCTGGGGGCAGCCATGCTGAAGCCCGTTTTCAAAAACGTTCAGCAGGCCATGGACTACTCACAATATGGTGGGGCCGTCTTGCTCGGCTTGAAGGCGCCCGTGGTTAAGACCCACGGTTCCTCTAAAGCCAAGACCATTAAAAACACGATTGCGCAGATTCACGAACTCCTGGAGACCCACAGTGCCGAACAACTAGTCAGTTACTTCGATCAACATACTGATGAAATGGCGGCTTTGAAAGAAGCTTTGAAGTAAGTCAAGTTCTCAGGGTGATCTGATTGGCTAAAAATGGGAGTCACGGCCGGACAAGCGGCGCCATGCTTGACTAACCGATAAATTGGCTAGACAAGGCCGGACAAAACGGTTAGACTACTTATTGAATACTGTGAGCGAGGGATTATAAATGACAAAAGCAGAAATTTTCGACAAGATTGCCGATATTATCGCCGATCGATTTGAAACGGATCGAGACGCAATCAACGAGCAACTGAATTTTAAGCAGGACTTGGACGCGGATTCCATTGATTTTGTGGAATTCGTCTTGGAACTGGAAGATACCTTTGGCGCAGAAATTTCGGATGAAGATGCCGAAAAATTGAATACCATTGGTGAAGTTGTGGACTACATTGACGCCCACCAAAATCAAGCAAAATAAAGTACCAAGCGAGTCCGGGCCGCAATTTTTCGTCCCGGGCTTTTTCAATCTGACTATAAAGAAATGAGGGAATTTACGCGTGATTGCTGGATTAAATGAAGAGTTAGCCAAAAATTTTGATATTCACTTTAAAGACCAGTCGTTACTCGACGAAGCGTTTACGCAAGCCTCGTACGTTAACGAACACCCAAATCAGGGGCTGAAGTTTTACGAACGAATTGAATTCTTAGGGGATGCCGTGATGCAGTTGGTCGTTTCCAACTATATTTTCCGACGTTACCCTAAGATGCCGCAGGGACGCTTAACGCGGCTACGGGCGGCCATGGTCAACGAACAGAGTTTTGCGAGCTTTGCACGCGAATGCCATTTCGACCAGTACATTCGGTTAGGACGGGGCGAGGAAAAGGCCCAGGCCCGACAACGTGACTCCCTGTTATGTGATATTTTTGAGTCCTTTATTGGGGCCTTGTACATGGATCAGGGGTTGGATAAAGTGGTCCCATTTGTGACGACGGTCGTCTTTCCCAAGTTAGACGAGGGTCGTTTCGACGAATTCTTCGATCACAAGACCGAACTTCAAGAATTGGTCCAAAAGAATGGATCGGTCACCATCGACTATCGCTTGTTGGATGAAGAGGGGCCAGATAATGATCGGGCCTTCAAGGTCGCCGTTTACGTGAATGACCAGTTGTTGGGGGAAGGAAACGGCCATTCCAAGAAGCACGCGGAACAAAATGCGGCGCGACATGCGCTGGAGAATCTGAAAGAAGAGTAAGGATGACTAACGATGCGGTTAAAGACATTAGAAATTAGCGGGTTCAAGTCCTTTGCGGATAAGACTCGGATTGACTTTTTGCCGGGAATGACCGGCATCGTCGGCCCTAACGGTAGTGGGAAGAGTAACATTTCTGAAGCTGTCCGTTGGGTTCTAGGGGAACAGTCCGCTAAAAGTTTGCGGGGCAGTAAGATGCCCGACGTGATCTTTGCGGGGTCAGCTGACCGACATCCACTGAATAGAGCAGCGGTTGCGATCACGCTGGACAATAGTGACCATTATTTAAAGAGTGACTATACCGAACTGACCATCAGTCGGGCGCTGTACCGAAATGGTGAAAGCAGTTATCAACTCAACGGGCAAGACTGTCGGTTAAAGGACATTACGGAACTCTTGATGGATTCTGGCATGGGTCAGGATTCCTTTTCCATTATTTCGCAAGGCCGTGTAGAGGCCATCTTCAATAGCAAGCCCGAAGATCGGCGCAACATCATCGAAGAAGTTGCCGGCGTCTACAAGTACCGTAAGCACAAGGAAAAAGCCCAACGAGAAATGGACGACACGATGGCTTATTTGAATCGAGTCGAAGACATCATTGCGGAACTCGAAGGTCGAATCGACCCGCTGGAGAAGCAGAGTAGTCTGGCGCAAGACTATCTGGATCAACAGGAGAAGTTTGCCCTGTTGGATCGGACACAGTTGGTGCGGCAACTACACACAGAGTTAGCAGAAAAGCAATCGGCCGATGCGCTTGTCCATGCCAAGCGAGACCAGGTCAGTCAGCATCAAGCCGCCGAAAAAGCACAGTTGGCAACGGTTCAGCAATTAAAACAGGAACAAGCTGACCATTTAGCCAGTAAAGATGCCTTACAAGCCCAATTGGTGACGGCGACCCAACGCGTGGAGCAAGCTCAGGGGCAGGTCAATCTGTCTGGCGAGCAACAACGGCACTTGGATGAGCAACAACGGCAAGCCAAGGACCAGTTGAGCGAATTAAACGAGCGGATCGCGACCAATCAGAAAGCGCTGACGGCCGCCAAGCAGCAGGCCAGTGAGTTAGTGGCAGCCATGAAAACGGCCCAGGGAGAGGTCAAGACCTTAACGGTGGCAACGGAACCCAAGACCGTCACGGCGTTACGCCAGCAACTAGAGGACTTGCGGACGACGTACTTTGATCAGAAGCAGCAGGTTGCGACGCTGCGGAATCAACGTCAGTATTTACAGCAGAACCAGGAACGATTACAGCAACAAGGTCAACGGGTGGCCCAACAGCTAGCGGACTTGCAGGCTAAGGCCCAGACGGCCCAAGCTGAGGTCACGACGCTGGCAGAACAGACCACCACGGTCAAAGACCAACTGAACCAAGCCGAGCAGGCCTTAGACACCGAGGCTGGTCAGTATCAGCAACAACAAAAGGCCTACCAACAGGCCCAGCATAATTGGCAAGCCGCTCTTGAAGTCTATCAACGGGCGCAAACGCAGGCAGCGAGCCTGCAGTCCGCTTCGGCTGAGTATGGTGGCTTTTACCAGGGTGTGCGGGCGATTTTGAAACAACGCGACCATTTCCGGGGGCTATTAGGGGCGGTTTCCGAGTTGCTCCAAGTCCCGGAACGGTACACGACTGCGGTGGAATATGCGCTTGGTGGTCAACTGCAACAGGTCGTGGTCGATGACGAAACGACGGCGAAGGCCGCGGTTAGTTATTTACGGGACCATAAAGCGGGTCGGGCAACCTTTTTACCACTGAGTACGATTCGTGGACGGCAGGTCGACCGGAGTACGCGGCAGTTATTGCGGGGACTTTCCGGCTTTCTAGGTGTCGGGAGTGACCTGGTCCAAATTACAGCCCAGGCCCAACCGATTTTGGAGTATCTCCTAGGGACCACGATTTTTGCGGCCAACCTGGACACAGCTGTCGATATTAGTCAGCGAATCCACCACCGGTATCGTGTCGTCAGCTTGACGGGTGATGTGGTCAGTGCCAGCGGGGCTATCTCCGGTGGTCAGTCACGCCAGAGCCACAGTAGTGTCTTGCGACAACAACAGGAGTTGCAGCAACTCCAGACGTCGATTACGGCCATGAAGGCTAAGTTGACGGCTCAGGAAACGAAGATCAAGCAACAACGCGCGGGATTACAGGACAGTGAGGCGCGGAGCCGAGATCTGCAGGCAAGTATCAATCGGCTGCAGCCGCAGTGTCGTCAGTTAGAAGACCAATTAGCAAATGCCCAAACAACGGCAGAACAGGCTGATCGGCAGGTGAAAGCCGCCGAATTGGAAATCAAACAGGCACAAGTGGCTACGGATGATCAGCAAGGTGAGTCGCTTGCAGCACAGATTACCGCCGGTGAACAGGACGTGGCGACGACCGAGCAACAGGTCAAGGATCTACAGGCCAAAATCACCACGGTGACGGCTGAACAAACACAGAATCAGACGGCTTTAACGGCGAAGCAGACCTGGCTAGCGGGTGCTAAGGAACGCCGGCAACAGCAGATCGGTACGGTTCACCAACTGGAAAAGCAGATTCAGGCCGACCAGGACCAGGTGGCTAAGGTGACTACTGAGCTACAACAATTGGCGAACCAGGAGTCATTAACGCCGGAACAGGCCCAAGAACAATTGGCAACGGCCCAGGCGACCCGACAAACGGTAGAGCAACAGGTAGCGCAAGAAAATGAGCAGGTCACCACTGCTAATGATGAATTGGCGGCCGCCGAAACGGCAAACCAACGAACCAGCGGGTTACTGCAGTTAGCTAACGATGACCTCCAAGCCGCACAGGTCAAGCAGACGCGTTTAGCGGCCTTGATCGATCAACAACAGAACCAATTGTCAGAAAAATATCACCTAAGTTTGGCAGCTGCTGAGCAGGATACCAGTGACTTACCAGCTGATGAGCTTGCGGTGCAACTCAAGTTATTGAAACGGGGATTGGATGAAATTGGTTCAGTTAACGTGAACGCCATTGCTGAATATAAAGAAGTCCGCGAACGTTATGACTTCCTGACGCAACAGCGGGATGACCTCTTAACGGCTAAGGGCCAGTTGACGACGACCATGACTGAATTGGATGGTCAGGTCAAGCGCCGGTTCAAGGCCAGCTTTGATCAAATTGCGGCGAAATTCACCGCCACGTTCCGCCAGATGTTTGGCGGGGGAACGGCGGAACTCGTCTTGACCGATCCAGATGACCTCTTAACGACAGGAATTGACATTATGGCCCAACCGCCGGGCAAGAAGTTCCAGAACATGGGGCTCCTTTCCGGTGGTGAGCGAGCACTGACAGCGATTACGCTCTTATTTGCAATTTTACAGGTGCAACCCGTGCCATTCTGTATCCTGGATGAAGTTGAGGCGGCGCTAGATCCGGCCAATGTGACCCGCTTTGCCCGCTACATTCATCAATTCCAAGACCAAACGCAATTTATCGTCATCACCCACCGGAAGGAAACCATGGTTCAGGCCGACATTTTGTACGGGGTGACCATGCAGGAGTCTGGTGTGTCTAAGATGGTGGCGGTGGATCTTGACCACGAGACCACTACGGAAAGGAAGCAATCCTAATGGGATTATTTGATATCTTCCGTCGGCGTGCCAAGCCGGCGAGTGAAGCACCAAAACCGGAATCAGAAGCAGAACCAGTAGCAAGTACGGCTACCACTAGCGAGAGCGTTGCGAGTGAAGCTAGTGTCACTAGTGAAGCCGAAATAAGTGAAGCAACGGTTGTGGCCAGTGAGTCTGAAACTAGCGAGCCGGTGATGAGTGAGGCCTCACCAGCGGCTGACGATGAGCAACCGACGAGTGAAGCGGTGGAAGAAGTAGCCAGTGAGGCGACAACTGAAGTTCCCGTAGAACCTACTAGTGACGCGACAAAAAATGAGTCGTCAGAACCGACTGGCACCTCAGCAACGGTTGCTGAACCCGTGTCTGCGGCTGAACCAACGGCCACGTCTGCGGCGACATCCGTTTCGGCAGCAACGCCGGTGAGTGAAGCCGTGACTGCAAGTCATGAGGAAGCAGAACCGGCAGTTGAGCAACCAGTTGAAGCTTCTAGTGAAGCGGAGACGACACCAGCGGCGCCTGCATCAAGCGCCCCCGCCGAAAAGCCGGTCAGTGATGAACAGCTTTACGACAAAGGGTTGGAGAAGACGCGGACGACATTTGGTCAGCGGTTGAACGCCTTGTTGGCTAATTTCCGTCACGTTGACGAGGGTTTCTTCGATGACCTTGAAGAGACCTTGATTGGTGCCGATGTTGGGTTCGACATGGCCGTGAAGCTCAGTGATGAGTTGCGCGATGAAGTGAAGTTACAGAATGCCAAGAAATCCCAAGATGTTCAGAACGTGGTTGTTGAAAAGTTGGTCGAAATTTACGATGCAGCCGGAAACAATGAGAGCACGGCCTTGAACATGGCGCCTGAAGGTCCTACGGTGATCCTGTTTGTAGGGGTCAATGGGGTCGGCAAGACGACGACCATTGGGAAAATGGCTAATCGGTTCCATCAGGAAGGTAAGAAAGTGCTGTTAGCGGCAGCCGATACTTTCCGGGCCGGGGCGACAGAACAGCTCGATGTCTGGGCTAAGCGTGCAGACGTCGACATTGTGACGGGGAAACCGCAATCGGACCCCGCTGCCGTCGTGTTTGACGCCGTGAAAAAGGCGAAGGACGAGGATTACGACATCCTGTTTGTCGACACCGCTGGTCGGCTACAAAACAAGGTCAACCTGATGAATGAGCTGGCGAAGATGAAACGGATCATTACTCGTGAAATTCCAGCAGCACCGCATGAAGTCTTGCTGGTGTTGGATGCCACAACTGGTCAAAACGCGCTGACGCAGGCGAAGTTGTTCAAGGAATCTACGGACGTCACCGGGATCGTCTTAACCAAGCTGGATGGAACGGCCCGTGGGGGAATCGTCTTGGCCATTCGTAACGAACTCCACGTCCCTGTGAAGTTCATTGGGCTTGGAGAACAGATCTCAGACCTACGACCATTTGACCCGAACGAATTTGTTTATGGCCTGTTTAAGGGCTTGATCGACGTTAAGGCATTGGATAAAAAATAAATTGTTTTGCGGCATAGGTGCTGTTCTTAGGGATGGCGCTTGGGCCGTTTTTTGGTCTATTGGAAGGTGGCGATGACGTGTGACGATGACAACTGTTTTAAGTAGTGGTTTTAATTTTTTTGATGCCATCTTTTACTTGCTAGTTTTGGGATTGATGTTGGCCTTAGTTGGAAGCCTTGGCTATTGGATTTGGAGACTGATTTTTGGCAAGCGAAGATAGTTTCTTAGCAGGACATAATTGTGGCGAGGTTTTGTATTCAAAAATGGGTAATCCATAAAAAATAGCGTTGTAAAATCCGATTGGGTTGACAACGCTTTTTGTGTTGCTTATAGTTTTTGAATCAGAATCAAGCAGGGATTCCAGGTATCCCAGAGAGTTGGCAAAATTTCTAACGGTTCGAAGCCCATTGCACGGTAGAAGGCATTGGTTTGGTCATAGGTGGCGTAATGACCGGGGGCAACTGTCTTGACTTGAAGGTAAGTATAGGTTTGACGGGCATTAGTGATGAGCACGGTCATGAGTTGTCGGCCGATGCCTTGGTGGTGATAGGCGCGTTTGATGCCCATACACTGAACTTCAGCGGTAGCGGTGCTGGTCGTGGCAAGGTCGATGAAGCCCACGATAGTTTGCCCATCGTGAGCAACCCATAGTGGCAGCTTGCGAGCAGCGTCCACATAGGCTGTTGTGGATGCTGGTAAGCCAAACCAGTCGGGAAGATCAGCGAGAACTTCTTGAACGATGGTGGCCTTGATAGTGGCATTGGTTTCACGCGTGATGGTGATTGACATGGTGACGACCTCCTGATAGGTAAAAAATGGGATGCTTGTTAATTAGTATGACCAGTTGCGCAAGAAAATACGACTTATTTCCCAAGAGTTAATGGCAACTGGAATAAATTCGCGCCATCCTTTTCAGTTAAAAACGAATTGATGTGGCTAATAGTCGTTCACTTTACCCGCAATCAGCGAAAAAAATTGACGAAACCGCTAAAAATCGGTACTCTAGTAGAGTGTGACACGAACTGGAGGACCAAGCATGGAGATTGAAAAAAACTATCGGATTAATTCCTTATTTGCGTTCTACCAGCCGCTACTGACCGCGAAGCAGAATAACTATATGCAATTGTACTATGGTGATGACTATTCTTTGGGCGAAATTGCTGAGGAGTATAATGTAAGTCGTCAGGCGGTCTATGATAATTTACGACGGACCGAAAAGATCCTCGAGGATTATGAAGCAAAATTGCATCTCTACCAAGAATTTACCGCGCGCAATCAACAGGCCGATGAGATTCAAGCGTACGTGGCGGATAATTATCCCCAAGATGCGAAGTTGAACCGGTTGGTTGCGGGTCTTGAAAATCTAGAAGAACAATGAAAGTTAGGTGGCAAAACGAATGGCGTTTGAAGGATTAACCGAACGACTACAGAACGCAATGCGCAAATTGCGGGGCAAGGGGAAAGTCTCCGAAAGTGACCTGCGAGAAACCATGCGTGAGATTCGGCTGGCATTATTAGAAGCCGACGTTAACTTTACCGTGGTCAAGGACTTTGTGAAGCAGGTCCGCGACCGGGCAATGGGGGCCGACGTCTTAGAAGGACTGAACCCTGCACAACAGATCGTTAAGATCGTTGACGAAGAGCTGACCAAGACCATGGGGGAAGAAGCCGTTCCCCTGAACAAGTCCGACAAGATTCCAACAATCATTATGATGGTTGGGTTACAAGGGGCCGGGAAAACGACCACTGCCGGGAAGTTGGCTCTGAAATTAAAGAATGAAGAGAACGCACGGCCATTGATGATTGCGGCCGACGTTTACCGGCCAGCTGCGATTGAACAGTTGGTGCAAGTGGCGGCCGGCATTGACGTGCCCGTCTTCCAATTGGGCACCGACGTGGACCCCGTGGAGATCGTTCGTCAAGGGTTAGCCCAAGCTGCCGAAAATCATAATGATTACATCATTATTGATACGGCTGGTCGTCTCCAAATTGACGAACAGTTGATGAATGAATTGGCCAACATTAAGGACCTGGCTCATCCGGACGAAATCCTGTTAACGGTCGATGCGATGACCGGGCAAAACGCTGTCGCAACTGCTGAAGGATTCAATGGCAAGCTTGACGTAACTGGGGTCGTTTTGACCAAGTTAGATGGGGATACCCGTGGTGGGGCTGCACTCTCAATTCGAGCAGTGACTGGCAAACCAATCAAGTTCATCGGGCAAGGCGAAAAGATGACCGATTTGGACGTCTTCCACCCCGACCGGATGGCATCACGGATCTTGGGAATGGGGGACATGCTGTCCCTGATCGAAAAGACCCAGAAGGAATACGACGAAAAGCAAGCTCAGGAACTGACTGAAAAGATTCAGGAAAACTCCTTTGACTTCAACGACTTCTTGGACCAGATCGAACAGATTCAAAAGATGGGGCCCATGGATGAGTTGATGAAGATGATTCCGGGGATGGCGAACAATCCAGCCATGAAGAACGTTCAGGTCGACCCGAAGGACATGGGGCATTTAAAGGCCGTCGTGTACTCCATGACACCTCAGGAACGGACGAATCCGGACCTGTTGAACCCTTCCCGTCGGCGCCGAATCGCCAGTGGGTCTGGCCGGCCAATTCATGAAGTGAACCGCATGATCAAGCAGTTTAACCAAATGAAGAAAATGATGAACCAAGTCTCGAAGGGGAACATGTCCGGGATGGAACAACTCATGGGCAACTCAGGCATGGGTGGCGGTGGCATCGGTGGTCGCATGCAAAAGATGGCCATGAACCGGATGTCCCGGCAAATGAAAAAGAACAAGAAGAAGCGGCTGAAGCGTAAGAAGCGGAAGTAGGCTTTAGTGAACAGGTTTGGAAATGGCAGAGTTAGTGCTGTTTCTGAACCTGTTTTTGTTTTGGGTGGATATTAACAGAGAAATGGCTGGGAATGATGGGGGTGAGTTGGTGGGAATTTTCACTTATAACTAAAGGTTGAAAGATAAAATTCAGGTCTCATCTCAGGGTGGGGAAGCATTCGTACCGTTAAATTAGGCGCACTCTGGCTGCCAGGAATTCCGCCTGCTGTGGAGACGCTTCAGCTGACATTGGGAAACACGGCTAAGAATTTCACACCATTGTTTCAATTACACCATGGATATTTTCATACCTTTTAGGTAGACGCAACCGAAAAACTCCGGTATACTACGACTTAAAGAACCAACCATAAGGGAGTAACTAGCAGATTAATCTGCGGTAATATCGTCAGCAAGAAGCCAATCCGGTATTGCCTTAAATAGTGAGACTTATGTGTGTCCACAAAATTTTTTGTGTGCATGCGTAGGTCTCATTTTCTTTTAGCCCCGGTTAAGGGAAAATGAGCTTACGAGTACACCTCAGGAGGAATGGCAAATGGCCAAAGTACCATTTTATCAGGAAACGGTTGAACAGCTGTATCAAAATTTACAGACTAGTGACCAAGGGTTAAGCTCACAAGTTGCCCAGCAACGGCTCGAGAAAAACGGCCACAACGCGTTGAACCAACAGAAGACGACGTCGCTACTGCAGAAATTTTTAGCGCAATTTAAGGATTTCATGATTATTGTGTTACTGGTGGCGGCCTTGATTGCCGGGCTAACCGGCGAAGTGGTCGATGCGGTCATCATCTTGTTGGTGGTGGTCTTAAATGCCATCTTCGGGGTGTTCCAGGAGGCCAAGGCCGAAGAAGCCATCAACGCCTTAAAGGAAATGTCAGCGCCTAACGCCACGATTCGCCGTGATGGTCAGGTGATGAGCGTGAAGAGTGACGAGTTGGTCGTGGGGGACATCGTCCTCTTGGAAGCCGGCGACATCATTCCCGCCGACCTGCGTTTGCTCGACGTTGCTTCCCTGAAGGTTGAGGAGTCCGCGCTGACTGGGGAATCCGTACCCGTGGAAAAAGCGGACACGGTCCTGACCGAAAATGATTTGGCTATCGGTGACCGGCACAACATGGCGTTCATGAACAGTAACGTCACCTATGGCCGCGCGACGGGGGTCGTTGTGGCAACGGGGATGCAGACGGAAGTGGGCCGGATCGCCGGCATGATTGAAGCCGCCGATGAGACCACGACGCCACTGCAGTCCAATTTGACCCAACTGGGAAAATCGTTAACCATTTTGATCCTGGTGATTGCCGCCATTGTCTTCGCGATGGGAATGTGGCGTCAGGCCGAGAGCCTGATCGACATGCTGTTAACGGCCATCTCGTTAGCCGTGGCCGCAATTCCGGAAGGCTTGCCCGCCATCGTCACGATTACCCTGGCGTTGGGGACGCAGCGGATGGCCAAGCGCCATGCCATCGTACGGAAGCTACCCGCTGTCGAAACCTTGGGGAGCACCGACATCATCGCTTCGGATAAGACCGGGACGCTGACACAAAACAAGATGACGGTTGAAAAGGTCTATGAGAACCTCGACCTTGCTGATGCGCACACGTTGAACTTTGATCGCAATGACCGCTTGGCCCAGGTCATGATTCTAAGTAATGACACTAAAATCACGACGGAGGGTCTCGCTGGGGACCCGACCGAGACAGCGCTGGTCCAGTATCAGTTGGACCGTGACTATCCGGTTGATCAGGTCTTGAAGGAAATGCCCCGGGTGGCCGAAATTCCCTTTGATTCCGAACGAAAATTAATGTCCACGGTTCATCCATTAGCTGACGGTCGCTTCTTGATTGCCGTCAAAGGTGCCCCGGACGAACTGCTCAAACGAGTGACCCGTTTAGCCAAGGCAGATGCGGTCGCACCACTGACTGCCAACGACCGGCAGACCATTTTGGCGACCAACCATGACTTGGCAACGCAAGCTTTGCGGGTACTTGCATTTGCTTACCGGATCGTCGATCAAGTGCCAACTGAGTTGACCAGTGAAAAAGTTGAAAATGAGTTGATTCTTGCCGGGATGGTCGGCATGATCGATCCCGAACGGCCGGAAGTTGCGCAAGCGGTGGCTGATGCCAAGTCCGCTGGGATTCGGCCAATGATGATCACGGGTGACCATCGTGATACGGCCGCCGCAATTGCTGCTCGGTTGGGGATCATTGAAAAGGGCGACACCGCCGCTGTGATTACCGGTGCCGAACTGGATGAAATGGACGATGCCACATTTGCCAAGCGGGTCGGGGATTACGCGGTCTATGCGCGGGTCGCACCGGAACATAAGGTGCGGATCGTCAATGCTTGGCAGAAACGCGGTAAGGTCGTTGCGATGACCGGGGATGGCGTCAATGATGCGCCCGCCCTAAAGGCCGCCGATATTGGTATCGGGATGGGAATCACCGGGACCGAAGTTTCCAAGGGAGCCAGTGATATGGTCCTGGCCGACGACAATTTCTCAACCATTGTGGTTGCCGTTGAAGAAGGACGGAAGGTCTTTGCCAACATTCAAAAGGCCATTCAGTATTTACTGTCCGCCAACTTAGGGGAAGTCTTGACCCTGTTCATGATGACCATGTTGGGGTGGCAAATTTTAGCACCGGTGCACATTCTGTGGATTAACCTGGTAACGGATACGCTGCCAGCAATTGCCTTAGGCGTTGAACCCATGGAACGAAACATCATGAAACAACCGCCGCGTGGACGGCAATCGAACTTTTTCTCTGGTGGCGTCTTCGGTGGCATCATTTACCAGGGCCTGCTAGAAGGGGGAATTACCCTGTTCGTTTACTGGTTAGCCTTGACGTACCCGGTACATGCCTCAGCCAGCTTAGTCCATGCCGATGCCTTGACCATGGCGTTCGCTACTTTAGGGTTGATTCAGTTGTTCCACGCCTTCAACTCGAAGTCGATTCACGGCTCAATCTTCACTGTCGGGTTGTTTAAGAATAAATTCTTTAACTGGGCAATCTTGATTGCCTTTGCCTTACTAGCGATGACCATCTTGGTGCCCGGTCTGAACAGCATGTTCCACGTTGCTCACCTGGATGCCTTCCAATGGGGGATCGTGTTGGCCGCCTCATTCATGATGATCGTTATCGTGGAAATCGTGAAGGTCTTCCAGCGCCGGTTGATGAAATAATGTTAAACCACAATGGTTTTGCTGGTTAAAATACACCGACCAAATAGTTAAGCGTCCACCTGGTGACTATCAGTTTTGATGGTTACCAGGTGGATCTTTGTATTTTAGAGACGTTGTGCGCTTGCTTTTAGATAAGGAAGCACACCATCATTGGCGGGCGATGGAATCCCTAATCGCCGCAGGTGAACTACTCGTCACTAAAGTAACGAGCTTCTAGGAACACCGCTGACTTACGTGATACTTACTGGGTATCACGTAGCGGTTACGGCTATCAACTAAGGACTGTTCCAGTCCAAGGCAGTTTGATATTTAAGTAGTCGCGGCCAAAATATTCTTAGCGGCGTTAACGTCCCTATCATGATTGGTTCCACAATTGGGGCAAGTCCATTTACGAATGGACAGTTCATGTTTGCCATCATCGTAACCGCAGTTTGCGCAAAGCTGACTGGTTTTCCAGGGATTTACAATCACTAGTCGCTTCCCATACCAGACACATTTGTAAGTTAGTTGACGACGAAGCTCACGCCAAGACTGGTTGGCAATGGACCGCGCAGGTTGATGATTTTTGAGAAGATTCTTGGTTTTCAAATCTTCAATTTTAATCACATCATATTGTTTGACGAGTTGGATTGTTAACTGATGCAGGTAATTATGGCGTTGGTTAGCGATTTTTTCGTTGTATTTTGCCACCATCAGTTTCGCTTTCTGATAATTTCTAAAATCGGTCAGTTCGCGGGGTTCGGGAACTTGATTGTGATGATCCCAGGCAATTTCTTTTTTCGCCTGACGTCGACGACGCGCTAACCGTTTTTCCCAGTAGTGTTTCTGCTTGGCAAGAAGCTTGTCAAAGCGAATTGTCGGTTGCTTTTGACCATCACTAGTGATCATCAAATCGGCTACACCTAAATCAATGCCCACCGTTTGACCAGTCTTAGCTAAGGGACTAGCTTCGGTTTCAACCAACAGTACCGCATAATATTTACCAGTTGCTGAAAGTTTGATGGTCGCATTTTTGAGCTGACCGGTAATCTCTCTCCCTGCTCTAAAGGGCATCAGGCCAACCTTAGGAATCCTGATAACACGTTCACTTTTGATGGCTAAGCTGGTCCCGGAAAATTTAACGTTGTAGCTTTGCTTAGGAAATTTACGCGACTTGAACTTAGGGAAACCAGCATTAGTTTCCTTAAAAAACTTTTGAAAAGCGGCCACCAGGTCATGACACGTCGATTGTAGACTGGTGCTTTCCGCTTCTTTTAGCCACGGATATTCTCGCTTTAACGCGGGTAACAAACTATTAAGGGCAAAGACGTTTAAGAACGGCGCCTGGGGATTGTTTTCATGACGATTACGCAGCATGTTTAGCATCTGGTTCCAAACAAATCGATTACAGCCAAAGTTAAGTTTAATCTTTAACTGTTGTGCTGAACTTGGGTAAATTCGTAGCTTAATGCCTTTCAGGACCATCCGCTCACCTTCTTTACAAAAAGTATATCACGGATGTTATGCTATACTATGTGTAATCACTTACAAAATAACTTATAAGAGGACATACATATGATTAAATATGAGCGTACTAATGTCTATGATTTTAACTTTCACTTGGTTTGGGTGACAAAGTACCGTAAACCGGTCTTTACGTCCCCTGAAAAGTGTTCGGCCTTGAAAAGCATTCTCGGTGAAATTGCCAAACGACACGCCATTGAAGTTTCTAGCTTAGAAGTTATGCCCGACCACGTGCACATGATTATTAGCTTCGCGCCTAAATACGCGCCTTCTTCAGTTGTAAAAGCCTTCAAAGGTGGTTCAGCCAAGCAATGGTTTAGGCAATTCCCTGAAACGAAACAGCAACTGTGGGGTGGTCACTTGTGGTCGCCCAGTTTCTTAATGAGCACCTTAGGTAATGTTTCAAAAGAAATTGTGACGCAGTACATTGATTCACAGTTAAACCAATACAATGGTGGTCGTCCAAGACGTTGATTCATCTCGGTATTGAAATACCGAGTTCTCTCAACTGACGCCACCTATAGAGTTTGAGTAACCCAATGTATGTTAAACTAATTCTAGACAAAATTCGGAAGGGATGTGACAGGTGTGGCATTAACGTATCAGGCGTGTTTACAAGCAACGCAGGTGGTCTTAGCGAGCGGTGCCGTGCCCACCATCGTGGGTGAGGCCGGTATCGGGAAGTCAGCCTTGGTGGCGGACCTAGCGCAGCAACGACACGCCAAACTCTTCACGACCGTGGTGAGTCTGGTGGAGAAGGGCGATTTAGTGATTCCCGTACCCCCACTGACCAGTGACTCGTTTGTCCAAACAGCGCGTTATGGGTCCCTGGCAGATGTGCAGTTTGGGTATTCACACACCTTAGTCGCCATGATTCGTTACGCCGAGGCTCATCCCCAACAGGAGATCATCTGGTTTCTAGATGAGTTTAACCGGGGGACACAGGCCGTCCAGAGTGAGTTGATGAACCTGGTCTTGCAGCGCCAGATCAATACGTTGACGCTACCCGAACAGGTCCATCTCATTTTAGCGGAGAACCCGGATGCGACCATGGCTGGCTTTGAACAGAGCCATTATGGCGTAACACCAGGGGATGCGGCCATTGCTGACCGGACGACCCGGCTGATTTTACGGGCCGACACAGCGACCTGGCTAGAATGGGCGACGACGCGGGTTAACGATAGACCGCGAATCGATCCGTTGGTGACGCAGTATCTGACGGACAACCCGGCTGACCTTCACGTGGTCGCCACGGCCAACGCTACGGACGATGACTTGCAGCCCACACCGCGGGCCTGGGAGCGTGTCTCCCGTGCGATTCGCGAGCTTGAGGTCCAACACCTCTTTAGTCAAACGGCGGTCGTCACGGCCATTATGCAAGGTAATTTAGGCATGACGGTGGGGACGGCCTTTGCTGGTTTTCTAATCGCGCAGCGTCCGGGATTGACCGTAGACCAGGCCTTTAGTGCCGAAGATGCAGTGAGCGTCTTTCAGCAGCTCGCGCCCGCTCAGCAGCAACGAATCCTCCTAAACTGCCTCGACGCGGGACAGACGTGGCCTTTAATGGTTGGCGGCAATGCTCAACGCTTCAGTGAACTGCTCACGAGCTGTGCGCCGGATGGTCAGTTTGCCATCGCCCAGCAGATGGCCGGGCAACAGCAACTTCTGGAAAATTTAGCAGCCGTCAAGGACCAACAACCCGGCGTCCAGCAACTTTATCGGTTGCTCACGACAATCGGGTTGCGGAGTAGTGAAATCGAGGTGTAGGCGATGGTGAGCTTAACACAGGACTTACAACGGTTACGCCAAGCCACGGCAATCGATCGTGATCGATTAGCTCAGGTGGCGTATCGCGATGCTGTGTTGTACCTGCTACAGCAAGACCCGTTCTACGGTCACGTGCTGAGTCAATTGGCCGTGACCATCCAAATGGGGTCTGCACCACTCAGCCTGAGTCCAACATCACAAGCGTGGCAATTACAGCTGAGCCCCAGCGCCTTGCAGCAAACCAGTTGGACCGGTTCCCAGTGGTTGGCGATGTTGCGGCACACGGTACTACACCTGCTGTGGCGTCATCCACAACGCTACGCTACCGCGGTACAGACCCCCGCACAGGCTGGCTTGGTTCGGTGGGCCACCGATGCGGCCGTCAATGATTATCTGATCGATTTACCGGCCGCTGCAATTACCAGTCAAAGATTAGCAGAGATGCTAGAAGAACCAGTTTTGCCGCAGCAGGATTCCGCGGTTTATTTGCAACAGCTTCGTCACTGGCAAGCACAAAAAAAGGTGACCCAGCAGCGATTAGCAACGGGCGGTCCCCAGGCGTTACCCCAAGTTCCCCAGCACGATGGTCACAGCGGCTGGCAGGGGGCGGACGATGCCGCGGCTGAGACGCGTGAACAATGGCGGGCGCAGCTCTTTATGACGGCTAGTCAGGCAATCTCGGCCAAACAACGGGGGACCTTACCTGGTCGCATTCAGGCGGCACTCACCCCCGTGGTGGCGGAACGGCCACTGGATTGGCGAGCCTTACTGAAACGGGGGTTGGGGCAGGTGCCGGCCGGCCGCCAACCCGCGTACGGCCGTTTTAACCGCCGCCAACCCACGCGCATGGACCTCCCCGGGGAAATTGTGCAGACCTGGCGTAAAATTGCCGTCTTTGTCGATGAGTCTGGGTCGATGGGCAATCGCGAGATCAGCTACCTCCTGGGACAAATGGCCTCGCTATTGGCCGTTTATCCGGCACAGGTGACCGTCTATCCCTTTGATACGGTCGTTGACCCAACACGGGCGTTCACCTTGGAGCGGCGACCACAGGCCCTTCAACGGACCGGTGGCGGTGGCACGCGATTTCAGGCGGTATTTGATGCCTTGCCGCGGTTACTTGCCGGGAGCACCAATCAACTAGTGGTCATCTTGACAGATGGATACGGTGAACAACAGCTCCGGCCAACACTGCCGGTGACGGTCTTGTGGCTCTTGACCAGTCCAAGCGATCAGTTTTCGGTCGTACGCGCCCCTGGGACCGTGGTCAGCTTGACGAGCGACCCACAGTGGCAGGCACTAAGGAGGCAATCATGAGTGATCTAACAGCAACTGAGTTACGCGATTTACTACAACAAACGCCGGCATATCGCAATGCCCGCGCCATTTTAAATGACGAGTGGGCCGCACGGGCCGAAGAAAACCCGTTGTTTCAAGCGCCAATGACGATTGCCGACCTGAAATTTGCGCGTGATCTACAAGCAGCTGGTGTTCAGCGAGGACCAGATTTTACTGATTACGCGATGGTTCAGCGGTGGATCGTCGCGAACCGAGCATCGCTAACGACCGACGATTTGGCCTGGTTACGCAAAGATTTTGATTAATTTGAGGGTGTAAAGAAAAAACCCTTTACATCATATCCAGAAACTGGTATATTATTACACGTTGAAAGAAATACAGGAGGTGTCTACATGTCAGTTAAGATTCGTTTAAAGCGGATGGGTTCTAAGAAGCGCCCATTCTACCGGATTGTGGTTGCCGACTCACGGAGTCCTCGTGATGGTCGTTTCATCGAACAAGTTGGAACGTACAATCCAGTTACCCAACCAGCTTCAATCACGTTGAAGGAAGAATCTATCATGAACTGGTTGAACAACGGTGCTCAACCTTCAGATACGGTTAAGACTTTACTCTCCAACGCTGGTATCATGAAGCAATACCATGAAGCTAAATACACTAAAAAGTAGTGATTAGCCATGACCGATTTTAAGGCATTAATTCTAGCAATTGTTAGCCCACTCGTTGAACATCCCGAATCCCTAGTGGTGACACCAGTCGAAACGGAACGCTTTTACGAATATCGGTTAGCCGTTCACCCGGACGATGTCGGCCGGGTCATCGGCAAACAAGGCCGCGTGGCGCAGGCAATCCGAACGATTGTCTACAGCGTTCGCGTTCAAGGCAATAAGCGGGTGCGTCTCATCATCGATGACCGCCCAACAAAGACTCTCGAGTGAGGCGGCAACGTTTCCTCGAGTTTTTTTGTTCCTAAAAATAAAATTATAAATGGTCGACTGGTCGCTCGGTAGTCACCCCAGTTTCGGGCCACAAGCTGGTGGTCGGTAAGGTGGAAGTGACGACCGAGTGGCCTAAATTTCAGACCGGCGCTAAGCGTCATCATAAATGAAACATTAAATAAGGAGGCATGTAACATGGCATATTATACGGTAGGAACTATCGTCAACACGCACGGGATCAAAGGTGAAGTCCGGGTCATCGCGACCACCGACTTTCCTGAAAGTCGATTTGCGGTCGGCTCAACGCTCTACGCCTTTCAAAAGGGCCAGACGACACCGGTGACGCTAACGGTAGCGACAATGCGGAAACACAAGAACTTTTATCTGCTGGGCTTTGAAGGCAAACCATCGATCAATGACGTCGAACTTTACAAGCAGAGTACGTTAAAGGTGACCGACAACGAATTGGAGACCGGGGACTTACAACCCGGTGAATACTACTATCACCAAATCGTGGGGTTGCAGGTCGTCACTGAAGAGGGCGAAGAGTTGGGTGAGATCAAGGAAATCTTGTCCCCCGGCGCTAATGATGTGTGGGTCGTTGACCGGCCAGGTAAGGACGACTTACTGTTGCCAAAGATTGACGATGTGGTCAAGAAGGTCGACTTGGATGCCGGTCAAGTCACGGTAGAATTAATGGAGGGACTCGAGTAATGCGCATCGATGTGTTAAGTTTATTTCCCGATATGTTCTCCGGCCCCATGCACGATTCCATCGTGGGTAAGGCGATTGAAAATGGTCATTTGACCATGCCCGTGACGAATTTTCGGGATTATTCGACCAATAAGCATGGGAACGTCGATGACTATCCCTTTGGTGGTGGCGCGGGAATGCTCCTGCAGCCCCAACCGATCTTCGATGCCTTGAAGGCGACCGAAGAACAAGCGGCGGCAGAAGGGTTGCCTAAGGGACGTGTAATCTTACTCGACCCTGCTGGCGTGACCTTTGACCAACACGTGGCTGAAGAATTCGCCCATGAGGAACATTTAACTTTCCTGTGCGGCCACTACGAGGGCTACGATGAGCGTATTCGGACGTTGGTGACCGATGAGGTGTCCTTAGGGGACTTTGTCCTGACGGGTGGCGAGTTAGCCTCAATGGTCATGATCGACGCCACGGTTCGGCTGTTGCCTGGGGTATTGGGCAACTCAGAGTCAGCACCCGGCGACTCATTCTCATCGGGACTCTTGGAATACCCACAATATACGCGACCAGCAGAGTTCCGGGGGATGAAGGTACCGGATGTCTTGATTAGCGGCAATCATGGAAAAATCGATGAATGGCGTGAAAAGGAAGCCCTGCGGCGGACCTATCAACGGCGACCAGACCTGATTGATCACAAAAAGTTAACGCAGCAGCAGAAGCACCTCTTGGCCGATGTTCGCATCGAAGAGGAGGAACGCCAGGCTGCTGAACAGGAGTCAAGAAAATAACCTTTACAGGCATTTCGAGATATGATACACTTACTTTTGGCTGTTTAGCCATAAAAACAATATTCCGCTGTCGAAACTGAGAATGAATGTTGGCGAAAGGATAGAATATATTATGCGCCAAAACAATTTAATTGCTAAGATCAACCAAGAACAATTACGGGACGATGTTCCAGACTTCCGTGCCGGAGACACTGTTCGGGTTCACGCCCGGATCGTCGAAGGTACCCGCGAACGTATCCAATTGTTCGAAGGTGTCGTAATCAAGCGTAAGGGTGCTGGCATCCAAGCAACTTACACGGTACGTAAGATCAGTAACGGTGTCGGTGTGGAACGGATCTTCCCATTACACTCCCCACGTGTTGCTAAGATTGACGTTATTCGTCAAGGTCGTGTACGTCGTGCTAAGCTCTACTACCTCCGTGAACTTAACGGTAAGGCAGCGCGGATCCCAGAACGCCGTCGCAACTAGTCACATTCAGAAAGGTCGGTCACTTCGGTGGTCGGCTTTTTTATTTGGTGTTTTTTAAGCCAGTCGATTCAAGCTGTGGGCCGCTGATGGCGGCGCTGGGCCAGCCAAGTTAAGAAGGAAATGACATCAAAGAGTAGCAGGTAGATCCAAGAAAATTTTAAGGAAAGCACGTTAGCTAAGGTGGCAAAAATCAACGCGCCTAAGGGGACCGTCAGTTGGACCACGGTGTAGAACGCACTAATGAGCGAACCAATGGATTGTTTGGGTAAGTCATTGATCATTTTGCCTTGGACCTGAGGATTCAGGATACCAAGCAGAACGCCGGAAATGACGACGATACCAATCAGGAAGACACGACTTTTTAGAAATAGGATATTTAAGGGCATGAGGCCGTATGTCAGGTAGATGAGGATGATGCCCTTAGAAATACTGAGGTGCCGCGTCAACCGTCCGGGGAGGAGTGATCCCAGAATGCCGCCGATTGATTCGACCATGCCAACTAAGGCCACCGTATAGCCATAATTACCAATTAACAACTGGGGTTGATGGGCGAAAGAAAGATTTAATAAGACGCCCTGACCAGCATCGACGAGGTTGATGGCCATGAAGACTTCGATATATTGGGTGAGGGTCGATTCGTGCTTAAGCTGGACAAAGTTGGCCTTGGACTGTTGAAAAAAGCGCTGAAAATGCGCTACTAGGCCCACCGTCTGGGGGATGTTGATGTGACTACTGGACAGTGTGGCAAAATGTTGACGAACGTGGAAGAGCAAAGCAAAGGCTAGGAAAAATGACACGGAATTGACGAGTGCAAAAAGACTGTAGTGATAGTGAAAGGCGGCGAGTAGGGCCGCACCGATGAGGCCACCAGTGATGGAGATTGTTGCGTTGATTCCGGACTCAAAGCCTTCTGCCTCGGCGATATCACCTGGTGCAACGATATCTTTAATGATAGCGATTGCGCCGTACGTATTGTAACTTGAGATGAGTTGAACGGACATGCTAAGCACCAAGATCAGAGCAAAGCCGCCCCAATTGGCTTGTCCGATCATTAGGAGACTGATCAGAACGTAGAAACTCCCTTGGACAATCCGGTTTCGGAGTTGTTGCCGAAAATGATTAGTCGTTTGGTCAGCCAAGTACCCCATCAGGATGTCCAAGAGAAGCGGTAAACTGCCCGCAACGGAGGCGACACTGATTGCCAGACTGGGGTGTGGCATATGCCGGGCATAGATGACGAAGACGATACTAAAGAGTGCGGAGCCAATGGCACTGACAATATTTGCCAGCATGAAGATTCGGTAGTGAAGGTTACGAAAGAAGACTTCCATTAATATGCGCTTCCTTAAGTGAGTGAGGCAGTTCATTGGGGGATGAATCAGCCGCTAATTGGTTAAGCCGTACTTGTCAATATGCTGACTATGCCGGGTGTGGCGATAGAAATCAAAAAATTGGACTGGTTTCAGTTCGTTTGGTCGGTGGTTAATCGAATGGCGATGAATTTTTAAAAAAATTAAAAAAAGATGACAAAATTAATATTCGATGATAAAATTGGATGCAAAAGGAGGCGCGGCGATGAAACAAGCCTTAGTCATGCTATATCCTGGTTTTTGTAACTTTGAAATTGCGGCCTTAACCGAAATTCTAGCTTTTGAGGCGGATTGGACGGTGACCACGGTGGGGGCTGAACGGCAGGCCTATCGGGGAGAAGATGGCTTAGCCGTTTTAGCACAGCAGGACTTTACCCAGGCTGATTTATTGGCTGCTGATCTGCTGATCCTGCCGGGAATCGATGACTATCACGTTCCACTAAGTGACCCCAGAAACGTGGCCTTTTTGGCGCAGCTTAACACCGCGGGCAAGCGGCCAGTCATTGCCGCCATGTCCAGCTCACCAATTCTATTAGCGCAGGCGGGACTCTTAGCCGCTACGAAGTTTACGGGTGGAATCTTTGAGGAAACGTATGAGAAAAATCCGTTTATTCCGAAGCAGAATTTGGTCCGTCAGCCAGTCGTTACGGATAACGGGATCATTTCGTCGAGTTTCCAGTTCTTTCGCGAGTTTGCAATTACCGCAGCCCGTGCCTGTGGGATCAAGGTTGGGGATCGTTTCTTGGAACCAGCCCGGACCGATCGGCCATACACGGCAGAAGAACTGACTTATCATTTTGAAGGGTAACCAGCGCAAAGGACTTACCAGCGATGCAAGACTGGTGAGTCCTTTTTTAATGAGGTTGGGGTTGAAAATTAATAGCGTAATTGACAAAAAACAAGCTGAATTTTTTATGACCTGGTGGGTCCAATGACAAATTGTGTCGTCCTAACTTTGTATAATGATGACTGGGGAGATCATCTCCCAAAAGAAATCAAGTTTAGGGTTAGGGGTTAATGATGAGATGAAGATCAAAAATGTATTTTTAGCGACTCTGGTAGCGGCAACTGTTGGTGGCATTGCGGTAACGTTGCCTACTGAACCGGCTGCGGCGGCCAAGTATACGGCACTGAAGACTTTTCCGAAAGCCTATCGGGGGACCTGGTATACCAAAGAATATAAATCCAGACTCAATATCACTGCCAAAAAGTGGAAAGAAACAGATTCAAGCATGACAATGGTACTTAACTTACATACAATAAAGGCAAAGACGGGGACAAGCTCCTGGATTTACGCTGAAAAGTCCTCTAATGGTGATCTTTTCTACACTTTTTGGCCTGAAAAGAAGCATCCCAAGTTAAGTGACTTTTATGGCAACAGCTTCCATTATCGGATTGTAAACAAAACCTACAAAGGCAAGAAAATCAAAGCCCTTAAGGCGTACGGTGAGAATGATTCGTTTGCGGTTTTCTCTTACCGCACGAAGCAGCAGTCGAAACATCTTGAAAGCTATCACGGCTAAACGTTAAATACAGACTAGAACCAATTAGACCTAACCGAACATACACCGGTTAGGTCTTTTTTAGATGAGTCGTAAAAATTAAAGCTTGATGATATAATAACAAACCGATGATATAATGACATAAAATAAATAGCAATTAACTAGAGAAGGAAGGCACTTCCCATGACAAAGTGGCGAACAGTTGGGCACTATCTCCTAACACTACTCAAAGGCGTGGTCATCATGCTGATTTTGCTAACCTGGGATCTGAAGCGCACGCGGATGGGGTGGACGATTCCCGTCACCGACTTCACTAGCTGGGTATTTCTGAGCTGGTTGCTCTGTTATCCGGCACTGCGAACTAAGTATCAAAGCCTCTATAGTAAAAATGGCGAGCGGTTTGAGACCTACAAGCATCGCGCACTGACCATGCATCGTCAGGATATGGGCAACAATCATGTGAAGCGCCGGTGGACACTGAATGGCGTGACCGCCAATCCGTGGGAATATACGACCGGAACTACCCAGAGTACCGATGAAATTCTCAATCCAGTCCTGATATTTGCTGAACACTTGTGGGCGACTTTTTTGCTGATCCTATTTGGACCACTACTAGCCGTGTTGGCTGGGGTGATGAAGGTAGCGTCTTTACTACGGTCCAGTCGTTAGAAGTTAGTGGACTGTTTTGACCAAGGTCTTGTGTAAGAAGGCCGTAAGCGCTTGAATAGCAGGTGCCGCAGTCGTCAAGCACATGATTGAAGTATCCGTTCGAATGAAATTGGTGGGCAGGGGAACCAGATTGTACTGACCAGCTGGTAAAGCAAGCTGTGCGATTCGCTGAGTGGTGATCGTCGTGGCATCTCCCATTTGCGCGACGACCTGAAGCGCAGTAGTGCCAGACTAATTATAATAAGTCGTAAAATGAGCCTTAGCGGCAGACTTGCGCTAAGACTCATTTTAGGTTGCCGATGGTTAAGGATTTCGTCAAAAAAGGACCAAGCCGAATGCACTTGGTCCTGGTAGCGATTAAGCAGTTAACCCCACAATCAAAAGAATTGTAAAGGCCGCTTGCAAGACCAGAATGCTGTAGCTTTCTGGCTCGCGATAGAGGTGATTAAGGAGCATGCCGCTGATGGTGATGCACGTTGACACCGCAAAAATAATGGCTAAGACTGTTCCCATGGGCGTCATCACGTTTGCTGGTGCTTTCACAATTAAGGCCACCGCCACAATCAGAAAGGCGTAAAAGTCCACCATCCCGATTCGAAACATACCCTTAAGGCTTGGCCGTAAAACACGATTCATTTTCCCCGCTTCTTTCCTTGAAACTGTTGGCCACTAGGCTGAGCTACTCCGAGGTAGCAACCAACGTTAAATTTAGATGAGAATTGGCATCTATAATTAAAATTATACTGTTATGGATTAATTTTTCAAGGGCGAATTTAATTGATTACGTTCATTAGTGTCTAATGGATTGTTTATGATAACAATCAGTTAGACAAAAATTAAGTGAAATTACAGTCCATTTGTGAGTGGCCTGGGAACTTGGGCAGGTCAATCAACTTTCGATGGTGTTTAGCATGGCTGTTGTTCAACTAGGGCTAAAATGAACAACATAGGGGGCGGATTTGATGAATCTTAAAATTCGAGGCTTATTAATTGGTGGCATTATTTTGGGCAGTCTGGGCTGGAGTGAAATGACGGCGTCGGCGACGTTCATTCAGCCGGAATATTCGGCGCGGCGGTCAAACTTATTTCGACTAGTATGGCGAAAGCCAATGGGGAGTTACAGCTATACCTTTGAAACCGGTGGGATGTATTCTAAACATATTGGGACGCTCTATACTTGGAGCGTGGAAGCGGATACGAACATCTTCTACACGGATGCACATGAAGAACTTTACAAGAAGGACATTAAGAAGAATGTCATTTATTATCACGTTAAAACTGCAGATGGCAAGTACAGTGGCTGGATTTGGCGGAAGAATTTGAAACCCATCAAAGCACCCACAATTGCGGTGGCGCGGAACTTGACTGTGGACGATATGGATTGGTCGTTAGCGCTGAGGTATGATGATGTGACGACTGATGAGGTTCAGATGATGAAGCTATTTCCAAAGACAATTTACAATAACGATACGATGCAGGTTGGCCAGCAGCTTTTAGATAGTCGCAACAATCTAGATTTAAAAAAGTCTGACGCGAAGACTTTGGCTGCGGAAGGCCAGTACTTAACTAGTGAACAGGTTCCATTTTCTGCGTTTAAGGTGATCAGCTTTGTGGCTAAGGATCCTGAGAATGTGGCTTCGGTGGATGCTGCACTGACAGCGGCGGGGTATCCTGCAAAGAATCGGGCACAGTTTGCAGGCTGGCACATTGGCGGTGACTTGGTGGGTTCAGACGATGACAATGAAGGAACTTTTCCAGGTGAAGGCGTTGTGGTGTTGACTAAGTCGTAAGGTTACGCAGTTATAAGGCCCTGTAAACTGGCTACAGGGCCTTTTGAGTCCAATTAAGAACGGCTGATGGAACAAAATTTGTTTAAAACAAAATTAGAGTTATAATAGGTTTTATCATTTAATTTTAATGTAGGAGACGACTGATTATGAGTAAACCGTACGGCAGACAAGATTTTCTAAAACAACTACAACGTGCAGGCATCGTGGCGGGCGATAGCGTGATGGTCCACACGTCGCTGAAAGCCTTTGACTGGATCACGGGGGACGGTCGGGCAGTCATTACCGCACTTTGTCAGGCAGTGGGACCATCCGGAAATGTGGTGATGCCCAGCCAGACCCCGGAACTATCGGATCCCTCGCTGTGGACGGAAGGGCCGGAACCGGCGGAAAATTGGCAGCCGATTCGGGACCGAACCATGGGCTACAGCAAACGGTTGACACCCGCCATCGGTCAAAGCGATGTGGTCGAACTCTTCCGTAACTACCCAGATGTTGCGCGCTCAGATAACCCCCTAGATTCCTTTACGGCGTGGGGGAGTCGCGCCCAATGGCTGACGACGGACACCACTTACGATTTTCCGTTCGGCGATGACGGGGTGCTGGGCAAGTTGTACGCGCTCCACGCCAAATTAGTCTTGATTGGGACTGACTTTGAAACGAATACGGCACTACATTTGGCCGAGACTCGACTCAATCGAAACATCAAAGTCATCGAAGAGACCGCACCAGTTGAGACGGGTGACTTTTTACACCCACAAAAGAAAATGGTGACCTTTAAGAATGTCGAGCTAGAGACCTACGATTTTCTGAAATTGGAACGTGAGTTTACGGCACAAGGTACGGGGATGGTCAGTGTCGATTTACCTAAGGGCAAGCTACGAGTGATCGACATGCGGCAATGTGTCGACTTTGCTGAAAAGAAGTTTAAGACGTATACCTATACAAGTTAGACAGGTTGCTGGGTAGTGACGCCATGTTTCTAGATTGACTGTCGACGCACTTCATTGCACAGCTAAAAACAAGCAAGCCATGGTGTTCGCCACCAAACCCTGCTTGTTTTTAGCTGCAATTTGCGGAAAGCTCAATCCGGCTCGCTGACCTTGACCCGTGAGAACAGGGCCAGTGTGAGTAACGCACAACCCGCACCGAGCAGATAAACGCCACCAACGCCGAGGCGAGCTGAAAAGACACCGCCCAGAACCATCCCCAGTGGCAGAGCAAGATTTGTTCCAGCCAACATCGCGCCGTTGACCCGGCCCAGAATATTCTTGGGGGTCGTGGTTTGAAGCAGGGTAAAGACCGCGACATTGATGGTGCCGGCACCGAGCCCGATGAGAAGCCGCATAGCTAGGGTCATGAGCACATTTGGCAACCAAACCATGGCGATAACGGCGAAGCTAACGACGCTTAGTGACAAGATCATTTTTTGCTTTAAAGGAATTTTTAGAGCCGCCGCTGCGATGTTGCCCAGAATAACGCCGATCATAAGGGCAATCTGCATGATGCCGTAAACGGTGCTGGTACTGTGAAGGTTTTGACGGACCCAGACAACGTTTAGGCTCATAATGGGACCCAGCGCGAGATTGATGACCAATGCCAGAGAAATAATCGCCCGTAGCAGTGGAGTCCGTTTGATGTATTGCATGCCGGTATACCAGCGGTCCGAGTCATCGGCAGCTGGCGGGGTCAGCACCTCGTGATGTTGATGGTGAACAATTGAAACGCAAATCAGTGAGACGCCAAAGGTGAGGGCATTGACCCACATGAAGTCCGCAAGGGAGAGCCAGACGATGAGGGTGCTGCCGACCAGGAGACCAATCATTTCAGAAATCATGCCGAACCCTTGATTAAGTCCGTTGGCTTTGGCGAGGGCTTCCTTAGCTACGATTTGCGGAATTAAAGTGTTTTCAGCGGGACCAAAGAAGGTGCCGACGATTCGAGTGAAAAATAATATCAAAATGAACGGTATTAGGGTGATGGTACGGTGGCCGTAAATGACAGCGGCGGTGACCATAATGATAATTTGAAAAGTATCGACTAGCCGCATGACCTGAGTTTTGACGTATTTATCCGCGACAAAGCCGGTCACTAAGCTCATCAGGACTAGTAGGCTAAAAGCCCCCGAAATGATGCCGACTAAAAACGAACTCTTGGTCAGACTGTAAAGATACCAATCGATGGCGATACCAAATAGATTGTCACCCAGGTCGGACACCGTTTCACCGGCTAGCAGAATATAGAAGATGTGGTTCATAGACAGGACTCCTTGTGATTCGATTGGGGCTGAGTATAGGTCATCGTGAAGTTGACAGATGCGATTGGTGACTTGGTAAGTTCGGTGCGCTTGTTTGACGGATGGTCTAGATTGGCAGCTAAAGGTTAGTTGAGAAAAAGTTGCAACGCCACTTCGGCCAGAATTTTTCAGGATAGGTTAAACTGAATGTTATGGTAAGCATTGGTGAATAGTGATATTCTGGGTGGAGATAGGGGAGTTGACCACCATGAAAAAGATTAAATTTGTTCAAGGACTAATTGCTATGGGTGTTGGTGTTGCTATGTTGGGGAGTATACCTATTGCAGCATCGGCTAATAGCCAGTATTCAGCGACTAGATCTAATTCGGTTCGGTTAGTGTGGCGTAAAAGTATGGGGCAACATGCCTACACGGCAACAACGGGGGCTCGGTATTCGCAACATTTAGGCGTGCGTTACGGGAGTAATCAGGCGACTGCTCAGATGGTATGGTACACGGATGCGCATGAGAAATTGTATCAAAAGAACAAGGGAAATTCGGCAATTTACTACCACGTTAAGAGCGCAGATGGTACCCAACAAGGCTGGATTTGGCGGGGATATTTAAAGCCGACAAGTTCAAAGGTCGACGCGACTAGTAAAAAGACAAGTGCGGTTGCCGACAACAGTGTCACCTTGCAAAATGCAAAGACGTCTGCTGGCTATGCCAATGCTATTCAAACAGAGTCACAATATCGGTTAGCCAAGGCGGTCTGGACGCTTTTCCCAGGAACTAAAGTCAACTTGTGGTTGTCCCAACATGTTGCCAATTGCGACCAGACCGATATTTTAAAATCAAAGCCAATGACAGAGATGGATAAGATTTCGGTGAAGTCATTGAAAAACTTCTACGTTCAAAATGGCGTGATTGACCCCGCCGCAACGCAGTATTGGCTTTTGAGTGCCAGATCAAAAGCATTTGCCACGACACAGAATCAGCCAGTCAGCCAACGCATTAAGGTGATTAAACAAGCTATGGATAATGACGGCATGACGGCGGCCAAGCGAGCATCGTTCAATGGCTGGTACATTGGCATCAACGTAGCGGACTCAAGTCCAATCAATGGCAGCAATCCGAATACTGATCCGGAGAATCTCTATATGTGGACATATGGTGTCTTTCTGGCACCGGAAAGTAGTTTTCAGAGCGTTAACAATAGGTAGTGGTAAGCAAAATTCATTCAAGGAACTAGGCGCACAAAGTCTGAAAGTTGCGTAGTAATTAAAATAACCTTTGACAAATGAATAATCATCGTGTATAGTTATCTATTAGAGTTTAAGAGATGCTAATAACGTGATTCAGAGAGATTGGTTAGCAAGCCGGAGTTTCTTAGATTTTAAAATGGTCCGCCCGTTCAGAGGAACGGGGGGCCATTTTTTTATGCGGGAGAAGGGAAGACTTTTGACATTATTCAGGATGAAACGTTGGTTTTAATAGAATTGTTTACAGTAAATACATTATTCCTCTAATTTAGTTTATGGGTGATATTTTAAAGATTGTTAATTTGAAATTGCTGAGGTATGCTAAAGAAGCAAGTTAAATAAAAATGGACTATTCTGAAAAGTAGAACCCTGTTGTGACGGCGTTTCTTTAGTGTATTCCCCACAGGTGTGGGGGTGATCCTCAACCATTGTCGTTGCTGCTCAATTGTAATATGTATTCCTCACAGGTGTGAGGGTGACTTCAAAATCAAATTGATGGCTCAAATCGTAGCTGGGTGTTCCTTCCAGATATGCAGTTAAAAAATCATTTTGTTTCTTCAACCCTAGGTAGTGTCTGCCACAAAAACAGCAGGCACTATTTTTCGCCTTATCCGCTAATTCGGTTAGTGACTTACTCAATCACGGGTGGTTAGTTGGGGTTTTGGTGGAAAATGCCTATGATGGTCTCCAGTAGTAAGGGATGGGGGCTAGACTTATGAGAACCACGACGCGGGCATTGTCTGGTGTGGGGATGTTGATCACATTGGGGATTGTGTACGGGGATATTGGGACGTCACCGCTGTACGTCATGAACGCCATTATTGACCAAACGGGACGACAAACGTTAGCGGCGACACCGATCATGTTGGGCAGTATCTCGTTGATTTTTTGGACGTTGATGCTGATTACGACCGTGAAATATATTCTATTGGCCATGCGTGCCGATAACCGTAATGAGGGTGGCATTTTTGCCTTGTATGCATTAGTACGACCACACGCCAATTGGTTGATTGTACCAGCACTGATTGGTGGTGCAGCGCTCCTTGCTGATGGCACATTGACGCCAGCAGTGACGGTGACTTCGGCGATTGAGGGGTTAAAGGGGCAAACTTTGGGCCCCGTTCACTTTAGCAGTGCGCAAAGTTGGGTTCTGTTGGTCGTTACGGGTATTCTCCTGGGCCTTTTTTTAATTCAACGATTTGGGACGGAGCGTGTCGGCCGGTCGTTTGGTCCGTTGATGCTGTTGTGGTTTGGTTTTATTGGTCTTGTGGGTCTCATCAACCTGGTCCGCGTTCCGGGAATGCTACGGGCATTATCACCACTTTATGCGGTGCAATTTCTCTTTAGTCCAATCAATCATCAGGGCATCTTTATTCTGGGAAGTATCTTTCTGGCAACGACGGGGGCTGAGGCGTTGTATTCGGACATGGGACAGGTCGGTCGCCCCAACATCTACGGCACCTGGCCGTTCGTTTACGCCATGCTCATGCTCAGCTACCTGGGGCAAGGTGCCTGGGTGGTCCGCCACAGTGCCCAGCTAGCCACTACGCATCCGGTGAATCCATTCTATGCCATGGTTCCAGCAAGTTGGCAGTGGTTTGCCATTTTGATTGCGACGATTGCTGCCATTATTGCCTCACAGGCGCTGATCACCGGGTCGTACACGCTGGTTCACGAAGCCATGGGGCTGAAATTGTTGCCCCGACTGCGCATTAAATTTCCTGGAAACGTCAAGAGCCAGCTTTACATTACAACCGTTAACTGGTTACTGTGCGTGGTAACATTGAGCATCGTTTGGTATTTTCGGACGTCGAGCAACATGGAGGCAGCTTACGGTTTGGCAATTACGGTGACCATGTTGATGACAACGTTGCTGCTGCATGCCTTTCTGATTCAACGCCACCATCAACGCTTAGCCTGGCTCTATGTGATTAGTTTTGGTCTGCTGGAAGGTCTATTCTTGCTAGCCAGTCTGGCAAAATTTGTGCACGGTGGGTATGTGACCCTGTTGATCACATTAGTTATTTTGACAGTCATGGTCTTCTGGTACGCAGGTAATCGCCGCCGTGATGCGCACTTGGAGGCAACCGAGGATGTCTCGCTGTTGGACTTTGTGCCGCAGCTGGAACGATTGAGTGACGATGATCAGGTGCCAACGTTTGCGACAAACTTGGTCTACATCACGCCAGTCTCCAGCAATTACCAGATCAAGCGGGCCGTCATCTACTCCATCTTGGATCAGCAGCCGAAGCGTGCCCGGGTCTACTGGTTCGTCACGGTCAATGAGACGGACACGCCCAATGAGTGCGCCTACACGGTAAACACACTGGGGACTAGCAACGTGATGGATGTGCAACTCTATCTGGGGTTCAAAAAGCCACAGCGTCTGAACGTCTATTTGCGGCAGATCGTCAATGACCTGTTAAATGAGGGCGTATTGGTCGACCAGACACCGCGCTATTCCAGCATACCAGCCCGCCGCGTTGGTAATTTTAAATTCGTTATGTTGAATCAGCAGTTTCAAGACCTCGGTGTTCAGGGCGACTTGCCGCCATTGGATCGCTTACTGATTGGCGGTCGGCTCTTATTGCAGCGAATCACGTTGTCTCCCCAGCGCTGGTATGGATTGGAATTTAGCGATGTGGTCGAAGAAAAGGTGCCACTGTTTATTGGTCAGCAGCCGGATCGGACGTTACGCCGGCAACGATAAAAAATAGAAATACCCCAGCACCACCATCAACGTATGGCGGACTGGGGTATTTCTGCTGTCTGGCTAACAAAAAAAGGAAGCCCCAAAATTCAGGCTTCCTCTTAATCTGTAACTGACTAATTTAACAAATAAACCTAATTTTCGTTAGAAGCGACTTCTTCAGCCGAACGCTTTTGCGCGTTGTGGTAGAAGATCCAAGCAACGGCCCCGAAGAAAATTGGGCCGATAATCGTCCAGAAGGCGGTCATGTAGTCGTGTTCCATAATTGGTTCTAGGCAGGTGAACCCAATCCCACCAATCAGGATGACTAAGACAACTGTTACCACCGTATTCGTGAACGCCCGATTCTTGTAAACGACAAATGGCCGTTCCAAGTCTTGACGACGTTTAAAGAATGGAAATGCACCGATCAAGAACAGGTAAGGGAAGGAGGTGGAAACGTTCCCCATATCAGTTAAGATCAGATAGAATTTATTAGCTGCGGAACCCCCAAAGGCAACCAAGAAGATGAAGGCAGCGACCACGATGGCTTGTAGCCACATGGAGTAGGCTGGCATCCCAACTTTATTTAACTTCGTCATCTTCTTAGGCCATAGTTTTGGTGAGGAACCCAAGATGAAGGACTTTAATGGGGAGTAAACCAGCACAAAGAAGGACCCCAAGTAGGCCATGAACATACTCAATCCAGTTAGCCGAGCTAACCAGTGACCAATCGTTGCGGAAGTCACGGCACTTAAGCCCATGGCTTTTCCTAAGACCAATCCCAAGTTGTTCATCAAAACATAAGTAATATTACCTAAGTTGACTTGGTTCTTACCTAAGACGCTACTCCAATTGGTGCTGATTCCCCATAGGAAAATCGACAGGGAGTACATGATGGTGATCGCAATCGTCGAAATGATCAGTCCCTTGGGGAAAGTCTTTTCGGGTTTGTCCATACTGTCCGTAATTCCACCCATGGATTCCATACCGGCGTAAGCAAAGACCGCGTACGTCACGAAGGACATCAGCGCCATTGGTGACGAGAACTGGGGATTAGGTGAGGCGATAAAGCTGTGAATCCCGTTGATAGGCTCTGCTAATTGACCGTGGTTTAGGATGACAATCACAATGCTGGCGACGAAGAACAGCGCCGTCAGGAACATCACGAAGATTCCGCCCAATGAAGAAATCTTAGCAATAGAGCTCACACCGCGCGTTGCAAAGAACGTGACAGCCAAGATCCAGAAGATCCCGAGTAACCCAACCGTTTGGGTTGAACTCAACCCTAAGATTGACCAGGTCTGTGTTTGATCGCTTCCGGAAATTAAAGTGGAAAGTGGAATCCAAACTTTCGTTGAGGTCGATAACATCCAGATAATCCAGGATGATAGCCAGATAAAAGTCCCAATGAAGGCCCATTTTTCACCGATTGAACCGGCTAACCAGGAGTAAATGCCCCCCTTAGCCTCTTTAAAAGCTGACCCGTATTCTGCTAGCATCATGGCACTAGGCAAGAAGAATAATAAGGCAGCGAGAACGTACCAAATGATACTTGCATATCCCATTTGGTCATAGGCGACCGTCGTGTTGGCGAAGCCGTAAATGGCCGTAAAGATCATCAAGATTAAACTGAATAGTTTAATCTTTTTCTGGTTTTCCATTGTTTTATCTCCCATTTATTGGTGAAGTCATTCACCGTTGATTATAAATTGAGGTCTTGTTGATAATTTAAAGGTCCAAGATCGGTGGCCTGTGTAATCAAAGTTGCTGCCAACTCGCGGTAACGCCGAATTCCCAATGCAGCGTTTGCGGTGGCTTGTTGTGTTAAATAATGGCTAAGTTCTGGTCCCGTCAATTGTGCAGCCACCGCATCTGTGTGCTGGATAGACTGTTTAAAGGCAATCCGCAATTCCTTTTGCACGGCGCTCACAACTGGCCAAGCTTCGTGGTAGTGCGCATCTAATAAGACACTGACTAATTTGTAGACCCAATAGGCCGATTCTGCATCGTAAGTGGCAGCGCCCAAATGATAGGCAGCGGGCGTTTCATCGATACCAGCATAGAAGGGAACGTAGACACTTTGCGCGGCGACCCCCATCGCTAGCCACTGAATGCCGGCTAATGCGGGGTCCATGTTTGGCCGGAGCTGCAAGACGTGTGATTCTTGAGTCTTAGCCAGACTAATTGGCCGGAAACGGTGTTTTTGTTCGTCCGTGCCCGCACCGACAGGGTCATATGGCGTTTCCTCGAAGTGACTGCTCAAGAAGGCTTGGGCGTCATCCACAGCCAATAAATGGTCGGCGTACTGAATAAATGGTAGCGTGAAGGATTGGGGTTCCTGATGGACGTCAGGCGTCAACACATGCTGCCCGTACCAGACCCGTGGGGTGTTGTAGTAGAGGTCGGATTGATCCTGAGTGCCAAAAATTTCCCGCCAAATGAACCGATCGCTGTGCGGGTTCAAATGATTATCGGCAACGAATTCTTGTAAATGACGAGCGAACATGAAGTTAGTCGGATCGTTGAAATCAACGGCTTGAATGGCCATCTGATTCGCAATCACGGCGTAGCCATTGTCCGGAATCCGTTGGGCGACCCAATAGTGGCCAGCACCAGTTTCTAGGTACCAAGCTTCCTGTTGGTCGGCAAAGAGAATGCCGTTAGACTCGCTAGTTCCGTACAGTTCGACGAGTTGGCCAAGCCGCGCAACCCCTTCACGCGCAGTCTTCACGTAAGGCAAGACGACGGTGACCATGGCTTCTTCACCGATACCAGCCTTGACTAAAGGATCGGCACCTAATACCCGTTCATTAGAATAGGTACTTTCAGTTGCGCTCATCGCCACGCCATATTCGTTGAACCCGTCTTCCTCGAACAGACCGTACTTGTCGGTCCATTCAGGGGTCGCCGTATATTTCGCAGCGTGCGCGGGCAAGGGCATGGTAAAGCCGTTGTCGGTGCTGACGAATTGTTGCGGGGTGGTGGCTGTTTGAGCAGGGTGAACAACAAAATGTTTGGGCCAAGCAGCCTTGGCATCTTCGTTGCGGCCGATGATGACCGAACCATCCATGGTGGCCTTGGCCCCAATTAAAATGCTTGTACAAGCGGAATAGTTCATGGGAGCACTCCTTTCTCATTTTTTGAATAAAATTACAACTTCCATTCTAGCATGTTTGCTGGAATGGCGAACTCATTTCGGGACAACTTTAATTATTTTGTTTATTATTCTCATAAAAGTAAATATTTATACATCATTATGCGGAAAATAGTGTATCCTTAGCTAACAAGGTCACAGATAAAATGAACGCCAGTCGTGTACTTCCGCTAGTCATCGGTGGTCCGATGTGGTTAAATGATGAAAGCGGATTATTCGAGAAAGAGGCGAAAAATGAGAATTATGTTAGAAAATAAGCGTGAGGTGGGAAAACACCTCCTAATTATGATTGGGTCGGCGGCCATTACGGCGCTCGCCCTAAACGAATTCTTGGTACCAGGGAAGATTTTTAGTGCCGGCATTAACGGTATCTCACAGATTATCGCGACGCTGCTACAGATGGGCGGCATTCACCTGAGTACCGGGTGGTTTATCCTCCTGTTTAACGTTCCCATCGGGATTTTAGGGTGGTTCAAGGTTGGCCGCGGCTTTACGATCTATTCGATTTTCGTGGCGGTTTTGACATCCATCTTAGCCATTGTGATTCCGGTCAATAACATCTCGAATAACCCGTTGCTGGCAGCACTGTTTGGCGGGATTCTGACTGGTGTTGGGGTGGCTTACCCGCTGAAAAATGGGTTTTCGACCGGCGGAATGGATATCATTGCCGTGGTTCTTGAACAGACGACTGGGAGAACGATTGGCACGCTCATGATGATGATTAATTTTAGCATCGTCATCTTGGCAGGTTTCTTATTTGGCTGGCCGAGTGCTTTATACACGATCATTTCAATTTATGCAATGTCGCGGGTAGTTGATAGCATTCACACCGGTCATCAAAAGCTGACGGCCTTTATCGTCACGACACAGCAGGATGCCGTGATCAGTGAGTTAAATAAGACGTTGATTCGTGGGATTACGGTGATGCCCTCATTTGGTGCGTATACCCGCAAGGACAGTGTGGTTCTGATGACCGTTATTTCGCGGTATGAACTTTATGCATTAGAACACGCGGTCAAGAGTATCGACCCTAATGCCTTCGTGAACTTGGTCAGCACCGTGGACATTGAAGGAAACTTCTATAATGAGCGGGAACAGTTGAAGTTGAAGCAAACCACTGAACAAAAATAGGTAGGGGAATTGCCCCAACTGGTAGGAACCGGTATAATAACACTATTCACATAGAGAAGGGATCGAATTTAAATGCCAATTGTCAACATTGATTTAATCGCTGGTCGTTCACAAGACCAACTCAAAGCCTTAGTCCAAGACGTGACCGCTGCAGTGACCAAGAATACGGGTGCCCCAGCTGAACACGTCCACGTCATCTTACGCGAAATGCAACCCAACCGTTACGGTGTGGCCGGCGTTTTGAAGAGCGACGAAAAGTAAATTTTACAGAAAAACTTATAAACCGCCACCAACCCGACTATTTCGCCGTTGGTGGCGGTTTCATTTATAAAAAGAATTGGCGTAGCCGTCACTTTTAGGTATACTAGTAACAAGTGCGACATCACGGCAGAATGTGGCCGTTGCTAACGAACGAATGAATGGAGAGTCGAACGATGAATGATCAACAATACATGATGGCAATTGACGAAGGGACGACGAGTACCCGGGCTATTTTATTCGACCGGCACGGCCAAATTGCGGGACAGGCACAACGGGAGTTTCACCAGTATTTCCCGCAACCAGGTTGGGTCGAACATGACGCCAACGAAATTTGGAACGCGGTGCAATCCGTCATTTCCGATGCCCTGATTGATTCGGATGTTCAACCGTACAAGGTTCGGGGAATCGGAATTACCAATCAACGGGAAACCACAATCATCTGGGACAAGAAGACCGGCGAACCCATTTATCACGCGGTGGTTTGGCAATCCAAGCAGACTAGTGAGATTGCCGATCAATTAAAGGCCGATGGCTACGCGGATGCCATTCACGAGAAGACCGGGTTGGTCATTGACTCCTACTTCTCCGCAACCAAGATTCGCTGGATCTTGGATCACGTGCCGGGGGCCCAAGAACGCGCAGAACAGGGCGAATTGCTCTTTGGGACCATCGACACTTGGATTCTCTGGAAGCTGACGGGTGGCCGAGTTCACGCGACCGACTACACTAATGCCAGCCGGACCATGCTGTACAACATTCATGATTTAAAATGGGATCACGATATTCTGGACTGGTTGAATATTCCAGCCGCCTTGTTGCCAGAAGTGCATTCCTCATCCGAAATTTACGGCTACACCGCGGGTTACACGTTCTCCGGGGTTCAAGTACCAATTGCCGGCATTGCTGGTGACCAACAGGCCGCCTTGTTTGGACAGACGGCCTTTGACAAAGGGATGATCAAGAATACCTACGGGACTGGGGCCTTTATCGTGATGAATACCGGTGAAGAACCTACGTTATCCCATAATGGATTGCTGACCACGATTGCCTATGGCCTCAATAATAAGGTAACCTATGCGTTGGAAGGATCAATCTTCGTGGCTGGTTCCGCCGTCCAGTGGTTACGTGACGGGATGCGTTTCTTCGAGCATGCCAGTGAATCGGAAAAAATGGCCGTTGATGCACAAACGACCGGTGACGTCTACGTGGTGCCCGCCTTTACCGGGCTGGGTGCACCGTACTGGAACCAGGAGACGCGGGGCGCTGTCTTTGGACTGACCCGTGGAACGACGCGTGAGCAGTTCATTCGGGCCACAATCGAAGCAATTGCCTACCAGACGCGAGACGTGGTCGATACCATGACCGAAGAGACCGGGCTGGACTTACAATCGCTGAGTGTTGACGGGGGCGCTGCCAACAACAATTTCTTAATGCAGTTCCAAGCTGATATCTTGAACACACCGATCAAACGGGCAGCCATCAACGAAACAACGGCCTTGGGTGCGGCTTACCTCGCCGGCCTCGCCGTTGGTTTCTGGCCCGACATGGCAACGATTCGGCAGATGCACGAGTCGCGTGACGAATTCATTCCGCAGATGGATGAAGCGAAGCGCCAGCACTGTTACGCCGGCTGGCAAGCGGCCATCAAGGCAACGCAGGCCTTCCATCAAGAATAACTCAAGTGTAACTGACAAAAATCCCTTAGCACATGCTAGGGGATTTTTTATTAGGACTGTATTGAAGCTGACCGTGTTCCGTTTGCGTTGGGACTAAAGTTTATTTGGCCAGCAGGTCTTGAATTGCCGCGTATTTGGGTTGCCAGTCAATCTCGTGGTAACTGAGACAGGGCTGCTGGAGAAGATGGGTCAGTAGGTCATGTTGATTTGGCTTATTCAGGAAAAAGTAGGCACGGGGCGCTGTAAATTTAGGGTCGATTTGTCGAAGCTGTGCGCGCGAGAGTTGGGGGAAGGTAGCCACAGCCTTAATGGGTAACGCCACGCCTTGGTCGGCCAGATAGGTGGTCAGATTAGTTGCCGGGTCGCCCTGAAGTCGCGCCCCAATCTGAATCAGGTCTGGGGTTGGCCGGGTGATGGGGGAATCAAAGGTTAAGAATAGCTGTAAGCCACCAGCTGGGCCGGTCGTGTAGACGAAGGCTTGGAATGGGTGTTGGAAGAACCGCCGGCGGTATTCGATAATCTTACGTCCAGCCAGAATATCTGCTGTTGGTTGGGGGTGCAGTGACATGAGCAAAGTGGGAAGCTGTGGATTGTCGTAAGCTTGAATTCGGGTCATTGACAAAATCTCCTTTACGAGTAAGTAGAGTGGGCGAATTGAAGGTAAGGTATTTGGCGGATACTAATGATATATATAGGGATGATACGTGAAGCCCCTTACAAACTGCAGTATACTATGTCCTAAAAGGAGGAATCAATGATGGCAGTCTTTACGGATCAGCAGAAAGTTGAGCTATTACGTGATTTAGTGGCGATTCATTCGGTCAACGGTAACGAAATTGAGGTGGCCCAATACTTGCAAAAGTTGTTGGGACAACACCATATTCAGGCGAAACTAATTCCCCTCAGTGAGGGACGAACCAATTTGCTCGCTGAAATTGGTCAAGGAGACCCCGTTTTAGGTGTTTCCGGCCATCTAGATGTCGTGGATCCAGGCGACACAGATCAGTGGCACAGTGATCCTTTTAAGCTGACTGAACGTGATGGTCGGTTATATGGTCGGGGCGCCAACGACATGAAGTCCGGATTAGCCGCCCTGGTGATTGCCTTGATCGAATTGCATGCGGCAGGTCAACCGCAGCATGGCCGGATTCGACTCATGGCGACTGTGGGGGAAGAAGTTGGTGAGCTTGGGTCGGCTGCGTTCTTTGAGCAGGGCGCCATGGACGATGTTGATGCGCTACTGATCGGTGAGCCCACCGGCTATCATATTTTTTACGCGCACAAGGGATCCATGGACATTCGGCTGTCGTCTCAAGGTCAGGCGGCACACAGTTCGATGCCAGAGCTAGGTGCTAATGCCATTGATCCATTGCTGGCCATCTTAACGCAAGCCAATACGGCTTTTCGGGACAGCGACCGAGCCAATGACTTACTGGGTCAGTTAACCTTTAATACGACCGTTATCCATGGTGGCGAACAGGTCAATTCGATTCCCGCGACCGCTACGGCCGAAATGAACGTGCGGACGATTCCTGAATTTGATAACGCTGCCGTCATCGCGACACTCCAAAATCTGGTTGATCAGCAGAATGATCAGGGGGCCCAGGTGACCATGGACGTTTTCATGTCCCAATGGCCAGTGGAAGAACCACAAGATACGCCTTTGAGTAACTTGGCCGCTAGCGTTGGCGAGTCCTTCGCCGGGGAACCAATTTCTAAACTTGCGTTACCGGCTGTGACGGATGCGTCAAACTTATTGAAGAAAAAGGGTCACGAGTTCCCATTTGTCGTCTTTGGTCCTGGTAATGAATCTGCCCACCAAATCGATGAATATGTTGATCGAAAGATGTTCTTAGACTTTACGATGCTGTACCAGAAACTGTTTGTCACTTACCTGCAGCAGGAAAATTAATCTGAAAAAAATGCCGATAATCCTCAAGTTTCCTGAGGGCTATCGGCATTCGTCGTTTATTCAGCTAATTTCAAATAATCTTGCAGGTAACTAGCCAAGCCGTCATGGTCATTGTCCAACGGCGTAATATCGTTAGCTAACCCTTTGATGGTTGGCGTAGCGTTTTGCATGGCAACGCCCCAACCGGCATAGTCGATCATAGCGGAGTCATTATGCTCGTCCCCAAAGGCCACGATATTTTTACGTTCGACGTGGAAATGGTGGGCGAGGACCTCAACCCCGGTGGCCTTTTGCACGCCCTTGACGCCAAGTTCAACGACGGAATTTGGACCACCCCAAGGCGCTGCATCGACAATATCGCCGAAGTTGTGCTTGAGGTAGCTCAACAAGTGTTCTTGATGGCTGCGTTCAACGGCAACCGTCAAACTGGTGGGGTTTTCCTGCAATGTTTTTTGATTAAGAATCTGATTGCTCTGCAGAACAGGTGGGAAGAAGCCGACTTCGACGGGGTGGTCACGGACGGCAAGGAACATATGCTTACCTTCCGCCGCAATCATGTCGATACCAAGTTCCTCACGGTGTTGCAGGAGGTCGTACGCAACTTCCTTATTGATGGTGTATTGGTATTCGTCTTGCCAGTGATGGTGGGGGATGTGCCCCAGGCTACCGTTGAAATTAATCATCGGCCCGTCCAGGTTCAACTCGTCGTAAATACCTTCGGAAATTCGGTTGGGTCGCCCCGTTACAATACTGACAATGTGACCAGCTTGTCGAGCTTGAGCCAACACCGCTTTGGTTTTAGGAGAGAGTTGGGCGGCCGAGTTCAGGGTCGTCCCATCCAGATCGATGGCAATTAATTTTCGTTCCATAGAGAACACCTCACAATTTTATTTATGGTTTAAGTTTTCTGAAAAGAAGCTAGCCTGTATAATTTACCATAGTTACGGTGAAAATGCGACTATTCCCCTTTACCGGGTAGAGACTCCTTATAAAAACGCGTATAATAAACGAGGCAAAACGGGGATAACTCGCTATAAATGTAAGATACAAATAATTAATTGTAACTAACAAGATGGAGGAATAACGGTGAATTTACCTGATGACTTTATAACCAAGTATCGACGCTTATTAGGGGCAGAAGCGGATGATTTTTTGGCCAGTTTTGATACGCCCAGTACTGCTGGCTATCGGGTCAATCCCGCCCATCATGATTTACCAGCAACCATAACGGAGACGCCGGCGGTGCCTTATGCGAAATTTGGCCATTACGGAACGGTCAGTGGACGAAGCCTGATGCACCAAAGTGGCGCCGTTTATAGCCAGGAACCGAGTGCAATGTTCGTCGGAGCCACGGCTGCACCACAAGCTGGTGAACGGGTCTTGGACCTCTGTGCGGCACCGGGTGGGAAGACAACGCATCTGGCCAGTTACCTGCGCGGGACCGGCTTGCTGGTCACTAACGAGATCAATCGGAAACGGGTAAAGGTTCTAGCTGAAAATGTAGAACGGTTCGGCGTCAAGGCGGCCATCATCTTAAACGATTCGCCCGACCGCCTCAGTCCCGTCTTTCCCGATTACTTTGATAAGGTCCTGGTTGATGCACCATGTTCTGGTGAGGGCATGTTTCGGAAAGATCCAGACGCGATGTCTTACTGGTCATTAGATTACGTTGCCGACTGTGCGACGCGCCAACGGGAAATCCTGACGGAAGCCGTTAAAATGGTGAAGCCGGGAGGACAACTGATCTATTCGACCTGCACGTTTGCCCCTGAGGAAGATGAACAAATGATGGCGTGGGTTCTGAAAACATTCCCTGACTTTCATTTAGTTCCCGTTACTAAGGCTGGGGGGGTCGTGGATGCTCGGCCGGAATGGGCAGATGGTAATCCAGAACTCGCCAAGGCAGCCCGATTATTCCCGCACCTGATGCAAGGGGAAGGCCACTTTGTTGCAAAGTTGCAACGTGATGCCGGCGAGGCACAGCCGCCACGGCGACAGGCTAAATTAGGGACACCGTTAACTAGCGACCAGCGAAAACTGTGGCAGGACTTTGCGCAGGCCGTGCTGGGACATGCGGTTGCCGGGCAACTGATTACCGTTAAGGATCAGCTCTTTGCTGTCCCCGACGAGTTGCCCGACTTAAAGAAGGCCCATCTCTTTCGGCCAGGGTTACATCTGGGCACGTTTAAGAAGAATCGGTTTGAGCCAGCCTACGCCTTAGCCTTAGCTAGTGCGGATGAGCCAGCGAGCCAGGCACTGGCTATCACTGATGAGCAGTGGCGCGCTTGGGTTCACGGTGAAACGTTGACGTTAGCCACGGCACCGGCCAAGGGGTGGTACCTGTTGACCTGTGATCACCAGCCAGTTGGGTTTGGGAAAGTCGTGGGTCAGACCGTGAAGAATTTCTTCCCTAAGGGGTTGCGGTTCACGGTTTATGATGATTAGAAACGATTGTTACTAGCAAGAAGTTGTTATAATAAGGTTAGTTAATCTAAAAACGCCATCGGAAAAATCAATTCCGGTGGCGTTTTTTTAATTTTTCATTTAATAAGTGAGGTGTCGTTGGCGGCAGTAGCTCTCTAATTCTGGAGAAAGCAACAACCGTTGTTGCTTTAAGTCCGCCAAGTTGTAGCACCCAAGTAAAGTCATGATGCGCCGGAGACCCGTTTGCCATTCGCGCAACATCGCGGTGGTGCGCGCTTCATCGGTCCTGATCAGACTGTGGAGAATTTGACCGGCACTACCGACGAGATTGGCGCCGAGTGCCAGCGCTTTGGCCGCATCCAACGGCTGACGAATCCCCCCAGTAGCAACGACTTGAAGTTGGGGAACAGCATGGGCTTCCAGTAGGGATTCTACTGTTGACTGGCCCCAACCATCGAGATAACGCAGCTCTTTTTCGGGCCGGCGGAAGTTTTCGATTTGTACGAAGTTCGTTCCGCCACGGCCACTCAGGTCAACGTAGCGAACGCCGACCTGAGCCAATTGCTGCAGTGTTTCACGGGCCATGCCAAAGCCGACTTCCTTCACGATGACCGGGACGCTGACACCCGCAACAACTTCACCAATGCTGTCGAGCCAGTGGAAGTCACGGTCACCCTCGGGCATGACGAGTTCTTGAGCCACGTTGACGTGAAGCTCTAAGGCGTCGGCAGCCAGCATGTCAATGACCCGTTGGGCTTGGGCGACGGTGTGTCCGGCCCCCATGTTGGCAAAAACGATGCCGTCGGGATTGTTTTCTCGCAATGGCGTGAAGGTGGCAATGGCTGCATCGTCTTGCAACGCAATGCTTTGTGAGCCAGTTGCCACAGGCATCCCCGTAGCCGCCGCGATGCGACCTAAGGCGGCATTAACTTTACCCGTGCGGGGACTGCCACCGGTCATGGCTTCAATCAGCAGGGGGACCGGTAACGTTAAGGGGCCCAGGTGCGTCTGCAGATCCACGTCTCCGACACTCATTTCCGGTAAACTTTGGTGAACGAAACGGAGCTGGTCGAATTGACTAGTGGCGTCTGGTGTATAAAATTTTTCGGCGAGGGACAGATGTTCGTCCTTGCGGTGAGCGTGACGTGATAGGTCCTCCATGGTAACGGCTCCTTAATTATTCGATGACGTGATGGACGTTTAACTTAAGTGGTTCGATGCCGCGAGCTTCCCATTCATGCAGTAAGTGCGCTAGGTCCTTGGCGGCGTTGATGATGACGATCCCACAGTCACCACCACCGGCACCGGAAGACTTGGCAGCCCCACCAATGTGAACGGCGATGTCGCACATGGTTTTCAGCAGTTCCGTTTCAATCGTCACGTGACTCAGGCAGGCCAAACGATTCAGCAACTGCCGATTCACGTTGATTTCCTTTTGAATGGCATCTAGGTCTTGATCATGAAAGCCTTGAATCATCCGTTGCAGACATTCGCGACTTTCACGGAGAAATGCGTGGTAATCCTGACGACGGGTAGCTTTGAAGAGTGCAATCTTGTCCACTAAATGTGAAGTCGATGCGGGGGTCCCGGTCCAACCGATCATTAGGCGGAGGGGTTCCGGCGGGGTCAAAAGTTCGATCTGCAGGCCGGGCCACTCCGTTTGTAAGAGTTGGGTGAGGCTCAGTTCACGCCGAGCGGAGGCCAACCAATCCCGGTCAAAGGCCTGATAGGCGATCCAACCGCCGTAAACGGAAGCGGCGATGTCGCCTAACGAGCCATTACCTTGAACGTCCAAGTGGGCGATCGCAGATAATTTGAATAGGCGGTCCTTGCTCATGGGAATATCGTAAAACTGACAGAGGGCCTTGACGGTGGCAACGGTCACGGCGGCTGAAGAGCCCAATCCGTATTTTTTCCCGTCGGCACTATCCAGGTCACTGTTGACGTTTAAGTGATAGATGGTGAGGGGCTTACCCAATGACTGCGCGTACTGTTCCGTCAAACGAATGGCGGACAAAATGTAGTGGAAGGGATTGTCCCGGTTGTCAAAGACGAGCTCTGATCCCTGGCGTTGCCAGTAGAGGGAGTTCTCTTGGTATTGTTTGGAGGCGATGCGACCGTAGTCTTGACTGGGGGTAATTGAAACGGTCACAAATTGGTTCAGTGCAACGATGATCGCCGGATATCCCGGTTCGACCACGGCGTATTCGCCAGCAATATAGAGTTTTCCGGGTGCTTTCGCGGAAATCAAAAAATCAGGTCCCTTCTGTAACGACTAAATAAGTAATTTTTTTAAAGATTAGCTAAATTGAATGCCCGGTCCAGGATGCGCCACGATCACGTTTTGCGCCCCGAACTGTTGGGCGAAATGTTGGGTGATGGTCGGTAGGTCAGCGACTTGACAGAAGACTTTGACGTTCGGCCCAGCATCGAGTGTGTAGTAGCAGGCAATGCCAGCTTCACGGAGCCGCTGAACGGTCTGCATGGCAACTAAGGTGTCGCCGTTGAAGTAACTGTACGGTGGCTGCGCACTCAGTGTGAGCGCGTGCATGCGCATCGCGTTGGCTTCTAAGATTTCACCGGTCGTGGTAAAATCGTGCGCACGGATAGCGGGTTTAATAGCCGCCAAGTCGTGGGCAACGACGTCTTTCCAAGCGGCGTAGTACGGCGAGGTGGTCACGCTATTTTGCATCCCCTGCCGTGAACTGACTTTCTTGCGGCGCGCGTCTAAGACCAACGCGACCATGGCAATCGGCCAATCGACGGTCTCTTCAAAAGGGATAGCAAATGAGCTCGCGTCATCGTGACCGGCCTGCCATTCGACAAAGCCACCGAAAATGGAGCGGGTGGCCGAACCGGAGCCCCGGCGTGCTAGCCGGGATAACGCCGTTCGGTCAAGGTCAAGACCAGCAGCCCGACTAGCGGCTCCTGCCAACGCTGCAAACGCTGAGGCTGAAGAGGCCAGACCAGCGGCGGTTGGCACGTGGTTGATGGACGTTACCCGCGCAAAAGAGGTGCGCTGGGTCTGTTCGCGCACCAGGTTAAGAATCTTATGTACTTTTTGACCAGCTATCGGGGAAAGTAGGTGGTGGTTGACCGTAATTTCATCTGCGGCCAGGTGCTCGTCAAATTGGACTGTGGTGTCCGTATAGAACTGATCCAAGGTGAGCGACAAGCTACTCGTTTGGGGGATGATAAGGTCAGTGTCGGCCTTGCCCCAGTATTTCACGAGGGCGATGTTGGTATGTGCACGTGCGGTGACCGCTGGGTTCATTGGTGTTCCTCCTCGAGATTAAAGGCTTCCGTCCACGTATCAGTGGCACCGGCTGCAAGTAGACTATTTTTAACGCGTTCGGTCGTGGCGAGATCAGGGCACAGGGCAATTAGACAGCCTCCCATACCGCCCCCCGTTAGTTTAGCGCCGAGGGCCCCCGCTGTGAGCGCGACCTGTATGAGCTGATTGAGTTCAGTCGAACTGACGCCTAAACCAGCTAGTTGTTGCTGGGAATCGTTTAAGATGTGGCCCAACTGCGGGAGATCAGGGGTCGCGAGGGCTTGCCGCGCCGCCGTGCTGAGTCGGCCCAGTTTACTGATCCGGGCATCCGTTTCTTGAGGAAAGGCCGTTTTACGGCGGGCAACGGCGGCAACTGCTTTACCCGTTTGCCCTTTGATTCCGCTGTCTGCGATGACCAGATAACCTTGCAGGGTAAATGGAATCTGAAGGGTCTCCTGGTGGGGAACGAACCAGATGGGGACGTCGGAACTCGCCGTGGCGGCGTCTAAGCCACTGGGATTGCCATGGGTGATCTTTTCAGCAATGTCGACCGTCGCTAGAAGCAGGTCACGGGTCAGTGGTCGCTGAAAGTAGGCATACATGGCGCGCGTAATGGCCACGGCCACGGCCGCAGACGACCCCATACCGCGTTCAGCGGGGAGGTCACTGGTAATCGCCATGTGAAAGGCGGTATCTTGTGCATCAAAGCGCGTCAATAGTGCCTGAATCAACGCGGCCACGCCAGCTAAGTTTTGGCCCATTTGAACGACCGGACCATCAAAGTAACGACTGGACAGGGTTTGACCGTGAGTCGTTTGGCTCATGACGACCGTCGTGGTGACCGAGGGCAGGGGCAGGGCAATGGCGGGTTGTCCAAATACCACGCTGTGTTCCCCAATGAGAATGATCTTCGCGTTGCTTTTCCCAATTGTGGTTCTACCCAAGATATCTCGCTCACTTTCTCCATCGATTTTATTTTACCAGAATATCATACTCTACTGACTGCGCTTACGCTAGTTTTGCTCATCAAAATCCCCAAATCGGCGAAAAATTAAGTCTTTCTATAGAAAGTACACCGAAAAATATTAGCCATGATAATTGGCTAGGGTGCGCTGTTGATAAAGCGGACGTTAGCGGCTGACTAACAAGGATTAGGATTACTAGACTAGCTAGCGGTGGCCTACCTGCGATGGTGAGAACAGGCTTAGCCGCACTTAGCCAGTGTTGTTTCTTCCGACCAGTCACTCCAAGGACCTTAGATGACTTGGCCTTGTCATATTACACGTTTCAGAAGAATTTGAACAGGGTTGTGTCAAACTCTAGGTGAATTAAGACGGTGAGCTGCTTCTGAGAAATGCTGCGTGATGGCCCGAGTTAGCGCTAACAAGTTGATGATCAAATAATTTCACGAGCGTTTCGTCTGAGTGCGCCAACCTTAGTAGCAGAGCTAGTCTCTCCTAATTTTATGTTACCAGCCAAGTAAGGCTGTTAGAAAAGGCGTGGCCCAACTCGAAACTCTTAATGGGAGAAACTCTAGCGTAGCGTTGGCCGGCCAAGTGGTGTATCATAGTGCCAGTTATTATCGCAAATTGTGCAGAAATTGGTGAGCATACTATGGATAAAGACACGGTTTATGCGGTGGTCGATATTGAGACTACCGGAACCAGTGTGACAGATGGCGACCGCATTATCCAAGTCGGGTGCGTCTTCGTCCAACATAACCAGATCATTAATCACTTTGAAACGGACGTCAATCCGTTGCGGGAGATTCCAGCAGCGATTTCTCGGTTGACGGGCATCACGAATCAACGGGTGCGGCATGCCCCCTTATTTGACGACGTGGCGGGCACCCTCTACAGCTTACTGACCAATACGGTCTTTGTGGCCCACAATGTCAATTTTGACTTGCCGTTCATTAACGCCGAATTTTCGCGAGTCGGTTATCCCGAGTTAACGATTGCGGCGGTCGATACGGTCTCTTTGAGTCAGATTTTACTGCCGACCGCGCCCAGCTTTCGGCTACGCGACCTCAGCGGGTATTTTAATATTGAACATGACAATCCGCATTCCGCTGACAGCGACGCCAGTGCGACCGCCGAATTGTTTATCTTCCTGTTCCGGCGACTGCGGGCCTTACCCGTAGTGACCTTGCAACAGATGATCGACCTGCATCCGGATTTACCGCTACAGACGGCTGATCTGTTCAACGAAGCCCAGCAACTCAACGCGGCTAATCCGCGAAAGCTGCCGGACTATTTGTACATCAAAAATGGGTTAGCTTTACGGCAGGCAGCCCCCTTGCCAGCTGGCACCTTAGCAACGCCTAGTAAGTATCCCAAGACCAAAAAGCAGAAGCAAAAGTTGATGCCGGATAATCTAGAGTGGCGGCCTGAACAGGCAAAAATGATGAATTACATCTACAACAACTACGCGGCGGCCGACCAGCATCCGGTCAAACAGATGATTGTGGAAGCACCGACGGGAATCGGGAAGAGTCTGGGTTACGTGTTACCGATGGCTTATTTGAGTCAGACGGGGAAGTCCGTGGTCATTAGCACTGCAACGACCCTCTTGCAAGAACAACTGTTGGATCAAACGATTCCGTTGCTCAAACAGATTGTGCCCTTTACGGTTAATGCCGTGCTGGTCAAGGGGAGTCAACATTATTTAGACTTGCAGCGGTTCGCAACGACCCTTAAGGTGGCCGAGACGTCTAAGCAGACGCAGCTCCTTAAACTTCGTTTGTTAGTCTGGTTAACGATGACCACGACCGGGGATCTCGACGAGTTACATTTGGCAACGTACCGTGCGCCATACTTTCAAGAGATTATTCACGAGGGCACAGTTACCGCAGACAGTCCCTTCTATGAGGACGACTTCTTACGGCGGCGAGACCAGCGAATGGAACAGGCCCAATTTATCATCGTGAACCACGCCTACCTCAGCGAACACGCCTTAGCTTTGGGCGAACGACTCGACCATCCTTATCTGGTAGTCGACGAGGCTCAGCATTTGCCAGACAGCACGCTGAAACAACGCCGCACGCAGGTTAAATTCTCCCAGCTGATCAACGAACTTCATCACGTGGAACGCGACATCAGCCGCGAAATTGGGCCGAGTCTGCTGAGCTTATTCAGTGGGGATGCTGCGGCAATCACGACGCTCCACCGCATCTTAGCGGCTAGTGAGACGTTAGAGACGCAGCTGAACCAATTGATCAAGCAGCTTTTCCTGCGCTTCTTGGCGAATAAACGGGTCAACAATCACAATCAGATTATTGAGGAATTGATTCCCGCAGCGGACCTTGCTGCCGAACTGCAACGGGGAACGGCGGTCGAAACGGCGACACGGGCGACCAACGAGTTGTTGGCGGCACTGGGCGACTTACGCCAACGCTACGATCAACAGCAAGATCGGTTTGCAGCTTCGCAACGTTACTTGTTCGAGCAGGTCGATACGCGGATTCACCTTTTTGATGACCAGATGAGTCGTCTCCTGATGATTCTTAAGCAGGTCAGCAATCAGGCGCCAGCCAGTCTCTTTTGGTTGACGATCAATCATTTGGGTGATCGCAACAGTCTCCAATTGGCAAGTGGCTTGCTGGCAACTGAGGGCTTCTTGCGCCATCATTTGTATGCCGGGTACCAACCGGTCTTGCTGACGGGAGCCACGCTGTTTTCTTCTGGACGGTCGCAGTACGTTCTGGATCAGTTTGATCTGGACCGTGATGACACGGTGACCCACCGGATGCGGTCGAGCTTTGACTATGGCCAACAAGCCGAACTGTTTATCAGTGATACCGGGCCCAATTTGACCCGGGTATCACCTGAGGACTACGTGACGTACCTAACGGCAGCGATTACGCAGATGGCCGGAGCCGTGAATAAGCAGACGCTGGTCCTGTTCAACTCACTCAGTGTGATCGAACAAGTTTATCAACAGCTGACGCAACAGCCAGAATTTGCCCAGCGCGAGATCTTTGCCCAAGGTATCAGTGGTAGTCGCGAACGGATTGCAAAACGATTTGCGACTAGTCACGGTGCTATCCTATTGGGAGCAGCTAGTTTCTGGGAGGGCATCGATCTTCCGGCTGAACAGCTGGAACTATTGATTGTGACACGCTTGCCGTTCGATTCACCAGATCGAGTATTCGTTAAGGCCAACTATGCCCGTTTAGAGGCGGCCGGCAAGAATCCATTTTACAATGCAGCCCTGCCAGCGGCGACGCTGAAATTGCGGCAAGGCATCGGCCGGTTGATTCGGACACCGAACGACCGCGGCGCCATTGTCTTACTGGATCAACGGGTGCTGGAACGTCAGTATGGGCAAAGCATCCTGCGGGCGTTGCCGGACGATCTACCCAAGATTACTGGGGACGTGAGTGTCATTGCCCAAGGTTTAATTAATTTTTTTGAAAAAAGCCCGGACAACTCGGTGACCCCTCCCGAAGTTTGATATAATTGACAAAGATTGAAATTTGACAAGGGAGTACGATGTAAATTGATGAGACAACAATATCAGCAGCGTCGCCGGCCACGTCACTGGGTTCTACTGAGTATCTTACTCGTGATCCTGGTCCTGCTGCTGAGTGGCGGTTATGTGATCAGTAAGGCGAGCAAGCCACTGAGTCAGATGCAGACGCACGCCGAGACCGTGGCGAAGAAGTCTGGCCATTTGACCAGTACCAGCGACTTTTACTGGACCAATCTCAATACGACTTACTATACGGTTGCGGGTAAAAACAAGGCGCAACAGGCCGTCTACGCAATTGTTCCCAAGTCGGGCAATAACGTGACGGTGTTGAAACAAAGCGAGGGTCTGTCGCGCAACACGGTACTTGAACAGGTCTGGAAGCGAAATCCGAAAAAGGTGCTTGCTGCAGCATTGAGCATTTTTAACGGCAAGCCAGCTTGGCAGGTCAGTTACCTGAACCAATCCGGTAAACTCTGCTACCTGACTTTCCAATACAGCAATGGAAAAATCTTGCAACAGATTGCTAACATCTAATCGCAACCGAGAGGAGGACTCACCATGCAATTATCACAACGCGCGCGTGCTGTGCGCCCCTCAGCTACGTTAAAGACGGGTCAGCAGGCTGCCCAGCTACGGGCTCAGGGCGTTGACGTGATCAACCTTAGCGTTGGTCAACCGGATTATGCGACGCCAACAGCGATTCGTGAGGCTGCGGTCACGGCGATTCGCGCCAATCAAGTCAACAGTTATACGGCAACGGCCGGAACCCTGGCGCTGCGTCAGGCAATCGTTCAGCGACTTCAAGCGACACAAGGGGTGGCAGTCACTACGGATCAAGTCGTGGTGACGACCGGCGCGAAAATGGCGTTATATGCGTTATTTCAGATTTTAATTGACCCTGGCGATGAAGTCTTGCTTCCAGCGCCGTACTGGGTCAGCTATGCCGAACAGGTTAAGTTGGCTGGTGGTCGGCCGATTGAGGTCGCCCCAACGGCATCACTGAAGGTCACGCCAGAACAGTTAGACGCTGCGGTGACCCCGGCCACCAGGGCAATCGTCCTGAACTCACCCCAGAATCCCAGCGGCTTGGTCTACACGGCTGATGAGCTGCGGGCAATTGGAAACTGGGCCGTGGCACACGACCTAGTTATTGTCGCGGATGAAATCTATGGCGAATTGGTTTACGACGGTCCGGTACCCGTACCGTCGATGCTGACGTTGGGTGCCGATATCGTGGCCCATACCATTCTAGTTAATGGCGTTTCCAAGACGTACGCCATGACTGGTTGGCGAATTGGCTACGCTGTGGGTCCGGCCGAGGTGATGACGGCGTTAAAAAATGGGTTGTCACACATGACGGGAAACGCGGCGGCGGTGAGCCAGGCGGCAGCGTTAGCGGCACTGACTGGTGACCAAACACCGGTGGTCGAGATGAAGAACGGGTTTAAACAGCGCTTAGACGTGGTTTATCCCTTGTTAGCAGCCATCCCGGGGTTCAAACTCAATGCCAAGCCGCAGGGCGCTTTCTACCTATTTCCTGATGTGACGGAAGCTATGGCGTTGAAAGGCTATACCACGACCGATGAATTTGTGACTGCGTTGTTAAATGAGGCGCACTTGGCAGTTGTGACCGGCGAGGCCTTTGGACTACCAGGTCATATCCGCTTGAGCTATGCGACGGACCTGACGACGTTGCGCGTTGCGTTGGCCCGACTAAAGAAATTCATGGGATGAATCAATTAAAATAACAATGACTTAACGACCGGACCGCAAGTAGGTTCCGGTCGTTTCGTTTCGTCAGGGCTCAGGGAACGTGTTAGACTAATGAGGACTTGAAAAATAAGGAGGCCAACGCATGGCAGAGTTTATGATGCGCTATATTCAGGCTGGTCAAACCAGTGTTGCCAATTACTTGCTCGACCATTTTCGTGAGGTGGGGATGACCACGGATCAGCTGCTGGTCTATCTGCAACTGAGACGGCAGATGGACCGTGGTGAACAGCTGCCGGAAGCGGAGAGTATTGCGAAATGCTTGGGCTGGGACAAACAGCGCGTTTACCAGTTGCTCCACGAGATGATTGCCGCCAAGCTAATGGTGATCACCAGCGTGACGAACGCGCAGGGGCAAAAGGCGGATACGTATGATTTTAGCTTGTTAACGGAAAAGCTAAGCCAACTAGATGTGCAGACAGTTCAAAAAGAGGTCAAGCAGGCGGCTACCAATGATCGGTCAACGGTCTTTAATCAAATCGAAACGGAATTTGGTCGGCCACTGTCACCACTAGAAATGGAAAGCATTAGCCAGTGGTTGGACGAGGACCACTACCGTCCAGAGCTCATTCAGTTGGCGTTGAAGGAAGCGGTCTTGAGTCAGGCGTACAGCCTAAAGTACATGGATCGCATCCTATTGAGCTGGGAAAAGAAGAACTTAAAGACGGCCGCGCAAGTACAACGGGAAAAGGAACGCCAAGAACCGCGCCGGTCAGCGACTGGTGATCATTCTAATCAGCCGAACCCGCAGATTCCAGATATCCCCATTTTTAAATTGACGGATAACTAGGCTGAGCCGCAAGCTACGTTTGGCAATTGGTCAGGAGACGGAACTGGAGACGGTTTCCTGAGCCATAGACGATGGCTTTAGAACTTAACTTTCGACCGAACTAAAAAAGCCACCCGTAAGCAGTCAAACTGACTGTTTACGGGTGGCTTTTTATGGCTCATAGGTTAGCTATTAGCATCTTTATTGTTATCAGGTGTTTGCGTGGTGGAACTCGCAGACGAAGTGGTCGTGGAGCTACTGTCCGTATTGTCGTCGTTACCGTTACCACCAGGGGTTTGTTCCGTACTAGAAGATTCCTTGCTGGTGCTGGATTCGGTCGTAGAGGAACTGACCTTAGACGAACTAGAACTCGTCGTGACCTGACTGTTACTACTGTAGGCGGAGGAACTGGTCGTGTTAGTCGAGCCATATTGGCTGGTGGACGTCGTGTCCGCAACCGTTCCGGCATGTCCCGTAATGTAGTATTCCTTGTTGTTATTCTGCGTGGTTTCCGTTACAGTACTTGGTTTAGTCCAGTCGGTATTCGGTGCGTTCTGCGCGAGATAACTCATCTCGTACTTGTAGATTTCCTGAGCAATCTTGGTTTCCGCTTCACTCACGTAGTGGCCGGTCTGGAACTGCTTGTCGTAACCGGTCCAAACGGAGACGGCGTAACTCTTGGTGTATCCCGTGAACCAGGAGTCCATCGTTGCGCCATCCGGGACCTTGTCCGCGTAATCGTCTGGGTAGGAGTCCGTCCCGGTCTTCCCAGCTTGGTACAGGCCAGAAATAGCAGCGGAACGACCAGAACCATTTTCATTGGTCATGACGTCTTTCATCATGTCGGTCAGCATAAAGGCTGTTGCAGCGGACATGGCCCGCTTACCCGTTGACGAGTAGTTGTGGGCCTTGCCGTCCTGAGTGACCACCTTGGAGACCAGGTAAGGCTTGTAGTAGGTCCCACCGTTCGCAAAGGCGGCATAAGCAGCGGCCTCTTGTTCAGTTGAGATGTACAACCCAATCCCATTTTGCAGGGTCAGCGTCTTGTCGAAGGTCATCCCCAAGCCCTTCAAGAAGGTTGTGGCTTTACTAATGCCGACATTTTGTAAGGTCCGAATTGCGGGAATGTTCCGTGATTCGTAGAGGGCCTTACGCATGGTGATGGTCCCTTGGTACTGCTTATCCCAGTCGTAAAGCTTCTTATCGGTCCCAGGGTAGGTAAAGGCAGTATCCTTAACGGGTTCGTAGGTTGGATAGTTGAGATATTCAATGGCCGGACCGTAATCCATTAAGGGTTTTGCCGTTGACGCACTCGACCGCCCGGTTTGAACGGCCCGATTCAGACCAAATGTCACGTTACCGGTCTTTCGACCGCCGATCATGGCAACGACCTTCCCGTTGTTTGGGTTGACGATGGTCGACCCAACTTGGAATTTGTCAGAAGGATAAGCAATGTAGGCACTGGTATTGGCAATGTTATAGAGCTTCTGTTGGGCATCCATATTCAGGTTGGTGTAAACCTTTAAGCCTCCGGTCGTGGTGTTATACCCCTTGGCCTTCAACTCGGAGTACACCTGCTTGAGGTAGGCGTCGATGACCTTAGTCGTCTTAGCACTTGTAGAAGCCGTTGTCTGATGAATGGAAGATAAGCCATTCTTGATGCTAACGGCCTCGGCTTGTTGGGCCTGTGCGGCCGTGATGACCTTGTTCTTAGCCATGGCGTTTAAGACCAGGTCCCGGCGCTTCTTAGCGGTGGCGGGGTAGGTCGTTGGATCGTAGTTAGTTGGCGATTGCGGCATCCCAGCTAACAGGGCCAATTGTGGTAAGGAAAGGTTCTGCAGAGAACTGCCGTAATAGTATTGCGCGGCAGTTTGCATCCCGTAGACACCATTGCCCATGTAAACTTTGTTGATGTAGTATTCCAAGATTTGATCTTTGGAGTATTTATGGTCGACTTGAAGGGCTAACCAGGCTTCTTGGGCTTTCCGCCGTAGTGTTCGGTCGGAAGCCGCTGTTGAGAAGACAGAGAGCTTGACGAGTTGTTGCGTCAAGGTACTCCCCCCTTGCATCCCCAGCGAAGAGCCGGACACGTTAGCGAAGGCGGCACCTAGAATTCGGATAGGGTCGACCCCGTTATTTTGATAGAAACGCCGGTCTTCAGTGGAAACGACGGCGGCCTTTAACGTGTCAGGAATGTTCTTGGACTTCACGTAAGTCCGGTTTTGGGCACCTAGTCGAGAGATGACGTTGTTATTAGCATCATAGACTCGGGTGGAAGCGTCGGAAGACAGTGCGCTCTGCGTAATCTTGGGAGCACTCTGTGCGTAGAAAAAGAAAAGGCCGGCGCCAGCCACGATGGCAAAAACACCAATGGCGACGATGATAAATAGGATTCGGCGAAATAGACGCCAGCCGTGATGCGGACGTTGGGGGCCCGATTGATGGTCGGCGTTGCGGCTCATCCGGGTCTCACGGGTTGAATTGTTACTAGACATGGTAATCTCCTTTGCGTTTAAACGTGTTCGCTTCTACTTAGGTTACATCATTTTAGAGAAGCTGATCCACGGCTTTGAGATATGGAATTGGGGGTTGCAGGCCAACGGGAATCTTGATGCCATGAGCCGCAATTTCCGAATAGGGGATGGATTTGCGACCACCGGTGGTTTGCTCGTCCCAAAAAGTAAAGAGGTCCTGCGCTGGGTAGAGGAAGACCTCTTGGCGTTCGACAAACTTAATAATGGCAAAACAGATTCCGCCTTGAGCCGTGCAAGCACGCATGTGGTCGATCTGGTGTTGATGGAAGTTCTTTAGCGGAAATGAGCCCTTGTTACGGGTCTCTTTGGCGTCAAAGTCCAAGTAACGGCCCTGGTAGACACCATTGTAGTCAGTTGTGGAAGCGGTACTGAAGTAGGCTTCCTTGATAACAGCGGCACTCCGCTTGGGATAATCGACCTTAACGATCCGAATGGGGGTCGGCTTCTTGTGCACGACGGCCATCCCGTTGGTTTCATAGTAAGTATTACTTTCGTTCAGTTCCTCTTCTAGCGTCATGCCACGCTTACCATAGTTCGTGTAGGTGCTAGGGAACCGGGGCCCTGTCTTTGCTGTTGGTGCTTGATAGGCATTCCCATTGGGATACCGAATAGTCATCGACTCCTCACACTCCTTCGCTTGAAAACCGCAGCTTTCAGTTTGTGGCCCAGTTATTGACATTATACCAAGCTGACTCCGAAATAAAAACTCCTAAAACCGGTTGAGACGGTGATTTTGCTTGAATTTAAACGGAATTTAAGTAAAGGTTGAACGTTAGGGAACGGCGGTCATGCCTGACATCGTCAGTGTTGCGCGATCCCAATGTTACTGACATTGGCCAAATGACCGTCTTATCCTGCGTCAATTTTGGACCGAAAGCTGGTGAAACGAGCTTGACCGGTTGACCCCTGCAGAAGCTCACCCAACTGTGAGCGCCGCTGAGTACAGAGAAGCTAACAAGGGCGCCTGCACAGGCAACTGGGCATTATCAGCGTTAAACGTAGGAAATGTCTGGATAAGACGTTAACGTTCTTGCTAAGTGGGAGAATTTCCGGATGGTTAAATAATTTTCTCATTGGTGATGTTTGACCTGTAATTTATTTGCTCAACGGCGGTTTTTTCGCTAAACTAGAAACAGACAGTCGCTTTGACCTGGTTGTTCAGTGCGTCTGGCAGCTAGCTTTTAAGTTTGTTTAGCGATCGGTCGAATTGCGACAGTAACGTTCTATAGTAGAATTTCTGTTAATGACTGAAATAACCAGGTTTATTTGATTCGAGTGGTGACTGTTTCTTCCATATGGAGATGGAGCTAGACCTGGAAAATAAAATAGTGCGTACATAGCCCGTTCATTCGTGAAAGCGGCATTGGTTGGTGGCTACCATGAGTGTATTGAAGCCATGGCGGATATTTAGCCATACTTGCACCGAAAGAGCCGATAACTCACATCAGCAGGTCTAAGCGGTGAATGATCCAGGGGAAAAAGAGGGAGGTGGCCGATTGAGTCGGTTATGGTTAACGGGTTACCGGAGTTACGAATTGGGCACCTTTGGCAATCAGGACCCGAAGCTACTGGTAATTAAAGATACATTGAAAAAATTATTGATCGGTAAAGTGGAAAATGGCACGGACTGGCTCATTACGGGAGGCCAACTGGGCGTCGAACAGTGGGCTGCCGAAGTGGGAATAGCGTTAAAAACGGATTACCCCGAGCTGAAGGTGGCCGTGATGACGCCCTTTGCCGAGTTTGGCAACAACTGGAATGAAGCCAATCAGGCGCAATATGCCGCGGTGACCAGTCACGTTGATTTTCACCAGTCGGTTAGTGAGCAACCTTATCATGGGCCCCAACAGTTAAGAAACTATCAAGAATTTATGCTGACCCATACGGATGAAGCCGTCATGGTTTATGATTTAGAAGTCGAAGGAAAACCGAAATATGATTACGAGGCCGTAAAGCGTTACCAAGAGCGCCACGCGTACCCTTTGACGTTGGTTGACATGGATTGGTTACAAGAAAGTGCCAACGAATATCAAGAAAATTTAAATAATGGTTCCCAATTCGAGTAAAAACTGGTATTATAGATATCGCCGGTTTGATTACGATAACGAGGTGTAATGATCAATGGAAAACGTTAATTTTACTCCCAAGGAAATTTTACAAAAGCAATTTCGTCAGAAAATGCGCGGTTACGATCCTGATGACGTTGACAGCTTCTTAGACAACGTCATTAAGGATTACGACACCTTTGTAAAGGAGAATCAACGGCTTCAAGAAGAAAACGAACGGTTATTGGCCAAGGTTGACGAACTCACAAAGCAAGTGCAAGTGGGCGGCAGTCAACCGGCAGCTTCAACAACCAGCTCAGCAACTTCAAATGTTACCAACATGGACATTTTGAAGCGGCTATCCAATTTGGAACGGCACGTTTTCGGTTCACAATTAGATAATGATCCAAACGAGTCACATCGTTTGTAGAATTATAAAGACTGGTGTAAATCCTGAGTAATCGCGGTCGGCTTATGTTGGCTGAGGAAAGTCCATGCTCGCACAGACTGAGATGTCTGTAGTGTTCGTGCTCGGTGAAAAAATAAGCCGGGGGACGTTAGCAATAACGTTACGGCGGGAAAAAACGGCTAAGGCTTCGGCTATGCCTGAGTATCCCTGAAAAGTGCCACAGTGACGATACGTCTAAGGAAACTTAGGCGGTGGAACGCGGTAAACCCCTCGAGCGGGCAACCCAAACTTTTGGTAGGGGCGCTTCACATATGGAAATGAACGAAATGTGGGGGGAGAGGAAACTCTCGAGATAGATGATTACTGCCACTTGGTCGTTTGCCTGAAACGATTGAGCGGTACAAAACATGGCTTACAGGGATTTACACCATGTCAGGTGGGTGGGAGCTTGCTCCCACCTTTTTTTGTAGCTATAATTGGGTTAATTGCCTACGACTGGTATGCCGAGATCAACATGGCATTTCGTCACATCGGTCATTCAAGAATTCAGTTGCACCGTCTCCTGCGAACACCTTGAAGAAGGATTACGCACAGTTTGACGGAAGTGTTGATCAGTATGAGTAAATAAACTTTTTTAACCAAGGAGGACTTTATGAAGAAATTTCATTTATACGCAGCAACCGCTAGTGGAATCGAAGCCATTGCGGGCCGCGAATTACGCGATCTGGGGTACGAAACGCAGGTCGAAAATGGGCGGGTCCGGTTTGATGGGACCATCGAAGACATTTTAAGGGCCAACCTCTGGCTTCGGACGGCCGACCGGGTGCGAATCATTGTGGCCGAGTTTGATGCCGTGACCTTTGATGAACTGTTTGAAGCCACCAAAGCCGTTGCTTGGGACGAACTGCTGCCAATGGACGCCGCATTCCCCGTTGAGGGCCGCTCAAAGAAGTCACAGCTACATAGTGTGCCGGATGCGCAGGCCATCGTAAAGAAAGCCGTCGCAACGAAGCTGGCAGCCGTCTATCATCGGCGAACACGGATGCCTGAAACTGGAGCGACCTATCCATTGGAAGTCATGATCGATAAGGATCACGTGATGCTGACGTTAGATACGACCGGATCGAGTCTGTTTAAACGGGGCTACCGGGTCGGCAAGGGGAATGCACCACTGAAGGAAAATATGGCGGCAGCCCTGATTGCACTGACTAACTGGCATAAGGATATGCCATTCTGGGATCCCGTCTGTGGGTCCGGGACGATTCCTATCGAAGCAGCCATGATCGGCCGTAATCTGGCCCCGGGGTTCAACCGAGACTTTACTTGTGAAAGCTGGGATTGGGTACCGCAAGAATTGAGCGATAAGGTTCGTGATGAAGCGGACGCCAAGGCAGACTACGACACACCATTGCAGATCTTCGGTTCCGATATTGATGAGAACATGGTCGCAATTGCGAAGCGAAATGCCCAAGAAGCGGGTCTGTCACAAGACGTGACCTTCACGCAATTAGCTGTGCAAGACTTTAAGACGGATCTCGAAGATGGGGTCATCGTTGCCAACCCACCTTATGGGGAACGGTTGAGTGATCAAGCCAGCGTGCGAGAGCTTTACAAACAGATGGGCCAGGTCTTCAAACCACTGACGGATTGGTCGAAGTACATTCTGACGGCCGACTTGGAATTTGAACATTTCTATGGTCAAAAGGCCACGAAGACACGAAAGCTGTACAATGGGGCGTTGCGGACCGACTATTTCCAATTCTGGGGAAAACGCAAGCCACGTCATAAGGGGTAAATCGAATGATTAAAGCAGATTGTATTTTTTGTCAAAAAGACGAGCTGGTTTTAGAAAATGAGCTGGCTAAAGCGTTCTGGGACTTGCATCCCGTGCGTGAAGGTCATCTGCTGATCGTGCCCAAACAGCACTATACCACGTACTTTGATGTGCCGGCGGAAACACGACAGGCGATGGACGCTTTGACATTTGTCGCTAAGGCGTTCCTAGACAAAAAGTTTCATCCGGCCGGCTATAACATTGGCATCAATGTGAATGCGGCGGCTGGGCAGACCATTCAGCACGCGCACATTCATCTGATTCCACGTTATGAAGGCGATGTAAAGGATCCACGCGGGGGCATTCGCAAGATGATTCCCCGGGCCGTGCGTAAGTGGTAAATGAGTTAGAAATGATGAAAGCCAGTTTTGGGATTTTGACGGTTGTCGAAGTCTTGAGACTGGCTTTTTGGGGCTCTAAAATAGCTGTTGTTGATAATCGATCTATTCGACTAAAGGTTGAAAGCTCCAAAGTGCGGCTCATGTCTGTTCTAACAACAATAGAAAGTGGGCCACAAAGCAGGATGGGTACTTAGCGGGACCTTAGCTGGTAAACGATGGTTAACGTCATAAAATCTAACATTAAAGTAGACAGAATACGCGAACCACGTGAGTTAGCAGTTAGCACGTCCTTTTGTTCGTTAAATTACCCGGCAAACAGCCCCCTTTTATCGGCTTGATGCTGTTTTTTCTGAAAACTGGTGTTATAATTTCTAACATCAAAGGCAAAAGAGAGGGCGTCGCTGATGAATCTTGCAAACACGGCATTTGTCATTATCGCGAGCATTTTGGTTTTATTCATGACTCCGGGACTGGCTTTCTTCTATGGGGGCCTGGTGTCCGAAAAAAACGTCGTCAACACGATGTTGTCAGTCTTCATTATGACGGGAGTTGCCATCTTACTCTGGGTATTTCTAGGTTATACGTTGGCTTTTTCGGGGAATATCGGTGGAATTGTGGGGAATTTGAACCATGCATTTATGGCCGGCATTAAGTTGACGAGCTTGACGGCTACGCAGATTCCGGTCGGTGTTTATTCCCTGTTTCAAATGATGTTTGCCATCATTACACCGGCGTTATTCGTTGGTGCCGTGGTCGGCCGAATTCGTTTCAAGTTTCTCCTGATTTTTCTGGTTTTGTGGTCCATCTTCATTTATTACCCGATGGTTCATTTGGTCTGGAGTCCCGCTGGCTGGTTAGCGAAATTGGGCGTGCTGGATTTTGCCGGCGGAACGGTTGTCCACATTAATGCAGGGGTCACGGCGCTGGTGCTGTCGGCTTGGTTAGGACCACGATTGGCAAAGAGCACGCCAACCCAACACTACAATCTACCGTGGGTCTTGCTGGGGACGGCTATTTTATGGATCGGCTGGTACGGGTTCAATGCAGGGAGCGCTCTAGCGGTCAACGGGGTTGCTATGCAAGCGGCCCTTACCAGCACCGTAGCAACTGCAACGGCCATGGTTGTCTGGATGTTTTTGGATATTTGGACGACAGGTAAGCCAACCTTGGTCGGGGTCTGCACCGGGACACTCTGTGGACTGGTTGCCATTACGCCAGCGGCTGGCTACGTGACCATCATGGGTTCCGTGGCGATTGGTGCCCTGGCAACGCTAGCGAGTTACGGGTTTATTCAGCTGTTGAAGCCGCGGTTAGGCGTGGACGATGCGTTGGATGCCTTCGGCTGTCACGGGGTGAGTGGAATCGTCGGCAGTATCTTGACCGGAGTCTTCGCGACCAAGGCCGTGAACCCGACGATTACTGAAAATGGGTTGGCTTATGGCGGTGGTTGGCACCTGCTGGGCACGCAACTACTAGCGACTGGTTTTACGATTGTGTTGGTCGCCGTGATGGGTAGCGCCTTGATTCTAATTTTACGGCGATTGACACCGATGCGCGTGGATGCGACTGAAGAGCGCTTGGGCTTGGATCAAGGCGAACACGGCGAACAGGCCGACTACACGGTGGGGCTGAGCGAACGGTTAGCTGATTATCAGCCCGATCAGGAACGCTATGCATCAGAATTCAAAGGTCAATTGCAACGGCTACAGCACCCGACTGTGCAGTCGCCGAATGGCAATGACAAGTAAAGGTAGCAACTTTCTTAAGTTTGGTCAAGATGATTGTCGCCAGTCATTTTTTCTGGTAAGCTACGGTTGTGGTTAGGGGCCACAAAGTTTAACTTTAGTTTGGGGGAGATTAAAATGACGAAAGACAAGATTACTTTAATCGTCTTGGTTGTTCTGGCAGTGGGATTATTGAGCTTAGTACTCATGCTAATGAAGTCGGTGCTGTGGGTAGCCTTTCCACTGGTATTCGCAGCCCTCGGTCTAGCCTGCTACAGCATTGAAAACTGGTTAGAAAAATCATCTAAAAAGAATGAGCGTGAAGCTTAAGCAATAGGCAAAATAAAGGCGGCCAGCGAGCCGTCTTTTTGTTTGCAGTCAATTTAGATGCTCAAATCGTGACGAGTCTCGCTGAACGTCGGGGAACTCATTGTCAGAAACGGCACTTTACAGGCGGTCGACCAGCTTGCTAAAATGAGAAGGGTAAAGGCGATGAGAGAGACGAAAACACGGGAGAATCAACTGACGGATGTCGGCGACTATCTAAAGGCGTTTGCTTGCACAGCGGTCATGGGACAGACGGTGTTGAGCTTAGGACTGACGACCGCCGCGGGCCAAGCACAACGGGTGCCCCTTGCCTGGCTCTATGCCGCCATTAAGTTTACGGCGCCGGCGTTTATTTGTGGTATTCTCTTTTCCACGATGCGGCTGACACGGCCACAACCGCCACTTCACCGGTACTATCGCCAGCAGTGGCATGCGTTGGGGGTGCCGACGCTGTGGTGGACACTAGCCTATTTGCTGATCTTACCCGGCGTTCAACAGCACCGACCAGCGCACACGGTCAGCCAATTTCTCTGGCAACTGGTGAACGGCAATGCGGCGCCACATCTCTGGTACAATGCGATGATGCTCCAGATTGTGTTACTGATGCCCATCTGGTGGGGATGCCGTCGCTGGGCCACGACGGCTAAACGGCGGTGCCTCTTGTTAGGGACTACCGCACTAGTCTATGCATTGGGCATGTGGGCGTATATGAATTGGATCTACACGACAACGCGTTACACTCGCTGGTACTTGGTGGACCGAGTCTTCGTGGGGTTCATCCCGTATGCGGTTTTGGGAATCACATTGTATCTGGCTTGGCCGCGTGTTCGACAATGGCGATGGCTAGCGATGCCGTGTCTACTCTTAGGTGGCCTGTCGCTCAGCTGGCAGGCCCGCCAACTGTTACGGTTACGACCGTTATCCTTCACACGTAGCAGCTACTATTTGCCGGCAAACGTTCTATACGCGTTGAGTGCCATTGGGCTGATCACGAGTCTGGCTATTTGGCAGCTTCGGCAGCACTCACGTTGGTTGCCAGTGATTCATTGGGTGGCGACCTATGCCTACCGGGCGTACTTAGCGAATGTTTTTTGGCTGACGCTGATTTGGCTCGCGTTTGGTCGACAACTGACAAGTCAGCACTTGGGCTGGGGCTTATGGCTGTGTTACATCCTGACGTGGGCCTGGTCATTCACGGCGACCTATTTGCTACATGTAGCTTGGCAGAAAATAAAAATAGTAATCCTAAATTGGAGGAAAAGAAAATGTCGCGAACGCAACCAGTCGAATTAGTGGCGATGATTATGGTGACTGATCCACAGACGCACCGGGTTTTAGTGGAAGATAAAGTCAACGTGCCGTGGAAGGCAGGACATAGTTTTCCCGGTGGCCACGTCGAAGTTGGGGAGACCTGTGCATCAGCAGCAATTCGGGAAGTTTATGAAGAAACAGGCCTTCGGTTAAAGTCGGTGAGTTTTTGTGGGACTTGCGAATGGTTTGATGCGTCTCGGGAACACCGCAAATTGGGATTGCTCTACCGTAGCTCGGCGTTTACGGGTGACTTGAAGGCTAGTGATGAGGGGCAGATCAGCTGGCTACCACTGAGCGAGATGACGGCGGAAAAAAGTGCGGCGTCGATGCCGACCCTGCTACGCGTTTTTAATCATGAAGTTGCGGCGGTCACTAGCGACGAGTGGAATGGCGACTTACACGTTGACCATTAAACCGGTAATATGAACGGACCTCAGAAAAAATAAAGGGTCGTTCAGTTGAAACTATTGTAAGCGATTACACAATCGGTTAAACTAAAGGTGTAAAGAATAGGTAAAGGAAGCGATAATCGTGAAATCCACTGTGCAAACGCAACGCTGGTACGGTTACTTCTTTATCGGGCTCAGTATCGTAGCTCTAGGATTAACCGGACTATTGGCGTTACCGGTCATTGACCGGGCCCTATTGCTAACCACGGCTTTAACCCTGTTGGTCTACGGGTTAACTTATCAGCAGCATCTTCGTCGGGCTATTTGGCGGGTGCTACTGGTCGTCAGTCTGCTGGTTGGGGCGGTCGATCTTGTCTTGGCCGTCACGGTCGCACCGGAATTGGTCACGGCACTGTTTAGTTTCTTCCTGCCGTTTGCCTTTTTAAGTGTTCTCCTGGGCTATCTAAAACGCCGAACCTTAGCTTAAACAACTAAAAATGGTGCCACCTCCATATCAGGAAGTGGCACCATTTTTTTGCTGGTTTCTAACCAAAGAGGGTGACCAGAATATCCCAGGTCATGTGCACGATGATGCCGGGCCACAACGACCGACTAGTCTTATACAACCAGCCAAATAGGAGCCCTAAAACAAAGACAGAGGCTAAGTTGCTCAGCCAAGCGCCGACACTCATCGTAGGGACAGTCGTCAGATAACGGGGAATGTGCATGCTGGCAAATCCTAAAGCCTGAATCACGTTGGCAGTTGTAAATGAGGTCTTCTTTAACAAGGCATTTAGAAAATAGCCCCGTGTCACAAATTCCTCGGCAATGCCCACGACTAAGAAATACCGGCCCCAGTACTGGGGAATAAAGGTTCGGTTGACCCGTAATCCATGGTGTAGCAGCCAAAATTGTAAACCTAAGTACAAGATAATGACGAGCCAGACAAGATAGCCGGCTGTGAAATGCCAATTGGGTCGCCATTGCTCACGATTGGTTAGGCTTAGTGTTCCGTGTGGGGCTTGATGAATGAACCACCAGCCGGCCCCAACCCAGATCGTTAATTTAATGGCGTCAAGTAGGATCTCTTGTGACCATCCATGAAAATGGTGACTGATGGGAATATTTAGAGTGGCTTGAACCAGTAACCAGACGAACCAAAAACCAATGAATTGCCAGGTGAGTCGACGCGTTGAAATACTATTGGACACAGAAAATTCCTCTTTTCTCGAAAAATTAAAGTTACTTTTATTGTAAAACTTTCAGTAGGAAAGGGGGGTAAAGATAGTGTAAGGAATCGACAAAGTTTTGAGATGTAAGCGATGAATACAATCTTATGTTATCACTGTTTACTTTAAAAGTAATCAGTGATAACATAAGGACGTAATTAGCGATAACATAGGAACCAAGAGGAGGCCAGCGTTCATGAAAAAGCAACCCTATCATCGTAAGAACTTAGCTGCTGCAATTCAGCAGCGAGCCCATCAGCAATTAGAGGAAGCGGGCGTTGATCAGTTGTCATTGCGTCAAATTGCTCGTTTTCTAGCGGTCACCCCTGCGGCCGTTTATCGTCACTTTCCAGATAAGGCCAGTTTACTGGCGGCCCTGCGAACGGAATTTCAAGAGGAACTGGCGGCCACGCTTCGAGCAGGTGTGCTGGATTCTCCCAATGCCACGGCCATGCTTCAGCGAATGGTGACCAACCTGCTGACTTATGCGCAAGATCATCCTCAGGTCATTGCATTTCTTCTGCAGAAACCGCTGGTAGCGCCACAAAGTCTCCAAACGGTCGTGACCTTACTGGTCGCCCAGCAACAGGCAACACTGCCAGCTGAACAGGTGACACCACCGATTTGGACGTTTCTGCTGGGAACACTCTTACAACTGCCGACCCAACCGGTAACTGCAGAAACCGTTACGGTCCAGTTGATGCGGTTATTGCAGACGTCAAAGTAACGTAAACCGCACCATTTAAGTGACGAGGCTGTAGCGACTGGATATGGTGTGCACCAATCTGAGCAACAGGAGGCGGAATCCTTGGCAGCCGTCCTGCGCCCATTTTCGTCTAAGTTAACGGTGCGACCGCTTACCAATACTGGGATGAGGCAAACGGTGTATCTTGGCACCCCCAATAGCCCCAGGTCGAAGACTCACGGGTGTTTTGGTCAGAGACGTGCTAGACTAAGTGCAACCCACATTGGAGGCGTTTGTATGGAGACTGAAGCAGACTTTCTAGCACTGGTCAAACAGATCAGCTTGTTGGACAGCAACTTGGCATTGATTGAATGGGATTCACGCACGTATTTACCCCGGGATGCCGGGAGCTTTCGTAGCGAGTTAACGGGCATGATCGGTGAGCAGGAGTTGGCCTTGCGGACGGGGCAAAAGATGGGCCGGATGATCGCCGACTTTACGGCCCATCCCGATGCGCTAGATACAAAGGGCCAGCAGGTTTTTCGGCTGGTCAAACGGGATTACGAGTTAAATCACGATATTCCGGCGGCGGACTATGCCGACTATCAACGGGTCGTTGCCGATGCCCAGCAGGTTTGGGAGACGGCGCGTGAAGCCCAGGACTTTAGTCGCTTACAGCCGTATTTGGAAAAAATCGTGGCCTACAAGCGCCAGTTCATTCCGTACTGGCGGCAGGGGCAAGCTACGCCATACGATGTCTTATTGGATCAGTATGAGCCGGGGATGACGGTTGCCCAGCTGGACCCTATCATGGCAACCCTCAAAGCGGGGATCGCCAAGATTCGACAAACCATTCAGGAACGGGGGACGCAGCCGCGGGTGGACTTCATGCACCGCGCCGTCCCAGAAGAGGTGCAAGAGAAGGTCGTTCGCAAGATCGTTCAGCGTCTGGGCTATTCCTTTGCCAAGGGTGATCTATCACGGAGTACCCATCCGTTCACGGTGCCGCTGAACAGAAATGATGCGCGAATCACTAACCGTTATGCTAGTCACGATTTCCAAATGTCTCTGCTGGGGGGGATTCACGAAGCGGGGCACGGGCTGTACATGCAAAACTTCGACCCCAACTTTGATAACACGCCGCTGGCCGATGCGCCTTCAATGGGCCTGCACGAGTCACAATCACTATTTAATGAGATCTTTATTGGCCGCAATGCTGCTTTTTGGCGGGGCGAGTATCCACGCTTCCAGCAGGCGACCGGTGACATCTTTAGTGACATTGACGAGCCGACCTTTTACCGGGGCTTCATGTTTACCCAGCCCACATTGATTCGAACGGAAGCCGATCCACTGACCTATCCGCTACATATCGTGGTCCGGTATGAGTTGGAGAAGGCCTTGTTTAATGGTGAAACGACGGTCGCTGAATTACCAGCCCTGTGGCGAGAAAAGTATCAGGCTTACCTTGGCATCACGCCAGCCAATGACACGGAAGGTATTCTGCAAGATATTTATTGGCCAGGTGGTGATTTTGGCTACTTCCCGACGTATCTGCTGGGTCAGCTCTACGCGGCACAGTTCTACCACGCGATGAGTCGGGAATTACCGACTAACGCAATTTTAGCCAGCGGGGATTATCAGAAAATTACCGATTGGCGGATTCAAAACATCCATCGATTGGGAGCCACATTAACACCGACACAGCTGGTGCAACAGGTGACAGGAGAACCGCTCAATCCGCAGTATTGGGTGAATTGGATGACTGCCACGTATGAACAGGCCTATCAAGTCAATCACTAAACACTTTACTTTCAAAAAGTAAGTGATAAACTGGTATTACGGTTTTAATGAAACAAGCAACTTACCCATGAACGGGAAAATTAAAGTGAGGTTATTTAAACGATGGAAACGAAATTTATTGAACTCTCTAAACAACGACGAACGATTTACAATTTAGGACGCAACGTCAAGCTGTCAACCGACGACTTAACTAAGCTGATTCAGGAAAGTATCAAGCAGGCTCCAACGTCTTTTAACAACCAGACGCAACGTGCCGTGATTTTATTTGGTAAGTCCCATGAAAAGCTTTGGGACATCGTCATCGATCGCCTGAAGCAAGAGGTTCCCGATGAAGCTGCCTTTGCCAAGACCACGGCGAAGATCAACGCGTTCAAGGCCGCTTTTGGGACGGTACTGTTCTATACGGAAACTAAGACGGTCAAGGAATTTGAAGAGAACTTCCCCCTGTACGCTGCCAACTTCCAGGACTGGTCTGAACAATCCCAAGGTGGGACCCAACAAGCTGTTTGGACGGCCTTGGCCGAAAACGGCATCGGGGCTAACCTGCAACATTACAATCCACTGATCGATGATGAAGTTCGGGCGGCCTTTAACATTCCCGGTAGCTGGAAGCTCCGCGGTGAAATGGACTTTGGTTCCATCGAAAGCCCAGCCGGCGACAAGGATTACATGGCTGACGACGACCGTTTCTTGGTTTTTAAGTAACCAGCAGATAGGTCAGCGTGGTTGCTTGCGCAGGGGCGTGATGGCGCTTATTCAGATACAAATAACCATATCAAAAGCACTGTGGCAGTTGTCACGGTGCTTTTTTTTGTATCATCGGCGTGGTGGTTGGCGAACCAGAGACCACCCCAATTTTCACGCAAAGCACGCGAACTGGGTCTCAAGGAGAGACTAAATTTGATTGATCTCACGGTCATTTGGATATAAGTTGCTTGAAGGTTAACATTTTCAGCCGGAAGTTAACGACCTATCGCTACAAGAAACTTTGTCAACCAGATATAATGGAGATAACGACTAGGGGGGATTAAAATGAGTCTGAACTTAGGGCCAGTCATTCTACAGAAGCGGAAGGCCAAGGGCATCACACAGCAACAATTGGCCGATTTTATTGGGGTCTCCAAGGCGTCCGTGTCAAAGTGGGAGACCGGTCAATCCTATCCGGACATTACCCTGTTGCCACTGCTAGCGGCGTATTTCAACATTTCAATCGACACGCTAATGGCGTACAGCAGTCAGTTGACGACCGAACAAATTCGCGAGTTGTATACGTCACTGGTCGCCCGCTTTGACACGCAGCCCGCTACCACCGTTTTAGCGGCCATCGAAGACGTTATTCACCGCTATTATTCATGCGCACCACTGATCTTGGAGATGGGACAACTCCTGCTGAATCATGGCGATCTGTTGCCGGGCACGACAGCAGCCGAGAAATTAACGCGATATTTGACGCGTGCTCAGGAGCTGTTCGCCCACGTCACGGAGCTCAGTACGGACCTGGTCCTCCTGGAGAAGGCGCGTGATTTCTCGGCGTACTGTTCACTCCTGTTGCAGCGGCCAGATGATGTGTTGACAGCGCTGGGCCGGTTCGTTCCGGCGTATTTTCCCAGTGAGAGTTTGATTGCCTGGGCCTATCATTTGAAGGGCGACGAGCAGCGAGCGGTTGCGACGACTCAAAGTGCGCTCTATCAGTACGTGACGGTCATGGCTAGCCAGTTGACCAACTACTTGCAACTAGTGGTGGCCCAACCGGAAAAGTTTCAGGCGACCTATGCACGTGGTCAGGCCTTCATTGACACTTTTGATCTGGCCAAATTGAATCCGGCATCCGTCATCAATTTTCAAGTTTCGTCGGCGGTGGGTTACGCACAACAGCAAGACACAGCTGCGGTCCATACGTGTTTGACAGCGTACGTTACTTGCTTGGTGGCGGTTAAGTTTCCCCTGCGGCTACACGGGGATGGCTACTTTGATGCCATTGATGAGTGGCTGAATCAAACGGACTTGGGCCACGCCTTGCCCCGTGATGAGCACCACCTGCAGACGGATTTCGTGACGGTGGTGCTGGATAATCCGCTACTCAAACCGTACTTAGCGACCGCTGAGTTTCAACCGATCGTTCAGCAATTGGCACAGATAAAGGAGCGTTTAAGCCATGCATAATTCCGACTTATTTTTTAATAATTTACCGTTAGTCGTGCCGCTGATGTTACTAGAGTTGGGGCTGCTGGTGGCGGCTTTGGTCAGCTTGTATCGCCGAAAAACGGTTCGCCATGGCAACCGGCTGATTTGGACATTAGCGATTGTACTGGTCCAACCGTTCGGCGCCATTGCGTACTTCATCTTCGGCCGGGAGGTGGACTGAGTGGCCATCTTAGAGCTTCAGCGCGTTACCAAGCAGTTTGGTGATCAGCGGGTGTTAAAGGGTCTCGACTTAACGGTGCCAACGGGTTCGATTTTTGGCTTTGTCGGCGAAAATGGGGCGGGTAAGACAACGACCATGAAACTGATCTTGGGGTTGGATACGCTAGACAGTGGTCAAATTACCGTGGCGGGGCAACCCGTACGATATGGCCAGACCGTTACCAATCAGGTCGTGGGCTATTTGCCAGACGTGCCGGCGTACTACGGCTACATGACGCCTACGGAATACCTGACCTTGTGTGGTCGGCTGACAGGGATGCACCAACCGGACCTGGCCCAGCGAATTACGCAAATGCTAAAGACGGTCGACTTACCGCAAAATAGGCACCGCATTCACGGCTTTTCGCGGGGGATGAAGCAACGCCTAGGGATTGCACAGGCGTTGCTGAATCGGCCGCAGTTGCTGATCTGTGACGAGCCAACGTCGGCATTAGACCCGAATGGCCGTAGCGAATTTTTAGATTTATTGGCGAGTTTACGCGGCGAGATGACCATTTTATTTTCCACGCACATTCTGACCGATGTGGAACGAATCAGTGATCAGGTGGGCATCTTGCATGATGGTGTTTTACAGGTTCAGGGCGATTTGGCGGCATTGAAACGGCAGTATGCGCAGTCACAGGTCCAATTGAAATTTGCGTCACCAACGATTGCTAAGCAGGCCGTGGCCGCGATAGCAAGACCAGCGGTCCAAACAGGCGTTCACGTGACGGTACCGTTTCAAGATGACTACGGGACAATGGTTGAAGCCACGCTAAGGGCACTGTTAGCGGCCAACGTGGTGCCTTTGGCCGTTGACCGGCAGGAGACCAGCTTGGAGGACATTTTCCGGGAGGTGACAGCATGCAGGCAACAATGACCTTTTGGCATAAGGAATGGTTGGCGGCTTGGCGGAACTACCACGTTTTGATCCTGGCAGTTGTTTTTGTGATCTTCGGGATTGAGGCACCACTGATGGCGAAGTTGATGCCTGACCTGATGAAATTAGCGTTGGGCAATCAGTTGCCAATCAAGCTGCCACAGCCGACCAGTAGTGACTCGTGGCAGCAATTTTACAAGAATACGTCACAGATAGGGATCTTCTTACTGGCCTTGATTTTCAGTGGTTCGGTCAGTCAGGAGGTCAGTAGTGGGACGTTGGTCAATTTGGTGACGAAGGGGCTCCCACGGTACGCGGTGATCATGGCCAAGTACCTGGTGGCCGTCGTCCAATGGGTAATCGCTATCGGCGGGTCATTTTTGATCACGTGGGGCTACACCGCCTACTATTTCCCAGATGACAAGAGTCCGCACGTCTGGCTGGCGATTTGGCCGGTCCTACTCTTTGGCCTATTCTTCATAGCGGTGGTCTTGCTGGGGTCTACACTGATCAATAGCAACTACGCGGGCTTTCTGGTGGCCGCACTGGTTTTTGCTGGGCTAGCATTATTAAATTATGTAAAGGCGGTCAAACGGTGGAATCCGCTTGCACTGGTGACGGACAATCTTGATTTGGTCCGCGGTACGGAAAAGATCACCCACATTTTACCGGCATGCGGGGTCACGGTCGTTGCGGCACTGGTGATCCTAGGGGTAACGATTTGGACGTTTAACCGAAAACGATTGTGAAAATTGTGGGCGCAACTTAAAAAGAGTGAGCCATCAGGTGGTTAGTTTGCGAGCATTAACGTGAGAACAGGGGTTATGCCTGGTCTTGGCACAAGTCCTGTTCTCGGGTTAAGCGCAACAAACCGCCTGGTGGCGCACGTTTCAACACGATAATGGCAAAAAATAAAATCAGTTTTTAGTAAACCCCCAAGGTTGGATTTTCTGTCCAACCTTGGGGGTTCATTTCATTTTCAGAAAAAGATCCTTTCTGAAAATGCTGATTTTTGAGTTATATCCCAGACACTTCATTTATTTTCAGAGACGACAAGTTGAAAGATAAAATTCAGGCTTCATCCCGGTATTGGTAAACATTCACGCTTCTAAATTAGTCTAAATTGGTGTCCGCCGGCTACCAGAAATTCTGCCGGCTACGGGGACACTTCAGGCAGCAGGTGACATTTTCAACTAGTTGTCGAGAAAAAACGTGAGAATAACGACTTTTGAATCTAAACGGCAGCCCCCATTTTAGCTAGTCGGTTTTGCGTTGGGTGTCGTGGGAGAAGTTATGCTAAAATGAAAAGGTAACCACGGGCGCTGTACAGGTCAATTGTTTAGCCGTCAACACCCGCTTTAGTACTTCTATATCAGGAGGTAAAATATGCAAAAAAGAATTGCCATCATTGGTGGCGGTATCGTTGGCGCAACCGCTGCTTATTATTTGAGTACGTTGCCAGGTGCCCAACAGGTTAAGGTCACGTTGTTTGATGACGGGGTCGGTCAGGCCAGCAAGGCCGCAGCCGGGATCATTTCGCCCTGGTTATCCAAGCGACGCAATCAGCGCTGGTACCACTTAGCCAAGGCAGGGGCCGATCTATACCCCGAATTGATTCATGACGCCCAATTAGGGACCGAAGTTTACCAGCAAACGGGAACCATCGTGACGCGTGAAGTGCCGACCGACTTAGAAGTGCTGTATCAGTTGGCACAGCAACGGCGCCAAGACGCAGCAACCATGGGCGAAGTCACCACATTGACGGCTGCCGAGGTTCAAGCAAAGGTGCCGCTGCTAGGAAATGTGCAACCCGGTGTTTTCATCAGTGGTGGGGCCAGAGTTGACGGTGCCGCTTTGGTCAATGATCTGCTCGACCGGGTCAGTGCCAAGAACTTAACGGTTCGTCATGAACGCGTGACGTTAACCCCTAAGGGTGAAGTCGTTACGTCACTGGGAGCACGCCAATTTGACCGAGTCATCGTTGCGGCGGGTGCCTGGTTGAAGGACCTCCTTGTCCCATTAGGCGTCGTTGCGGACGTTCGGGCACAGAAGGGCCAACTGATTGAGTTAGCCGTTAAGGACTATCCGCTGCAAGAAAATATGCCCGTGGTCATGCCCGAGGGCGAACGGGATTTCGTGCCATTTGGTCACGGTAAATTGATCGTGGGGGCTACTCACGAGGATGACGGAAAGTTCAATCTGACCGTTGATCCAACGGTCACGGCCGACTTACTGGGAAGTGCCCAGCGGCTGATGCCAGAGCTCACCGCCGATAGCTTGGCGGGTGTCCGGGTCGGCACACGAGCCTATACCAGTGACTTCGCCCCATTCTTTGGGCCGCTGCCAGAAAACGAGACGTTCCTAGTGGCTTCTGGGCTCGGGTCGTCCGGGCTGACGACGGGACCACAGATCGGTCGGCTGTTGGCTGGCTCAGCACTCTATGGCGGGACCCCCGACTGGAGCGAATACGAATTACCGTTGACGACTTATTTGGCGCCTTCCGCGAAGTGAAGGGCCTGATTGGCGAGCGTATGGGCGCCCTGATTCTGCTTTTCGGGGACCCACTGGGTGAGAACCAATTGAAAGGGTGCTTGCGCAGCTAACAAATCATCGACTAATTTTTGGTAATGTTTCGCATAATGTTTGGCCAAACTATCGCTAACGATTTGGCTGTCGGTATAAAATAGAACCGTAGCTTGTTGCGCTTGGTCACCAACCAATGCGGCTAATTTCTCAAACCCCAAGCGGGCGATCTCAAATTCGGCCGTGTGGTTGGTGGTGGCGTGCAAAGCGGTCTTTAACTGGGTCTGCTGGTGGTCGTGAACAATCAAGATGCCCCCAGCACTTAACCCACTTTGGGGCTGTGTTGCGGCGTCCGTATACAAAGAATACACAAAAAATCACTCCAATTCATTCGTGAGGTGTTGTAAGTAATGATAACCCAGGAACGACGTTTTTTGTATCAACCGAACCCAATTAGTAGTGTGATCAACTGGAGCTGGACGTTCATGGTCTTGATGTTGGGGGCCATCTTCTGGCTGGAGATCACGCATTTTAATTGGTATACGCTGGGGCTCTTCGTGGTCTTTGCCTTCCTATGCTGGCTAGAGATCCACTACAGAAACATTACCATGGCCGATGGTGTTCTGACCGTCAGTACGGTCTTGAACCATCGCCATTTAGTGATTCCATTGGATCAGGTCCGCAGCGTGAACTTGGCCCGTTACCGGCTGGGAATCGTCGCACAGGGGAAGATTTACCAGTTTCTATTGCCGCGGAACTCAGCCATCGAACTGGCCAGTTTAATTCAAGATGCGATGACGGCAAATGCTAAGGAGGAGTAAGTTTATTGAACGATATTGAAATTTCACAAGCAACGAAGTTAGAACCGATTGAAAAGATTGCAGCTAAACTGGGACTGACCCCAGATCAGATCGAGCCATACGGCCATACCAAGGCCAAAATCGACCTGCCACTGGCACAACCACGGCCCCAAGGAAAATTAGTCCTGGTCACATCGATCAACCCCACCCCAGCCGGTGAGGGAAAGTCGACCGTTGTTGTGGGATTAGGGGATGCGATGAACCGCTTAGGCCATCAGACCGTACTGGCCTTACGGGAACCTTCACTGGGACCCGTTATGGGCCTAAAGGGTGGTGCGACCGGTGGCGGATACGCCCAAGTGGTACCAATGGAAGACATCAACCTGCATTTTACGGGTGACATGCATGCCCTGACCGAAGCTCACGATACCTTAGCCGCATTGATCGACAACCATATTCAACAGGGGAACGCCTTGAACTTAGATCCCCGACAGATCGTTTGGAAACGAGTCTTAGACATCAATGACCGGGCCTTACGACAGACCGTTATCGGCTTAGGTGGTCGGACGTCTGGTGTGCCTCGTCAGGATGGGTTTGACATCACCGTGGCCAGCGAACTCATGGCCGTGCTGTGCCTGAGTGAAGACTTGACCGACTTGAAGCGCCGGGTCAACCGGATCTTGATTGGCTACAATTACGACCGCGAACCCGTCACGGTCGGTGACTTGAAGGTCGGCGGCGCGATTACGTTGCTGTTAAAAGACGCCATCAAGCCCAACTTGGTCCAGACGTTGGAACATAATCCCGCGATTATTCATGGGGGACCATTTGCCAACATCGCTCACGGTTGTAACTCGGTCTTAGCGACCCAAACGGCGCTACAATTGGGGGACTATACCGTGACCGAAGCCGGTTTCGGTGCCGACCTGGGTGGCGAGAAGTTTATGGACATCAAGACGCCGGTATTGGGTAAGACGCCGGACGCCGTGGTCATCGTGGCCACGATTCGGGCCCTCAAGTACAACGGTGGGGTCAAGCGTGCCGACCTTGAACAGGAAAACGTGGCCGCCTTACAACAGGGCAGTGCCAACCTGAAACGGCACATTGCCAGCATGCAACAGTACGGTGTGCCGGTCGTTGTGGCAATCAACCGCTTCACCAGTGATACTGATGCCGAGATTGCGGCACTGACGGCTGAAGTAGCTGCTTTAGACGTCCCCGTTGCCACCACGACCGTTTGGGCCGATGGTGGTGCCGGTGCGGCTGATCTGGCCGAAAAGGTGGTTGCAGCAACTAAGCAACCGAGTCACTTCACACGCTTGACGCCGGAACATACCGACTTAGTTACTCAGATGACGGCCATCACGCAGAAGATCTACGGTGGGGCCAAGGTCGAGCTGTCGGCCAAGGCACAACGGCAACTGAAGACCTTCGCGAAATATGGCTGGGATAAGCTCCCCGTCTGCATGGCCAAGACACAGTACTCCTTGACGGACGATGCCCATGCTCTGGGAGCACCCAAGGACTTCACGATTCACGTGCGCGAGTTTGCCCCGCGCTTGGGTGCTGGCTTCGTTGTGGCCATGACGGGAAACGTCTTGACCATGCCGGGCTTACCTAAACATCCGGCGGCGCTAGATATGGATATTGACGCTGACGGTAAGATCACAGGCTTGTTCTAAAGCCGCAATCAATACTGAAATAACCGAAAAGGTCGTTGCGAGGATTTCTCGTAGCGGCCTTTTTAATGGCGTGGTTGCCCCGGCTACGTGAGTGAATAGATTCAAGCTATTAAAATAGTCGCCGCTAGTCGCAATCAAAGGGTTGCTTAGCGGCGGCTATATTTTTACTGGTTAAGGTGGTGATTACTGACAGGTTAACCGGCGATCTTGACGCCAGTTTTTGTGCAACTCAGTCAGGTTATCGGTCCAACGCCGGTGAAATTTTTCGTGAGGCGATGATTCCGCCAGCGATGGCGAGGTAGGTCACACTGGCGAGGAGCGTAAACGTGCGCATCCCCAGCGCATCAATGATCAAGGGGATGCCTAACAGGCCGATTGGTTGGCTGAGGTTGATGAGGGCGTAGTAGCTATTGGCCACGGTGGCGAGGTCGGCTTCCGGCACTTGCCGCTGCAGAATGGTCTTATTCGAGATGTTGAAAAATGGTAGGGCGCTCCCGAGTAAAATGACGCCAAGTAAGGATCCCAATAGCCATGTCGATTCGCCGAACAGGAAGAACGCAATCGGAATCTCCACCAGAGAAAGTTGAATAAAGGTGTGCAACTTCACGATCTTTGCCAGCCAACGATACAGGACGGATCCCAGTAGAAAGCCAATGGAAAATGCTGAGGTCATGAGGCCGGTCGCCTTGGTGTTGTGAAGGACCATGGTGGCAAGCTGGGAAAAATAAACGTCGTTGGGTGCCAGTAAGATATTGAAGAGTAAGGCCGTCGTGAGTACGGGAATCAGTGCCGGAAATTGCTGAAAGAGCTGGTGGACGTAGCTAAAACCGTTCCAAGCCGACCCGGAAAACTTGGTGGGCGCAGATGGTTTCATGACCGTGTCCTCGTGGAGACCGATCAGGAGGCCGAAGACGATCAGGTAGGACAATAAGTCCGCTACAAACAGTGTGGCCAAGGGCAGGACGGTCATGAGGGCGGTCACCAAAACACCAGAGAGCAGGTTGGCACTCATCATGGCCGTACTGAAAATTTAAGTTGAGCTGACGATAGCACAAACCTAAAGTAAAGGGATGACCGCGTCCTGAGTTGTCACGATGACTTAACGAGCCATTAGCTTAGTTCAGTTATCGAATAAAACGGGGAGGTAAGTTATAGGTTGAGATAGAAAACGTGTATGGTGAGCGATAACATTGGCAGAGCTTAGGCAGGGGGAGTCTACATGAAATTTGTGAATAAGCGTTTGATGGGGTTAGCAATTTTAATGGCCGTCTTGTTGGGACTAGAAACGCCCTTCAATGCCGCCACGTATGCGTTTATCTTCACCATTATTGGGGGTAAACACCTCGCTTGGCTAGTCCCATTCGTGGCCATCGTGATTGGGGGGTATTTAATCTTCACGTTGCTCACGTATTGGAACACTAAGGTGGTCAATCATAACGTGGTTGTCATCAATCAGCGGTTGAAGGCGGCTCTTTTGCGGAGCTTGCTCCGAGAGCGGACCGTCGATACCAAGGATTTTGTGGCAACGAACCTGTCCTTTTTTATGAATGATTTGAAACTGTTGGAGGACAATTATATTCGACAACTGTTTACGTTGATCAGTCTGGCGGTCGCCGCGGTCGTGACGTTGATCTACTCGTTGAAAAATAACGTTGTGCTTACGTTGGTGTTTTTGGCTTTTATGGTGATTCCAGCGGCGGTTCCCGGTCGATTTGGCAAGCGAATCGGCGCCCAAACGGAACGCTGGTCGCTACGCAATAATCACTGGTCGGGGATGTTAAAGGACGTGTTGACCGGGGCCCTTACGATTCGCCAGTACCGCGCAATCAGTGGCGTTGAAGAGAAGACGATTCCCGCAATTCAAGCCGTTGAGCAGGCTAACGCGGGGGTCAAAAACACGATTGCCCTGTCTAATGCTGTGGCGGAGGGACTCTTTTATTTCTGCACGTACATTCCGATTGGCATTGGGATCTACGCTGCAGTTATCGGGCGCATCAGTTTGGCTCAATTCGTGGCGATCCAGTACTCATCTAACATGATCATCAACAGTGCCCGCGGGGTGATCAGTAGCTTCAATATATTAAACAGTACGACCAAAATCCGGGATCATATTCGGCAGACGTTACGGCCGATTGCGGCCCCCCAAGCCACGACGATGACCTTTCACACCTTAACGCTCGCTCAGGTCTCGTTTAAGCGCGAGACGACCCCAATTCTCAACGAGATTACGTTGGCGGTCGACCGTGGCGAAAACATCTTGATTCAAGGCGAATCTGGCAGTGGGAAGACCACGTTACTGCGATTGATTGACGGTGCGCTGCAACCGGCGAGTGGTCAGGTGAAGATCAATGGCCAAGCTGTGACCGACTACGCGGGGATGAGTACGGTCAACCAAACGCCCATCGTCTTTAATGACTCCCTACGGTTTAATGTGACCTTGGGACTAGAATTTACGGAAGCGGCGGTTCTGCAAGCATGTCGTCGGGCCGGCCTGACTGAGCTCATTGCCAAGGATGGCGTGGACTATCAGATCGGTGAGGGTGGTCAGAACCTCTCTGGCGGGCAGATCAAGCGACTGGAGATTGCCCGGGCCATCTTATTTGACCGTGACCTGATCTTCATCGACGAAGGCACGGCTTCACTAGATGAAAAGACATCGATTGCGATTCATCAAACCATCTTGCGGCTGAACAAAACAGTTATTGAGGTCGACCACCACATTCCAGCGACGGTGCTGCCGTTGTTCGACCACGTGTACACGCTAGCGGCAGGTGCGCTGACGTTGGTTAGGTGACCACGTCAGTGCACGGTAGTGGTCAGAGAGATTCTCAACCAGGACGAACCAGACGCTCGCCATTGCAGGGTGGTGCCACTCAGTTTAAGCACGCTGATTAGTCGCGTGCCCACCAAGACGGTCTCATTGCCGATCATAGTGGCCGCCGGTCGTGAAGTGAAACCACGTCATTTTATATAACCTCAGCAGAAAACCTTTGATTTCAATCAAAAGATGAATGCGAAAGCTTAATTATTTCTAAAACGTACGTTCCCCTGCCTGGCAATTAAAATATGCTATACTGAATCCAATCTTCAGGGGAGGTACATGATGACAATATTAGGTCGAACAGCAAAAATCAGACTCTATCCTAGCGAAATTCAAGCCATTCAACTTGCAAATGAAAGCCAAGAATATCAGCAATTAGCCAACGTTGTTAGTGAATGGGTCTTTAACCACGACTTCCCAATGAACTATTTAAAAATCAATCATGCCCTGTATAAAAAGATCCGTCAAGAATCTCCTTTGAACAGTCAAATGATCCAGTCAGTTTTCCGGACCGTTGTCGCTCGTTACAAGACTGTCTTAGAGCAGATGAGACAACATCCTTTCCGTTACCAAGATGAGACTAAGAAATGGATTCAAACTCCCAAGGACCTAACCTGGTTGTTCAAGCCTATCCATTTTTCGCGGCCCCAAGCAGATTTGGTCCGCCAAAGCAATTATTCTTTTGTCAACGGACTGACCGAAATTTCACTCACGACCTTGGGTAAAAGAACCAAGATGAGCTTTACCAGCAAAGGCTTTGAACAATACTTTCAGAGTGGCTGGAAGTTTGGGACAGCCAAGCTAGTCCATTCTCAAGGCAAATGGTATTTACATATTGGGGTTACGAAAGAAGTCGCTGATTTTGAGCCAACACGCCAGTCCAAGATCGTCGGCATTGACCGTGGGTTGCGTTTCTTAGCAACGGTTCATGATCACCTGGGGAAAACACGATTCTTTGATGGCAAGAAAGCTTTACGTAAACGCGAGAAGTTCTTAGAGACGCGAAGACAGTTACAAAGCAAAGGGACCAAATCTGCTAAGAAAAG
>NZ_SULH01000002.1:0-52728 GCF_007115095.1 Levilactobacillus enshiensis | reverse complement strand
GACTGATGTGAATCATCGGTTAGCTAAGACACTCGTTAGTATCTATGGCTCACGTACGCTCTTTGTTTTAGAAGATTTAACTAATGTGACGTTCAACACAGATGATTTACCTAAAGCTTTGCGTAACAGCCACCGTTCCTGGGCTTTCTTTCAGTTAGAATTATTCCTAACCTATAAAGCGGCAACAATTCAAAGTAAGGTTTTGAAGGTCAGTCCAGCTTTCACCTCTCAGCGTTGTCCGCAATGTGGCCTGATTGAGAAAGCTAATCGGCATCACGAGACGCATGAATATCACTGTTGCCGCTGCCAATATCGCTCCAACGATGATCGACTAGCGGCCATGAACATTAAGCTATTAGGTGAAGAATGGTTGCGTGGGGTCAAACATCCCCAAATAAAAAAGTAACGGCTACCGGGTAAACCTGGTAGTTAAACGGGTAGCTGTCAATTACCCGATGATGTTGCCACTACGAGTAGGAGTCTCAATTGAGATGTTGGACTACTGTGTCGCCAGACACGTGAGCGACAAGCCTCCGAATTTATTCGGAGGTAATTGACAAAGGTTTGCGGGGAGCTCGGCGAACAGTCGTAGGCCCCCTTTTTTAGGTCCACAAGCAACGAAAAGAAATTTCTCGTAGCCGAATCGTCAGAACGCCAAAATTTCTGGTATACTTTTCGGTAACGACTTATAGGAAAGGTGTTCCGGAAGTTATGCTGATTGCAGATACACTTTTAATCGTGCTCCTGGTCGCTGCCGATCAGTGGATCAAGCACGCGGTAGTGGTCAACATCGCCCTTGGCGGCGAGCACCCGGTCATTCCGGGGATACTCTCCTTGACGCACCTGCGTAATGACGGGGCGGCTTGGAGTATTTTACAGGGTCAAATGTGGTTCTTTGCGGTGATTGCCATCGTCGCACTAGGCATCATGGGCTACTTCTTTTGGCAATATCGTAACAAGGGGGATCACTGGGTTGAGGAACTCGGCCTAGCCCTCATGATGGCGGGAACCATCGGTAATTTCATTGATCGATTAACCCAGGGGTACGTGGTCGACATGTTCCAGCTCGACTTCGTTAACTTTCCCATCTTTAACTTCGCTGACAGCTGTTTAACGGTCGGCGTGATTCTAATTGCAATCGGTGTTTATATTACCGATCGGCAGGAGGCTAAATGATGCAAACAGAAGAATTTACGGTAACAGAAACGGAACGGTTAGATAAGTTAGTGGCCGATCAGGTGACGACCATCTCTCGTTCGCAGGCTAAATCAGCTATTGAAGCTGGTCAGATTACGGTCAACGGTGCAGTGGCTAAGCCTAAAGACAAGCCGAAGCCTGGTGACACGGTGCACGTCGAGCTCCCGGATCCGGAACCACTCGACTTGGAACCCGAAAATATTCCGTTGGATGTGATCTACGAAGACGATGACGTGTTGGTCGTCAACAAGCCCCAAGGGATGGTGGTTCATCCCGCTCCCGGGCACCCCAACCATACGTTAGTCAATGCCTTGCTGTATCACAGTCCACTGTCGAGCATTAACGGGACGTTGCGGCCAGGAATCGTCCACCGCATCGACAAGGATACGTCGGGGCTCTTAATGGTTGCTAAAAATGACCACGCCCATCAGAGTTTATCGGCCCAACTCCAGGCGAAGACCAACCTGAGAGAATATGTGGCCATTGTGCACGGTAACTTCAAGGAAGAAGAAGGGGTCATTCGTGCGCCACTAGGTCGCTCACCCAAGGACCGCAAGAAGCAGGCCGTGGTTGCTGATGGTCGTCCCGCCGTCACCCATTTTCGGGTGTTAGAGCGTTACGGCAACTACACGTTGATCGCCTGTCGTTTAGAGACCGGTCGGACCCATCAGATTCGGGTTCACATGGCGTACATCAACCACCCGGTCGCGGGCGATCCGTTATACGGGCCGAAGAAGACCTTGAAGGGTGACGGTCAGTTCTTACACGCTCGTGAGCTGGGGTTCAAACAACCTACAACGGGGGAACAACTCGACTTCACTGCGCCAGTTCCTGATAACTTTGCGCGGATGGTTCGTCACCTGCGTCAACAAGCCGGCTTGCCGGTTGACAAAGCAATCTAGTTTTTTTATGCTGAACGTACTAAGATAAACGGGTTTGCCGAATCAGGCGGGCGGGTTTCTTCACCATTTTGCCGAAGAAACGCGCCCGTTTCCTGCATTTACGTTAACACCGTGAAACTTGAAGGAGGAAATAAAGATGGCAAAGGTAGTTGTGGACGCAATGGCAATGCAACGGGCCCTGACCCGGATTACTTACGAAATCATCGAACGCAACAAGGGGGTCGATGACCTCGTCATTTTAGGTATCAAAACGCGCGGGGTGTACTTAGCCCGGCGAATTGCCAGTCGCTTACAACAGCTGGAAAATGTGACGGTGCCGGTGGGCGACCTTGATATCACGCCGTACAGAGATGATATCGAGCACGATGCCCAAACCGAGCCTAAGGTCACCGCGACCAACATCGACTTCTCCGTTGCGGGCAAGAAGGTCATCTTAGTTGATGATGTCTTGTATACCGGACGGACGATCAGAGCAGCGATGAGTGCCGTGATGGATCTCGGTCGACCAAAGAGTATCAATTTGGCCGTATTAGTGGATCGGGGTCACCGTGAATTGCCGATCAGAGCGGACTTTGTGGGCAAGAACATACCGAGCTCACAACGCGAACGTATCAAGGTCTCCGTCAGTGAAATCGACGACCGGGACGCCGTAGAGATCCAACAAGCATAACACTGGTAAAGGGGCCGATTTTGCATGGCAAAACGCTATTTGATTTTAGAAGACGGCTCGGCCTACGCCGGTGAAGGATTTGGTGCCGGCGCCACTACGAGCGGCGAAGTAATCTCTAACTTAAACCTTTTAGGCTATCAAGAAACGATTACCGATCAAATTTATCATAACCAGATTATTATTTTCGCTCAGCCAGCGATTGGTAACGTCGGCATCAACCATGACAGTTACGAATCGATTTTACCGACAGCTAAAGGAATGGTCGTGCGGGATGTGACCAACATTTCGACCAACCGGCTTTCCCGGCTGTCACTGGATGAGTTTTTACAGCAGCACAACATTCCCGGTATCAGCGGGATCGATACGCGCCACCTGATCCGTAAATTACGTCAGCAGGCCGGACCAATGAAGGGCAGTATCGTCGATGTGGCCGATGCGCACGCGTTTGACCAATTGAACGCAACGGTGCTGACCAATCGCCAAGTCGATCAGGTTGCGACCCCTAAGCCGTATCCCAACCCGGATACCGGCAAGAACGTGGTCGTGATTGACTTTGGCTTGAAGCACGGTATCTTGCGACAATTGTCGGAACGTCGCTGCAATGTGACGGTCTTACCGTGGACGGCGAGTGCCCAGGACGTCTTGAACCTGGATCCGGATGGGGTCTTACTGTCTACGGGACCAGGCTCACCCCTGGACTTAGGCGCGGGGGTCTTAGAAATGATTCGCGAGGTGCAAGCGGAGATTCCGCTCTTTGCAATCGGACTGGGACACGAACTCTTTGCCCTGGCTAACGGTGCGGAGCTAGCAGCTTTACCCGTGGAGTATCACGGGAGCAGTCACCCGATTCGGCGGATCATTACGAATGACATTATTTACGCCACGCAGGGCCAGGGTTATGCGGTCATCGCTAAGTCCATCGACCGCGATCGCCTGATTACGACCTACGTGGACCTGATCAACGGGACGGTGCAGGGATTACGGCACCGTGACTACCCGGCATTCTCCGTTCAGTTCTTTGCGGATGGGGCACCGGGGCCACATGAGAGTCGTGACCTGTTCGATGAATTCATGGAAGCTATGACAGCACGGGAGGGATAGGCTTGCAAAACTTAGATGATTTACAGAAAGTGTTGATCATTGGCGGCGGGCCAACTGAAATTGGTCATGAGACCGAGCTCGACAGTGCCACCGTGCAGATCATTACCGGGTTTAAAAAGCACGGCGTCCGCACCTCAATTATCGACAACAATCCTTTTTCAGTGGCCCTCGAAGAAATTCAACCCACAAATATGTACGTGCAAGCGGTCACGACCGCTAACGTGCGGCACATCCTTGAAAAGGATCGGCCAGACGCAATCTTACCGTCATTGGGTGGCTTGTTGGCCATTCAAATCGTCCAAGAACTCATTGAAAACGGTGATCTTGGTCGTTTTGGTGTGACCATTTTAGGGATGACGGCTAGTACGTTGCGGCAGCTCAATAACCCAGCCGCCTTGAACGCAACGCTAAAGGCCATTCACGAGCCCGTGATCGAAGCACAGATCGTTGATACGACCGATGAGGCCATGGGGTTAGTCGAATCGATTGGCTTCCCCCTGATCGTTAAACCGGTCTCGCCGCGGGTGGATACCAACCGGACCGTCTGTGAGAACGTTGATGAGATGTTGAATGCGCTCAGTCAGGGATTTCAGCAATCGCGCTTTGACCAATGTACCTTGGAGCGGAGCGTCGTTGGTTATAAGGAAGTTGAAATGGTGGCGATTCGCGATGTGGCCGATACTAAGGTCTTACTGTGCGGGTTAGAAAACGTGGACACAATCGGGATTCACTCCGGGGACTCCATTGTCGTCACGCCCCCCCAGACTCTGACGGACCGTGAGTATCAGAATTTACGGGATGCCACCTTTCGGATTGCAACGGAACTGGGAATCGTGGGGGTCTTACACATGCACTTTGCATTGAATCCGGCGAACCAGCATTTCTATGTGACTAAGGTTGCACCTTACTTTTCTCGAGGGGTCGCTCTGGCGGCCAGAACCACAGGCTACCCGATTGCACTGGTTACGGGTGCCCTGTTACTAGGCCAGCGATTAGTCGATATTAAGCTCCCTAGCCGCTATGTGAAGCAAACGGCGATCATGGAGCCGACCATTGACCATGTGAGCGTCCGCATCCCGTTATGGCCCTTTCAGGAGGTCCCAGATGCGGATCAACATTTAGACACGGCCATGAAGGCGGTAGGTTCCACGATCGGCATTGGTCGCTCGGTAGAAGAGGCCATGTTAAAGGCTGTCCGCAGCTCCCAATTTTCTCCGCGAGACGTCCTGCCTAGTGTCAGCAATCTGACGGATGGGGAAATGATCAGTCAGCTGATTCACCCACTGGCGAACCGGATTCTGGTCTTGATCGAAGCGCTACGGCGGGGGTATGCGCCCGATGAACTGAGCGAGTTGACGAAGATCGATAATTTCTACTTCGTGAAGCTGCAACACCTGCTGACAATTGAACGGGAGATCAAGGAAAATCCATTGGACGTGGAGACTCTGCAACGGGCCCGCTACTATGGCTTTGGTGACGGGATGATCGCTCGAATCTGGCAAACGGATACGGCGACGATTCGCCATCTTTCGGCCGAGGCGCACATTATGCCGACCTATAAGATGATCGAGCCGACTGCCGGAGAATTTGCGGAAGATGCTAGCGGTTATTACAGCACGTTTGAATATGAAAATGAAAGTCAATCACTGGGTGACCGGACGGCGTTAGTGCTTGGCCGGGGCGGAAACCAGTTGGGTCCCAATTCGGCGGCAGAGTACTTTACCACGGAAATGCTGAAGCAGTTGAAGCGCGCCGGGTATCACACGGTTTTGATGAACACCAACCCGAATGCGGTCGCCATTGCGCCAGAATTTTCGGACAAACAGTACGTGGATCCGGTGCAACTTGGCGACGTCCTGAATGTGATTCAAATTGAACACCCCGACATCGTTATCGTTCCAGGGAACCGCCACTATTTGACACGTGAATTGGGAAAGCTGGACGTGAACCTCCACGTCTTGCCACCGGACCAAGAGACTGGTGAGCAACCACCAAAGATCGCCACGATTGGGGTGAGCCTCTTTGTTCACGGTCAACAGAAAATCGCGGTAGGCGTGATGGATATGCTTGCACCGGGGATGAACAAGTCAGTGGCCCAGGTCACGGCCTTCCGGATGCCAGCGGAACTCCCCAAGTCAAAGCGCCTCGGTTTAGTGGAATTAGCCAAGCAAGCCGTGAGTGAACGTCAGGTGACGGGGATGATTCAGGTGCTGTTTGCGCCTAAGGGAGATACCAAGCAAATGACCGTTGTGGGTGTGCGCCCAACACGACTGACCGAAATGGCCTTCCTAAGCAAGGTCACGGGAGTCAATTGGGTCCGCATGCTGACCCGGCAGCATATTGAGACGTTGGACGATGGTGAACTCGCGAAGATCAAGATTGATCTGAACAGTAGTCGGGTGGCGTTGATGAATGCAGCATTCCCATTCCGGCAGCTGCACGTCTTGAATCGACCGGGAACGACCGATCAGGAAGTAGGGGCAACGATTGCCTTTGGGTCGAGTGAAGCACTGACTCTCAGCAACCTCAGTGACACGGCTGAGCTTGACCAGATTATCAACCGGACGATTGGCTGAGTTTCGGTTGCCAGCGTGGGCTGCGGTAATTGCCTGTTGAAAATGAAAACCAAACAATTGTAACTAACAAAAAAGCGACCTATCAGCATTTAACTGGTAGGTCACTTTTTTGTTTTAATTTAGTTGTAGTGACCAAGTAAAGTGAATTTAGCCGCTAATTATCGGCTAACCGCTCGACCAGATCACTTTCCGGCGTCACGTAGACGGTATGCTGTCCGGTGAAAATCACGTAGCCGGGTTTGGCCCCGTTAGGCTTATGGAGTCGCTTAACGGGCAGGTAGTCGACAGGGACGTTGCTGGATTCGCGGCCCTTCGAGAAGTAGGCGGCCAGATTGGCGGCTTCCATGATGGTCTCATCGCTTGGATTGTCCGCATGGATGATGACGTGAGAGCCTGGCATATCCTTCACGTGTAACCAAATATCGGTTCGCTTGGCGGTATGGAGACTCAACTGATCGTTTTGCAAGTTGTTCTTACCGACGGAAATCTTGGTGCCATCACTAGCGGTAAACCGGTCGGGCTTGCTGATCTTTTGGCGGCGCTGCTTCTTACTCTTCTTTTGATGGTCGTGATCGCGCAAGTAGCCGCCTTGTTGCAATTCCAAACGAATGTCGACGAGGTCCTTAGGTGCGGCTAGTTCAATCTGCGCCATGATATTGCTGAAGTAATCGACATCGGCTTGGGTGATTGCGAGCTGTTCGTTAACGTAGCTGACGGCATTTTTGGCCTTTTGGTACCGTTTGAAATACTTCTGGGCATTTTGGTTAGGCGAAAGCTGATTGGAAAGGGCAATCTTGATTGGCTGATTATTGTCGTAGAAGTTAGCCAATTCGACTTCAGTCTGACCCCGTTGAACTTGGCCCAGGTAGGTCGTCAAAACTTCACCCTTGATACGGTACTCATCGGCGTTTTCCGTTTCGGCGAGCGTCTTCTTCAATTTCTTCAGCTTATTACGATTCTTTTTTAGTTCATTACGAACCACCCGGATGAGAACGCTCCCTTGTTGTTGAACGCGGTCACGCTCGGCCTTATCCTGATAGTAGGTATCCAGAAGGGCACTCAGGGTGTCAGCGGTCTGTTGCGTTCCCGTGGTGGGGTATGGGAAGGCGATGAAGCTAGTCTTTCCCTTAGGCGTGATATCTAGCGTTGGTTGTGGTGCATCGAATCCCTTGAAGAACGCCGTAAAATTAACCACGGGATCGCCGGGTTCGTGGAGCTTGGCTGCTAGGGCCGCCGCGGTGTCCTTACCAAGGCCCTGATACTGTTGCTGGAGGGTGTGTGCGAGAACTTCCTGGTTGGGAAAATCGCGGACGGTTGCGGCGAGGTCGTCACGTGCACCGGCGAAGGGATCAACCAGATCTTGCTTGGGAGGCATGATGTACTGTGCCCCTGGCAAGAGGAGCCGGTAACGATTTTGATCGGAACCAACGTGCTTGATGGCATCTAAGATCTTCATAGAGGCACTGTCGACTAGGATGACGTTACTGTGCCGCGCCATGATTTCGATGATCAAGAGCAGCTCTTGTTGGTCACCTAACTCGTTACGGGATGTGAAGTGCAGGTGAACGACCCGGTCATTGGCGACCTGCGTAATGTCCTTGAGAATCGCACCCTGCAGGTACTTCCGCAGAATCATGGTAAAGTTGGTGGGAACCGGCGGGTTGACGTAAGGAATCTGCGTCACTTGGATACGTGCGTAGGTCGGATTGGCCGATAGGAGGATGGGATAGTTGTGGCTGTTCGCACGAACGGTCAGGACGATTTCGTTGGCGTAGGGCTGATTGATCTTGCTAACACGGCCGGTCGTCAACGTTTGGCTCAGTTCCTGAACCATTGCGTGGGTAAAGGATCCGTCAAATGACATGGGGTAACAACACCTTTCATAAATAGACTTTATTTTTTGTTAACCGGAAAAACGACACAAGTTCAAGTATAACGGCCCGAGCGGTGAAGTGCAAAGAAGTTCCCCCGTATTCCGATAGAATTCGGTGAAACTGTCATGAAATCGTCATAGTTTTTGACTTGTGATGAGCAAGCTGACCGTTGTACAATACAAGTAATGCCGCAGACCGCATCTTGTGATGCACAAACGGGTAGCGGCAAACAAAGGAGTGAGGGTCGAATGAAATCCAGTCTTGCAGCATTGATGGCAATTAATAAGGTGCAACAGACCTTGCTACAACGGATGACGAAACACTACCAGTTGACGGTTTCTGAGTGGCAGTTGCTGGACCACATTGGGAGTGGTGAGAATACCCAAGAGATTCTGGCAGAACGGACCAAATTAGATACCTCAACGTTGAGCCGGCAGTTAAAGGGCTTGGTCAAAAAAGAAATGGTGACTAAAGAAGCCGTCGGTCGGGATAAACGACAGTTGGTCTACACGATCACAACGGCGGGGACTGAGACAGTGACGGCCATCAATACGGCTTTTGAGAAGCTTTCGGATGACGTGTTTGAACATTGGTCCACCGATGAACGGAACCTGTTGCAGATCTTGTTAAACCGCTTGGATAAGAGTTTAGACCGACAGCGAACGGTTAAGTAACGATTAGGTAAGGAGTGAAGGATTATTCAGCAAAGACTAGTTGTGATTTCATTGGATGCGATGGGTAGTCGGGATCTGGACGAACATTTAGCAGAGTTACCGAACTTAAGACGATTAGTGGTGACCGGGACACGCGTCAGACAGGTTAGGGGAATCTATCCAACGTTAACGTACCCGTCACACACCACGATCATCACCGGCCAATATCCGGTCAAACACGGTATTATCAACAACACTAAGCTACAGCCACAACGTCAGTCACCGGATTGGTACTGGTATCAACGAGATGTACAAGTTCCCACGTTATATGATCTCGTTCGGCAACAACATCGTAAGACGGCGGCCTTTCTGTGGCCCGTGACCGCTGGCAGTCGAATTACCTACAATTTGGCAGAGATCTTTCCAAACCGTATCTGGACCAATCAGGTATTGGTCTCATTAAAGGCCAGCAGTCCGGCGTTTCTCTTACGCATGAATCAGAAATATGGTCACTTACGGCGCGGAATTCAGCAACCTGAACTTGATGATTTTATTACGGCTTGTGCGGTGGACACGTTGACAACGAAGAAGCCGTGGCTCACGTTGATTCACCTGGTCGACATGGACAGTATGCGCCACCGCTATGGCGTGCGCTCGGATGAGGCCATGGCGGCCCTAAAGCGGTTAGACACCCGGGTCGGTAAATTGATTGACGCCACGATTGCGGCTGGCACGTTTGCAACGACCAACTTTGCCATTTTGGGGGATCACTATCAGATCAATGTTGACCACATGATTCATTTGAATCAGCTATTCGCTCAGAAAGGCTGGTTAACCCCAACCGCTGAAGGTACTGTTAAGAACGATTGGCACGTGTGGGCGAAGTCGTGCGATGGGTGTACATATATTTATACCCGCAAGTTTGCGGATACCCAAAACCTCTTGCGGTTGATCAAGGAGACACCGGGAGTTGCGGCCGTGATCGATGGGGCTGCGGCTGCTAAACGGGGAGCTGATCCGCATTGCCAATTTATGGTCGAAGCACAGGCGGGCTATTACTTTACGGATGAGACGAACCGACCGGCCGTAGTCGAAGCCGTTGATCCGGACACATTGGGGCAACCGGACCGCTATCATGGAGTTCATGGTTATGATCCCGACAAACCAGATTACTTCACAACGTTGGTCTTGAATGGGCCAGCGGTGAAAGAAAATCAAGTCATCGCACACGCTAGTCTAGTCGATGAAGCCCCGACCTTCGCAAAGCTGCTGGGCGTTCACTTTCCGGGGACGCTTCCCGGTCACGTCTTAACCGAGGCGCTAAAGGAGGCGGCCACCGATGAAGCTGAATAAGGAACAGTGGAGTTGGGTCTTCTACGATTGGGCAAACTCTGGTTATGGCATCATCGTGACCACGGCAGTCTTGCCGATCTACTTCAAGACGGTGGCAGCGGCTAGTGGTGTGACGGCAGCCAATGCGACGGCTTATTGGGGGTATGCCAACAGTCTGGGCACGTTATTGGTAGCAATCTTGGCGCCGTTTCTGGGGGCACTAGCGGACTATCAAGGGTTTAAGAAACGACTACTGACGGGATTTGCAACCATGGGGATGGTGATGACCTTAGGCCTCGCCCTGGTACCATCAGCACACTGGCAGTGGCTCCTAGTCATCTATATTTTATCTGTTCTGGGCTATTCTGGAGGAAACCTCTTTTATGACAGTTTCTTGACCGATGTGAGTGACGACCAGCAAATGGACCGTATCTCCAGTACGGGGTATGGCTTTGGCTATCTCGGGGGCGTGATCGCTTTTCTACTCTTCATGGTGTTGCAATTCACCCATGGTTTTGGTCAACTGTCGAGTCTCGCAGTTGCACGGTGGGGCTTTGCCCTGGCCGCCGTTTGGTGGGTCATCTTCTTTATCCCGATGCTGAAAAATGTTCACCAACGACATTCGCTGAGTGTCACGCGGGCGCCGCTACGGCAAAGCTGGCAACGGGTGTGGGGAACGGTTCGACATCTGCGTCAACACAAGCAACTGGCCTGGTTTCTAGTGGCTTACTTCTGCTACATCGATGGGGTCGATACTATCTTCACCATGGCAACCTCAATTGGCCTAGATATTGGGATCGACAGTACGACCTTGATCTTAGTGTTGTTGGTCGTGCAATTGGTAGCATTTCCATTCTCGATTTTCTATGGCTGGTTAGCGAACAAGACTAGCACCCGAACGGGGATTTTAATTGCCATTATTGTTTACTTATTGATTTGTGCGGACGCACTCTTTTTGCGTTCAACGATGGATTTTTGGATTCTAGCTGTCTTAGTCGGAACCAGTCAGGGTGGGATTCAGGCCCTCTCGCGGTCCTACTTTGGTCGGCTCGTGCCCAAGGATCGGTCGAGTGAGTTCTTTGGCTTCTATAACATCTTAGGAAAATTTTCAGCCGTACTGGGTCCCATCCTCGTGGGAATCGTCACCCAGATGACGGGACAATCACGAATTGGGGCGGCGTCACTGTCGATTCTATTTGTGATGGGTCTGATTATTTTCTTGTTTATTCCTAAAATGACCACGAATCGCGCTGATCAGTGTTAAGTCGTGGTGTACCGCTGCTGGTGTCGACAAGAGTTCGATTCTCTTGAGCGGTATTACAACTGGCCCAGGGTGGCTCCTTGTAGGGGGGCTTGAGCACCCTCGCAATGGCAAAAAGGTGTGTTTCACCACATTTAATGTTAAACTTAACTTTTAAAATGCCGTTATAAAAGGATTTGCCATAAGTATTGGTTTTCATGGGTCCTGAAAAATGGTATTCTAGGTAGACGAAATGAAAGAAAAAGTAGGTGTAAGAATGAAGATTGCTGTGGTCACCGATAGTACCAGCTATTTGTCCGCAGAAGAGGTCGAGCGGTATCACATTCACGTTGTGCCGATTCCGGTGATCATTGATGGTCGCTCCTATGATGAAGACGTTGATATTACCACGAGTGAATTTTACGACCGCCTCCGTAACTCCAAGTCATTCCCCAGTACGTCCCAACCACCATTGGGGGAAATGATCAATTTATATAATCAATTGGCAGATGAGGGATACGATGCTGTCATCAGTATTCACTTGGCCAGCACGATTTCAGGTTTTGTAAACCAATTGAAAAATATTGCACCCACGATTGAAAACATTCGGGTGATTCCGTATGACTCACAGATCACGGTAAAATTGATGGGTTACTTAGCGATTGAGGCCTCACGGATGGCCGCTAAGGGTGCGGAGCCCGAAGAGATTATTGCGCGCTTAGATGACTTGCGGTCGACGATTGGGGAATATTTTGTCGTTGACGACTTACAAAATTTGGTGCGTGGTGGGCGCTTGTCTAATGCTTCTGGGTTTATTGGAAGTGTTTTACGGATCAAGCCCCTGCTGACATTTGATGATGAGACGCACGAGATTGTGGCCTTCGAAAAGGTTCGGTCGCGCAAAAAGGCACTGGCTCGTGTAGAGGATCTCTTTGTTGAGGCTCAGGCACAGGTCGACTACCCATTGCGGGCGTTAGTCATTAATGCAAACGATCCCGAGGGCGGTCAGAACTGGGCGGCCAAGATTGCGACCCAGTATCCGGAAATTCCGGTAGAGCAGTCCTACTTCGGTCCGGTTATTGGGGCGCATTTGGGTGAAAAGGCCCTGGCCTTAGCCTGGATCAAGGATTTTGATCGCGCGTAAGTCGTGCATGTTTGAGTGGGTTATGGTATGCTATTGCTTGTATTAAAAATTTACGGAGTAGGAAATAGGGCGTCAAGTGCCGGTGGAACGCAATGTGAACACCGGACGAAGGGGATTTCCCCGCGATCTTATTTCCGCATTGGCCGCAGCGATGTGGCAACTCCCTTAGGAGATGTCTGAATTGAAGACAATGGCAAAAACCCAGCTGCCCAAGCTGGACACGTTGAGTGTGGTTACAATGGGACTGTTGATGGCGCTACAACTGGTAATTAGTCGGTTCTCGATTGGGAACACGTTTATCAAGTTTAGCTTTACGTTCTTGGTGGTTGCCTTATTGGCCAAATGGTTTGGCCCATGGTGGGGCATGATGACGGCGGCAGTGGTCGACGTGGTCGGCACCTTGATTTCCGGCGGACCTTACTTTGTGGGCTTTACCGTATCAGCAGTCCTCGGGTCGTTGATCTATGCGGTATTTCTGTACCAGAAGCCAGTGAGCTGGGGACGCATTATTATTGCGTCAGTGCTCATCTCGGTGTTGGTCAACGCATTATTAAATACCTTATGGGTGACGATCATGTACCAGACGCCGTTTTGGAGCTTATTCCCAATTCGGGCGGTCAAACAGTTGATTACCACGCCAATTCAAATCGTATTGGTTTATCTGGTGCTTAAGAGTCACGTGATCCAGATGATTCAGGAAAGACTAAATCGTTAAAATTAGAGACACCATGTCGACACTGTCGGGATGGTGTTTTTCAATGGCGTGCGTTGGGAAACTAGTGTAGACTAAAATAATTACTTTAACTTATGAAGTCAAACCTGACCACCACTAATGCCACACTGTCTAACCAGCAACACGAACTAACCAGTCACCAAGGTTGGCGCAGTGACCAGCGCAACACTTTAATTTTTTATATCAAATAGGCATCGTCCCTTGCACGGCGGGGCAAACTCAGTTATAACGGAGACTAAAGAACACGACCAGAGGAGAATTTCGAATGAACCGGTTAACACAGTTATACGCGAAATATAAAGATGTTCTAGCTTACCTGATCTTTGGTGGGTTGACGACGTTGGTCAATTTGGTCGTCTTTTACGTGACGGTCACGTTGTGGGGGTGGAACTACCAAGTTGGGAATGTCTGGGCTTGGTTCTTATCCGTTCTGTTTGCTTACGTGACCAATCGCGTCTGGGTCTTCCATTCACACTTTGTGTCGGTGAAGCGTTTATTGAGCGAGGCAGTTTCATTCTTTCTGGCCCGTGGCGTGACACTAGTGATGGATATGGCCATCATGTGGGTAGGGGTCTCCCTCCTGCAGCAAAACGAAATGTTAACGAAGCTGGTCGATCAGGTCGTTGTGGTAGTGGCAAACTATTTCTTTAGCAAATGGTTTGTCTTTCGTAAGACGAAAACATCTTCAGTGGACGATTGAAAGACCCGTTGTAATCGTCCTACGGCAGAAACCGGGCGATGCCATAAGTGTTTAACTGGTTGATTAACATTTAAAATATTGATTTTGTAATGGACCGTTGTTCGTTGACGGTCCTTTTTGTTTGGTCAAATGATGGGTCGCGTGTATCGTTAGCTTCGTAAAGAAAACTTTTAGAATTGGGGTGACACGATTCATGACGATAGTGAAAATTTCAGGTAAGGGTCAGGTCGTTATTCCCGCTGAGATTCGAAAGGAACTGAATCTGGTTGCCGGTGACCAGTTAAACGTGACGCTGGTTAACGGCCAAGTGATGATGGCCAGACTACCAGCTGCGGTCGCTTGGCAGGAGATCATTGCTAAAATCTCGGTGGAACAGGTCGGGGTAGACGAGGCGGGGAACTTTGATATGACCCGTGCGCCTCACTTTGAACATTGGTTGCACGGTGAAAATAAATAATAAGACGAAAGTAGCACTCGAGCACGCTGAACTATTCAGTGTGCTCGGGTGCTATATTCATAGGCGATATTGCTAGTGATTATCAGGCAATGGCCTGGGGCCTTTGCCGATGTTTGGCCGCGATCCGGTAGTAAACGGCGATAGCGATGCCGCCCACAACCACGCCCATCGTATTTGAGATAACGTCATTGATGTCGCTACTACGGTTAATTAACCAGTGATGGGATAAGATATACTGAATGGTTTCAAAACTAGAACCGGCAAAAACACCTAATAGGGTAACTCCCCACATGGAAATTTTAGGGAAAACCCATTTGATCAGCATCCCTAATGGAATGGTCATTAGAATGTTTTCTAAGAAGCCCAGGTTGAACATGTCAAGATGGGTCAGATTGACACGGCCAAGCCCGGCTGGCATGATGTAAACGGCCGTACCTGTGAAGGCCAGTGGTGTGAATAAGATGGCACCGAGGCCTGTAAAATAGCTCAGAACGAGCAGCGCAAACCAACGTGTTCGCGTCCGTCGAACGGTAGTGATGATGAGCAGGCCACACAGACTGGCCATGAGTAAGATAATGAGTAAAGGTTCCCAGCGCATCGAATCACCTCCGAATAATGCTCCAAATGTTTCTAACGGTTAACATGTTGCTATCCTACCGCATTTTGCTTAGGCGTGGTCATTTTTTGCTTGGATTTTACGCTTTCTTTGCTGGCTTAGGAAAAACGTAAGGTAGCTGTCAAAGAAAGGTCATACTTCTTCACGCGGGTACTCTCAGTTCCAAGCTGATCAAAATAGTGGTAGGACGCGTGGGAGAACGCTTAAAGCTTACGCGACAGCAGCAGAACTTCACGCAACAAGACGTCGCTAGTCGACTACATGTTGCGCGTCAGACGGTTTCGAGTTGGGAGACGGGTCACAGCTATCCAGACATTGACAGCTTGCTTGCGTTAAGTAACCTGTACCAGCTTTCTTTGGATCAGTTGATGCGAGAGGACGCGCAGGTTGTTCTGGGGATTAAACGGCAAACCGTTCGCGGGCGGCTAAAAAATGTTCGTTGGCCATTGGTGGCCAGTGCAGCACTTTTTTTAGCTGTATGGGGATTATATTCTTTTTCGTCATTACCGCTTGAGCAATGGTTACCCTTAGTTGTTTTTGCCCAAGGGTTTTTGAACCTCTACGTTTTGAACGGGATTAACAAGTTTCAGCAACAGTTAGCGTTGACGCCAAAGCTACTGTTACGGGAACGCTATCCTTGGCTAGTTAGGGTTGGCTGGTTACCGGCGCTCCTATTTTTAGGAATTGGTGGGTGGCTCCTCGCGAGGACGAATTGGCTAGGGCCAGTCTTGTTTACGATGGGCATCATGCTGCTAGCTGCTTGGGGCATTATTTGTACGGAAAAGAAGATTTCTCGGTTGAAATGAGGTAATAAGCACATTAGCAATCGATTCTGGGATCATAAGTTAATTTATAAGCAGGGTTAGTTGCGTCAGGGAATAAGTCTGGTAAAGTTGAAGATATACCCTAAAAGATAAGAGGAGGAACCGCAAGTGACGATTACAGCACATCAAGCCTGGTTGGTCGATTTTTACAAGCAACGTAATTGGTATCAATATTCTCCCTTTGTTCACCTGAATTTTCTGACCGAGGAGGCGGGCGAAGTTTCGCGCGCCATTCGCGCCATCGAGATTGGTCGGGATCATCCGGGTGAGAAGAAGGCAACTCCTGAAGAGCTACAGGCGAACTTAAAAGAAGAGCTGGCGGACGCCTTAGATCAGGTACTAGTCATTAGTAGTTTGTATGGTATTGATGCGGAAGACCTCCTACAGGCAAGTGAGCAGAAGCTGAAGCAGCGGTTTAAGGACGACATGCCGCGTCATTAGTGAAGCGAAGGGTTCATTTTAAGTCAGGAATCATGACTAATCGTGGCTATTGGTTAGCTCACTTAGCACAATACCCAGCTAGTATGCATCATTGACCGAACTATTTGTAACTTCTGCTAATTAGATTCTTTTACTTTTCAAGTAATCAGTCTACACTGATTGATTATGCGAGGAGGAAACTTCCATGGATAAAAAAGCAGAAATTATTCGGCGGTATTTTCAATTATCGGATTTAGCATCTCATGATGAGCACGCTCGAGATCAAATAATTGCGCTCTTTGCAAGTACTGCTGTGGTTCAAGGCGCTAATGGGGTCATGGCTGACACACCGGTAAAAATTGCGAGTTTCTTTACGCATTTTTTCGAAGACAATCAGGAGCTACACCACCTATGTCGGGTCAATGTGACCGATGGGGACTACCAAGCCGAGTGGGCCGTTGCTGGCCGGAAGAGTAGTGGCCAGCTGTTTGCCTTTCACGGGTTTGACACGTATCAATTTGATTCAGACAATCAGATAACTTATTTGCAGGTCGAAATCCGCGATTAGGCGTCTGGTAAGTCTTAATCAGGTAACCAGTAAAAATTGGTTCTGGAAATCAGTGGATGATTTTCTGGAACCAATTTTTACTGCCTGAAAGGAGATATTTTTGTAAGCCGTTGCTGGATTTAGTCCAATCGCTGGCACTTTTGCGGTAAACTTGAATCAACAATCAAAGACGTTAAGGAAATCGAGGAAACCGTATGCTAAAAGACAAACAAATCGTATGGGCTATTCATCAAATGGAAGCGGACATTGGACCAGTGGGCCCCTCATTAGATGCCAGAACACCCTTCCAGTTTCTGGTTTCGGTGATTTTAAGTGCGCAGGCAACGGACGTGTCGGTGAACAAGGTCACGCCAACCTTATTTGCCAAGTACCCGGAGCCCAAAGACCTGATGGCTGCCAACGTGACTGACGTTGAGGCAATCATTAAGAGCGTGGGGCTATTCCATAACAAAGCACGTAACATTATCAAGACGGCTAGAATCGTCCATGAAGAGCTTGATGATGTGGTTCCGACCGACCGAAAGGGCATCATGGCCTTGCCAGGTGCGGGGCGTAAGACGGCCAACGTAGTGTTAAGCGATGTCTTTGGCCAACCGACCTTTGCGGTAGACACTCACGTTTCAGCAATCTCTAAGCGACTTCATTTTGTCGATCAGTCGGCATCCCCGCTGCAGGTTGAAAATAAGATCGTAAGTGTCCTGCAGCCGGAGGAACTGCATCAGGCCCATCATACAATGATTGAATATGGCCGGAAGTACTCGATGAAGTTAGCCCCCGAAAAAGAGGTTTGTCAGTTAATTATCGACTGTGATCAATTGGATGAGGAAAACGAAGCACAACCGTCTACTGATTAAGTTGAATATGGGCATTATTGAAAGGGTTCTAAGGCAATAGTGGTGTGACTAAGACTGGTTAGTTTAGTTGCGCTAATTAATTGCCCGCAGAACCTTTTTTGCTTATTAAAAACGCACTATAAATATGGCGCCAAATCGTTGTTGAAAGGGGATTGCCACTCGCTCAGGTTTGGTTTGTGAAATCAAACCAGTAATCACGGCGGCTGAATTTGCTCAAAAGACTAGCGTATGTTACAGTTAAATCCATTGAAAAATAAGGAGTGACGTTAATGAGTGCGGTAGATTGTCGCGCGATGTCCGACACGAATTCGTGTAAGTATTAGCAAACAGCAGGACCGACAAGTCAAATAACTGAAGGTTTCTCCATGCTGTTCGCTGCAAGGAGAACAAATTGAACTTAAAAGAAATTACCCAATTGGATCAAATCTTAGCCACAGTCGCCACGTATACCCATAGTAAACGGGCCGCATCCGCCTTACAAACAATGCCTAACCAGACCGATTTAGGTGCTGTTCGTAAGCAGTTGACCTTAACGGCGGAAGCCCACCGGTTATTAGCGAATAATGTGACGTTTACCTACTTTGATTTAGATCAATTGACGGCTTTACAGACAAAATTAGACCAAGGCTTATTATTAAATGCGCCACAACTGGACTTGATCAATCACTTTTTGATTAATCTGCGGCGTTTGACGTCTACGCTACAAGTTCATCAGACGCTGGCACCTATGCTAACGGAATTGATGACGGCAACGACACAGCTGAGTGGGTTACAGCAACGGTTAGAGCACATCATCGTTCACGGTCAGGTGGCGGACGATGCCACGCCTGAGTTGGCCGAGATTCGCCAAAAAATCGGCAAACAACGGCAGCAGGTTCAAACGGCACTGACACAGTTTGTGCAAAAGCATCCCCATTCCGTCCAAAGTAACCGACTAATCACCCGCAATGACCGGGTGTGTGTCCAACTCAAAGCGGGGGAAAAGAATCGGTTTAAGGGCCAGATCATCGATCAGTCGGCAACTGGGTCCACAGTCTTCTTTGAACCGGCTACGGCCGCTAAGAAGGGAGCTGTGCTTTCGGGCCTGCTTGCTGATGAAAGTGGTGAAGTTTACCAACTACTGGTGACCTTGACGGGCGACGTGGTCGATAGTTGGGACGCCTTGACTAAGAACCAAGCATTACTTAGCCAGTTCGACCAAATTATGGCGCGTGGTCAGTACGGCTTGGAAACGGATAGTCGGTTGCCTAAGCTGAATACGACGCAGCATATCAAAATCGTGGCGGGTCGTCATCCGTTACTGAAAGACGCCGTGCCCCTCGATATTAAGTTGACCCCACAGCAAGGTCTGATGATCACGGGGGCTAACTCCGGTGGCAAGACCGTTGTTCTGAAAACTATTGCCTTATTTGCCTTAATGATTCAGGTGGGGTTAGAGTTACCCGCTGCAGTCGGCACTGAAATGGCCGTCTTCAGTCAATTCTGGGTCGATATTGGGGATAATCAGAGCATCACAGCTCAGTTGAGTACGTTTGCCGCCGAGATGACAACGTTAGTAGAGATGACGGCGAACATCAAGCACAATGCCCTCGTGCTCCTGGATGAAATTGGGAGTGGTACCGATCCTGAGGAGGGGTCGGCCCTCAGCATTGCCATCATCGAGTACTTGCGACAACAGCACGCCACCATCATTGCGACGACCCACTTTAGCGCAATCAAGGAATACGCGGTGGCTTGTCCGACCTTCATGACGGCGACGATGGCCTTTGATCCCCAGACACTAAAACCGACGTATCGTTTGTTGCTTCATCAGGTCGGTGCCAGTGAAGCTATCTGGTTAGCGGAACGGTTGGGGTTGGCTGAGCCGATTATTGCGGCTGCACGCCAACGGTTAACAACTGAAGTAGACTAAACGAAAAACATTAACCTGAAAATTATCGGGTTAATGTTTTTTTATTTAGGGCTTGCCTTCAACCTACTCTAAGTTTGTATAATGGATTGTAAATTAGGGGGGATTAGATGAAATTAAGGGTCTTGGGTGTCTTGGTGGGAATCGGCTTATTGATTGGCAGTTTGGCTGGCTGTGCCGCGCGACCTACAGCGTCTAAATACCAACAGTCAACGACGCCGACGTTGTTCTTTCACGGTGGTGGGAGTAGCTATCGTGCTGAGGAGCATATGGCGAATGCGGCCAAAAAAGCTGGTGTCACCCAAACAATCATTCGCGCAATGGTCGACCGTCAGGGGCAGGTTCGGTTGGCAGGTAAAATTAAGCCGGGGGCCGTTAACCCCATCGTCGAAGTGAACTACGCAAACAATCGCCAACTGGATTACCGGATGCATGGCGTCTGGGCAACCAACGTGGTCAAGGCTCTACAGCAACAGTATCACTTTAAGCGTATCAACATGGTGGGTCACTCATTGGGCAATATTTCCCTGATCTACTATTCCCTAGTGAACCAACACAATCACAAGTTGCCTAAGTTAAGCAAGCAGGTCGATATTGCGGGTCACTTTGCGGGCTTAAATTTTAAGGGTATGCCAGCCAGTGTTCAGCAACCGGCTAACTTAAAACTTGATGCAACGGGAAAACCAAATCATATGAATGCGACTTATCGGGAGATGACGAAGCTGCGGCAGGTGTTGCCGAAGAACCAAGTCCGCGTGCTCAATCTGTATGGCGATATCGGCGGCCACACTGATGGCACCGTTCCGAACGTGGCCAGTTTATCGTTGAAGTATTTGGTGGCGCCACGAGCCAAGTCGTATCAGGAAATCAAATTTACCGGAAAGTTAGCGCGTCACAGTAAGCTACATGAGAATCCGCAGGTGGATCGGCGCTTGATTCAGTTCCTATGGGGCAAGGCCGATTAAAGTAGCGGCAGTTGTTTAGGTGAGTCACTTATCGCCAGTTCTTCAAGTCAACCGGACCTGAAGGGTGACAGATTTGTGCTAAAAAGGGTGTGGTCAATCCGTTTTTGACGGGATTAACCACACCTTTTTTAGTCGAGTTGCAGCTTACGATTCGGCAGGGTTGAAGCGTACATGCAACTAATGGCGGCCACACCAATGCCAAGTAAGGTGGCAAACGAGGACCCCCACAGGCTGGCATCCTGGAGATACAGTTGCTTGGTAATCAGATCGTAGGCAAAGCGAATCGGTGTCCAGTCATAGACGGCGTGTTGGTAAAATGGACTGAGCATCTGCGGCACGAACGTGATGACGCCCATTGAGATGATCCAAATGACTAAGAGAATGGGCCAGCCTTTGAGACCTAGTGTATCGAGAATTGCTGTTTGCAGCATCAAGAAAACAAAGCTGATAAAGCCAATCAATAGTAAAAACGGAATTGGCTGAGCAATCGGAACGCCATAGCAAACTTTGGTAAAGACGTAGATGGTTAAGGCAATTGCACTGGCCAGGACGGTGCCACTCAAGATTTGGCTGGTGACGCTGGTTACCGATAGTCGGCCGTCCGTGCGCTGGGGTTCAAATTTTTTGTGGTCCCGCCAGTTTAGTAGACTTGCAATCAGACTACCAATCCAACAGAAAATTGTAATCAACATGGGAGCCATGCCACTGAGCTTTTTAGTAGAGAGCGGATTGCGCGTCACGAGGGTCGTGTGAATCGGTGTTTGGAGTTTGCCCCAGTCCGTCGCGGTTAATGCGAGGTTGGCAGTCGTTGCAACTCGTTGGTATTTAGTGGCAATCTGCTGGTTGAGACGGGTGACGAGTTGTGGCAGTGCGGTAGTCAGTAGGTTGGCAACGGTGGCATTATTCCCTTGGCTAACGTATAGCGAGATACGGGCGGTTTGGGGCTGCGTCTCACCAAGTGCGCGAACCTGCGCTTGCTTAGCCTGAAATGAGGCGGTTTGGGCAAGCGCCGGTGTCTTCGTGGCGAGGGCCGTCAGTTTGGCAGTGACAATCTTGTCCTTAAGATAAGTTTGTTGCGTGGTTAATGCCTGACCAAAGCCGGAATGAATGACCATCGCACCGTAGTAGCGGCCGCTGGCGAAGCCTTTTGCCAACTCTGATTGATGGTGAACGGTGATCCACTTGATCTTAGCGTTGGTTTGACGGTTTTCACGTAAGAGCTTCTGTGACAGAGTATGGGCACTAGTGCCGGTATCGTTGACAACTAAAGCAATCGGTAGGTGACGAACCTTGGCCGTACTGCGCGCACCGACCTGAGCGAAAGCAAAGGTGGCGATTAAGAAGATACTAGCTAGAATGGTGAGCCAAATATTTTTACGTTTAAATACTTGTAACATGATACAGTCCCCCTTCTTGATTCCAATGGGCATATTAGACTAAAATAGCTTGTTCTAAAATGGTCAATTTCTCTGTGAATTAGGGGATACAGGAACAATTACAGTGAATGTGGGGACATATCCCAACAAAAATAGCGTTATTAATGGGAGGGGGAATTATATGATGGACTTAAGAATTCAGAAGACACACCGATTAATAGAGAGCGCTTTTATTGATTTGGTCTTAGCAAATGGCTTTAAAAAGGTCACGGTGAAGGACATTGCGGCGCGAGCAATGGTCAATCGCAAGACTTTTTATCAACACTATCAGGATAAGTATGATGTGGCCGATCAGATTACCCAGACCATTCTAGCGTGGTTCGATGACCTACTCACCAAGCGTGCCAGTCTGATGTGTGAAGGGGTAGGCATGAATCAGTCCTTTCGTCAGTTACAACCAGAATTAACCCAACTCTTGGATGAATGGCATCGGCCAATCAAATCGTTGATGACAATTCCACAAATTCAAGGGCGCCTACTGACAGGAATCAAGGATTTGCTGATGCGGCATTTAGAGCCGGTGTTGCAACGTCCAGCAACGGATTTAGAAGTAAACGTCATTGGTGGTGTTATGTTAGGCATGTTGACCTACGATTTTACGGCTGGTCGACCGCCAACTGCCGTGGAACTCAGCCAATTGACGCATAGTCTGGCGTTGGTCTTTGAGGGACGGACAACTTAAAAAGGATCGAAATAGGTGATCGGCTGAAGCGGTCCCTATTTCGATCCTTTTACGTCCAAATTTTCTTAATGTGATCGCTTGAGCCACCAGAACAGACCACCGAGTAGGAGGCCAATCAGTATGGCGCGAAGGCCCCAGCCAATGAGCCATAATGTAAACAGCTGTGACATAAGGTGTTCCCAATTTACCGTTAAATTGATCAGCATGCGTTAGACCTCCTGATTGTAAGTGAGCAGAATTCGACCAGCTGCGTGATCGGCCAGCAAATGGTGCTGGGCCGTCTTAACCGCCGTGAATGGCAACTGTGCTTGAATCATCGCTTTAAGCGTGTGTTGTGCAAGCTGTGCCAATAGCCAGCGGTAATCACCAGGACTAATTGCACCGCTGGCAAATGCGAATGGTAACTTTGATGGTGAGGAGTAGCGCTGCAGGGCCAAGGATAGGATTGGGGCAGATACTAAGTTTGCGGTCAGTTGGTCCAACAGAGTCACGGAACCGGCGAGATCAATAATCTGAGTGACGGCATTAAATCCGGCAATTTGGTTGGTCAACGGTCGATCATAGGCCACTACCTGGTCTGCACCCAACTCTCGTAAGAAATCGTGGCGACTGGAGTGACCAACGGCGATTACGTGCTGACCGAAAAGGCGTAATAATTGAATCAAATAGGTGCCAACGCCACCACTAGCGCCAGTTACCAGGATGGTTGCTCCCGGTTGCAGGTGGCTTTTCTTCACTGCAAAATACGCGGCGTCCGCGCCACCAATGAGGGTGGTGGCTGCGGCCAAAGACACATTCTCGGGTACTGGAAACAGCAAGGGTGGCACTGTCGAAACCAGCTGTTCCTGATGACTTCCTTGCAGGTGGACGCCAATAACTGGTTGATTGCGGAGCCGCGCATTGCGTAAGCGACCGACTTGGCGAACAATGCCACCGAAGCCATATCCCACTACGATTGGGAGTCTGACGGGGCGTAATTGGTGGAGCTGACCAGTTTCCGTGAGGACGTCGTAAGGCATCACTGGAGTGTAACGTGTTTCAATCCCTACGCCTAAGGGAGAGAGGTGGGGTGTTGGTTGATTGACGAGCTTTAGGGCGTCGATGCCTTGGTAGGAGTCTTGAACAATGGCTTGCATCAGACGGTCACCGCCTTAGTCGATTCAGCTAGCATCGCTAAATTTTTTAGTTTTTGCGCAAAGGCTACTTTGGCGATAGGGCTGATTAGCTTTAATGGGACGGGGAAGGCAGCGTTGTCGGGTACGCTAAGCGATTCAACGACTTCAGTATGGCCGCCTTTTTCGGTCAGCGTGAAGATCAGTTGGTAGGGCAATTGGCCTTCCTGACTGTTGTAGCCAATCTGGTTACCCGTAATCATTACCGTTACCCGTTCATGGGTGTTTAGCGCGGGAGATTGTCGAACGAGGTAAAACCCAGTGGCAGTCGGTGTAATCTGACTAATTTCGTCATCCCATAAGGGTAGATTCTCTGGGTGCGCCAAGATTGCGTGAACGCGGTCTAACGATGTGTGAATCGCGATGTTGTTTTGAAATAATAGTTTTGTCATAAAAAAGGCCTCCTTAATTGGATGGCCTTACTTTAAGTGAATTGTGTTCTGATTAAAAATCAGTAAACTGATATTTAGAAATTATCGGGAACTTTTTCATGAAATAAGTCGGTCAAAAACTGTTGCTTTTGGCGAGCTGTGGCTGCTTCGACGTTCCGACCCGCGCGTTCAGCGATTTCTGCAAGTAGTCGATAACTATTGGCCAACATGTAGTGGGAGTTGTGATCCGTGATGTAAGTGATGCCGGCTAACAATCGGTGGGTAGCCCGCTGCGGCTCATGTAAAAAGTAGGCGGTTAATGCTGCCAGATAAAAGATAATATTGCAATTTTCTTCATAAGGCCCCTGGTCGACATTGGCGAGAGCTTGGTTAATTAAGGTGGTGGCACTTTGCGGGCGCTGTTGTTGCGCACGAACAGTTGCCAGTGATGCCAGTGACAGACGGGTCAGGGTAGAAGGTGTGCGTCCTTCAGTCATGGTGGTGGCAAACTGTAAATTCTGTTCAGCCGCAGTCAAATGTGTGTCGACATGTAATTGGGCGACCCCCAGGTAATAGTAGTAAGCCTGTGTTTGCTGTGCAGTGGTAACAGCCGCTAGCGTGTGGGGGTTCAGTAAAAAATCGCGTAGTTCTAAATAGCGATGCTGATTGCACAGTGCCTGCATTTGAGTATTCAGGGCATCATCCCCACTGATGGCAAAGTCGGTGGCCAGGCTGATCTCGTCGAGTGAGATGGCCAACCGGTGACAGAGTGCTAGCAACAATTTGGCGTTGGGCGTATAGTGGTCATTTTCAATTGCGGAAAGCATGGACTGCGCGCAGATGCCAGCGGCAATGTCCTTTTGTGAGCGACCTTGTTGTTTACGGACAGTTTTGAGCGTTTGACCGAGCGACATCGTGGATTCCTCCTGAGAAAGTATTTAGGTCTAATTTACCCGGTTTGACATTAAAACACCAGTAAAGGATGATTGTGTGACAGTACGGTTAGAAGGAAGGCGAGACGGCATGCACTTGAGACGATACCAGCCAACGGATTTGGGGGCTGTTCTACAGCTATATCGGGACACGATTCGCCGAGTAAATGGGCAAGACTATTCATCTGAACAACTTACGGCCTGGATTGGACCAGACACACCAGCAGTTCGGCAACAATGGCAGACCTCATTGTTGGCACATCAGACCTACGTTGCCGTGGTAGGTAAGGTAGTGGTGGGATTTGCTGACATGACCGCAACGGGATATTTAGACCGATTATTTGTTAGTGCCGATTGTCAAGGCTTGGGGATTGCCAGCCGGCTAGTTGATGCTTTGGAACAAGCAGTGGTAGTGCCAACCTATACGACGGCTGCATCATTGACGGCGCAACCATTTTTTAAAAAGCAAGGTTATCAGGTCATGAAGCAACAAGTCGTGGTTCGCAATGGCATTGAACTGACAAACTTTCTAATGGCAAAAACGCCGGCTGACAACGGATAAAAAAGATGATTTAGGTTGATGAACAGACTGGCTAGAAACATATCGTTGGCGCATAGATCGTCATACAAGCGACGTCAGTCAACTGTGAATCATGTAAAAGTTGTACGGTCAACACTGCCAATGAAAAGAAAATGTTGCAGTTCCGTGGGGAGTTGACGACTAAACTGGATAGTTGATACCCCGTATCTTACGTACAGCGAGTTCGCTGATCGCTTTAACGGGTTCTTCCTGTATAGTGACTTTTCGAGGGGAAGTGGCAGCGATGTTTGAAAATTCTCGAGAGCGCTTTATGGCGTTTAATGATGGTGTCTTTGCGGTGATTCTAACGGTGCTGGTCTTAGAAATTAAAGCGCCGTTGAGCACTCAGCTGTGGTCAAGCAGTTGGCGTCACTTTGCGGTTAACATTTTTATTTATATTGCGAGTTTTTTGTTAGTATCGACCTATTGGTATTTTCATCAAAAATTATTTAGCCGAGTTAAGCAAATTAGCGGCACATTGATTATTTTAAATTGTTACTTTCTGTTTTTTCTGTCACTCATGCCGTTATTAACGCAATTATTGGCGATGAATCCGTTAGCGAGGTTGAACAACTTTATTTATGCACTGGCATATTTAATTTTTAATGGGTACCTGTGGTGGCTCTTTCACGTGGTTTATCGCGATCAGCAACAGGCTCATGACTGGTCCGCGACAGATATTCGTGAAGCCCAACGGTTATTGAAAGTTGTGCGGGGCACCGTGGTGGTTGGCGGAATTGCCTGTTTGGCGGCGTTGGTCTGGGGACCATTGGTACCAGTAATTGTGATTTTCAGTCCGTTAGTTCGAGACGTTGCCAAAGCAATTAAAAAATTTTGGCAGCAGTATCAGGCGTAGTTCTAAGCTGCCCCACCTGATACTGGGAAGTCTAGAAAAGTGCTTCTTAGCTGGCTTTTTGGTAAACTTAACAGATACCTAGCTGACTAGAAAATACAAGTAAATAGGACAAATACAATGACAGAGCAAACACACACAGGTGAAAATAGTATTGACGTCTTCAAAGCATTGGCTGATCCGATTCGACTAGCGATTATTCGCTATTTGGATAAATTAGACCATGAGGTTTCATGTGGAACCGTTGATCAAGCTTTACGGATTGGTAAGACATCCGGTTCGTATCATTTTAAGATTCTTCAGGAAGCGGGATTGATTACCGTGCATAAGGTTTCCCGTGAAAAATTTGTTGCACTAGACCGGTCAACTTTTGACCACTACTTGATTCATTTCTGGCAAAACTTATAGATGAATAGACCAATGAAGAGGAGACCACGAGGTGCTGCTCTTTTTTTGGTTATGGTCTTGCCAGTAGCTACCAGCCGTGTTATTTTCAAAGCATAGTTCAAAAACATTTGAACTATGCTTTGAAAATAGGAGATGGTGAAATGATAGGGGAAAAGGTTGAAATCAAATGGTTACTCACGCTGACATCGCTAGGATTTTTCATGGCCATGATGGACACTATGATCGTGACGACAGCGTCGACAGCAATTCGTACAGAATTTCAGATTTCAGTGCGGTCGTTGCAATGGGCCTTGAATGCTTACAACATAACTATTGCCGCTGTTTTACTGGTTGGTGTTGCCGTGGGTGAACGGTGGGGCCACCGAAAAGTTTACAATTGGGGCATCTTGATTTTTACGATTGGGTCCGTTCTATGTGCATTGGCACCCAGTATGAGCGGGTTGATTCTGGCCAGAGTGGTTGAGGGAGTGGGGGCCTCGGTGATGACACCCATGTCCATGGCTATTCTGACAAATGCGCTACCGGCTGAACAACGCGGGCGCGCTTTAGGAATCTGGAGTGGCATTGGGGGGCTTGCCTTAATCGTTGGTCCCTCACTTGGTGGTTTCATTGTGGCACGACTGACCTGGCAGTGGATTTTTTGGATTAACGTTCCTATCGGTATTTTGGCTATCTGGTGGTCCCTGCGGCACCTTCCGGAAAGCTATGGTCAGTCTGAACCAATTAATATGATTGATAATTTCTTAGTGGCGATTGCTTCGGCGGGGTGTGTGTGGGCTTTATCGGCAACGACCAGTGGTTTGACGGTGGCCCAATTGGGCTGGAGCATTGCAGTGGGTGTTACCAGTATTGGCTGTGGGGCGATTTTTGTTTACCGTCAATCACATGAAGGGACGCCGATGATCCCCTTACGGCTCTTTAGGAGTAAAGCTTTTGCTGGAGGGAATCTCGCAACAGCTTGTCTCTATGGTTCTATGTACGGTGTTGTGTTTTTCCTACCGCAGTATTTGCAGGCGAGTCAACGAGGGTCAGCTTTAATGGCTGGACTGGCACTTTTGCCCTGGACGGGGACGCTGGTACTCGTCGCACCGTTTGCGGGACAAGCGGTCGATAAATTTGGTGAGCGCGGGGTCGCTACGTTAGGGTTACTTTGTCAGGGTGTGGGCTACTGGTTGCTTGCACTATTAGCAGGTAACAACTATATCGATTTACTTGGACCGCTAATGCTGGCTGGCGTTGGATTGTCGTTAGCCGGACCAGCATTACAAAAGGCGGTCATTGGGGCAGCGCCGCAAAACCAGATTGGTAAAGCGGCTGGCATTTATAACACGTCGCGATTGTTAGGTGGTGCATTGGGAACAACGGTGGCGGTGATTATTTTTTATCAGTTTCATGGACCAACATTCGTCACGGGATTCCAAGCAACCATGGTGGGAACGGGCGGGATATCGCTATTGGGAATCGCTTGGTCATGGCATCTGGCGACTGGTGAGAAATAGCGGCTTCAGCTTGCAAGTCTAGTTGTGTGAATTAAGGTAATCGATAAAAGCTATTTTTGTTGCTAAGGGGCATTCTCATTAAGGGCGCAAATCCCAACACTGACAAGCGGTCACGATACATTAGATACAATATAAGGAGTCATCGTTTAACGGCGATGATTCCTTATTTGATTGCACCCATCATAATTTATTTTCTTCTGTTGGTTAACCTGATAGGATGTTAACCATCGGTGTAAGAACAGCAGACAAAAATCAAATTATATAACGTTGGAGGAAAAAATAATGGCACAGAATGTACGAGCAACACTTTGGCTGACAGCGGCAGCAACACTGATGGGGACGGGGCTATCCATGGATACACCCAGAGCTAGTGCCGATGATACGGACAAAATTAAATCCAGTCAGGTTAGTAGTCGACGAGCATCTATTTCAGATTGGATGCCCAGTCCAGAATTACAAAAGATTGTTTTAAGAACCCTGCAGCAAATGGGGAAACGCATTAAGACGGTTGAGGATATCAAGCCGTCTCACATGAATGACATTACAGAAATTATTGTCGATAAAGATAACGTTGTTGGTAGTGGTGTTCAGAGTCGTGTACCGGTGAGCTTGGAAGGCCTAGAGAAGGCAACCAAACTGCATACCTTGATCTTAGACGGTTCGGCTACGAACTATGACAATGATGGGAATACCACATATGGAGAACACCCCATCGTTTCGGCACAAGGAAACGTTGTCAATCTGAAGCCTTTAAGAGAGCTGAAAAATCTGCAAACACTGAAGTTACCAAACAACCGTCTTTCAGATGTTCGGCCATTGGCTGGGGTAACATCACTTCGAGACTTAGATTTGAGAAATTGTCAAATTGAGAATTTTGGTGTCTTGAGCCAGTTACAGTTAGATGACTTCAAGTGCGACAATCAGCTTATTTCTAAAACAGTTATTGTGAGTGGTAGCAAAATAAAGGGACGCATTTCTAATAAAACATTAACGGTTAAGAACCGGCGACTGGGTATGGATGCGGTTGATCGTTACGCGGTACCGATGTATACCAAGGAAACCCGACATAAGGACAATGGTACTTTACTATCAGCAACACCATTTTATCGGATTCACTTTAGCGGTGGTGATGGCAAGGACGATGGGGATCAGGGCGTAGTTTACAATGACTTAAAGTATCCAGAAGTTGTCGGCGATGATGATAATTTCACAGATGGCCAGCTTACTAACACCGCGGTTGTCAAGGATCGGTATGCGATGATCGGTGAGATTCGTGATCCTGTATTCACTAACACTGTCTTGTGGACATACATCGTCCATTACCGGTTCAAGGATGATTCTGAACCAGTGCGGGTTTCTTATGTAGATACTCAGGGAAATAAGATTGGTAAGGACGAGTTGCTGAAGGGTGGTCTTGGTGAAGACTACGATGCACAACCAAAAGATATCAAGGGGTATGTTTACAAAGAAACACAAGGGGAGCTAACCGGAAAATTTACTGACAAAGAACAGGTCGTTGTTCACGTTTTCCAAAAGATAGAAGACAACGATTCTGACTCAGATAATGGTTCGGACGGTAGTGATGGCTCAGATGGTAATAACGGATCCGACTCAGGAAATGGTTCCGACGGTAACAATGAATCAGACGGTAATGATGGTTCCGATGGCTCTAGTGGTAGTGACGGCGGTGATTCCGACGGTTCCAGTGACGGCAGTGACTCGGACTCGGGTAACGGCTCAGATGGTAACGGCAGCGATTCCAATGGGTCCGGTGACGGTAGTGACTCGGATTCAGGCAACGGTTCCGATGGCAGTGGCAGCGACTCAGATGCTAGCGATGGTGAAAATCCTGGCGGAAGTGATGGCAGCGATTCCAACGGTTCAAGTGATGGCAGTGACTCGGACTCGGGTAACGGCTCAGATGGTAACGGTAGCGATTCCAATGGGTCCGGTGACGGCAGTGACTCAGACTCAGGTAATGGCTCTGACGGTAACAGTGGTGACTCAGATGCCAGTGACGGCAGCGATTCAGATGGATCCGGAGACGGTAGTGACTCAGATAGTGATGGCAGTTCCGACGGTAATGGTAATGACTCGGATGCCAGTGATGGCAACAACGGTGACTCTGATTCGGGCAATGGTTCTGACGGCAGTGACGGTTCCGATGGCAACGACAGTGACTCGGATTCAGACAACGGTTCCGATGGCAGTGGCGGTGATTCAGACACCAGTGATGGTAGCGATTCCAATGGATCCGGAGACGGCAGTGACTCAGACTCAGGTAATGAATCCGACGGTAGCGGCAGTGATTCAGATGCGAGTGATGGTGAAAATCCTGGTGGAAGTGATGAGTCTGGCGGTGGAAACGTAACTGGTCCAGGAACCGGTGGTAATGGAAATGGTGGTCAGCCAGGTGACGGCAACGATTCCGACGGATCTGGTGATGGCAGTGGCTCCGGAGACGGTAGTGACTCAGATAGTGATGGCAGTTCCGACGGTAATGGTAATGACTCGGATGCCAGTGATGGTAACGACAGTGACTCGGATTCAGGTAATGGTTCTGATGGCAGTGACGGTTCCGATGGCAACGACAGTGACTCGGATTCGGGCAATGGTTCTGACGGCAGTGACGGTTCCGATGGCAACGACAGTGACTCGGATTCAGGTAATGGTTCTGATGGCAGTGACGGTTCCGATGGCAACGACAGTGACTCGGATTCAGGCAATGGCTCTGACGGCAGTGACGGTTCCGATGGCAACGACAGTGACTCGGATTCGGGCAATGGTTCTGACGGCAGTGACGGTTCCGATGGCAACGACAGTGACTCGGATTCGGGCAATGGCTCTGACGGTAGTGACGGTTCCGATGGTAACGACAGTGACTCAGATTCAGGCAATGGCTCTGACAGCAGTGACGGTTCCGATGGTAACGACAGTGACTCAGATTCAGGCAATGGCTCTGACGGCAGTGACGGTTCCGATGGCAATAATGGGTCTGATGGAAGTGACGGATCAGGTGGCAACGGAAACGGCAACGGTGGTTCCGATTCTGGCAACGGAAATGAGAACGACAACGGTGGTTCCGGTTCTGGTAACGGAAATGGAAACGGCAACGGCGGTTCCGGCTCTGGTAACGGAAATGGAAACGGCAACGGTGGTTCCGGCTCTGGTAACGGCAACGGTGGTTCCGGTTCTGGTAACGGAAATGGAAACGGCAACGGCGGCTCCGGTTCTGGTAACGGAAATGGAAACGGCAACGGTGGTTCCGGTTCTGGTAACGGAAATGGTAACGGCAACGGCGGTTCCGGTTCTGGCAACGGAAATGGGAACAACAACGGCGGTTCCGGCTCTGGCAACGGAAATGGGAACGGCAACGGTGGTTCCGGTTCTGGTAATGGTAACGGCAACACTGGTTCTGGTAATGGCAATAACAGTGGGAACAACAATGCTGGTTCCGGCAATGGTAGTAACAACGGCAATGGTACCACTGGTTCCAGTAATGGTAATAACAATGGAAGCGGCAGTACAGGTTCCGGTAATGGTAGTACCACTGGTGGCCATGGAACTGGCAGTACAGGATCGGCAGCAGACGAGCTAGTTAGCACACCTAGTGGTAGTGGTTCAGGTCACAGTGGCTCGGGTTCAACGGGCTCGACAGGTGGCAGTGGCTCGGGTTACAGTGGATCAGGTTCAACAGGTGGCAGTAGCTACGGTTATTCAAGTGGTAACAATGGTGGTGGTTCTAGCATGGGAACTCATAGTTCCAGTACTGGTGGCACCTTACCACAGACCGGCGAACAAAAGTCTGAATTGGCTTGGGTCGGCGCACTGCTCGCCCTGTTTACATTTAAGGGTTGGAAAAAGTGGCAAAAGCGAGACTGATTAGAGTGAGAATGTAATTTAGAAAGAAGAATAGTTAAAACCCAGTCTTTAGCAGATGTAGACTAAAAACCTGCTACATTTACTGGGAGATTTTAAAGCATTAAATTAATTTAAAAACCCGTATTTCCTTAGCGTTGACTATCAAGGGAATGCGGGTTTTTAGCATTGACTTCAGTTGTCTTTAGGAAGAATTCCACGTGTGCTTCATTAGGCGTCCTAAATGAAATTCCGAATACAATCGTCATTAATATTTATCGGTCAATGAGGACCACTTAGCAATCAAATTTAACCACTTAGCGTAATCAACGGGACAAGAGATCTGTAGTTATCGTATCCTCTCTGTAGACTTATAAAATAAACGTTACTAATTGTAATTCGGAGGGATTCAGATGCAAAATTTAGATTTAACTAATTGGGTTCTGGGCATGTGGTTAGTGTGGATGGTCGTCAAGCGCCAATTGGCACCGCGAGTGATTCGTTTCAAAGTAAAATTTCTTGGCTTGGTAATCTTATTGGGCATGGCGTCAATCAGTGATGCCTTTCAGAAGCAACACTTGCAGATTACGGTTCAGCAAGCCGTTATTTTTGGGAGCTTGAGTTTGCTAGGTGCGGTATTATTTGGCGCGTTGCGGGCCCAATCCTATCGTTTATGGATTAACGAGGCGGGCGTTGTGATGCGTCAAGGAAATTGGTTGACCCTGTTATGGTGGGTAATCGGGGTAGCGGTGCATCTAGGTGTCGATCAATTGTGGACTGGAAGTTCGACAACACTATTGCTGTATCTGGGAACTACCTTATTGGTTCAGCGTGGGACGGTTTGGTGGTTAGCACAAAGACTGTATCCAGTTGCGATGCAGGTCAATGGGGCTCGGCAAGTAACAAGTACACACCATCATGGCTAAATCAAGAAGGACCAAACCGGCTAGACTTTGAGATGAAAATTATCTCAGTTTGGTCGGTTTAGGTGTGCCACTCAAGACGTGCATCGAACTGGTTAGATACACGTTAGGTTAATAGCTAGATAAGTTTTACTAGGGCCCGAAGTTTTGCTGTTGCTTGAACTAAGTAGATTTAAGGCCTGAATGTCAAAAACTATTTACATCGAATGTCAAATATGTTTTACTATAAGTGTCAATAGTTTTTGACATCGCGAGGTGAAAAAATGCGGAATAGTATTGCTGTTCGGCGGAAACGATTGAAATTATCGCAGGCAGAAATAGCTGAATTAACCAAAGTGACGCGTCAGACCGTCAACGCGATTGAGAATAATAAATATGACCCATCCCTGACGCTGGCTTTTAAGTTAGCGGACGTTTTAAACACAACGGTTGATACGCTGTTTAGCTATCAGGCGAAGGAGGATGAAGAATGACACGAGCGCAAAGAATTGTTCGCTTAAGTTTTTGGAGTAACAATTTAACCACGATTATTTTGGGTATCCTGTTTTGGGTGAACATGCCATCTTGGTTGAACTTATTGGTGGTTGTTCTAATCACCGTGAACCTAGGCGGGTTCTGCTGGTACTTGTCAAAGTATTTGGGTGTCAAATCCTTTTCAGGACTGTATTTTGTTGACGATGAACGCGACCAGGCAGTTGCATTACGTGTGCACAACGCATGTATGAATACATTATTCACAAGTATTTGTCTTTTGATGTTAGGGGTCGTTATTCTGATGGGGTCAGATTGGCAGCTAACAGTCTCATCATTTGGTAACATTATCTTATTTTGCTTGTTACTGATTATCTTTGGGAGTAATTGCCAGTATTATTATCTGTGGCGAAAATATGATCGTGCTTAGTTTGCTGGTAATTGTCCTTAATGCTGTGACAGATAAGGTGGCCGCACGCAATGATGTATAATCCCGACCAATCAGTTTAAAAATGACCGGTCAATTAAAAAGGTGTGATTTGTCCTGAGTGGACCGAATCACACTTTTTTCGTCGGGTAGTTTTTCATCAAGGATGGCGAGAAGCAGCTGGTTCACCAAGCCGGCCAAACTGTTCAATCAAGCCAGCTAGTTGTTCTTGATGGCCGGCCTGCAGTGAGGCGTGCATCTGATTCGTGATCTGCAATAATTGGGCGTAAAACTGCTGTTGCTTTGCGAAGTCGGCAGCATTTTGCTGAATAATCGTCAGGACGTCATTGCGACAGCTCGCCGTTACTGGCTGGGTTCGTAAAGCCAGAATCTGAGCAATTTCAGATAGAGAAATTCCAGCTGCCTTTAGATTCTGAATAATCTGATAGTTGTTTAAATCATCTGCCGTGTAATCCCGATAGTTGTTCGGTAGTCGCTGGGGTTTCAGAATGCCAAGGGTATCGTAAAATCGCAGGGTATCGCGCGTAGTATGGGCGCAACGACAAAATTCAGTGGTGTTCATCATACAGGCCTCCCTCAGTAATTAGCCAAGTATAACATGTAGTGGCGGATAGGCTGCTGGGTGTATGGGGGCATGGACGTTAGTTAGGACAAAAAGCGGTCAATCGACGAGAAAAGCCCTTGAGCTGGGGGTGAACACCCATGTTAAGGTAATGACAATCAGGTGGTTGTGTATGGACTTGACGCAAATTTTTCGTAAACTGGAGGGTGAATCGAATGACTAGTTTTTTTCAAATTAATGCGCTGTTGCGATTCTTTATAGAGCTAGTGACACTGATGATCATAACTTTTTTAGGTTTATCAAAATATAAGTTGCCGGTTGGTTTACTACTAGGAATTCTAGTTCCGATTATTGTTTATGTGGTTTGGGCTACGTATATGGCCCCCTTATCGCCGCATCGAGCTGGACTACTTGGACGAATAGCGATTGAAATCATCATTTTTGGCTGGTGTGATTACCTGCTCATCACCCAGATATCTGTTCGTTTGGGAATTATGTACGGTGTTGTGGTTGGTTTGAACGCCATTGTGGCCCATATTGGGGACGGCCTGGAGGAGGGGCACCTATGAAGACGAAACAGTTTGGTCATATTTATCAGCTAACCTTTTTACCTCGTCTCTTTCCCATCAATTGCTACCTAGTTGATGAGGGAAGGGAACTGATGCTGGTGGATACGGGCATGTCATTTTGCACGAAAGGTATTCTAAAGGCCATCAAACGGCTAAAAAAACCGCTGACCCGAATTATACTGACTCACGCGCACGTCGACCACGTGGGATCATTAGATGCAGTCAAAGCGGAATTTCCACAAGCGTGGGTTTACATCTCTACGCGTGATGCCAGAATACTCGCTGGTGATTTGAATTTAGAAGCGCTGGAAGATCAAACAGAAATTAAGGGTGGGACGATTCAAGTTGAAACCGAGCCAGATAAACTACTGACTGCGGGTGATCACGTTGGCTCGTTGACGGCTTACCTGGTACCCGGTCACACGCCAGGTTCCATGGCCTTTTATCAGGCGAGTTCACAAGCACTATTGGCGGGTGACGCGTTCGTGGTTCAGGGTGGATTGGCAGTGGCCGGTGATAAGCGTTGGCGGTTTCCATTCTCAGCAGCAGCGACTTGGAGCTTATCAACGGCGATTAAAAGTGCTGAACGCTTGAATCAGCTGCCGGTTCAGTATTTGATGGTCGGTCATGGTAAAGTTATTCAGCGGGCAAATCGGCGGATGGCAGTTGCGATTGCGGGTGCAAAGAGGAGACAGGGGAGGCAATTATAGAAAAAATAGGAATGCTGCTCGCTTGTCATATGCACATTCAGTGTGTATGATTTGGATGCCGATGAAGCCACGCCAATGGTTAAACTGTTGAAAAAGTTTTGAGTAAAGAAGAGGTCGATACGATGGAAAAGGATATGGTTATTTATCCCGCTATTTTTAGTCAGGATGGGGACTATACACTCGTTCATGTTCCTGACCTACAAGGTGGATTTACGCAGGGCAATGATCCGTTGGATGCTGTGACGATGGCTGAGGATTTGATTGGCAACTTGTTGGCGGATCAGTCGACGTACCCACAACCTTCCAACCCAGAGAGTATCAAGTTAGAAACTGGAGAAGCTCTAGTTTATATTTCTGTTGACTTGGCAGCGTTTCGTATTAAGTATTCAAAAACGGTGCGTAAAAATGTTACGATTCCAGAATATTTAAATGAGATGGCTAAAGAACAAAAAATCAATGTTTCTCAAGTCGTAACGGAGGCCCTTAAGACGCGGCTAGGCGTTTAACTTTTTAAATCAAAACTATTTTCTAGAATTTTACTAAGACTGCAATCAGTAGATCATAAAACAAGGCTACCTAACGATTGACACATTAATTGTTAGGTAGTCTTGTTTTAGTGTGCGCATTTTAAATAAATTGAAAAGGCTTATAGGATCCTACAGCCGGCGCAATCACTTTTACCTGGTGAGGTTTACCGACCGGACCAGAAAAGGGAAAAGAAACCAATCACGAAAACAATTGCGAGGACTGCCCACCAATAGCCAGCCAAGAAGTCCCAGAAGTTCATCTTACCCAAGCGGCGAACGTAGCGGTTGTGCTTGGGGTCGAAAACGAATTCGGATGGATCGACCTTAGTCTCGTGCTCGGCACCAAAGACCAAGGTGTCTAGACTGACGTTGAAGATATCCGTTAGTTTAATGAGATTGTTCAAGTCTGGCGTTGAATCACCAGATTCCCATTTTGAAATTGCCTGCCGGGTGACGAAAAGTTGGCTCGCCAAATCATCTTGCGTGGTATTTTGTTCTTTACGAATTTTTCTGAGCTGTGCGGGAAACTTATTCATGGTTGCATCCTCCTGAGCGGTTAAAAACGTTTTTTTCTAAAAATAAGGTAGCCAACGACGATGAAAAGCAACGTGTAACTGAGGGCTCCCTGCAATAATTGCTGATTAAGGAGGTGGCTGGTATCGAAGTAGGTGGTGTAGTTATAATATTGGCGGGTTAGATTCGTCATGTTAAACGGGTTCCAACGCAGAACTTGCGTGAACTTTTCAGCGTTTAGTAAGTTGGCAGAGACAAACTGCCCCATGAACACCATCAGTAGACTGACGCTAATGACGACAGCATTGCTGTTGATTAGGCAAGAGAGCAGAAAGATTAGACTGATAATAAAAGTTGTCGTGAGTACATCAATTGCAACGGTTTTCAGCATGTTTTCCCAAAGCGGTTGTTGGTACAGGTAAATGGCGGACCAGGACACCGACCGATTCATGGGAATTGTATGGAGCCCCAACGTAAATAGCATGGCAAGCAGGTGGAGCCAGAGGTTATAAGCCAGAATAACGATATACTTTGATAAGTAGACTAACGCCTTATTAGGTGATTTATAGAGCAACGTTAGAATCGCGTTGTTCTGGAACTCCATGGAAAAGGTCGTGGCCCCAATGACGACTAGGATGAGCATTATCCAGTCAGGGGCATTATAGCAGGTCGCCATGAGCAGCTTACTTTCATTATACCCAATTGATAGACCAGTTAAAATCATGAGGATGAGTAAGACGAGCGGTGCCAGCCAAGTTAGTTTCCGATGATTGAGTTTATAGAATTCTTGATAAAGACTAAAAGCCATTTTAAATGTCCTCTCCTTAGCTAGATTAGATGCGCCGATTCTTAAATAAGGCATAGCCTAAAAAGATGAAAATGGCGGCGTAAATCAAGTTGCCCCCGATGATTTCAAGTGAACTTAAATGCGAGACGGCCGTGTATGGCGGGTTGGCCAGTTGTTGGGTGACGAAAATCATATTTAGTGGGTTCCAGCGCAGGATGGGGATTAAAGACGTAAAAGATTTCATGAGTGCAACTGAAATGCCAGCACCAAGAAAGCCTAACGCGAGTCCTACCCCAATCACCGCTGCGTTGAGTTTCAGTAGCATAATCAGCATGAACGACAGGGTCACGATGAATAGCGCGTAGATCAGTGTGCCCATGACATTACCCATGAGCAAATCAAGTTGCGTCTGATGATTGATGATTAATGCGGACCACGGCGTCCTGAAAAGAAATGATTTAAAGACAATCGTCAAAAGTGTGGCGATGAGCGTCAAGACGACGCTGTATAGCCAAACAACCGCCAATTTTGCCAAGTAAATTTGCCAGCGGCTTGTATTTTTATAAAGCAGAATCAAGATCGTCCGGTTTTGATATTCCATGGCAAAAAAGGTTGAGCCAATGGCAATCATAATGATCGGAATCCACTGAACGGCCCCAAACTCAAAGATGACTTGGGTCGTATCCGTTTTAGTCGTTAAGACGCTGTAGGCCATCAATAAAATCAGGGTGAGAATGCCAGCCACGGCCGATTTTTGATGACTAAACTTAAACAGTTCTGCGCGCAAGCTAGTCATCATGATGGTCACCCCGCTGCTGGTTCAAAAGCTGAACGACAATTTGCTCAAAATTGCTAGAAATTGGCGCTAATTCTTTCAGGTGCACGTGTTGTGCGGTAAGAATGTCTTGAATTTCAAAGATATTCTCGGAATTAATCCGGAATGTGTCACCATCTAAAACGTAGTGAATCCGGTTCTTCGTTAAGCTTTCTACAGTTAGCTGAGAATCTTCTGTGCGTAATTGATAAGCTTGATGACGCAGGCGTTCAAACTCTGCGATGGGCTGATCAACGATGACTTGCCCGTGATTGATGAGTATGACTTGGGTCATCACTTTTTGCAGTTCGCTCAGAATGTGACTGGAAATTAGAAAGGCTGTTCCTTGGGCAGCGTATTGGCGAATCAGTTGACGAACACCAATCGTCGCCTCGACGTCGAGGCCATTCATCGGTTCATCAAGAATGACGAGTTGCGGGTTATTCAAGAGGGCAATGGCAATGCCTAGTTTCTGTTTCATGCCCAAGGAGTACCCCTTGGCTGGGTCGTGAATATAGGTCGTCATGTTTAACTCGGAGATGAGACGTTGACAAGCTGCCGAGTCGCGCGCATACAGGGCTAGATTCTGTTGACCGGTTAGGAAGGGGTAGATTGCGGGGTGCTCAATCAAGGCTCCGACCTGAGCTAATGCGGCGTGTTGATTTTCTGTGACCGGGACCTGATCGAGCTGAATCTGACCATCAAATTTAGTGAGGCCTAGAATTGTCTTCATCAGGGTTGTTTTGCCAGCGCCATTGGGTCCAATCAAACCAATGATATTTCCTGGATGAATCTTAAAACTGGCGTCTGTGATGATTTGTTTGCGGCCAATATAAGTATTGACGTTTTGAACGACGAGCATATCGTTTTCCTCCTAAGCGTAAATTACTTGTGTGTCTTGATTAGTTCTACTGTTGCTCAATTTGCTAGTTGCCTACAAGCAATAGATGGCCGCCATTCCGCAAATAGAGAGGAGAATTCGCGCAACTACTAGTTTCGCAAGGACGCGTAAGTGTTGTCATAGCAACGTTGACCAGAGTTGCGTTGGTTTTAATCATTCTAAATGAATTGATCAAAGGTTATTTTGATTTTAATAATCCGGCATCAGTTCGCCCTTTTTGAGGGGAAGAAATAGTCGTGGATCAGCGGTTACTCATAGTTTGTTTCTCTAGAAATCATTGAAGAAAAGTAGCGAAAAATGCTTGTATCATACAATGTTAAGTATCACTCCTTTTATTAAATCCCCATAGTTATCCTTTTTGCAGTATACAAATATTTGTTTGTAAAGTTGCTATCGCATCGGCATGGTGATGTCAGCATTTCGCTATCATTTAGGGTTTAATGGAGACTGAGAGGAGTTGGTCTCCAATGACTGATGAAGAAAAGTTGCAACGGATTTATGCAGCGGCGAGTGAACTATTCATTCAACCAGGGTATCACGAAACGCAGATGCAAATGATTGCGCAACGGGCTCAGGTGGCAGTTGGCACCTTATATCGTCTTTTCAGTGGGAAAGAAGCCCTGTTAGATTATGTCTTTCTAACGACCTTACCGACAACGACAGGTATGTCCCCAACAACTTATCCTATCCAGCCGATGGATCCCCGTGACTTGGTTCGGCGAACAGAGTCTGCCTATGCCGACTGGAATCGTCAACTAGCAAAGCAGCAAACAGCCGACTTTGATCGGCTACTGACTGCTTTGTTTACGGCTTTTAAAAGGTATGGCCGTTACTTTTTAATCTTGGAGCACAATCCAACTGTCAATCCAGCCTTGACGGCACTTTATCGCGAACAGCGCCAAGCTATCTATCAGCGGGTGGGCGATTTTATCCAACGCCAGCAATCAGAAATCGCGAATCCACAATGCAACGGCATCGTTATCGTGGACCTTGTATTCTGGTGGTGTGCCCACAAACGCTATGATAGTTTTGAAACGGAGATGGCGCGCAATGATGATGAACAGATGCTGACGGTGGTGCGAGAAATGTTGCGGCGTAGTTATCAGTGAGCCCCTTAATTAGCTAACCAGCCCAAAGCACATGAAACAACTGGCAAAAATTGACCTTTTGTTCGGTGTGTTTAAACTGGGCAGCAATCGAATGAATGATTCGTTCATTCGATAAAAAGGGGGAAATGAAAAATGAAGTCTCATGAATGGTTGTATCTAAAACAGCATCCGACGCTTTGGCGAATTTTGCTGGGAATTCTGGTGGTCCCACTATTTTACGCGAGTCTATTGTTGGCATCGGTCTGGGACCCCTATGGTGAATTTCATCGGTTGCCAATGGCAGTGGTCGATCAAGACCAGGGAACGCGGACATTGGATTGGGGGAAGTCCGTCTCGCAAAAGTTAGTCGCTAGCAAGACGTTGCACTTTCAACGAATGACATTGCGACGGGCACAACGTGAATTGAAAGCAGGCCAATTATTTTTAGTTTTAAAAATCCCGGCAAATGCTTCAACGAAACTAAGTCAGCTGGCAACGGCGCCACAGCAATTAAAAGTGACGTATGACACCAATGCGGGCCAGAGTACGGTGGCTTCGAAGATGGGCGCTACTGCCATGCAGAAACTACAAGCAGAGTTGAACCAAACGACCATTCAGACCGAATTGCAAGTTAGTCAGCAGGCGGCGCTCAAGGCAGGCCAACAGTTGACGGTGACGGCTAAACAGCTAGGACAGTTGAGTCGGGCTAGTGCGGCGGGCTTACCGGCCACGCAAATTGCTACGGCCACACAGAAGATTAGTGGGGGATTGACACGTGGTGGTGAACAGCTTAGTGAGGTGCGTCGCCCAGATCAGTTACGGCAACTGGCAATGCCGGTAAAGTTAGTGCAACATGATGTCATTTCAGTTGCCAATAACGGTACTGGCATGGCTCCCTACTTTATGGCGATTTCGCTATTCGTGGGCTGCATCACGCTCAACATTATTTACGACGCCCGTCAACGTCATGGTGAGTACCGCAACTTTGTCCGGGCGTGGTTAGACAAAATGGGGTTTCTCTGGGAATTTGTCCTGTTAGCGGCTTCTGCCATGTGGCTAAGTGTGCGGTATGTAATCGGATTACGACCATTAGAACCGGGGAAGACATATCTGTTAAGCTTACTGATTGTCCTAGCGTTCTTCAGTCTGGTCACCTTTTTCCGACTATGGTTTGGGCTAACCGGTGCTTGGCTCATGCTCATGTTTATGCTCTTTCAGATTGGTGCTTCGGGTGGAACGTATCCAATCGAGCTTACCAATCCGCTTTATCGCGCCGTGCATGCTTACCTACCGATGACTGTGGCCATGACTGGGTTGCGGCATACGATATCACTTGGTGGTTCAATTACCGAGAGTATCTGGATTCTAGTAGGAATGGTCGGATTTTTTAGTGCGGGGACGTTGGCCTACTTTTATGCTCACCGGAAGGACCCAGTCGTTGTTTAATCAGATGTTGGCATAAGCAAACCAATCTCTGATTACTGATTTTATGACCTGTACGCATTAGGACAGCATAGGGCACGCTCAAGAATACAGAAATAAGGCCCCTAGCGATTAATGATCGTTGGGAGCCTTGTTTTAAACAGGGAACTTTTAAATGAATTGATCAATGGTTGCGATAACGCGCGCCCAAGTAACGGGATCGCACTTTTCAACGAATTGTAATTTTCTTTTTTCGAAATCCATGGATCGTATCAGATGAGTGACCACTTCACCTTTTATTTGTCGTGGCTGTTCAATCGTGATGTACGTGCCAAATGCCCGCTGTGTACTGGTAATCGGACAAATCAGACAGAATCCGGTTAGCTGATTAAAAATTGTTTTGCTGACGACTAAGCCGGGACGGCGTTTTTGAATTTCATGACCAAGGGATGGATCAAAATTGATGTAAACTAGGTCTGTCTGTGCAGGATTGTACATTAGTTATCTACCTCGTCCCATTCACGATCAGTTTTAGAAATACTATCGCGAAACCCAACCCAGTCATTTTTATTAGAAAATAAGTCATCACGTATAGGGGTCAGGACAAGGGTATCACCGATTTTAACAATCTTATATTTATCACCAGCTTGGGCTTTAAGCTCACTGGGAATGATGGCACCAACGGAATTGCCGATTTTACGAATAGTGGTTTCCATAAAATATCCCTCCCAACCAATTAGATTAAAGTTAGTATAACTGGATTTAACATAAAAGTCTAGAAAAGGAAAATCTGCCAGTGGCATTTTTAATATCCGGTTGCTTAGACCGTAATATGCCGTGAAACAAAGACCTGCTGAACAACGGCGATGGCGTTTAAAACGCGTGGAAATCCAATATACGGAATGCAGTGAATACACGTCTCAATAATTTCTTTGGGCGTTAGTCCAACGTTGAGACACCCATTGAGGTGTACCGTTAATTGGCTGCTAGTGTCTCCTTGTACTAACAGTGCGGTGATTGTGACGAGTTCTCTTTGCTGTAAGGTGAGGCCCGGACGTGTATAGATATCACCAAAGGCAAACTCCAGAATATACTGACCGATATCGGGCGAGATATCTTTTAGATTTGTCATGACGGCGTCAGCAGCTGCAGCATCCACTTGATTCAATAAGTTTTTTCCTTTTTCTAATCGATTCATAGAATCAGTCCTTCCAATTAGGATGTGCTAAGCTTAGAACCTGAAGTTTACTCCAGGTCAAGTATAAGCATTCAGTCGGGAGGTCAGATGCGATGGAAATTGGAGAATTTTCGCAAAGGGTGGGCTTATCAATTGATACACTGCGTTATTACGAGAAAGAAGGATTTCTGAAACCCAAACGAACTTTAGGAAATCACCGCGTTTACGATGAGCATGATTTGAAGTGGGTGGACTTTCTTAAACGGCTTAAGCAGACTGGTATGCCAATCCGTGAGATTAAGTGTTACTCTGAGCTCCAATCACAGGGAAACGCAACGATTGATGAGCGACTGAACTTACTGAAAGTTCAGGAAAAAAGATTGCAACAACAAGCCCAGCAGACTCAGGATTATTTAGATTTCATTCATCATAAGATGGCAGTATACCAACAGATGAAAACAGCAGAATCATCGGATAATGCTCACTAAGCTTGACAGAAACCAAGGTGCCTTGCGGTGACTAGCCTAATTGACGGATTACCGCCGCAACTTGATTAGGGGCTACGATCGTACGAGCAAAAGATCCAGCTTGTTCGAGTAGCTCCGACTTGCTGTCCACCCAAAAACTAGTGGCGGCCTGTGAGAGCATCTTGACGTCATTCATATCGTTACCAAAGGCGATGTAATCATGAATTCCTAATAAGGCTAACGTATTAGCCTTATTAATGTTTCGTGCAGTCAGATCTAGGTTACCTTCGCCAACGTGCTGCACAAGTTCTAGGTTCGTATGGTCAGTGACCAGTCGCACAATTTTTTCCAACTGTTGATCAGCCATCCCTAAGAGGATTACTTTAATGGCTGTTGTGATCTGTTCCAAGGGAACGTTATGGGCGAGATGGTCTGAATCGAGTTGCTTTGTGATCAAATTATCCGGTGAAACGTGCGCGGCATAATTCCAATCGCCATCGACCACATACTCTAAATTATAGTGGGTGATTAAGGTTTTCAGATAATCCCTATCTGGTATAGCAATTGGAGTCATAACCTTAATCGTATCAGCCTGTGAGACGATAGCGCCATTCGCGCCAATTAGCAGATTGTGCCGAAATTCAGGAACAATGGGGAGTAAATCCCTTATCGGACGAGCGGAAGCAAAGATTAAGTGATGACCGTGTTTTTCTAAGACTTTTAGACCTGCTGTAATCTCGGCTGAGATGCTTGTGCCGTTAAAGCTTAGCGTACCGTCAACATCAAAGACATAATTCATATTAGATTCCGACTCCTCATCGTATAGTTAAAATAAACGTGGCTGCTTTATAAATTACTTTATTCTTGGTAAGCGGTGAAAATAGGTTGGAGATAGCATACCATAATCTGCACCGAAAGCACACGGAATGAGGAAGCGTACACTGGCCGTCATATCAAAGGTGGTGCGGCTACATACGAATTTTATAAATAAAAAAATGAAGGCGACCATTCTGTGTGGTCGCCTTCATCTGTCTTACCTGCTAGTTTGAAGGGCTTAATGCAAAGTGAGCGATCATCTGTCCTAAATACTGCGGGGATTCAACACAGCCATTGCTCACCCAGTTGGCAGCGATATTGATTACGCCACCCGAGAAAAATAAGAGGTAGTAAGGATTGGTTATATTGGGGCCGTGTCCGCCAATGCGGTCCTGCTTGATGAGTAGTTTAAAAACAGTTTGGAAGGTTTGAACTAAAACGTCCAGCTTATTATTTTTGATCAGGAGCTGATAAGTTTCAGCTTCTGCTTTGGTGTGCTCAAAATAATGGGTCATCAGCTCAGGGAGCGTGACCTGGTCTGTTCTGGGTAATCGTCGTAAGTAATGCAGCATATTCTGCGTTTGGTAGGCAGTAATAATTTGATCAAAGTTTTGATAGTGACGGTAAAAATAAGTTCGTGAGACGTGCGCGCGTTGGCAGAGCTCAGTGATTGAAATCGTCGCTAATGGTTTAGCCATCATTAGCTCCAATAACGCGCGATAGATGGTTTCTAAGTTTTGCTGTTTGCGATCATGCGGATTCATCGGTTACAACATCCCCCTTTCTGTAACCCAAATCTAGTTTATCGTGATCGACGCGCATAAACTAACGATAACGCTTGAAGAGGGGGAGTTTATGATGAAAAAGACAACAGCGTTAGTTGGCACAATGGCCATTGGGATTTTTCTCTGTATTCTGGATACAACGGTGATGAACATTGCGTTACCGGCAATTCAAACGGGCCTGTCAACCAGCCTAGAACAATTATCCTGGGCGCTCAACCTGTATACCATTCTATTTGCGACGTTAACGATTCCGCTGGGCCGGTTGGCGGACATTTATGGTCGGCAGCGCTTCTACCTGCTGGGGCTCAGCTTATTCTTGCTGGGTTCACTATTTTCTGGATTGGCTGGCAGTGTGGCTTGGCTGATCGTCGGTCGCGGAATTCAAAGCTTGGGCGCAGCGATTGTTTTCCCAGCAAGTATGACCATTGGAATTCAGAGCGTACCGCTGGCGAAAAGAACCAGTGCCATCGCAACACTAGGCGTGACACAAGGTCTGGCTGCCGCAATGGGGCCGACAATTGGCGGAGTGGTGACACAGTTCTTTAGCTGGCGAGGAATCTTCTTGATCAATGTACCGTTTGCCTTACTATCATTAGTGCTTTGTTGGCGACTATTTGATCGACACGAAAGCCATCAGCAAAAGGAACGTTTAGATATGGGTGGGACGATTTTGTCCATGACAATGCTGTTTAGTTTGACCTTATTCTTAGTTAAGGGAAATGACTGGGGCTGGACGAGTGAGCAATGCTTGGGGTTGATCTTACTGAGCGTGCTTTCACTAATTGGTTTTATTGTGGTCGAAAGTCATGTCCAACAGCCGATGGTGCCCTTAGCGCTATTTAAGGACAAGCAGTTTGTCGGTTCAGCTATTGTCACGATCATGTCGGGCATCTTTCTAGTCGCCTTGTTAGTCTTGATGCCAAGCTTCTTTACTAAAGTTCAAAATAAAGGGGAGTTGTTAGCCGCGCTGATGATCACCCCGGCATCATTGATGATTTTTATCTGGTCACCAATTAGTGGTTGGATCTTGGGCAAAGTGGGTCCGCGCATGGTTATTTCGCTGGGAAGCTTGTCCATGATTGGGGGTTACGTCGCGATGAGCTGGATGAATCCCAATATTTATTGGCAGGTCTGTTTAGCGGCACTGTTAGTTGGTACGGGTTACGGTGTCGTAATCGGGCCCATTACGGTATTAGCGGCTGGCAAGTTTACGGGTAATCTATTAACGGCATCACAAAGTGTCATTGGGGTTTTCCGGCAAATAGGGACATCTTTAGCGGTCGCTATCTTTGTGTCGGCGTTATCTGCTAACTTAGTTACTTCCAAGACCAACATTTGGCTGTATTCACAGAATAGCGTTGAGGCGTTGCCCGTTACCGCCAAAGTAAAAAGTGATACGTTAACGCAGGTTAAGTCTCAATTAGCGACAGAGCAAACGCCTCAGCATGAACGGACCACATTTATTGGCAAAGCTAAAACCCGGAAATTGATTCAATCAACCTATCAGCAAACCCTACAGCAGCATCAGCTCATGAAGGCCCCAGCCCCAGTCAAACAAGCCGTTTATCAACGCGTCAGCCAGTCAGTAACGCAACAGGTGACTCGTGATAACCGGCTGTTGACAACCGAGGTGGCGACAATTAGGCATGAGACCAAACGCCAACTGACCCAAGCTTTTATGCGGCCGTATCGAATGGCCATGCCATTTACAGGTATCCTATTATTGACGGTCTTTCTGTTTAGGAAGCGGCATGATTATCTAAGTAAGGACGCTGAATAGCGTTGTTGATGCGCTTCTTTAGAAGTATAGGTAAGAAGAAAGATTGACGAGGGGGAATCTCTGATGACTAATACTGTCATTGTGTACGCTCATCCGCAAGAAACGAGTTTGAATCATGCTATTTTGCTGGCTGTGGAGACCCGATTGGCTCAAGCGGGTATTTCTTTTAACGTCTTGAATCTGTACGCAGATCACTTTAATGGCCAATATACGGCTGATGAATACCATTTATACCGTCAAGGGAAAACGTTGGATCCGTTGGTTAAAAACTATGAAACGCAGTTACGTCATTGCGAGCGGCTTATCTTTATTTGTCCAATCTGGTGGAATGACGTTCCGGCGATTGTGAAGGGGTTCGTGGACGTGGTATTTAAGCGAAACCTGTTTTACTTCGCCGGCAAACGTGGGATTCGGGGAAACATGCCGCAGCTAGAAAGTGTGCAGGTTTTAACCACGTCGACCTCACCGACCTGGTATCTAAAGCTATTTTGCGGTGATGCCATTCGCAAGGTTTTCTTGAACGGGACATTTAAGCAGTTGGGGATCAAGACCCGTTCTTGGCAGAACTTTGGTGGGGTCACTGCTAAAACGGCTAGTCAGTGCCGTCATTATTTGGCGAAAGTCCAACATGAGTTTTAAAGGGGGCGTTTCTTCATGGGAGAAAAATTACGGGGGAAGTTGGGGCTAAGTGCCCTTTGCTTGATTATGTTTATGGTGACACTAGATACAACAATCACCAATATTGCCTTGCCCGATATAACCAAGTACTTTAACGCGAGCCTCACAACTACTAATTGGATAAGCACAATCTATGTTTTAGCCATGTCAGTGTTTATTATCCCAGCGGCGAAATTTGGTGATCAGTTTGGTCGTAAAAAGGTCATGCTGTTGGGATTAGCTTTATTTGGCATCGGGTCGTTATTATGTGGTTTATCCGAGAACTTGATCTTTCTAATTGCGGTTAGATTTATGCAGGGCATTGGTGGGGCCATTGTGACGCCAATTATGATTCCGTTGTCGGTGAGTTTATTTGGCCGAAAAAAAGCGACTGATGCGGTGGGAACAATTGGTGCTGTGACTGCCGTAGCAGCAGCTGCTGGGCCACCAATCGGTGGTGTTATTCTCCAATATTTTGCATGGAAATATATCTTCTTTATCAACATCCCCATCGTTGTTTTGACATTTATTCTAATGCTGATCTGTTTTGACGAATCTTATGACCAGACGATTTCTAAGAGAATCGACATTTTAGGATTAAGCTTGTTTCTGGCCGGAATTGCGCAATTAACCTATGTTTTAATCAAGGGTTATGACCTGGGGTGGTTTTCCCAGTGGAGCATTGGACTAATGATTGGTTCTGTCCTTTGCATCGGGTTATTTATTTTGTGGGAAAAGCATACGCAGACGCCATTTATCGAGTTTGACTTATTCAAAGAAAGCACATTCACGGCATCGAGCCTGGTTTATTTTATTTGTGGCTTCGCCATTATCTGTTCGTCCTTGATCTTTAATTTTTATTTGGAAAATGTGCGGGCATACACGGCCCTCAAAGCTTCCTACGTGATTATGTTTATGTCGATCACGGTAATGGTCGTCATGCCATTAGGAACAAAACTACAAAGAAAATTAGGCTATAAACCCCTGATTACTGCTGGTATTGTTTTGATGGGCATTAGTTTATTGATGCTAACGCGGCTCAGTCAGTCAACCTCGTGGCTGGCAATGGTCTTGATGATGATTATTTTAGGCTCTGGATTTGGCCTAGGGTGTTTGGCCATCGTTTCAGCGGTTCAGTTCATTCCTCAAGACAAGGCAGGTATGGCATCGGGCATTGTTAATGCTAGCCGCCAGTTAGGAACGTGTCTGGGGATCGCCTTACTGGTCGGAACGATGACGCACACTACCAATTTGGCCAAAAGTAGTATTAAACGGGATTCTAATACTGCGATTTCCCGTTTAGCAATCCCTAAACCATTTTCAACCACGATAAAACAGGATTTAAATCAGGCGCTAAATTCTGAAACGACTTATGATTTACAAGTGAAACTAAGGACGGATTTAAAAAAGGATCAAAGTTAACCATACGCTAATGGACAACCACAGAATAGCAATTTAAAGCGGTTGTATAATGGAACGCAGGCCATCAAGGATGCCTATCGCTACGTAAATAAACGCTACCAGCAGTCTTTGAAACGATTGATTTCAGGGCAGAAGAAAATGCGAACCGCAATTGTTTCCTCACAAGATACGCAATATCAGTTACTGTTTGAATTGATAAAGGGTAACGTGAATGGCGTCGCGCAATTAGCCACTTATGAGAATGACTTAAAGCTTTTGTCGCAATCGTCAGAGACAGCGGCAAACGTGCAGAAGCAGCAATTACTATCGATGCTGATCGCGGTGTACCGAGTTGGATTGAATCCTACCGTTCAAACGGTATCGCAGTTCAAAGCTCAAATTGAACGACTTTCTCCCAACACCCAGTCGTTGCTAGCCGGGCAACAACAGTTATTGGCCGGTCAGATGGCCTTATTAACTGGGTTGAAAAAGAGTGACCACCTTCTAACCGGCTTAGATCAGATTCAAACGGGGCTTTCTGATACGGATTTAGAGCGACGGGTAACCAGTTATACCCAGACGCTCAGAAATTCAAAAAACACGCATTTAACAACGGCGTTTACCGATACATTCTTAGTTGCGGCAATTTTCATTTTACTTTTTACCATTGCGGGTATGTATACGGATAGGACTGGTGAATTTCACGAGGACGATACCTTGTCAAATTAGAATTATTAAAGAAACTTGTCTGTGGATTTCGTAAGTACATATGTGTATAATGTGCTTACGAAGTGAAGGAGCGTGATAATCTATGATTAATCCAGAAAATCTGAATGAATCCGTAAAGTTGTTTAAAAATGGAAATTCGTATGCTTTTCGTCTTTCAAAAAAAGATCGAGAATTCTTAAAAGTCGATGGTAATACTGAGTTTGAAAAAATCATTTCACCTGATGGTAAAGAGGTTATCTTTAGAAAAGTAGAAGCGGTCAGACCTAATATCTTGGAAACGGCAAACGATATTTTTGATGATCACGCTGATTTAATGAAGAGATTGGAAAACCTATGATTTTTTTAACCAAAGAAGAATTTGTGGCACTTAATCAATTAGTTTTAGGGCGTGCTCAGAGCCATTCCTTTGGCATACAGTACCCACAAGGATTAGACATTGTCGTGGAACAGCCACAGCAGGTGATTTTTGGTAAAGAATTGTACCCTAGTGTCTGGCTTAAGGCAGCTTTTATTATTCAAAAAATAACTAAGAAACATATTTTTGTGGATGGAAATAAGCGAACCGCGCTTTTGTCGGGGTTAACCTTTCTAAAAGTTAATGGTTATATATTAGCTTTTAGTGATGACGAGGGTGAAAGCTTAATCTTAAGCGTTACGAATAGTCCAGATAGTGAAGAAATTATGCTGACGCTTGCTGAGTGGCTTAAAACTCACCAGGCATAGACATGGTCGGTCACCCTTATTCGTTTAAGTAGCGGCCGGACATCGTTGGTTAGTATAATCGTCTCTTTCGGACAACCCCTTACTAGGGTATGATAGAAGTTAAGTTGAAAGATTCTCGAAGGAGGCCAGCAACACATGGCAGATGTATTATTAGTCATTGATCTTCAAAATGGTGTTTGTTACGGTGACAAGCCGGCTGCAAATATGCCCCAAGTGCTTGCGGGAATTAACGCGCGGATTGCAGCGTACCGTAAGGCGAAGAAGCCAATCGTCTTTGTCCAACACACGGACGAAGATTTAGTTCAAGGAACCCATGACTGGGAGCTGATTCCAGAACTGGACCATCGCGATGCGGACCCCGTAGTTATTAAGAACCATGCGAATGCTTTCTATCACACCAATTTACGACGCGTCTTAACCAGCTTTGCCGCTGAGTCATTAGAGATTTGCGGTGCGCAAACCGAGTACTGCGTCGATACGACGACCAAGGTTGCCCACGGAATTGGCTACGATCTCCAAATGACACCAGGTTTAACGACCACTGTAGATAATCAATTTATGACGGCTGAACAGACCATTGCCTTTTATGAAGGTATTTGGAATCACCGGTTTGTGACGATGCTTGAAGCCTAATGAATGGAAGCTCACCACTTGTTGGTGGGCTTTTTTATCGCAAAAATGAGTCAATAGGCAGTTGATGCTGCTTATTGGCTCATTTGATAGGCCTATACACTTTAATCAGTTACCATAAATAAACTGTGATCGCTAGTCGACTGGCAATCGTGTTCTAAAGGTTAAGGTGACGATAAAGGTCTGTTCTTCTATTTTTAACGTCATTTTACCGCCCAGAGTGGTGACGAGAGCACGAACAATGTTTAATCCCAGTCCGAGGCTTTGTGAGGAGTGGACGTTAGTCGTGCGAAATTGCTCGGTGAGGGTATCATCCCCCGTTAGGCGCTCAGCGGTGTGATTACGAAAGATTAGACTTAGGTGTTGCTCATCAGCTTTATTGAGACTAACGGTGGCAGAATCGGCAGCATACTTTAGCCAGTTGCCGACTAAATTTTGAATGATTCGTTGTAGTAAGAGCTGATCCGTAGTCAGATAAAGGTCAGGTGAAATTTTAGGCGTCACCTTAATTCTTTTAGCAGTTAAGTCGTCAAAGAAATTAAAAAGTTCGCGTTCTAGAAAACGAGAAACGTTGACAGATTCCAGGTTTAAGTGATTGGCCTTAGTGCGTACCAAGTTGAAATCCATCAGGTATCGTAGATAGTAATTCACCGAGGATAAGTTGTCCAAAACCCGTTGCAAAGTTGTGGGGGTTGCAGCAGATGGTCGTTGCTGAATCAACTGAACATAGCCTGTGGCCACGGTTAAGGGTGTCTTAATATCATGTGTCAGGTTCAGTAACATTTGTTCCAGATGGTGTTCACGCTGATATTCCGTTTGCTGTAAATGACGCGTCTTTTCCAGAAGCTGGTTCATCGCGATGGTCAGCCGTTGAATGCTACCAAAGTGGACGTTACTGGTAACGCCCGCGTTGGTCGTGTGGGTATTGATGTAGACGAGATCAGTTGTAATATGTCGCAAATCAACTAAGACAAAGCCGAGAACACTACTCAAGATTAAAACTAGAATGAGTAAAGTAATAATAAGTAAAATTGACATGAACTACTCCTTCACTAGACGAGACGGACGCCAATTCCCCAAACAGAGACAATGTATTTTTCATGCCCTGTCAGCGCGTTGAGTTTAATCCGTAGATTGCTGAGATGAACATTAAGGGTATTTTCGGCGTCCTGATAGGGCTCGCCCCATACCGTCTCGTATAACTGATGCCTTTAGGCCTGGTTGAGCACGCTAAAGCGTGCGAAACAATAAACCACCCGCTATGCGGGCGGATGGTAAATCAGTTATACCAAAAAGCCCCCC
>NZ_SULH01000019.1 GCF_007115095.1 Levilactobacillus enshiensis | reverse complement strand
TAAAGGACTCCAGGACACCTTGGAAGCATCATTTATTTGAGTTAGTTACATATTATATGTACGAAGGCATTTCATTTACACAAGATTCTTGACGCTACCAAAATGGATAGTAATTACGTAGTAAAAGTATTAATAAATACTTTAAAAAAGGCGTATTTAAAGGGATAGGCGGAATCTTTTGGATGGATGGTATAAAATGATTTTTTTCTGAAACAGGTCACGATTTGACAAAAAATCGTTACTTCTGAACATAGATTTTTAGTTTGTAAGCGATTACACTAGTCGCAGTGATTAGGAAATAGCTATTATGGTCATTTATAGATTATAACGAAGGCGCATTCGTTGTGATTAGTTTATTTTAATTGTTAAGACGTTGAGTATTGAGTAGCTATGTTACAAGACGTGGCTAAAGCTGGTGATGAGATTAAAAGTAATTTAGAAGGGGAGTAATCATGTGGATGTTACCTGGGTTGATAAAAATAACGTTTTGTTATTTATGGGTAATGATGTTTTCTATTTTGACCAGGCAGAGATTGAAGGACATGATGTTGTTGGACTACGTTTAAGAACAGAGGTCAATGATTGGCTAGGTTGCAAGATTACTGATGATCGGCAACAAGCAACGATTATTTTTGATTATTGCCAATCAAAGTTTGAAAACAATGATACATATCATATCTACCAAGAAGGTACTCGTACCATTATTGAAGGTAATCAGTCGAAGTCGTTACTATACGGGTTCTATGCACTTATTCGGTTAAGAATGAATCATCAGTCTGAAGCCGATTATACATCGACACCCGACCAATCTATTAGAATGGTTGATCATTGGGATCAGATTGATGGTTCAGTTGAGCGTGGTTATGCAGGTGCCTCAATCTTTTTCGGGGCCTTAGACAAATTGGATAATCCAGATCGAGGTGATTTCGGCGTTGAAAAAGTAGATGGTGATCCCTTCCGACGTAATCCAGAAAAGATTGTCACGTATGCGCGATTGTTATCCTCTGCAGGTATTAATGCAATTTCACTTAATAATGTTAATGTTCGAGGACAAGGAACAAACTTAATTGTGGAACCGTATTTGACTGGTGTAGCAGAGTTGGCAACCACTTTCAGAGAATTTGGTATCAAACTATTCTTAGCAATTAATTGGGAATCTCCTAAGCACTTAGGTAATTTGACAACCTCAGATCCACTTGATGCGGGTGTTATTAGTTTTTGGAAAGATATTTGTCGAAATATTTATCAGAAGATTCCAGACTTCGGTGGGTTCTTAGTTAAAGCAGATAGTGAAGGCGAACCAGGTCCTTATCAGTACGGACGAACACATGCTGAAGGTGCTAACATGCTGGCACAAGCGGTGGCACCGTATCAGGGAATTATTATTTGGCGGACGTTTGTTTACAACTCCAAACAGGACTGGCGAGACAGACATACAGATCGAGCCAAAGCAGCTTTTGATAATTTCAAGCCACTGGATGGACAATTTGCTGATAATGTCGTCTTGCAGATTAAGTTTGGACCCATTGACTTTCAAACTGCTGAGCCACTCAGCCCGTTATTCGGTGCTCTAAAGAAGACTAACCAGATAATGGAATTTGAAATTTCTGCTGAATATTTAGGCCATCAGATTGATGTTAATTATGCTGTACCGCAGTGGCGACAGATGATGAATGCTGCCACTGGTCAAACACAGTTTAAGGATGAGCGTGCTGGTCAGGTTATTCGAGAAACAAGCCTTAATTCAAAGAATACGGGTTTTGCGGCTGTTGGAAATGTGGGCATGAGTCCTTACTGGACGGGTAATCCGTTAGCACTAGCTAATTTATATGGATTTGGCCGCCTTTGTTGGGATAATCAAGCGGCTGCGGATGATATTCTGAACGAATGGTTAAGTCAAACATTTGCCGAGGTACAACCAGCAACTAGAAAGACAATTTTTGAGATAATGTCTTCCTCTAATGAAACTTACCGTATGTATAATGCACCATTAGGTGTTGGTTTCATGGTCGTTCCACATTTCCACTATGGTGTTTCTGTAAATGGATATGAATACGATCGGTGGGGAACCTACCATTTTGCAGATCGGAATGGTGTTGGGGTTGATAGAACACAGGCAACGGGAAGTGGTTTCACCGAGCTCTATGCACCGAAGATAGCAGCTCAGTATGAAAATGTGAAAACAACACCAGACGAACTGGTTCTATTCTTCCATCATTTGTCATACCAACAAGTTTTGCAGAACGGTCAGACTCTAATTCAAACAATCTACAATCAGCATTTTGAGGGCTACGAACGAGTTGAAAATTATTTGAAACAGTGGCAGACCTTATCGACTGACTTAAATAAGCCTGTGTATGAAAAGGTCTTACAATGTTTAAAGTTACAGTTACAAAATGCTTTGGAATGGCGAGACCAAGTAAACACTTACTTTTACAGAATGTCTGGAGTAAAAGATGATCAAGGTCGAAAGATTTATCGTTAATGAATAGTAGGCGAAAGTGATGGGTAAAAAAATATTTATTCCATATTTGCTTAGAGACGGGGTAGTTTTACAACGAAATAAGCCACTTCGTTTTTGGGGTCACGCGCCACGTGATTCTTCTGTGAAATTAATATTTGGTGATGATAGCATACTGACAGCTCAAGCAACGAACAAAGGTTACTTTGAGTTTCATATAAAACCGCACGAGGCCGGTGGTCCTTTTACAATTCGAATTGAGACACAAGATGATCAGGTCATTGTACATGATGTCCTAGTTGGAGATGCGTGGTTACTCAGTGGGCAATCGAACATGCAATTATGGATGGAGCGGTTAAAGACGCGTTATCCAAAGGCGATTCAAGATGCTTCTAATCCTAAAATTCGTTTTTTCGAGGTTCCACAACATTTTAACTTTAGTACTCAAGAATCAGAATTGGCATCAGGTGAATGGAAGACTGCGGTTGCACCAGATCTTAAAGGACTTTCAGGTATTGGTTATTTCTTTGCGCAACAACAGTATGCAAAGAATCATGTCCCAGTTGGGTTGATTTCAACAGCAATTGGCGGTACACGTGTCAGAAGTTGGGTTAGTCGGCAGACGTTACAGCGGTTAGAGGAGTTACCTGAGGACTTTGATCGACTGAATAACTCAGAATTTGTGGAGACGGTTCAGCGAGATGACGAGGAGTATCAGGATCAGTTTCTTAAAACAATGGACGAAACCGATCAAGGAATTGGAACATGGTCATTGTCAAACTGCGATGATACGAATTGGCAAGAGGCGCGCTTGAATCATCAATTACCAGAAGCTTTTCGTTATCCAGGGGTTGTGTGGTTGCGGAAAGAGGTCCAGGTGCCACCTGAGATGGTTGGTTCATTAGCCCAATTAAGGCTGGGAACATTTACTGATGCTGATGAAACGTTCATTGATGGTCAACTGGTTGGCCATATTGACTATCAGTATCCACCAAGGGAGTATGAGATTGGTAAATTGAAATCAAAGTTTGAATTGGTAATTCGACTTAAAATTTTCAATTATCCAGGTGGTGTCCGCCATGGAAAGAAACATTTAATAGTGACGGATCAAGGAACGCTAGATCTTGATGAACAAGGGCCATGGAAAATTGCTCGTGGAAATTGGATGCCGGAACGTAAAGATCAGGTTTTCTTACAGTATGAGCCAGTCGGGTTGTTCAATGGGATGATTGCTCCTCTTGGTAAAGCAACAGTTGCTGGCATCCTTTGGTACCAAGGGGAAAGTGATACAGGCAATCCTAATGGTTACGGAAAAGTATTTAAGGCTTTAATTTCAGAATGGCGACATCTTTTTCAAGATGATGAGCTACCTTTCTTGTACGTGCAGTTACCTAATTGTGGAATTGAACCTGAGCATGAATGGGCAGCGATTAGGCAAGAGCAACTACAGGGAATGCAGTTAATGCATACGGGGATGGTTGTTTCACTAGGATTGGGTGAAGACAATGATTTACATCCAACAAATAAGCAATCGGTAGCTCAAAGACTATCTGAAGCTTTGAATGAATTGAAAAGAGTACCAGATGGATATTGTACAGGACCATTAGCAAATAGGGCCTATCATATCCATCAACGACTGAGGATTCAATTTAAAACATTTGGTCATGCAATAGTTCTGTCCGATGAACCAGAGTTTGAAATCTTATTCCAAAACAAATGGTGGTCTATACATGGTGGCGAGGTTGATGGGCAACAGATTGAAGTAACTATCCCAGAAGAAATTGATTTAGGCAACGTGCAACGCGTTCGCTACGGATGGGGGAATACACCCGCAACTACTATCATCAATGACGTAAATAGTCCAGCATCACCATTTTGTTTAAAGCTAAATAAATAGGTTGAAATGCTTTATAGAAAGATACTTGAGGTGAATAATAAATGGATAATGAGGTCGAAACTACGCAGTCTACCACAGGCCGCAAAGTAGGAATGTGGCATAGTATTGCTTTTGGGGTTACTGACATGATGGGCGGTGGGTACGGCGCGTTGATTGGTGCCTACCTGATGTTCTTCTTCACGACATTTTGTAATTTAAATCCGTTAGAAGCGGGAAGCATTATTGGGTTAGCTAAAATTGTTGACTCAATTACCGCTATTGTTATGGGGAAGTTTTCAGATGACTTTTGGAAAACAAAGTTGGGTCGAAAGTATGGCCGGCGACATTTCTTCCTGTTGATTGGATCCCCAATGATTTTAATTGTTTATAGTTTGCTGTGGATTCCAGGAATCGGTTTCTGGTACTACTTAATTGTATACTGCATTGTTGAAATTGTTGTGACAATGATTTTGATTCCTTATGAAACACTACCTTCAGAAATGACGACGGACTACAACGAACGTTCGAAGATGTCTACTACACGGATTTTCTTCTCCGGCAGTATTACATCTATCGTTACGTTAGTCGGTGGATTAGTTATCAGTATTATGGGTGATAAAAATCCATATGCTTACACTGTTATTGGTGGTATTTTTGCAATTATCTTTAGTATTGCTGTCTTAGTAACTTACAAATTTACTTGGGAACGTCCAATCTCTGAGATTCAAGCAGCTCTCCCAGATGATCAAAAGGGTGCTGGCGCACAGGAAAAGACTAACCTGGTTAAATTCTTCTGGGAAGCGATGGTTTCTTACTTCTCAACCTTGAAAGTTAAAGCATTCCGTCAACACATGTACCTGTACCTGTTGGGTGTTACGGCTCAAGACTTATTTGCCGGTGCTTTCATTTACTTTATTGTTTTCGGGTATGGTTTATCTACTTCTACGGCATCATGGCTCCTGTCCTTAGGGATTATTGGATTACCATTGACACCAGTCAACTACTGGTTATTTACGCGCTTAGGTGCACGTCGTTGCTACGTCTTCTACTTTTCAATGGTAATTGCTGGTTTAGCAGCTTTTTACATTATGTTCCAAATGCACTTAACACAAGGCGTATTAATTGCATCTTTGGCAGTCGTATCAACACTGTACCTGTTCTTTAAGGGTGGTGCTTACTCAATTCCTTGGAACGTCTTTCCATTTATTCCAGACGTCGATGAAATTATTACGGGTAAGCGTCGTGAAGGTGAATTTGCAGCTATGATGAACTTTATCCGGAAAGTGACCTCTGGGATTGCTTCTGTATTCTTAGGATGGGTATTAGCTGAAAACGGCTTCAAGACAGGCGCTACCACACAATCACCACAAGCTATTCATGCTATTTTAGGCGTCATTATCTTTGGTGTTGGTGGTTTAACGTTATTGGCAATTCTCTTTGCCTTTACCTTTAAACTGGATGTTCATACGCATGAAGTCTTAGTTGCTGAAATTGATCGGCTTAAGGCTGGTGGACGTAAAGAAGATGTCACTGCGGATACGAAGAAGACAGTTGAATCCTTGACTGGTATTACCTATGACAAGTTATGGCCAACTGCAAACGCAAACGGAGCCAATTAAATAGGTTTCTGATGGAATGGGATTAGTCTGCGAAGAAATGTGGGCTAGTCCTTTTTCCTAAAGAAATGTGGATGAATAGGAGTGAATCTGTATGGAAATGACAAATTACGATTTATCGACAAATGTGCCAACAAGTTTTCGTAATTATGCAACTCGTTGTATTGGAACAGGACGATTAGGATTGGCGTTGCGTCAAGAGTATTTAGAACAACTTGCCTACGTTCAAAAAAATATTGGTTTTGAGTTTATTCGGGGTCATGGTCTATTCGCTGAAGATGTGGGAATTTACCAAGAGTACGAGGATGATGAAGGAAAGATTCAGGTTGAGTATAATTTTACGTACCTGGATCAAATTATGGATGCCTATCGTCGACTGAAGCTTAAGCCATTTTTGGAGCTGGGATTTATGCCGCAAAAACTGGGATCCGGACCAGAATCGGTATTCTATTGGCACGGAAATATTACGCCACCAGCTGATGAAAACAAATGGATCAACCTAGTACAGGCAACATTGAAGCATTTACTGGCACGTTATGGGGAAGAAGTTATTGATTGGCCGATTGAAATCTGGAACGAACCTAATATTGACCAGTTCTGGAAGAATTCAGACATGAAAGCATATTTTCATTTGTTTAAGATCACCTTTCAGGCAGTTCGTGCCGTCAATACAAACTTTAAAGTTGGGGGACCAGCCATTTGTGGGGTTGATGATGAGCGATGGTTAACGGAATTTATCGCGTTTTGTGAGCATGAAAAATTAAATATTAATTTTATCACGCGCCATTTCTATACGGTAACATCATCTAAAGTGATCGGACATTACCGTTATCCTGATTTAAGAGACGCTGATGAAAGTTTGAAGGAGTTGCAGAAGTCACGGGAAATTATTAATCGTTCAGAGATGTTTAGCAAGTTACCGATGGCAATCACGGAATTTAACACGTCCTATAGTCCAGATGCTCCCCTTCATGATACGGTTCAAAACGCTGTTTATACGGCATATTTACTGTCTAAAATGGGAGAGACCTCAGATCTTTATTCGTACTGGACGTTTGGAGATGTCTTTGAAGAAAAGGGAATTCCTTTCACCCCATTCCATGGTGGTTTCGGGTTAGTAGCAAATGGCAGTATTCCTAAACCGACGTATTGGACGTTTAAATTCTTTAGTGATTTAAGAGGACAGTGTATTTTAAAGAAGCAGTCGATTATTGTGATGCGCGAAGATAATGGGCGACTTATAGGAATAACTTGGAATTCAGGTTCAGTTGCAAAGAACATTCGGTTGACGATACCTCAGGCATTAGGTCAGGCAACGATTGTGATCCAAACAGTAGATCAGAATTGCGGGAACCCATTGAAAGTTTGGCATGCACTGGGGGAACCAGCTAGTCTAGATCTTGAAATGACGCAATTGTTGCGGAGAAGTGCTGTACCATCAGTGAACACCGACATTTCTCAACAAGGTCAGGTGACCATGACGGTTCAACCAAACTCGCTCAGCTTTTTCCAAATTCAGCCAGATGTTAGCCACTCTGACAGGGGATTTGACTACCAAAAACTCATCTAAAGGGAATATCTATTTAAAAAATAACATATTGGCAGATTAAAATCTGAAAGATAAATAGTGTGTGCAGTAAGTAGTGGCGAGGTTATAGCAAGTACAATAAAAATAGGGGCGCACTGATTAGTTAGTGCGCCCCTATAGTATGTCATTATATGAAGAACCGACCCAGTAAATAAGCCGTTACTGATGAATTAACAATAGCGAAGTCAAAATAAATAGCTGAACAACCATGACCACCAGTACACCCGTGAAGTAACGGCTATAGTGGTGATCACGGTGAAACAGATAGCCAAGGGTACTGGCTAAAGCAATAAACCCGATGACAATTAGAATAATCAACTTAACTTTAACGTCGAAATCTTGCGTTAGCATGGTGTCCGCTTCCTTTTCACAGATTAGTTATCGCCATTATACCAGATGACTAGGCAGTTACGGATTAATCGCGTTCAAGCATAAGGGCAATTCCCATGCCGCCGCCAATGCACATTGAAGCGAGGCCGCGGTGTCCGCCACTACGCATTAGTTCGTGCAGTAACGTTACGACGATACGCGTTCCGGAGGCGCCTAGGGGATGGCCGAGGGCAATGCTACCACCGTTAACATTCAATTTATGCGACGGGATTTTTAAGTCGCGCGTAATGGCTACCGATTGTGCAGCAAAGGCCTCATTGATTTCAAAACGGTCAATTTCCGCAATCGTTGCATGCGTGCGGTCGAGCATTTTTTGAATGGCGTAGACGGGGGCGTAGCCCATAATTGCGGGGTCAATGCCAGCTTCCTGATAGCCGGTCAGGGTGGCTAGATAAGGAATGTTGGCGGCAATGGCCGTCGATTTCCGCATGAGGATCATGGCTGCTGCGCCATCGTTGAGGCCAGCAGCGTTGCCGGCCGTCACGGTCCCCTCAGGCTTAAATGATGGCTTCAGCGCTGCCAATTGCGCTGCCGAAGTAGTTGTTCGCACGGCCTCATCCGTCGTGATTAGCTGGTCACCAACGGGAACGGGAACAATTTCAGCGTCAAAACGGTGCTCTAACTGGGCCTGCGTCGCGTTTTGCTGTGAGCGAAGTGAAAAAGCATCTTGTTCCTCACGGCTAACGTGGTATTTCGCAGCCACATTTTCAGCAGTAATGCCCATTGGGATGTCGTTAAATGCATCTACCAAGCCGTCCTTGGCCAAACTGTCGACCAGCGTCATATCACCAAACTTATGGCCAAAACGTGACTGGGGGCTTAAATAGGGCGCCTGACTCATGCTCTCCGTACCACCAACCAAAACAGCATCAGCGTCGCCTAATAGGATAGCGCTTTGGCCAAGCCGAATTGCTTTTAAACTGGAACCGCAGACCTGATTAACGGTCATCGCCGTACTCGTGACGGGTATGCCAGCGTTGAGTTCGATTTGGCGAGCAACGTTCTGTCCTTGGCCGGCCTGAAGCACCGTCCCAAAGATGGTCTGCTGAATCATGGCGGGGGCGAGGCCACTTCGTTCGATGGCGGCCTTCGCGGCGAGGGTCCCCAGTTGAACGGCGGAAACGGATCGGAAATTCTTGCCGAATTTTCCGATGGGGGTCCGGACCGCGCTAACAATTACAACTTCTTCTGCCATGCTATTAGTTTCTCCTTTTCCGATAATGTCCGAATCTCTAATATAACCGACTTTGCAGGATTTGTCTTGAAATTGACCTATAATTGCCAGTAGCTTTGAACTTTTTTTAAATTATTTTGACCGTTACCGGGTAAATTATGAGAGATAATCTAATCACTTGTTATTACTGGATTCTTAGCCAATTAGGCTTACTAATTAATACTTAGAATTCAAGATTAATTATAAAAAAGATGATTTAGACGCTTGCAATTCGTTTTTTTTCATGATAGAGTGTACCCAACATCAAAAAGCGAATAAGAAATCTTTCAAACGAAGTAGTGATCTATCTGGGAGCTCAGAGAATTGGCGGTCGGTGCAAGCCATGCAGGGTAGGTTTAACGAAATACGAAAGTTGTTTCTTCGGGGTATCTCCACGTTATCGGGGATTAAAGTGTAGAGGCTGAAAGTCTCTGAAGCTGGGTGGTACCGCGCTAAAAGGCGTCCCTTCTATTTGGATATAGAAAGGACGCCTTTTTTGATGTTAAACAAATTATTTGGAGGAATCGAATGATGAAAGATATGAACTTAGGCGTCACGGATGATCGGCTGCACTGTCCTGAATGTGGGGATATCGTTTTTAAGAAGTTACCAGGCACGGCGACCTTGGAGTGTGTCAACTGTGGTCACCAGATGGCAGAACTGGAAAAGCTAACGCGTTAATTACAAGTGAACGACAAAATGACGAGGAGGTCATGACTGATGAAAAATACGAACTTAGGCTTAACGGATAACAAGTTGCACTGCCCTGAATGCGGTGATGTGGTCTTCACCAAGGTTGCTGGCAAATCAGCAGTGGCATGTACGAATTGCGGTCATCAACTTAACAAGTAGTCGGTGGATAACAGTAGCGTGACGAGGAGGTCATAACTAATGAAAAATACAAACTTAGGTTTAACGGATGACAAGCTACACTGTAGCGAATGTGGCGATGTAGTCTTTAAAAAGCTTTCTGGCGAAGCAACGTTGGAGTGTATGGGTTGCGGACACCACGTCGATGAATTACAGAAGTTGATTCACTAGCACGCGTCACAGGTAGATGAAAAAAGTCTACTATATTATAGGAGGAATGAGTATGCAAGAAGTCAACCAAGCGACAACACCTGTAGAAGAAGAACATCCAGTGCATGCAAAAATAATTAGTCTGGTCGTTGCATTAGTAATCTTATTACCATTAATTATAACTATATCAACCGCCAAATGGACAACTATTTCTTTACTACCATTATTAATTATTGCAGTCTCATTAGGAGCAAGTGTTTTCGGTGTTTGGCGATTAAGTGAACAGCTCGTTGCCGTGATTAGAGAGGGTGGGGATAGTGACTTCCGCGAAAGATAGTGGGTATAATTATACAGCTTTGAAATCGACGTCATGTGGTCAAATCCCATATGGCGTTTTTTGTTGGGATTAATTAGAATTAACATTAAGTTAGTATTATAAAAAATACTATCTTGTAATATAAATTTTTATTGGAGGGACCTAAAGTATGATTGATCTGAGAGATCGAGATATTATGTCGTCAATGGAAGCAGCCAAACGGTGGATGAAAGCCGATGACTACGTCCGCCAAGTTTACCGGAAAAGTCCAGAAAGATTTCCGGCGGGAACGATTCGAAAATTCGGGAAGCAATTAGTAGTAACACGAAAAGGAATGGAGGTCGTAACGGGCGAAACTGAGATCGAAGCAAAACAATTTGCGAGTATTCGACAAAATCCCAATATTCGTGACCTCTAATGAGGTAAAAACGCTGCTTGACTAATTTTGGGAACTAATTTCGACCATAACTCTCTTATGGCTACTTGACAACGCTTTCACGGTTAGCTATCTTTTGGTTGTTTAGGTATGGTTAGTTTTCAACTAAGCATACGCGCCAAAAATCTAGTTTCAGGGTACTTAGTGAAAGGGGAACAAGCTAATGAATATCATTGACGAGTTAACTTGGCGTGGCGCAATCAATCAGCAAACCGATGCTGAAGGATTGAAGAAGCTGACAACGGAGAAGAAAATTTCGTTGTACTGTGGGGTCGATCCAACCGGTGATAGTATGCATATCGGCCACTTGATTCCATTTATGATGATGAAACGCTTCGAACTGGCTGGCCATCATCCATACATTTTGATTGGTGGTGCCACGGGGAGTATCGGTGATCCGAGTGGTCGGAAAACGGAGCGGCAACTCCAAACCATGGACAAGGTCCAACACAATGTGCGGGCCTTAACCAAACAAATGCAACGGTTGTTCGGTGGTGATTCCAACGTTACCATGGTGAACAACTACGATTGGTTATCCAAGATTTCTCTCTTGGACTTCCTGCGGGATTACGGTAAATTAGTCAACATCAATTCAATGCTGGCGAAGGATATCGTGGCCAGTCGATTGGATACGGGGATTTCATTTACAGAATTTACGTACCAAATTCTCCAATCCGTTGACTTCTTGACGTTACACAACGATCACAACATTCAGCTCCAAATTGGTGGGGCCGATCAATGGGGCAACATCACTGCCGGAATCGATTTGATTCATAAGATCAAGGGTTCCGACGAAGAAGTTTACGGTCTGACCATTCCGTTAATGCTAAAAGCGGATGGAACCAAATTTGGGAAGACTGCCGGTGGCGCCATTTGGTTAGATGCCGACAAGACTTCACCTTACGAGTTCTACCAATTCTGGCTTAACCAAGATGATCGCGACGTTATTCGTTACCTCAAGTTCTTCACGTTCCTCAGCCAAGATGAAATTCACAGCTTAGAGGATAGCGTGGCTAACGAACCAGAGAAGCGGGTAGCCCAACGGCGGTTAGCTGAAGAAGTGACGCGCTTCGTCCACGGTGAAGAGGCTTTGGAATCAGCGCAACACATTTCAGAGATCCTATTCTCCGGTGACATTCAAAAGTTGACCTTGACTGAAGTTCAGGAAGCCTTTGAAAAGGTGCCAAACGTGTCGATTAGTTCCAAACCGGAAAACATCGTTACCTTGCTGACCGACACCACGGCCATCGAACCTTCACGGCGTCAAGCACGGGAAGATATCGAGAACGGTGCCATTACGATTAACGGTGCCCGGGTGACGGATACGGCGGCTGACCTTGATCCGAAGGACAACTTCTCCGGTAAGTTCATGGTCATTCGTCGCGGGAAGAAGAACTACTTCCTGGCAAAAGTTGAAGATTAGAGAAAAATAAGTTTTTTATAATGGAATACCCGATAGCGGGTCTGATAGTGCATATCAGGCCCGCTTTTTGATTCTTTGAGGGTGCTCATAAACCGATAAACGGTCTCTGCTTGTTCTAATTTTAACAAAAGACCCTTTACAGGGTATCGATGAAAGCGTATTCTTTTGGGTGAACAAGGACAAACAAATCTGTAGGAGGTAAGTGACATGGAAAAGAATACGAACTCACTTAAGGATTTAGATTTAAATGCTCTGTTTATCGGAGACAAAGCAGAAAATGGTCAGTTATACAAAGACATGCTGAACAAGTTGGTCGATGAACATTTAGGCTGGCGTAAAAATTACATACCATCAGATCCCAACATGATTGGACCAGATGATCAATCTTCACCAGAATTTGAGAAGACGGTTAACCATATGAAGACGGTGCTAAACCAACTGTCCGAACGGATCCGGACGGAATCAGTTCCTTGGCATTCAGCTGGTCGTTACTGGGGCCACATGAATTCCGAAACCTTAATGCCAGCATTGTTAGCTTACAACTACGCGATGCTCTGGAACGGGAACAACGTTGCTTATGAATCATCACCAGCAACTTCCCAAATGGAAGAAGAAGTCGGTCAAGAATTTGCCCGCATGATGGGTTACGACTACGGCTGGGGCCACATCGTTGCTGACGGATCATTAGCAAACTTGGAAGGTCTCTGGTACGCCCGGAACATCAAGTCATTGCCATTCGCGATGCAAGAAGTTAACCCCGAATTAGTGGCCGGCAAGTCAGATTGGGAATTACTGAACATGCCAACTAAGGAAATCATGGACCTGCTCGAAAATGCGGGGACCGAGATTGACGAAGTGAAGAAGCGTTCTGCACGTAGCGGGAAGAACTTACAACGCTTAGGCAAGTGGTTAGTCCCACAAACCAAGCACTACTCCTGGATGAAGGCCGCTGACATCATCGGGATCGGTTTGGATCAAGTTGTGCCAGTGCCAATTGACAGCAACTACCGGATGGACATCGACGCTTTGGAAGACATCATTCGTAAATTTGCCGCTGACAAGACACCGATCCTGGGGGTTGTCGGGGTTGCCGGTTCAACCGAAGAAGGCGCCGTTGACGGTATCGACAAGATCGTGGCACTGCGGAAGAAGCTTTACAAAGAAGAAGGTATCTACTTCTACCTCCACGTTGACGCCGCTTACGGTGGTTATGCACGGGCATTGTTCTTGGATGAAAACGACAAGTTCATTCCGTACAAGGACTTACAACGGGTTCACGCCGAAAATCACGTCTTCACTGAAGATAAAGAATTAATCAAACCAGAAGTTTACGCTGCGTATAAGGCCTTTGATGAAGCAGAATCCATCACCATTGACCCCCACAAGATGGGTTACGTGCCTTACTCTGCTGGTGGGATCGTGATCCAAGACATTCGGATGCGGGACACGATTTCTTACTTCGCAACCTACGTCTTTGAAAAGGGTGCCGACATTCCAGCCTTACTGGGTGCTTACATTCTTGAAGGCTCCAAGGCCGGTGCTACCGCCGCTTCCGTATGGGCAGCCCACCACACCTTACCATTGAACGTCACTGGTTATGGAAAATTGGAAGGTGCCTCCATTGAAGGTGCCCACCGTTACTACGACTTCCTGAAGGACTTGAAGTTTGAAGTTGCTGGTAAGAAGATTTCCGTTCACCCATTGGTTTCCCCTGACTTCAACATGGTTGACTACGTGCTGAAAGAAGACGGCAACGATAACTTGGTTGAAATGAACCAATTGAACCACGCCTTCTACGAACAAGCTTCGTACGTTAAGGGCTCACTGTACGGCAAGAAGTACATTGTTTCCCACACGGACTTTGCGATTCCAGATTACGGTGACAGTCCACTTGAATTCGTTGAAAGCTTAGGCTTTAGCGAAGCAGAATGGCGTCGGGCCGAAAAGGTGACGATCATCCGGGCCTCAGTAATGACGCCTTACATGAACCGTAAAGAAAACTTCGATTACTTCGCACCGGAAATCAAGAAGGCCATCCAAGCTGATCTTGAAAAGGTCTACGAAGCTGCTAACCAAAAAGAAAACGCTTAGCACATAAATGCATACTGTTTCACTGTAGGTCATTCGGGGTAATGGCCTACTGCTATTATTATGAATCTTATTTAATATTTGAAGGGAAGCGCGAACATGGATAATCAGGCTAAAAAACTTAGTCTTGGCACATTTATTGGGATGACCATGGCCCTGTGTGCCACGGTACGTTCGATTCCTTCAGTTGCCGCAACTGGATGGACGCAGATCACCTACATGGTCTTTGCCGTCGTCTTCTTTGCTTTACCAGTTGCACTGATTTCCGGGGAATTGGGAACCATGATGCAAGCTGAAGGTGGGCCGCAGTTATGGGTCAAGTCAGCATTAGGTGAAAAATGGGGCTTCGTTACCGCGTGGCTCCTCTGGGTACAGATTTTCCCAGGGATGGTGATGGTGGCTTCGACCATCGGTCCGCTGTGGGGAAACGTATTTGGAAACGTCGCTTTAGGGAATAACCACTGGTTCATCCTTGCTAACATCTTAGGGTTTTACTGGATCATTACTGTCTTGAACTTACGCTTCGATATGGCCAAAGTTGGTGGGAACATCGGGGTTTGGCTCGGTGTTTACATTCCAATCGTCATCATGTTGATCATGGGGATCGCGGCGATGGTTAAGACCGGGATCAACCCTAATGGTTATCTGGGAACCTTCACTTGGGGCAAATTGATGCCAAGTCTGGACAATCTGCAAACGTTACAATACTTTGCAGCCATTTCCTTCATCTACACTGGGTTGGAAATGTCCTCCGTCTTCATTCCACGGTTGCATGATGCTAAGAAGACCTACACACGTGGGATCTTCGTCGCCCTGATTGGGTTAGTTTTGATGAACATCATGAACTCCATCTTGGTGGCCAACGTGGTGCCTGATGGCAAGATTCAATTGTCAAACATCACCCAACCCATCGTTCTCTGGTGCCAAATCTTAGGCTGGCCAACCATGATCGCCAATATCTTCAGTTTCATGGTGGTTATTGGAGTGCTGATTCAGCTGTCCGCTTGGGTTACCGGTCCTTCCAAGACCATGACGCAAGTTGCCCGGGCTGGTCAATTACCTGCTAGCTTTGGTTTCCACAAGACCAACAAATTCGGTGTTTCTCGCAACGTTGTCTTGACGCAAAGTACCTGCATTTCACTCTTCGCCTTACTTTATGGGGTAATGAAAAACGTTAACGGTGTCTTCTTGACCTTAACGAACGCAACGACTGTCATCTACGCCTTAGTTTACGTGCTGATTGCCATCGCAATCATTCGTTTACGGAAGACGCAACCAGAAGTAGAACGTCCTTATCGTTTAGGGAAGACGGGGAATGGTTTAGCTTACTTCGTTGCTGGTTTATTATTCTTTGGCATCATTGTGATCATTGCGGCGACGTTGGTTGCTAGTGACTTAACGCAAGCCATCTTCGTGGTAATTATTACGGCAGTCCTCTTCGTCATTCCGCTTATCATCGATAAGAATAAGAATGCCGAATGGATTGAACAGGTGAACACAGATCTAGCACTCGACAAATAAAATCTTTGACTCGGTGAAAAGGGCTTACTTGTTGGTAAGCCCTTTTTCGCTTAAAGGGGTGTAACTATTATGGAAGAAAAAAAGAAACCGGAGATACATTTTTCACTTGTAGAATCGTTGGTCATCATGGTGATTATGTTTGCCATTCTTGGGACCATGATTATCGGGATGAAAATGTCGCCCCAAATTCCAATTTTGTTTGTTTTTACACTGTTAATGTTCTATGGTCACTTTCGCAAAGTTTCCTGGGGAGACATCTTTGACGGTATTACTGAGGGGATTACGCCCGGCATCATTCCCATTCTGATCTTTCTAATGATTGGGTTGCTAGTGTCGAGCTGGTTAGCATCGGGGACGATTGCGACCATCATGGTCATCGGATTTAACATTCTTTCCGTCAAATTTTTCTTACCGACAGTCTTCATTATCTGCGGCATTGTCGGCATTACGGTCGGCAGTTCCTTCACGACGGTTTCCACAATGGGGATCGCGTTCATGGGAATCGGGCACATCTTGGGGTTTTCCGATGCGCTAACTGCTGGTGCCATCGTTTCCGGTGCGCTCCTGGGGAATAATTTATCGCCGCTGTCAGATACGTCAAATTTGACGACGGGCTTAACTAAGGTCAACTTGTATAAACATTTGTTCAATATGTCGCATACGATTGCACCTTCTGCAATCATTGCCTTAGTCCTGTACTTTGTGCTGGGGAACACGTCACATACAGCTAACTTGAGCCGAATTCACGCGATTTCCAGTAGTCTCGAACAATCCTTTGCTGTTTCGGCCTGGTCATTGCTACCAATTCTGGTGCTTTTGCTCTTAGCTTGGCGTCAAGTTCCGGCAATTCCTTCCTTATTATTAGGAACGATTACGGCACTATTACTGGTGATCATCCGCGATCCCGCCTATGGGGTTAACCGGATTAGCAATTTACTGATGAGTGGTAACATCGCTAAGACGCCTTCCCATACAGTCAATGACTTGATGACGGGTGGGGGAATTACGAACATGTTAGGGTCGGTTTCCCTGATCATTGTTGCCTTGGCGCTGGGGGGCCTACTGATTAAGTTCGGGGTCGTCCACACGTTGATCGATAGTATCAAACCATACGTGAACAAGCCGGGCAAGCTGATTCTCTTTACCGAGTTGAGTGGTGTGGGGGTCAACCTGATGGTCGGGGAACAATACCTGTCCATTATCTTACCAGGAACGACTTTCAAGTCTTCATACGACCGGTTGGGTCTGGATCGGAAATATTTGTCACGAACGTTGGCCACTGGTGGGGCGGATATCAATGCCTTAGTTCCTTGGGGGGTCAGTGGGATCTTCTTCTCGGGAACGCTGAACGTTGATGCCCTGCAGTATATCCCAATGGCATTTTACACGTACATCAACCCAATCATGACGGTGATTGCCGGCTTCACGTTCGTTTCTTGGAGCTACAAGAAGCACCTGGCCAAAGCGGGCAGCGTTGAAGCGATGATCAAGAGTTCAGCTGAATTAGATGAGAAAGATAAGGAAGCGGCGCTAAAAGCCGTTCCCGCAAAATGAAGTGCGTTGCTTTGAAACTGAAGGTTGTGTTGATAGAAGCAAGGGTTAAGCTCTGGCAGCCGTTGGATTTAGACTCATTTAAAAGCGAGTCTGGGACGTAACTCAAAAATCAGCATTTTCAGAAGGAGCATCTTCTGAAAATGCTGTTATTTTTTGCCGTTATCGTGTCGAAACGTGCGCCATCAGGCAGTTTGTTGCGCTTAACCCGAGAACAGGACTTATGCCAAGACCAGGCATAAGTCCTGTTCTCACGTTAATGCTCGCAAACAAACCGCCTGATGGCCACTCTCGCTTTTTGTGGCCAGCGAATTTCAAACCAAGTTTTCCATTCTGCGTTTCTTCTATTATAATGGAGGGTAGGTTAAAGAATAGGGGAATCGAGTTATGGAACGAACAGATTCAACAGCCGAACCAATGACTCCGGCGGAATTTTTAACGCCGCAGCGATTGGCCCGGTTGTCAGCTAATCAGCAAAAATATGCGGCCGCCATCCTTGACGATGTGCAACGGGTCCGCGAAACCGTTAACTTAGCCGAGGGGAGCTGGACGCCGCAGCAAGTTGCCGGGACGCTGGCGGCCCTGCCAACCATGGTCGATCAACCACATGTGTACTTTGTGGCGGTCGTTCCCGTTTTGACGGCGTACTTTAAAGCACAAAAGTTGGCCAATTTCACCGATTTAGAAGCGGCATTAAAGACAGCCCGGCCAGAATTGGTCGAAAAGCATGGCGATGCTGCCGACGAGCAACAAGCTTACGAAGGTGTCGTGTCGCTCGTTGAGGATTGGGTCCAAGCCATGGTGACCCAGCCAGACGTGGCCAATCTCAGTCAAACTGATCTCCAGCACTTCATCACGATCGTCCACACGACGGCCGAACTGATGATTACTGGCAAACACCTGCAGCCTAGTGATTGGGACGTTAAAACGTTAAATGAGATCATGTTTGGTCCATTCACCCACTTGCTGGATGAGGCGGATCGGGTACCGGCACTCTTCAACTTGGTTCCGTTTGCGCTGACCACCTTGTTCGACTACTTAGCCGCGCAGGACAAGCTGGCACATGCGACTGAGTTACAGGACTGGGTCGGCTCACACCACACAGCGTTGGTGACCATGTATGACCCTCAACTGGAGAACTTCTTCGAAGACCTGACCACAGCCATGCAACGGGCCAATGTCGATGCCGACGACCACGATGCCGTCGATGCCTTCACGCAGGATTATCTGCGGGCCCATCCAACCGAAAGTCGGGAGCTCTTCACGGCCGATCGTCAGTTGACGCATAAGAAGCACATTAAGCAGATCAAATACAGTCAAAAAAAGCGCCGAAAGCGGCGGCGACGGTAAACTAGAAATCTGGCTGATGCGAGATGGTTAACACCCATAATATCAGAGGTTATAGCTATTTTTGTCGTAACAGCGACCTAAAAAAGCGTTACGTGCAGGGGAATTCCCACACGTAACGCTTTTTGAACACAGATTTTAGGCTTCATCCGCCAATCCGTCAATGACCTCTTGGGCCACGACGGGGTCGGAAGGATAAGGGGTGTCGACCCCGTTGATCTTTTGATAGGCATCCTCGCCTTTACCGGCCAGCACGACTAAATCATCGTTGGTGGCACTAGCAATGGCGTGTTGGATGGCATCCTCACGCCGCGGAATGATGGTCACGCTGACCTTATCGTGGTCAATGTGACTATCGATTTCCTTGGCGATGGCGACGGGATCTTCGTGACCCGGATCATCCGTTGTTAGGAATGCCGTATCGGCGTAATCATTGAGTGCCTTGGCAAAACCTTCTCGCCGGTCTTCCCCTTTATCCCCAGTACTGCCGAGCACCGCCGTAATGTGGTGGTCCGGAAATTGGGTGTGGAGGAAGCTTAGCAGGGCGTTCATGCTGCCCCAGTCATGGGCGTAGTCGATGTAGATCGTCCCGTGATGCTTAGTAGTCATTGACTCCATCCGACCAGGAATGCTGGTATTGGCCAGCCCAGCCTGCATATCCGCTACGGAAGCCCCAGCCAAGCGACTGGCCAGAATAGCCGCCGTCGCATTGCTCTGGTTGAAGTCCCCAGGCACGGAAACGTTGTAGGACGTGGCCAGTTCAGCCAAGCGGTCATCGGTTGCGTGGACCGTTAAGCCAAACTGACTGTCCGTCAACGTCGCCTCACTACTGGTAATCGAGAGCGTTGCCGCATCCTGATTGAACCCGTAAGTGAAGATGTGGGCGGGATCCGTCGACACCTTTGCCGCCGCATAGACTTCTTCAAAATGGTCCATGTCCGCATCCACGATGCAGTTTCGTGAATTGAGCATCAACTGCATTTTGCAGAAGAGGTAGTTGGCGAAGTTAGGGTGTTCGTTGACCCCAATATGGTCGGGAGAGATGTTGAGAAAAATCCCAACGTCAAACGTCAACCCGTACACGCGGTCCAAGAGGTAGGCCTGTGAGGCCACTTCCATGACCAGCACCTTTTGGCCGTTATCGACCGCTTGGCGCATTTCGTGGAAGAGGTCAAATGACTCTGCCGTCGTCAAGTGAGCGCGGTATTGGTCTTCCGGTTTGGGACCGATGATGTGGTTAATGGTCGAGAACATCGCCACTTGTTGCGGGTAGGTTCGACTCAGAATGTTCGTCGTCAGGTACGTCGATGTCGTCTTGCCCTTCGTGCCGGTATAGCCGATCACAAATAAATCATTTTGTGGGAAACCAAAGTACAACTGGGCAGCTAAGGACAAAGCCTTGCGAACGTCAGTCACCAAAATGACTGGCACGTCAACGCCGTAGTCCTTTTCTGCCAAGTAAGCAATGGCCCCGTTGCTGATAGCCGACTGTAAGTAGTCGACTGAGAAATTGAAGCCTTTGCAGACGAAGAGGCCGTTGGCGCTGACCTTGCGCGAATCGTACGCTAACGATGCAAAGTCGACGTCGTCTGAATTTAGCGTGGTACTCAGGAACAGGTCATGCTCCTGGAGCAACGCAATCAGCTGGTTTGCTCTCATTCAATTGCCCCTTTTCGTGATTAGTCGTTGGGCCGCATGGTTGGGAACAGCATGACATCGCGGATGGAAGCTGCATCAGTTAGCAACATGGTCATCCGGTCGATACCGATACCCAGACCACCAGTAGGCGGCATCCCATATTCCATGGCTTCAATGTAATCGTTGTCGATCCCATGAGCTTCTTCGTTACCAGCGGCACGTTCAGCGTCTTGACCTTCGAAACGTTGCTTTTGGTCGATTGGGTCGTTTAATTCAGTAAAGGCGTTCCCATATTCGTTACCGTCGATGTAAAGTTCAAATCGGTCGGTGAATCGAGGGTCCTTCGGGTTCTTCTTAGCCAATGGTGAAATTTCAACGGGGTGGCCGTAGATAAACGTTGGGTTAACTAGGTTATCTTGAACCTTTTCCTCGAAGAAGGCGTTGATGATGTGACCGACCTTCCAGTAAGGTTCGCAGTGAATGCCGTTTTCGGCGGCTAATTGCTTAGCATCGTCGTCAGACATTGGTTGCCAGAAGTCGATTCCGGTGGCGTCCTTAACGGCGTCGACCATGTGGACCCGTTTGAATTCGGAGTCCAGGTCGATGTCCTTACCTTGGTAAGAAACCTTGCCAGAGCCGTTAACCTTGTTGGCTACGAAACGGAAGATGTTTTCAGTTAAGTCCATCACGTCCGTGTAGTCTGCGTAGGCAGTATAGACTTCGACCATGTTGAATTCAGGGTTGTGCCGTAAGTCAGTCCCTTCATTCCGGAAGTCCTTGCCCAGTTCGTAGACCTTTTCCATCCCGCCGACGATCAGGCGCTTCAGGTAAAGTTCGGTCGCAATCCGTAAGTACAAGGGAATATCAAACGCGTTGGAGTGGGTGACAAATGGCCGTGCTTCGGCCCCACCAGCCTCTGTCTGTAAAACAGGGGTGTCAACTTCCAAGTAACCTTCGCTGTCCAAGTATTCGCGGATGGCCTTCTTGATCTGTGTGACCTTGATGAACCGGTCAAAGCTATCTTGGTTAGCAATTAAGTCCAAGTACCGTTGACGGTAGATGGTTTCAGGGTTCGTCAGACCGTGGTACTTGTCTGGTAATGGCCGTAAAGCCTTAGATAAGAATTCGAAGTCAGTGAAGCGTAGGGTCAAGGCACCGGTGTTCGTCTTGATGACGTACCCCTTGGCGCCGATGAAGTCCCCTAAGTCAAGCGTCTTGTAAAGGGCGTACTTGTCTTCGCCCAGTTCGTCTTGACGTGCGTAGCCTTGGACAACACCAGTTCTATCGAGTAAATCGATGAAGCCGGCCTTGCCGCTACCACGCTTACCGGTAATCCGACCCGCAACAGCAACGTAATGTTTGTCTTCCATCAACTCTTCTTTGTCGTACTTGTCGTATTTTTCCTTGAGCGACTTACTGTCGTCAGTTCTGTCGAAGCGGTGACCGAAAGGCGCGATGCCCTGTTCTTGTAGATTGTTCATTTTGTCCCGACGAACCTGCATTTGATCATTCAGATCGGTCGGCGTGGCATTATTGTTCTTGCTGTTACCCATGTTGTGTCCTCCTATTAAGTATTGATTCAAAAGTTCAGTGAATCCAGACCTCCCTTAAATTTAGTTGATTTTGGCGTAATTAGCAAGCCATAAAGGGGGATTGATTGAATGAAGACGCTTACAAAATCGTGGCAATTTCGATTTGGCTGATTTCGTTTAAATCGGGCCAACGGATTTCCATTCCACCCTTTCGAGGCCCCCGGGAAACATGATAGACTTAGCACAACTAATCAGATAAGAGGGGGCAGAATATAGAGTCATGTTAAAATTGATGCGCAAAATGTGGCCGTTACTGCTATTAGGGTTCCTGGTGAATACGGCTTATAGTGTCATGTGGCCACTCACAACGATCTACCTCCATGGTGACCTCCACTTGAATCTGGTACAAAGTGGGATTATCCTGGCCGCCTATTCTGGATGTAATGTCCTGGGTGGCTATCTCGGTGGGGTGTTGACGGACCACTACTCGTCACGGACCGTGGGGGTTGGCATGTTACTGGGGTTGATCGGCGATGCAGTCGTGGGTTTCTTTTGGAATGGGATTATTGCCTATCCAATCGTCTTGGTGATCTTTGGCCTGCTGACCGGGGGCATGTTGACCTTGATTACGGCAATGACTGCTCAACTGAGTCATTTGGATGGCCGTTTATTTAATCTACTATATATATTCATTAACGTGGGATTAGTTGTGGGGACGGCCAGCATTGGTGTTCTCTACCATAATAGTCTGAAACCGATCTTTGTACTGCTGCTGAGCTGTTATGTGCTAGCGGCTATCCTGTGGGGGTGGCGTGCCGGTAGCTTTGAACGACAGTCAGCTGGGCAGGTGCCCCGGACGGTGAATTCGTCTGCGGGTCACGTGCCGCCTGTACGGAAGAAGCTGTCACGCAGTAGTTTAGTGATTATTCTCTTGAGCTTGGCGTTCATGTGGATAACTTATGCCCAATGGATGAGCAATGTGTCTGTGTACATTCAAAACGAGGGACTGGGTATCAAATTGTACAGCTATCTCTGGGTGTACAACGGGATTCTCTTAATCGTCGTTCAGGCTTTAATGGCTAAAGTCAGTCGTAGCGAGGGGTTACCTTGGCAAATTCTGGGCGGTTTGGTCGCAATTGGTGGCTCATTTCTTCTATTAACTAGTGCTGCTGGGGTCGGTGTCTTATTTGCTGCCATGACCTTGTTAACGGTGGGAGAGGCAGTCTACGTTCCGGGAGTCCCCGCACTGATCAATTTATATACGGTAGGAAATGAAGGCCGTTATCAAGGCTTGGTCAATGCCTTTTCTTCATTGGGGAAGGCGCTGGGACCAGTTATTGGGGGCGTGGTCATTGCCCAATGGACATCGTTTCCACTGCTTTTCTTGATTTGTGCGGTGGTCAATGGTGTGATTGCAACCGTCTTTTTAGTTGGCGTCGTGCCAGCATTGAAAATGAAGTGATTATTGAAACGAACTATCTCCAGGCGTGCCCTGGCAAAACGGCCGGTTAACTCGGTCGTTTTTTGTTGTTTTCATACCTGCCATTCGTCTTTGAAAATAGTTTACATTTTTCGCTGATTTTAGTTGACGTGGTGGGCTGTGGTTGGTATAGTTATATACGTTGTCACGGCGATTCACCAGCTAGACCAATTTGAAAGATTGAAATTAGTTGTTGACAGTTATGATGACGAAATGTTATATTAATTAAGTTGTCGCTTCTTGATGACACATCAACGAGAAACGTTGTTAAATCAAACTTCTTGTTGACATCATATTGATTAAATGATATGATGATTAAGTTGTTTACGAGAGTAAATAACTTGGTAGACCTTTGAAAACTGAACAT
>NZ_SULH01000018.1:14571-29039 GCF_007115095.1 Levilactobacillus enshiensis | reverse complement strand
TAAGCTAGATCAAAATAAAATTTCAGATTTTACGCTTGACCTAAAATCAAAAAGAAGAGGTAAGGGTCAAAAGATAATTCAACAGCGATCAAGTAAAAGAAAGCACAAAGAAAGTAAAGCAGAGCTTACACAAAGAATTCAAAAACAGTTAAAAGACTTTGCTAAACACAATCCAGAAATTGGGGTCAATGGAACATCCATACGAAAAGTAGCGGTAGGATCCCGAACAAAAAATCAGAAACGTTGATTTAACAGCGTTTCTGATTTTTTATATTGGCTTTATTTAAAAAGAGCTCTGGAACATTCGTACGAAAAGTAGCGGTAGACTTTAAAAACCGAACAATCTTATTTTTCGTCTGCTTCATCCAATGGTCTTAAATGACCATTTTCTAACGCTTCATTATATTGGAACGTGTACTTACCGACAAAGTTAATGTGTTCAAACATCAGTGGCGATAATTTGCCGATCATGTCGTCAGAACAATCAAACCCTTCTGATTGCATCTGCGTCACAATCTTTTCCAGGTAAACGGTATTCCAATAAATAATGGCATTCGTGACTAAACTGAGAGCGTTTAGTTGTTCTTCCATACCATCAAAATACGTTTGATAAAGCTTCCCTTTCCGACCATAAAAGATGTTTCGACAAAGCGCGTGCCGAGCTTCACCTTTATTTAGCTGTTCCAAAATTTGACGCGCATAAATCTCATCTGAAAGATAGCGTAATTGATGTTTCGTTTTATAGACTTTGCCGTATTCAGTAATCGCTTTACCCAAAGCGGTTGGGTGGCCTTCACGTTGCAAGGCCTGAGTTAATTCTGTCGCATTGACCTTACCAGACTTTAACGAACCGGCCACGCGTAAAATATCCTCCCAATGTTCTTCAATCAACCTTAAATTAATGCGGTTTTGAGACACCCCATTTAAGACTTGATAATCAGCGGTCGAATCAATCCGCCATAGCTTGGTTCCCTGACTATTAGCAATTCGGGGACTGAACTGAAAACCTAATAGGCCAAATAAGCCAAAGACTAAATCGCTATAACCGGCGGTGTCGGTCATAATCTGAGTGGGTTCCAAACTGCTGCCTTGATTTAAAAAGCCTTCTAATAGGTAGAGAGAATCTCGTAAGGTCCCTGCAACTACCATGCCATGAAAGCCGATATATTGATCAGAAACAAAATTGTAAAAAGTAATCCCGCGACCGCGGCCAAAGTATTTTGGATTGCTACGAGAATATAAAGACCTTTGGGGGGTAACGTAACGAATGCCATCGGCCGAAGCCATTTGACCGTCGCCCCAGATGAGCGCACTTTTTAATTTTTTATGCGCGTTAATAATGCGGCGATTGGCGGCGGCAAGGGTATCAATTCGCAAGTATTGATGGTCCACGTACATTAACCGATCGTATTTTAGACTATTTGAACTGTTTTTAGCCACTGGCGAAAGGCCAATGTTACAAGCCTCAGCTAATAAAACCGCTAAAATACTAATATCAACGTGTTTCATCTTCGTCCCACTTTCACTAACGTGACTAAAACATTGTGTTAACTGTAACTGTTGGTTAACCTCCAAGAGAATATCCGATAAATCAATTTTGGGAATTAAATGCCGAACCCGACTTTTAAAGGCCACTTCGTCCTTTTGTTCACGGACTTTGCGTAATTTGGCCACAATAATTTTTTCTTGGCCGTCAACCTCTTTGACCTGGGACATTTCTGAATCAGCCCAATTTTTTAGGGCCTCGGCATAGGATAAAGCTAAATCCTGTTTCACCGCTTCAACGGCTGCTTGACCAGTCTGCGGTAAATCAAGTTGTTGAATCAAAACGGCCTTTTGTTGACGCCAAGTAGACTTATCAATTAAGCAGGCCATGGGATCAAGATAGCGATTACTTTGCCGGACGTAAATATCATGACGCTTAAGACCATGAACCAGAAGCTCGATGCCGGCAATCAACACACACTGATTGGTTACTTGGGGGTTCTCACGAATATAATAACGCCATTTTTTCGGTAGTTTTTCGACGATCTGTTCAAACATCCGATAGGTAACCGGGCGCGGAAACCGTTGGCGAATAAACTCCCAAACCATCAGACAATCTTGGCCATTGGTAGTCCCTTCAAAAACAATAGTGGCTAAAATATCTGGAATGAATTTCCGGAATTTTCGATAAGCATTTAACAGTTCTTCAATGGCAATTGGTTCTCGCTCATTACGCACTAACTGATTAACCTGGGTAACGGCTGACTCAATTATTTCAGGTGGATAAGTTGCTAAAACTTTGTTTCTGAGATCTTGACTGCTGATCGTTTCGTCCATCAATAACCTGACAATCTGGGAGAGCGTTAAAGCTGCATGATCAAAATCTTTAATGGTTCGCAGCCGTTCCTTGGCTTCTTTATTTTTGGCCCGTTTAAAAAGCGTCTCGTAGAAGCGTGAAAGAGCTAGTAATTGTTCATCCATCGCTCGTTTGCGATACTCGGAAACAAAAGCGACCAATAACGCCGTTTGTCTTTTGACGGACATCCGTTTAATCAGACTGGCCTTGGCTTTAAAAGCATAGTTGGCCAGATTCTTTAACTTTCCTGCTGGAATTGCGCCTAATTGCCAATCCTCAGTTTTAAATTGTTGAAACTGTTTTAATCGAGTAAAGCCACGGTTAATTTCTTTGCGGCTTTCATCCATCAAGGGATTTCTTAAGAGATCCATTTTAATGGTGGCCCCATAGATGGGTTCCCCAACGGCAGTTAACAGATTTAAAAGTCGGTCCGTTTCTTCCGCTGAAGGGACGGCCACTAATTGACTATCCAAAAGGTCGGCGGCAACCTCCGTGACCCCATTAACAAAGCGTTCAAAGGTGGTCACCCCTGGTAAGAGAATTTTTTCATCCAAACATTTTTTTAGCAGCATATCAAAAAGTAGTTTTTCGGTTTCGTTTGTAAAACGCGCTCGCTCAAGCAGCCAGTCGTTCAGGCTCGCTTTGACCGCGGGATCAGTAAAGGCTTGATAATGATATTTTCGCTTAATCAGCGCCATATGTTGGCTAATGGTCATTTTTCGCGTGTAGCCTGCTAATGCCCGACCATCAATAGTTAACTGTTTAGCTAAATAATCAATTACCTCAGCTGGGACTTGTTGTAGATTAGTTGGAAAAGTTCCTAAAAATCTAACTGAGCTCAATTGAACGGCAAAGCCTAATTTAGTCGTTGCGGAACGCATTTCATCAATTAACGCGCGATCAAAATTAGTTAATTAAAAATACAGCCGCAGTTGATCAGCAGAAGAGATGCCCTCAAAAGTTCCGAAGCTTTGTTGGTGATGCGGGTTAGTCGGCATATTATTCTCCAATGTTTTTAAAAAACTATAGTTTTTGGAAAGGTTTCGCTATACTTTGATTAGGTTAATTTAACCGGGTTTTGAGTTTTCAAAAACTCATTATCAAAAAGTTTATAATAAACCATTGCCAAAAGATAGCTAAATTTACCCTGGCTATCAAAAAACTAAGGAGTCACTCATGATTATTGGATATGCACGGGTTTCAAAAGATGATCAGAATCTCAATCGCCAAATTGATCAATTAATGGCTTATGGTGCCGAAAAAATTATTCAAGAAAAGTTTACCGGGACCCGGCAAAGAAGACCGGGAATTACCCAGCTTCTCCAAACCATTCGGGCTCATGATGTCGTGGTCGTTGAAAGTATTTCCCGCTTGGGCCGCAATACGTTGGACATTTTAAATTTGATTCAATTACTGCACCAAAAACAAATTAAGTTTGTTTCTTTAAAGGAGCAGATGGACACCGAGACCCCAACTGGTCGAGCCATGCTGCAAATGATGAGTGTGATTGCGGAACTGGAGCGGAATTTATTAGCTGATCGGGTTAAAGAAGGGATTGTGGCCAGTCGTCGGCGTGGCGTGACAGTTGGCCGACCACGAATCGCCCAAGAAAAGTTGGATATTGCCATTCGGATGTATCAAAGTGGTGACTATTCAGTTAAAGAAATTTTGGCCACCAACCAAATTTCCTCAGGAACTTTTTACCGCGAAGTGAATCGGTTAAAACTAAAAAAGCTTAAAAGAAAAGATGACCCATCTGCTTCTCACAACTGACTTCTAAATATTATGGATTCCAAAAAAGATTTACGACCTTTAGTTTTAACAAAGTTGACAAGCCATTGGAGTAGCTCTTATACTATACATAGATGATCGTCTATGTAATGGAAGGAGAAAAAATGGATTATCAAAATTACGTTCAAATGCTAAAAGCAATGGCTGACCCGAACCGCCTAAAAATCATTGATCTGCTTTCATGTGGATCACTTTGTGCTTGTGATATCCTCCAGCATTTTGATTTTTCTCAACCCACTTTGTCTCATCATATGAAGGTTTTGCAAAATGCAGGTATTGTGTTTGCGGTAAAGGATGGGAAATGGCAACACTATTCCCTACAAAAAAGGTTTGTCCAAGAGTTTAAACAGAATACCGACCAACTGTTAGCCGCTGATGAGCACTGCCTTTGCCAACGGTCTGATTGTGAAAAAGATGTTGCCAATTAAGTTTTTTTAAGCAATACATAGACGGGTGTCTATGCAAGGAGCTGAAAAATGATGGAAAAGTATTCGCCACAAGAGATTAATTTAACCAAGTACCTATTTTTTACCGGCAAGGGTGGGGTTGGCAAAACCACGGTTGCCAGTGCCACTGCAATTAGCTTAGCTGATGCTGGTCACCGAGTTATGATCGTTTCCACTGATCCAGCTAGTAACTTGCAGGACGTTTTTAAAGTTAGTTTAACCAATCAGCCAAAGCCGATTCCAAACATTTCCGGTTTGTTTGCTGCCAACTTTGATCCGGTCATTGCTGCGAACGAGTATCGCGAGCAGGTTATTCAACCTTATCGAGGCGTGTTGCCCAAAGAAGCCATTCAGAATATGGCTGAACAATTATCAGGCTCGTGTACGGTTGAAATTGCTGCATTTAATGAATTTGCCAACTTTCTAACTAGTTCCAAGATTAATCAGCAATTTGACTATATTATTTTTGATACCGCGCCGACCGGCCATACCTTAAGAATGCTGCAATTGCCTTCTGCTTGGAGTAATTACCTGGATAAGAATGATCGTGGTGCATCCTGTCTCGGCCAACTAGCTGGCTTAAATGATAAGAAAGCTATGTATCAAAAAGCGGTTGAAACTTTAGGCAATCCTCAAGCGACGACTTTGTTTTTAGTTACCCGACCACAAAAAGGCGCCCTTCTGGAGGCACAACGCGCTTCACATGAGTTGGCAGCCTTAAACATTAAGAACCAGCAACTAATCATTAACGGTATCTTAAATCAGCCAACCGACGCAGTTTCTCAGACTATTTTTAAACAACAGCAAGCTGATTTGCAGAATATGCCAGTCACTTTAGACCAGCTACCCAAGTTAGCAATCCCATTGCGAGCATACAACGTATTGGGATTAGCTAATTTACGACTACTATTGAAAGACCAGCAGCCGCAAATCACTGAGGAACCGGTTACTGCTAGTCACTTTCCTGATCTGGATGTTGTCGTGAAGAATTTAGTGCAGTCAAATAAAAAAATTATCTTCACCATGGGCAAAGGTGGCGTTGGTAAAACAACCGTTGCCGTTCAAATTGCCCAAAAGATAGCTGCTCAACACAAAACCGTGCACTTGGCTACCACTGACCCAGCTGATCATTTGAAATACTTCAAAATCACAAGTCCGCTGATCAAGGTGAGCCATATTGATGAGAAAAAGTCTTTAAAAGAATATCAAAACGAAGTTCTCACTACTGCTAAAAAGACCATGAAGTCTAATGATGTTGATTATGTCGCTGAAGATTTGCGTTCACCATGTACTCAAGAAATTGCTGTCTTCCGAGCTTTTGCTGAGTTAGTCGCCCAAAATGATAGTGACGTCGTTGTGGTTGATACGGCTCCGACTGGTCATACACTCTTACTGTTAAACTCGACCCAAAGCTATGCTCAAGAAGTTGCCCATACCTCCGGCAGCGTCCCACAAGCAGTCGTTAATCTGTTACCAAGACTACAAGATCCTAAGCAAACTGAAATTGTTATGGTAACGCTACCAGAAGCCACGCCGGTTTATGAATCAATGCGGTTAGATGACGATTTGAAGCGAGCCAGTCTAGCTCATACTTGGTGGGTGGTCAACCAAAGTATGTTGGCAACTCAAACCACTGATCCATGTTTGCTGGCTCGAGTGCAAAGCGAAGTTAAATGGATTGATCAGGTAAAAGAGCTTTCGAATAATCATTTTGCTGTTATGCAATGGCAACCAAATTACGAAAAAACGCTTTTAACGGTTTAATTAATTAAAGGAAAAAAATAATTAATCAGTTTAGGAGGTATCATGCAAGTCTTTTTTGCCGTTGGAATTTTCTTACTCACATTATTATTCGTTATCTGGCAACCTAGAGGATTATCAATTGGATTGACAGCCGTTGGTGGTGCAATTTTAGCATTATTGTTTGGCGTGGTGAGTTTTAAAGATGTTGGAACAGTTACCGGAATTGTCTGGAATGCCACCTTATCTTTCGTGGCTATTATTCTGATTTCACTCATTTTAGATCAAATCGGATTTTTTGAATGGGCCGCCTTACACATGGCTCGCTGGGCAAACGGTCACGGTATTCGCATGTTTATTTTGGTGACCACCTTAGGCGCCGTCGTTGCTGCCCTTTTTGCTAATGATGGGGCTGCTCTGATTCTTACCCCCATTGTTTTAGCAATGGTTCGTGCCTTACACTTTGATGAAAAGCAAGTTTTCCCTTTTATTATTGCCAGTGGCTTTATTGCCGATACCACTTCTTTACCAATGATTGTTAGTAACTTGGTAAATATTGTCTCTGCAGACTTTTTTGGAATTTCCTTTTCAGCGTATGCGTTAAGAATGTGGATTCCTGATCTATTTTCGCTGTTAGGTAGTATTGGTATCCTGTATCTTTACTTTCGAAAAGCATTGCCACGAAAATTTGATGCCACTCAGGTTGCGGAACCCAGTTCTGCACTAAAAGATCAGCGACTTTTCAAGTTTTCATGGGTCGTCTTAATCCTCCTATTGATTGGTTACTTTAGTAGCGGTTTCTTAGGAATCCCCGTCTCCTTTATCGCACTGAGTATTGCGGCTATTTTTCTGATAGTTGGTCAAAGAAGTTCCCATGTTAATGCGATGGCAGCGATTAAAGGAGCTCCTTGGAACATTGTCTTTTTCTCAATCGGTATGTATGTCGTAGTCTACGGCCTTCAGAACGTTGGTCTAACAACATTATTATCAGGTGTCATTACCGAAATCGCAAAAGGTGGTCGGTTTGCTGCCACAATGGGCATGGGCTACTTAGCAGCACTTTTATCGTCATTAATGAATAACATGCCGACCGTCATGATTAATGCACTATCAATCAAAGGCGCTGACGTTTCAGGGCTCATCCATCATACGTTAGTGTACGCAAACATAATCGGCTCAGATTTGGGACCTAAGATTACCCCAATTGGCTCTTTGGCTACATTAGTCTGGCTACATGTGTTAGCTCAAAAGGGAGTTAAAATTAAATGGGGGACTTATTTTAAAATTGGAATTGTAACCACGATCCCAGTGTTGTTTATTACCCTATGTGGCCTCTGGTTATCATTATCGATTTTTGGTTAGAAAATATAAATCACAATTACTTTGGAGATGAATAGAATGAAAAAAATAGAGCTTTTTGAACCAGCAATGTGTTGTTCAACCGGTGTTTGTGGTCCCAGCGTTGATAAGGAATTGATTCAAACAACGGCCATTCAGCGGTATGTCAGTGTGAATGCACAGGGGCAGGCCATGTTCATTCGTCGTAATTTAGCCCAGAACCCCGATGCCTTTGTTCGAAATCCGATTGTTGCCCAAGAACTAAAACGTCAGGGTATAAATGCTTTACCAATTACGTTAGTGGATGGTCAGTTGGTAAAAACCGGTGAATACCCAACCATTAACGAGTTTAGCAGTTACTTAGACATGGATTTAGTAGCTGATTTGGTTCACTAATAGTTTAGATGGAGGATTAATGATGACACAAATTTATTTTCTATGTACTGGGAATGCTTGTCGAAGTCAAATGGCTGAAGGATTCGCTAAAAAAATTTTAGGCAATGATTGGCGCGTTGCCAGTGCGGGAGTCGAGGTGCATGGCTTGAATCCATTGGCTGTTAAAGTTATGGCTGAAAAAGGAATAGATATTTCCCAGCAAACATCAAAGTTAATTGATCCCGATTATTTGCTTCACAGTGACCTAGTTGTCACCTTATGTGGAGACGCTCGTGATCGCTGTCCAGTCACCCCACCAACGGTCAAGAAAAAGCATTGGCCACTTCCAGACCCGGCTTTAGCAGCTGGATCCGAACAGGATAGAATAGTAGTTTTTCGGAAGGTCAGAGATCAAATTGAGCAGCAGATTATTGACTTAGAAAAAGTCGGTAACCTCTGAGGAATCAGTAGGTCCGTAACCAATACGAATTCTAAAATAGCGGTAGAAAACCGTATATTCAGATAACAAACATTCTGAGTATTCGGCTTCCTACCGCTACTTTTCGTATAGATGTTCCATTAACCCCAAATTAAGCCAAAAAACAATCTTGAAAATAAAAACGATCGGCCTAGTTATTAGGTTGATCGTTTTTTAATTTATCCGGTTTATGGGCGTTAACATAGTCAGCAAATGTTTTTAAAAGTTCTTCGGTTTGTTCGACCGAGAGGTTATTAGCTTGAAAGTACTTTTCTAATAAAGTCCCTTTTTGAATTAATCGGCGAGAACGGGCTTTGCGGGCTTGCCGATTTTCATAGTATTTAGATTGTCGTAATTTAAAATCTTCCCGATCAATTTTTTGTTTTAAACGCGCTTGCTGCTCGACTAGTTTTTCATATTGATTAGACATGGAATTTCCCCATCTCGTATGGCTAATGATCTACGGACTTTACCTTTAAAAATTCAGAAAATTGCTTAGCTAAAAGCTTAATCTGATCGTTAGACAAATTAGCATAATCTAAATTGGCTTGACTGATGATTTGTTTACCTAGCCGTTGTTCAATCTTATTTTTTTCGTCCTTAATTTTTTGATTAAGGGCTTTTAATTTAGCTTCTTGTTTTTCTAAGTTACTTTTAGACATAACGATCCCTCCAATCATATTAGAAATAATCACCGAAACTATATCATATAGGAAACGTTAAATCAAAGTATAAAAGTTGAAATAGCGAAGCGGAAGGCATACACTAAAAATAAATTCAGGAGAATCAGCAGACCGAGTGAAACGAGGTCAATGCGCACTTACACACAACAACTAAAGTTGGTTGTGTTATTGTGCTAAATTCTTGTATCAGAAGTCGCCGTTGGCGACAACAAAAGAAAACCCATGAACCCAAAGAAAGGTGGTGACCGACATGGCAATTTTTCACATGAGTTTTCAAAATATTAGTGCTGGTAAAGGACGTAGTGCCATTGCTGGAGCTGCTTATCGAAGTGGTGAAAAGTTATTCGATCAAAAAGAAGGACGAAGCTATTTTTATGCTCGGTCAGTCACGCCAGAAATCTTTATTTTGACACCAAATAATGCGCCAGCATGGGCGAGTGATAGAGAGAAATTATGGAATGAAGTCGAAAGAAAAGATCGGCGAGCAAATTCACGCTATGCAAAAGAGTTTAACGTGGCTTTACCAGTTGAATTAAGTGAAGATGAACAGAAAGAATTATTGAAAAAATATGTACAAGAAAATTTTGTTGATGAGGGTATGGTTGCCGACGTAGCAATTCATAGAGATCACCCAGATAATCCGCACGCTCATGTTATGCTAACTAATCGTCCATTTAATCCAGACGGAACATGGGGATTGAAAAGTAAAAGAGAAAATATATTAGATGAAAATGGGAACAAGACTTATACAGGAAATAGTCGTTTTCCAAGATCAAGAAAGGTGTGGCTAGTTGATTGGGATAAAAAAGAAAAAATAACTGAATGGCGGCACAATTGGGCGGTTAGTGTCAATCAGGTTTTAGAGCAAAAAAATATTCCCGAGCGGATCAGCGAAAAATCATTTATCGAGGAGGGAATAGATGATACCCCAATGCAACATGAGGGAATCAATAGTAAGCGGCATGAAAGAAAAGAATTTAACCAACAAGTTAAGGACTATCGCAAGGCCAAAGCCAGTTATAAAAATAACCAAGAAAAAGTAATCAATAGAGGTCATTTAGATAGCCTAAGTAAACACTTCTCGTTTAATGAAAAACGGGTAGTTAAAGAGTTAAGCCATGAACTGAAAACTTATATCAGTTTGGAGAACTTAGATGATAAGCGGCGCATGCTATTTAATTGGAAAAACAGCACCTTAATTAAACATGCGGTTGGTGAAGATGTGAATAAACAATTATTGACAATTAACCAACAAGAAAGCTCATTAAAAAAGGCAGATGAACTCTTAAACAAAGTGGTCGATCGTACCACGAAAAAACTTTATCCAGAGCTTAATTTTGAACAGACTACGCAAGCTGAAAGACGAGAATTAATTAAGGAAACCGATAGCGAACAAACAGTTTTCAAGGGTAGTGAATTAAACGAACGTTTAATGAACATTCGTGATGATTTGTTGACCCAACAATTATTGACCTTTACCAAACGGCCATACGTTGGCTGGAAGTTATTAATGCAACAAGAAAAGGAAGTCAAAATCGAACTGAAATATACGCTGATGATTCATGACGATAACTTAGAAAGTCTAGAACACGTCGATCAAGGGTTACTAGAGAAATATTCACCAACCGAACAGCAAAAGATTACTCGCGCAGTCAAAGATCTACGGGCAATCATGGCCGTTAAGCAAGTCATTCAAACGCAATACCATGAAGTATTGAAAAGGGCCTTTCCCAAAGGTGATTTAGATGGATTGCCATTGATTAAACAGGAACAAGCCTATACAGCCGTGATGTACTATGATCCTGTTTTAAAGCCATGTCAGGCCGAAACGATTGAACAGTGGCAAGCAAATCCACCACAGGTGTTCAGTCCCCAAGAACATCAACAAGGACTAGCTTATTTATCGGGACAGCTTAGCTTAGATCAGCTAGAGAATCATCACTTACAACGGGTTTTAAAGCATGACGGCACTAAACAACTCTTTTTGGGTGAATGCAAAGCCGATCCGATGATTAAGAACAGTCAGATTGAGAAAATCCAAAAGCAGTTAAAAGAGCAACAAGCCAAGGACGACCAGTACAGAAAAGCAAATATCGGACATTATCAACCACTGAACTACAAGCCAGTTAGTCCAGACTATTACTTAAAGACGGCCTTTAGTGACGCAATCATGACCGCCCTATATGCCCGTGATGAAGATTACCAACGGCAAAAACAGGCGCAAGGTTTAAAGGAGACTGAGTGGGAAATGACGAAAAAGCAACGGCAACACCAAACTCGAAACCGGCATGAGGATGGTGGCATGCACTTGTAATCGGAATAAAAAATGCACCGTTAAACCTGGTTAAAAGCGGCTGAACAAGGCAAAACAGAATTAGAACAAAAGCTGAATCATAAGGAGTGAACGAACATGACCACTGTTATCTTAGCTGAAAAGCCTAGTCAAGCCCGTTCATACGTCCAAGATTTTCAAAAGAGCATAAAAAGCAGGGTTACTATACGGTTAGTGACCCTATTTTGTCCGAAAAATACAAAGTTGAAGTGTCAGCTAGTAAACAAGCATAATTCAGGATCGTTAAAGACCTGTTAACCAAAGCCGATACCATTATTGTTACCACCGATAGTGGTCGAGAAGGGTCAAATATCGCGTGGTCGATCATGAACCAAGCGCATATTGATGTTAAGTCGAAAATGATTAAGCGCCTTTGGTTGAATAGCCTAGAAAAAGACGCGATTATTACCGGCTTTAAAAATCTTGGTGATTGGCACAAAGACTATTTGGCTTATAAAGAAGCCCAAACCCGTCAAATTAGTGACTGGTTAATTGGTATGAATGGCAGTCCTTTATATACTTTGTTATTGAGACAAAACGGGGTACGCGGGGTGTATTCGATTGGTCGAGTACAGACGCCAACCTTATATATGGTCTATCAAAGAGACCAGGTAAACAAAACCTTTAAGCCGAAACTCTATTTTGAACTAAATGCTGAAATTCTTGCTAATCAGCAAAAATTCGTCGCAAAATTAGACCTCTATCAGCGATTTAAAGATGAAGCAGGGCTAATAACATTCATGCAAGCTAAAAACGTTCAGAAAGGCTCACAGGCCGGTTTAATCAAGGACGTCCAAAAACAAGGTAAAAAGCGTGCTAGTCCACAACTATTCCCACTATCCAGTCTGCAAAGTGCCATGAATAAACGTTATCACGCCAGTGCCAGCCAAACCTTAGCGGCCATTCAAAGTTTATATGAAGCCAAGTTGCTGAGTTATCCCCGAACGGATTGTGCTTATATCACTAATGAAGAATTTGAGTATTTAGTGGCTAATCTGACGAAGTATCTGGGGTTAGTCTCTAAGCGAGTCGCTTTAACCAACACCACCCCGAATAAGCGCTATGTTAATGGAAAAAAGGTTGAAGAACACTACGCCATTATTATGACTAAAGTCGTGCCGACTAAAGATCAATTAGCTGCCTTGCCTAAATTGCAGCAACAGGTCTATGATTTGGTTTTAAGAACGACGTTAGCGATGTTTGCTGATCCGTATGAGTACGAGGAAACCACCATTATCACCCAAGTTGGTGACGCCAATTTTAAAGCAACCGGTAAGGTCCCAACTAAGCAGGGTTGGCAAGCTTTATTTGATGAAAACAAAGCCGACCAGCAAAAGGCAGCCACCCTACCGATCGTTCACCAAGGCGACCAAGTTCAAGCAAATCTGCAAACACCGCAAAAAGAAACGCCCCCACCAGTACCGTTTACCGAAGGGACATTAATCACAGCCATGAAGACGGCCGGTAAAACACTTGATGATGAAGCAGCCCAAGCAATTCTCAAAGACGTGCAAGGAATTGGGACAAGTGCGACCCGGGCTAATGTGCTAGAAGTGTTAAAGAAACGTGGCTATTTAGTTACTGAAAAGAACAATCTCCACGTCAGTGAAGCCGGAATTACTTTATGTAAAGCGGTTGAACTCGAACCCTTGCTAACTAGCCCAGAAATGACGGCTAAATGGGAGCAAGCGTTACAACAAATCAGTACCGAAGAACGTACCCCAGATAACTTTTTGAACCAAATCAAAAAGTTCGTGGCAAAGTTGATCGCTGATGTTTCCACGCAATTAACTGGCAGTGCAGCCATTAAGCAACAAATCAATCATCAGCAGCAAGCGCAAAAAGCCGCCGAAGTCTTCTTAGAAACACCGCAAGCGACCGTTTTAAATAAACAGAAGTTTTACATTGTGAAGCCTAAGCAAGGCGAAGACTTTACCTTACCCAAGAAATGGAGCAGCAAAACCCTCGGTAAAACTGCAATCAAAGCCTTAGTCACCAAGGGTGAAACCAGTAAATTAAAGGGTTTCAAGAGCAAAAAGGGAAAGTCGTTTGACGCCAAGCTAAAACTTGACGGTCATAAATTAAGTTTTGATTTTGATTAGAACCTGCCTACCGCCCTACACTACGTTCCGGTTGGTGAACCCGTCATTTAGGTTCACTTCTACAACCCTAAAAGTAAACCTAAACAACGGGTGAGATTAGCAACGCAAAGGAGATCATAAATATGGATAACGAATTAACAGTCATTGGGAGTGAATTACCGGTTTTGCAGGCTAAAGGAACCTACAAGTATTTAAAAGAAACCACTGGTAACGGAGCCTATTATCAAGTGGCTTGGCAAAAATTAGCTGATGGCTACATCGCCCTTTATGGCACGACCCCGATTCAAATCAACGTAGCCCCTATATTGAATGATATTTTTGAAGATGAGGAGGGGTAGGCAATGCCGAGTAAAGCCGACGTTAAAGCCTGGAAAGCACAATTAGTCGCCCAAGCCGAACAACAAATCCTAAAATTAACCGATAGTGACCGATTTAAACAGTATCTTAATACCCTGGCTAAATTTCATCATTATAGCGCCAGAAACATTGATTTGATTTATGCGCAAAATCCGCAAGCCACTCAAGTCGCGGGCTTTAAGCAATGGCAAACAGATTTTAACCGCACCGTTAATAAGGGCGCTAAGTCCATTCGAATTGCGGCACCGATTATTAAGAAATTAACACCCGCTGAGCAAAAGCGACTTGATACTACCGACGAACGGGCCATTGTTGGTTATCGTTACCTACCCATCTTCGACGTGGCACAAACTAGTGGTGACCCTGTCCTAAGCGCTAAAGACTTTGTCAAAGAAAATTTGGCTGATCATCAGAATGTGACAAGCTTATATAACGCGTTCAAAGATTATTTAAACCAGCAACCCGACCTTAAAGTCAGTGAAGTT
>NZ_SULH01000018.1:0-14516 GCF_007115095.1 Levilactobacillus enshiensis | reverse complement strand
GACGCTAAATGGGGCTAAGGGGTATTTTCAACCCAGCACTAATGAAATCGTCATTGGTGGCGATGAGCCCGACAATGCTTTGAAACTAAAGACGTTATATCACGAATATGCGCATAGTCAGTTACATGGGTTAAAATCAGCCTTTAAAGATCGCCCACGAGCCTATCAGGAAACCCAAGCCGAAGCGGTCGCATATGTTGCCATGCAAAATATTGGAGTTGATACCAGTAACTATTCACTCGGTTATGTGGCTACCTGGGCTAAAGATACAGCTGTGATCCATAGTGCTTTAAGTGAAATCCAGCAAGTTAGCAACAAAGTGATTGAGCTTAGTGACGGGTTAACCAAACAACTAGGCTTACAAGAAGCACAAAAAGAACCTGAGCATGATCTAAAAAAGCTATCAGCTCAGTCACTGAATAAGTCCTATCAAAGCTTGCAACAACAAGTTCAGCAAGCAACGAATCCACAACAAAAATCAGAACTAAAAAATAAATTAAATGATGTACACCAGAAAATCAGTAATCGAACGCAAAAACAGCTGCAAGCCTTTGCTAAAAAGAATCCAGAAATTAAACAACCAGATTCTGAACCCGATCAAAGTCTAAAACGTTAGCCAGTTTTTAAAGGGCATGCTATAATGGAGACAGAAAAAGGAAGCCCTGCGCTAACAAGACTTCCTATGCAAGCCGCTTCAAAGGCGGTGGCATTAGTTAACTAAACGATACTGTCGTCCCGTAACTCGCCAAAGTTATAATCGGGGCGGCTTTTTTATTTGTTCCTTTTGTCGATGTATGTTAGCAACGCTAAAATAAACATTGCAAACAGCAACATCAACGAGAGTGTCTGGAAGACGCTCATTGACTGTGAAACCTTCCTGAAGATTACTCCATGTTCCCATGGGCCTCACCTCGCAAGGGAAAAGACAGCCACCGCCCTTAAAACTTCCTGCGTAATCTATTATACAGGTGAATTAAGTATTGACCAAGAACAATAAAAATTAAGTCATGGAGTTTCATAGAATCCTAAATTTGATCAAATTAAGAATCAGCAAAACATCTTTTGTAGATACCCTTTTTTGAGTTCCTGGAGTTTTTCAAGCTTACGTTGATGAAGAGCGATAGTGTCACTAATCATCATAATTAGCGTACCGAGCTTATTTTGCTCGGTTGGAGTCGGGACATAGATGCTCGTTTTCTTGATATCTGGTATTCCAAAATTTGCGACTGTGTTAGAGGCCGCATCTCTAATTCTTACTTCACGGCGAAAGCGTGGAGCCAGAAGGGTTGCAAGCGTGAATTGCGCATCTGTTGATACTTCAGTTGTACTTCTCAAAGCAACCATGCGCTGACCTAAGAAGAAATGATACGAATTGTCTGGAATAATGGCAACTTCACCAATTGGTGCTTCTCGTGAGAATACAATATCGCCTGGCTGAAGCCGAATTCTTTCGGACCATTGCTTATATGTCTGCTCTGTCACAGATTCCGTCTGGTCCACAAGCAGTCTTCCGTCTCGTACATAACTTGTTCGTATCATCCTAAACTGAGTTTCTTTGTCTGTAGTTGGTGCAGTAGCATGCTTTGTATCTGTGACTGAAAAGAGATTTCCAAGCTTACGCTCTTCCCAAGCGTCAGCAAACCCTGCAAATCTTAATTGCGGGAACTTGCTGCCATTTTCGGGGAACAATTTCTGCAAATAGCCCTGTTTAAGTTCCTTAAGCTTAGCTAACTTACGCTGATGAAGAGAGATATTGTCATCAAGTTTATTGAAAAATATACCAATTTTTTGTTGTTCTTCAATTGTAGGGATACTTATGATAGCTTCTTTGATATCAGTAGAATTAATACTTTCAAATGTTGAACCAGTGCTATATCTAGTCCAATAACCGTCAGACTTCATTTTCCCAAGATTTTGAAATATAAATTCATTCCCTTTGATAGCAGCAACCCCTCGACCGATAACCACGTCATAAGCTGTTTTACCAATATCTCCAACCGGTGCTCGAACACTCAGAATGAGATCGTTTTTTTCAGCTTGTTTAGTAACTTGAGTTGTCCATACTCTTGGAAGAACATGGCCATTTTTCATATCAGCATTACCTTGAACAAGAATATGATCATTAGGATTGTCAGTATAATTTTCGGAATTAGGAGACTGTCCCATCACTATCAGAACTTCGTCCCCCAACTTACGCTCTTCCCAAGGATCAGTGAAGCCTTTAAATCTTAATTGCGGATATTTAGCTTGGTTATCTTTCATTGTGAGCCTCCGGTTTTGACTGATCATTAACCTGGGTAGTCACTAACTGGCTAGCTAATTCATTAAAGGCTTGTTCATTCTGACTGATTTCCTCGTCCAGTTGCTTCAGATCAGCTTTAACTTGGTCCAGATCAATCTCGGGTTCCGGTTCAAACGTATCAACGTAGCGCGGAATATTTAAGTTGTAGTCATTCTCCTTGATTTCTGCCGGTGAGGCCACATGGGCATATTTATCGACATCTTGCCGGTTTTGATAAGTGGTCACAATTTTTTGAATATTCGCTGCCGTTAGCTTATTTTGATTCTTGTCCTTTTCAAATTCCCGGGACGCATCAATAAACAAGACGTCGTCAGTGGTTTTATGTTTCTTTAAAATCATGATTAACGTTGGAATACCAGTGGAATGAAAAATATTGGCGGGTAGTCCAATAATGGCATCAATCCGGTTATCTAACAGGAGCTTTTGGCGAATCTTGCCTTCTTTAGCACCCCGAAATAATACGCCATGGGGTAAGACAATGCCCATAGTCCCGTGTTCCTGCAGATGATAAAAGCCGTGTAGCAGAAAGGCAAAGTCGGCTTTAGATTTAGGTGGTAAGACGCCATAGTCGCGGAAACGGGGATCAGACAAGCGTTTATCACTATTATCCCAGTGTGCCGAGTAGGGCGGGTTCATGACGACCGCATCAAATAAGTAAGGTTCGTCAACCGGCCAATCTTTACTTAACGTGTCACCATTGCGTAAGTGCATATCGTCATACGAGACGCCATGTAACATGAGGTTCATACGGGCCAGGTTATAGGTCGTGGTGTTCAATTCTTGGCCGTGATAACTCACTAAATTGGGGTCTTGCACGTGCTGTCCGACATTTAATAGCAGCGAACCAGAACCAACTGCTGGATCATAGATAGTCCGCACTTGGTTATCACCTTCATTGCGCTGATAGGTTACAATCTGGGCAATAATGTCAGACACCTGCCGCGGGGTATAAAATTCACCCGCTTTTTTACCGGAATCACTGGCAAATTGCGCGATTAAGTATTCATAGGCGTCACCTAGGACGTCGCCTTGATGATGAACGAGATCAATTGCATTTAAGGCTAACATAGTATCACTAATGGTTTGGTTCCGTTGTTGTAAAGAACTGCCCAATTTACTACTACTTAAATCCACATCGGCAAACAAGCCCGAAAAGTCTTGTGCTGACGATAGATTTTGGGTCGACTGTTCCAGATCATGAAGTGCTTGGGATAAATCATCTAACGCAAAAGTATGGGCTTGAATCTTGCCAATCAGGGTGGTGTACAACGCTTGTGGTTGAATTAAATAGCCGAGCGTGTTTTGCAAATACTCCACTAAACTGGGCTGCACCGCGACGCCTTCCAACTCAAACTGAGGATCCATATACTGGGCATATTTCTGGGTGACATTTTCGGTTTCACCCGCCCAATCACTGAAGGTTGTTAAGGTTTTCTCGGATAGAAACCGATAAAAAATTAACCCTAATAAATAATTTTTATATTCAGAAGCGTCCATTTTCCCGCGTAAGACATCGGCCGCATTCCATAGGGCGCTTTCAAGCTGACTAGCTTGGGTGTTTTTTTCTGACATTGTTTAACCTCACTTATTTTTGTAAATAGATTGCTAAATCGTGTTCAATAAACTGCCGCCAAGCGGCTTGGGATTTAATCCGGTATAGTGGCAAAATAGCTGGAATCTTCGGTCCAGTGGCAGTTTGAGCTTGTAAGGCCGCTGCTAAATTCGCTGACTGCGTTAGTTCTTGTTCATGATGCCATTCATCAGTCCCCACGGTGTGTTCACGTGCCACCCGTAATAGGGCTGCTTGATCTAAGCCCCACGTATGGGCAAAGGTCGTCGTTTTTTGGACCAATTGTTTCTGGGCGTAATCAGCCACCAACTCCCGAGCGTTCAATGCTACTGGGGCTTGATTTTGATCACTCTGTTGCTGCGACTGTTGCAGTTGTTGCTCAATATAAGGCATAGCTTCGCGAATTAATTGAGCCTGTTGCGGTTGCGTTTCCGCCAATTTATTCAAACTAGCCTGTACTTTGGCACTATTTTGCAGGTAATCCGTCATATGCGCTTGGGCCTGATCGGGTGTCGAGTACTGTTGCTGTTCATCAATCCAGTCTTGAATTAATTGCGTCAAATAATCATAGTCCACCAAGACGACTGAGCCAACGGCTAAGGAAAAATCTAAGGCGGCTAATTCTTCCGGGACTTTCTCAGGCTCTTTGTTAGTAACCGCCGCCTTAATTCGCAGATATTTACCCGTATAGGATTCTACTTCGGGCTGAGCGATCCCAAAAGTTTTTTCACTATTTTTCCAAGTGAAATCGTTGTACATCGATAGCGAGTTCAATTGTTGATTCACTTGGCGAAAGGCTTTCACAAATTGCACCTTGGCAGTGGTTCCTTTAAGGTCATCGGCAGCCGTCGGCGTCGGGGCAATGGCTTTTAAATCCACCACAGCCTTTTGAAATTTTAAGACGGCCTGCTGATAAGTGGGACGAATGATGACATTAAAGGAGCCTTCACCACTATATAACTTGTAAGCTTCACGTTCATTAGCTTCCATGATTGCCGGCACCCGAAAGGTCACAATTTGACCTTCTTGTTTTAATTCCCGGTTTTGGAGCCGGTTGGTGCGTGAATAGGCTTGAATAAGTTCTTGATAGGCTAAGGTGCGGTCGACAAAGAGCGTGTTTAGCCGAGGGGCATCAAAGCCTGTTAATAACCGCCGCACCACAATCACTAAATTAATTTCCTGATCCGGTTTCAAATGAGCAAAGACCGCCTCACGCCGGGCAGCCCGTTTTGCGACATCTTCGTTATAGAGATTCAAATCGGCTAAATCAAAATTAGTGTGATACTGCTGATTATAATCTTTTAAAATGGTGGCCATTTGGTCATGTTTTTGCGCACTCTGATCTTCGTTTTCACTTAATGAATAAGTAATCGCAATGCGGGGCCAATCAGGATCTAGCTGATTGTGAGTAGTCTTTTTAGCGGCTTTAAAGGCTTGATAATAGCGTTGCGCCATTTCAATGGAACTGGTGGTCAAAATAGCATTATAGTTTCCATGACCCAAACTCGTTTTACGTGGGCCTTTTTGTAAAATATATTGAACAACTTGGTTAATATGTTCATCGGTCTCAAAGTCAGCCGGAGTTAAATATGTTTCTTCCAAGTCCTTGACTGACATCGCTTGAATCTTGGCTTGAATTTTTGTTTCATCAGCTGTACTCAGCAGCCGTCCTTGTTTATCACGACGAGCTTTAACACGATTAGTTTCTTTTTCAAGGGCACGGGTTATTAACGTGTCTTTGCCAATCGTCGTTACGTGTTCCACGTTAAACGGTAACACCGCTTGGTCCTCCAAGGCGTCTCGCAAGTTATAAACGTGACAGACTTTACCAAATAGCTCCTCAGTCGTAACTGCTAGATCACCCTTGAGCTGTTTCTTATTTTCGTTAAAGATGGGGGTGCCGGTGTAACCGTACCAGTTACTATTAGTAAACGCTGCGCGAATTTCCTTTTGCATCTTACCAAACTGCGACCGGTGGGCTTCGTCAACAAAGAAGATCACCCGTTGCTTTAAAGTCTTACTAAAGCGGGATTGCTTACCGGTTGCCAGCTGAGCTTGCGTTTTTTTGACCGCCCGATGGAGTTTTTGAATCGAGGTGACCAAGACTTTACCGTCATTTTGTTGCAACTTACGCATTAAATCACCGGTACTTTGCGCTTCGTTAATGGCAATATCGTCATTAGCGGCATAGGCACTAAAGTTGCTAGTCGTCTGTTCGTCTAAATCCCGCCGGTCAACTAAAAAGATGACCTTATCGACACCAGGATCTTGCGCAGCTAATTTAGCGGTTTTATATGAGGTGAGTGTTTTACCAGAACCCGTGGTATGCCAAACAAAGCCATCTTGATGGTCATGAATCCGGTGCATGACAGCCTCAATGGCATAAATTTGGTAGGGCCGTAAAAGAATTAGGCTTTGCCGCTCTTGGTCGATGACCGTATATTCACTGACCATTTTGTGGGCCATGGGAATATTAAGGACTTGGCGCGTGAACGCTAAGCCGTTTTCCACGGGGTGATTATCCCGCGTTCGCCAATTAAACAAAAAGGCTTTATTGAAGTGATCCGGTTCGGCATTCGCAAAATAGGCCGTACTATCTGGTGTCATAATCACAAACATTTGCAGCAGCGAGTAAATCCCCGTATATTTACCTTCTTGCGCGTATTTTTCAATTTGATTAAACGCCTGGTTAAGTTCGACCGTGGCTTTTTTTAGTTCCAATTGAATTAAGGGTAACCCATTAATCAATAGGGTTACGTCAAAGCGGCGATCAGGATCGACGTCTTGAGTACCAGCTAACCGTGGCCGGACCGCTTGCCGCACCACTTCATAACTAGATTTACCGCCAGCGACGTCCGCTTTCCAAAACAACTCCAGCGTCACCGTGCCCAGCTTAGCATCATCACGTTCAACTTCAACTTTGCCAATGCCATTTTCGGCGGCTAATAATTTAGCCGCTTCGTAAGGTGTTCGGACTTCAATCGCCCGTTTGACTTGATTAAATTCAGTATCCGTTAAAGGGCGTCCCTGCAATTTGGCATAGTTATTGTTGTTTAATTTATCGCGAAAATTAGCCCACAATTGATCCGGTGTCGCACCATATAGGTCTTTTCGTTCCACCCATTGGTTACTTCCGGTCGTTAAGGTTTTAACAACTTCTTTTTCAAACGACAGTTCCAACATAAAGACAGTCCTTCCCCCACTTTTAAATTACTCACTATTTTATTATACGCGAACCGCTTGACGTTTAGGCTTCATAATTTAATATAGCCGGGATAGAATAAAGCTGGAATAGATAAATAACTAAAAAATAGGAAACTAATATTAATCAACCCCTTAAATTCGAGAGAGCTGTTCCAATAAATTTATTATGGTTCTCATAACGCAAATTTAAGAATACATTTCGTGATGTTCTTGCTTGCGATATGTCTCGCTCTTATCAACAATATAACTAATATAAGGCAAATTACAAGTTTAATCCGAACAAGCCCGGAAACTTTCAATGGCAGTCTGTTGATGATGGATTTTTAATGGTCGTTGATTAATAAGCTCAAGTGCTGCCAGGATTTCATCAGTCGTTATCTGGTCAAAGTTAGTCTTTTTCGGGAAAAACCAACGTAACCGTCGATTGAAATATTCATTGGATCCCCGTTCTCATGGTGAATACGGGTGACAAAAATAAACTTTAATCTGATAGTCTTGTTCTATGGATCGATAATCGGCAAACTCCTTACCATGATCAACAGTTATAGATTTCACTTGGGAACCGAAGGTCCCCATAAACTTTCCAAAGGTATCATTTAAGGCCTTGGCGGTGCGATTAGGGGCTTTGATAGCCCATAGAAGCCGGGTTTTACGTTCTACAAAAGTGACCAAACATGCTTGTGACTGACCTCGGCTAGAAAGTACCGTATCGACTTCCCAATGACCAAAAGCTAATCGCTGATTGACAGATTTTGGTCGTTGTTCAATGGAAGTCCCACTTGTAAATGTGCCACGATGCTCATTAGCTCGGCGCTGTCGGACATTTCGATTAGGTAGATCAGCCAAGTTGAAAGGTAACCAGCCAAGCTTAAGCCAGTTATAAATTGAAGCGGTGCTCAGGTTAAAAGCTGTCGCAATCGCTTCTGGTGACCAAGTTAAACGTAGGTGGTTGGTAATTAAAATTGTCAATGATGGCGTTAGAATTGAATGGCGACCACAAGCCCGCCTTTTATGATCTGCGTCTTGTTGCGCTAATTCGGGATCATAGGGTTTGACCCGATCTAATTCATAGCTAATAGTTGATTTGGCAACGCCTAAGGCGTCAGCCATATCTTGGTAAGTATGATGGCCTTCACTGACCAGTTGAGCTAGCGCACCACGTTGAAAACGTGATAAAGTAGAAGTACCCAAAGTAATCACTCCTTATAGCTGGTTGGAATTAACTACTACCATTGTAAGAGATTGCTTTGGGCCTTTTTTTATTTTTGTTCGGATTAATTATAGAATTTGCCACAAACAAAATTAATTATGATATTATGAGCATGTAGCATATATTGATTGTTTTAACATCGATTTTATGTGTTGAGGAGGCTTTTTATGAAAAAACGAAAAATAACAGTTTTAAGCAGTTTTTGCTTGTTCGTAATAGGAATCAGCCTCATGTTTTTACTTCCAAGTACAGTGCTCGCAAAGTCAGAAGGAAAAGTGGTGAATGTAAAATTAACCACCGCATTAAAATTGCTCAAACAAAAGAAAAGAAAGATAACGTATGTCCTCTATGCTTCTAGATACTGCATTCATTGTCAAAAAATGAAAAAGATTTACCGACAAGCTATTGCTAAGCATCCTAACAAGGAAATCTTTAAAGTCGATTTAGCTAACGAACCTAATTCTAGCTATAAAAAATTAAAGGGACTGCATGTAAATGCTATACCAACTTTAATAAAATACAATGGCACCCATGAGGTTACACGTTTAGTTGGAGAATCCAAAATTTCAGTAGTAGACAAGTTCTTACAATAAGGGTTCCTTAAAAATTAGAGGAGTTGTTGATTATGAGTAAGGCAAAACATTTTAAAAAAATATTTATCGGACTACTAATGTGCTCAGTTACTGTATTACTTGGCTCGTTCTTATTCCCAATTAATGGTTCGGCTAAAACTAGAGTTGGATCTTATTACCATAATTTAAATACAGAGCTTAAATATTCAAACTTGAGTGCAAAGGTTTCGTCTTTGAGCTCAAGCAATGCACAGCAAGATGTTTCTAATTTAAATAAAAGTGAGAAAATAAATAACTATTTAAATAATATAAAAATTTAAATAAAAGTGAGAAAATAAATAACTATTTAAATAATATAAAAAAACGTGGTTATACCAATGACCAAGACGCAGTCACACCATATAATTATCGTGCAACATCCTCAGTAGATCCTTCTATATCAACGGATGTTGTTTATAATATTTACAAAAATAATGACAAAAATACTACAATATTAACTCAAACGGTTGTTGATAAGAGCAATAATAAGGTTGTAAGCTTCTCTGCTGAGCAAGGTACTACTAAGAGCACATCACCAAAAACCGAATTTTCCGCCTCAAACAATGAACTGAATCAAATTAATATTCTGGCGAAAAAAAAGACAAAGCATTTTAAATTTCATGGCAAAGAATTTTCATGCGGTATGGCTGGTGTGTTAGCTTGTGGTTCCTATTGTGCAGTTTGGGCTGCCGTAAATGGCATCGCAGGTTTAGCTTGCGCTGTCGTGTGTGGCGCTGCATCAGAAGGTGCATGTGCAATGAATCATTAATAAGAGGCAATTTTTATGAAAAAATATGAGAAAAATTTACTCTTTTACACGACTAAAAGTTTACCCATTTCGGGAATAATTGTTTCTGCAGGTGCTCTATTATATTTTGTTATTTATCAAAATAACTATACATGCGCAGCTGTTTTATATTCATTTATTCCGTTAATTGGCACTGTTCTAATTGCATTACCTTTCTGGATCCTTGTATATCGAATTAAGAAAGGTAATTCTCATTGATAAATAAAACCTATCTAAAGATAAATTACAAGTTCTAATGCTACACTTCAAGAAATTAAAGATGATTTATAAAAAAGTTCCAATGTAGACTTTTACATTGTCCGCAAGATAAAAGTCTACATTGGAACTATGTTAACTTTTAAAGTTTACCTGCGTGCTTTGAAAAAATACCCAATATTTGAATGTCTTGCTATGCGTTTTCCTATCTATCCGATTTATCAACAAATTCCATTATTTTAATCGCAATCACGGTTGGCAATCCGATCACTAACAGCTCGATACAAATCACCAAAAAGCTAGTAAGTATCGCCCCAATACATCTAACGGCGCCCCAACCCGTTAATTCAGGGTGCCAAGTGTCCCAAATCGACTTAAGGCCGGATCCGTGCAGCACCATCGGTACAATAACCCACATTAATAGCCCCAAGGTCGCCAGCAGCGTGATAATCCCCATCACCATAACAATAATGGTAATTGTCCGTTGTAAGGTACTCTTTTCAAGTTGGATGTAAGCTGATTCCTGAGACAACTTTTAAGAGAGCGTATAATGAATAAATCGTCTCTCAAAAGGAAGGAATTTTTACATGCCAACTCGTTACGACAAAGAATTCAAACAAAACATCATCAACCTATATAAACAAGGCGAATCAGCCGCCCAACTGGCCAGAGAATATGGCATTGGCTATTCAACCGTTCATAAGTGGATCCAGGGCCAAGCCAAAACTCAATCCGGTAAATCGCCAGACGAAATTAAAGCGATGGAAAAGCGGCTGGCTTCCCTGTCTGAGGAGAACGAAATCCTAAAAAAAGCCCTCGGCTTCCTTGCGCAGAGATAACCGATATCTTTGATTATATCCAACAAGAAAGCCAAAATTACCAGGTAACTAAGATGTGGCGAGTCATCGGGGTTTCAAGAGCGCATTACTATCGCTATAAAGCCCACAGGCCCTCAAAAAGAAGTCTGGAAGACAAAGATCTGAAACAGCTTTTAGAAAAGGCCATTAGGGTATACTCTAGTGGCCGTTTTTAATTTCGTGATGTAACTAGATTTATAGATGTTCATTAGGAGTTTCCAAATTAGACCCTGTAACAGGAATAATAGAGAATGGCAGCGACACAACTTAATAATTGTGGCCTGCTTTTTTTTAATCTATAGCTGAAAGTGGCAAAACATCATAATGTATGCTTATAAGCCATTTATTAATGTGAGTAACGAAATTAGTAGCCGTAAGCTATTAACGAAAAGCTTCGTTAACTCATTTTTTAGGCTAATTGAACGCAAAATAAGTAACCTAAATATTAATCGCATTAGTATCTCTAAACTGAAGTCCTACTCGTGATATGAAAATCCTACGTAGATCAAACAATCCCTCAGACCTCACTCAAATAATCGTCCGTTAAAAATAACGAACGTGTGCTCAGATGACGCTTATTTAACAGCTATACCAACCGATTTTTAATATTAATTACTGTCTGCACCGATACACCGGTTTCAGCTGCAATTGCACGATAGCTAATTGGGGCACCGGTTGCTTTGTTTCTTAATTGATCGACGATACGGCGGTAGATAAACCGTTTTTGTGGGTTAGGTGCGTCTGCGGCGTAAGCGGGCCGCGTCCCTCGATATTTCCCATTAGCTTTGGCGATTTCAATTCCTTGACGCTGGCGCTCACGAATTTTCTTCCGTTCCGTTTGGGCCATATAAGCTAGCAGTTCGGTTAACAGGTCAAACATAAATTTATCCATATCTGAATCGCCAGTGCGCATAGAAAGAAATGGCGCATCTAAGACTTCCATCTTAACTTGTTTGTCCCTGATCTGCTTGATGATATCACTGGCATCATCATAGTTACGACTCAAACGATCCAAGGACGCAATGACCAGCGTATCGCCCTGTCGAACATACGCAATGGCCGCCTGCAATTCTGGTCGATTCTCAGTTGATTTTCCCGATTGCTTTTCTTCGAATATTTTTTCACACTCAGCTTTTTTAAGTGCTTTGATTTGACGTGCTAAATTCTGATCAGTTGAACTAACTCGGGCATACCCAATTTTCATCACGACTTCTCCTCTCGGAATTTGACCCTACATTATCGGTAACAGATTAGACACTCAAATTAGACATTTTTAACAGATTCAAGAATCGCTTACCGTGCCCGATAGAATCTCAGTTTTTTCCTATATTCTTAGTATAACGTTTATTGTCCATTTAGGGTACACTCTGAATTTACAACTTTATCCGGATTAACTTGTAATTTGCCATTAGGTGTATTATTATGAATAACGAATAGTGACTGATTTAATTATAATTAAGGAGATAGTCAAATGAAAAACAACAAAAAAATCCTTTCTGCATTAATTGCGGTTACGTTTTTAGGGATGTCGTCTATTTCAGCTTATGCGGATAGTAATACAACGACAGGAACGGATAAAACTAGCACAGGTGTAGCTGTGAAAGACGGGACGCTATCGATTGATTCTGTGCCTTCTAGTTTGGCTTTTTCTAGTACAGTAGATGATATCGCTAATAATACGTCAACGAGTGCCAATACGACAACCTCTGATGAGTTAAAAACTACTGATGATCTAGGCAATGGAACAGACACTCATTGGACTTTGACTGCTACTCCATCCAAACTTTCTTATACTGATAGTAGTAGTAAGTCTCATGATTTGTCTGTTGCCTCACTAACCCTTGGTGGAAAAACAATCACTACCTTAGATGGAACAACTGCAACTACTGTGGCCACAGGGACTGACGAGGGAACTACCTCAACACCGATTTCCTCTTCAAATACATCAATTGATTTAAACCAAGATAAACAAGTTTATGGGCAAAGCTATACAGGAACAATTACTTGGACGTTGACTGAAAATGCAGGTACCACAAGTGCAGCATCTTAATAAATGGACTAAAATGATATTAAATACTTCAAAATATAAGTTGCTGGTTAGAATAGGGGCCTTATTAATTGTTTTGATAGGGTTCCTATTTTTTGATAACAAGGTTGCCTTTGCTATAACTAACTCTAGTTATAGTTATTCAGTTAAGGTGAAAGGGCAAAACGGTAGCTCCTCCATCGAAAAAACAGTATCGCCTAAACAACGTCTTCACGTAAAGCTTTTGTTTACTAACAGAAGTAGTACTAGACAAATAGTTAATGTTGAATGTAATACAGCATTTACGGGTGATACTGGTAATATTCAGTATAACCATACGAACGTAAAATCTAAGTTCTTGAGTAATACTCGGTTTAATAAGTTAGTGACAGGTCTTGGAACGGTTACGTTACCTGCTAATAGTACAATCGAAAAAAGCTATACAATCAAAATACCTAATCAGAAGTTTAAGGGTGTTATTGTTGGTGGATTTTATGTTAAGCAGATTTTAAATAATAATACTACTACCAAAACATCTAAAAAAAGGGCCGTTATGGGATACAAGAATGAAATTGCATATGCTATCCCTATTGTCTTAAATGAAAGCAATAAAATTATTCATACAAAATTGGTTTTAAAAAAAATTAGCTCTAGTGTTATCAATGGTAATGCGCTTGTATTGGCTAAAATAGCAAATGTTACTCCAACAGTATTTGGCCAATTATCAGTACATACCCAAATCATTAATCTAAAAAGTAAGAATGTAGTTCTTACATCCAATCAAAGCAACATGTCAATGGCTCCGCTTAGCCAATTTAATTATCATATACTATTAAATAAAAATCTTAAGTATGGAAATTACATTTTGCAAATGTCTATGCACTCTGGAAAGCGCCATTGGAAATTTAGCAAAGTATTTAGTGTTAGTAGGCAAGTTGCCAACGCTACAAATACCCATAGTCATCATAAAAATAGTAACTCTTGGTGGGTGCTAATTATAGCAGGAGTAATAGTTGTCATCCTACTTGTAATCGGTGCTTATTACTTGGGTAAAAGAAACCCTAGTAGGGGAGGATAAATCGTTAGGGTGTTTGCGGAAATGATTTTACCAAAATTGGATGTAAGCTGATTCCTGAGACAACTTTTAATAGAGCGTATAATGAATAAATCGTCTCTCAAAAGGAAAGAATTTTTACATGCCAACTCGTTACGACAAAGAATTCAAACAAAACATCATCAACCTATATGGTAGATTGTAAAATTAATCCGAACACTGTTCGGACAAAAAAGATCAGCTTCCTTTAAAATGGTGTTTACCACAAACCCATTTTTTAGGAGCTGATCTTTTGTCTAGTATAACCTATTCTGAACGAATTAAAATTGAAACCTTTTGTGAGCTAGGACTGACCAATATCCAAATGGCTGAGCGGTTAAAACGATCGCCGTCTACGATTTCTTATGAATTATCTCGTTGTCAACCTTATCAAGCTGAATTAGCACAGGCCAACGCTGAATATAAACGGGCGCATTGTGGCCGAAAAACTAAACTGAATGCCAAATTAAAGCAAAACATTCTAAACGGTAGCGTCAAGAATCTTGTGTAAATGAAATGCCTTCGTACATATAATATGTATCTAACTCAAATAAATGATGCTTCCAAGGTGTCCTGGAGTCCTTTAAAGCCTCGGTGGATCCGCTTCAGAGACTTCTCGTTATAAGCATTAAACTGAGAA
>NZ_SULH01000017.1 GCF_007115095.1 Levilactobacillus enshiensis | reverse complement strand
ATGGCCGTCAAGCTTTAACTTGGCGTCAAACAACTTTCCTTTTTTGCTCTTGAAACCCTTTAATTTGCTCGTTTCCCCCTTGGTGACCAACGCTTTAATTGCGGTCTTCCCGAGCGTCTTGCTACTCCATTTCTTAGGTAAGGTAAAATCTTCACCTTGCTTGGGCTTTACAATGTAAAACTTCTGTTTATTTAAAACGGTTGCTTGCGGTGTTTCTAAGAAAACTTCGGCGGCTTTTTGCGCTTGCTGCTGATGATCGATTTGTTGCTTAATGGCTGCACTGCCAGTTAATTGCGTGGGAACATCAGCGATCAATTTTGCCACGAACTTTTTGATTTGGCTCAAAAAGTTATCCGGGGTGCGTTCTTCGGTACTGATTTGTTGTAACGCTTGCTCCCATTTAGCCGTCATTTCTGGGCTAGTTAGCAAGGGTTCGAGTTCGACCGCTTTACATAAAGTAGTTCCCGCTTCACTGACGTGGAGCTTGTTCTTTTCAGTAACCAAATAGCCGCGCTTCTTTAACACTTCCAGCACATTTGCCCGGGTTGCACTTGTCCCAATGCCTTGCACATCTTTAAGAATCGCTTGGGCTTCTTCGTCATCAAGTGTTTTACCGGCCGTCTTCATTGCCGTAATTAAGGTACCTTCGGTAAATGGCACCGGTGGTGTCGTTTCTTTTTGCGGTGTTTGCAGATTTGCTTTAACCTGATCGCCTTGGTGAACGAGCGGTAAAGTTGCTGCTTCTTGCTGGTCGGCTTTGTGATCATCAAATAAAGCTTGCCAGCCTTGCTTCGTTGGGACCTTACCCGTTGCTTTAAAATTGGCGTCACCAACTTGGGTAATAATGGTGGTTTCCTCGTACTCGTACGGATCAGCAAACATCGCTAACGTCGTTCTTAAAACCAAATCATAGACCTGTTGCTGTAATTTAGGCAAGCTGGCCAGTTTCTCTTTCGTCGGCACGACTTTAGTCATGATAATGGCGTAATGTTCTTCAACCTTTTTCCCATTGACGTAACGTTTATTTGGGGTGGTATTGGTTAAAGCGACTTGCTTAGATACCAAACCCAGATACTTCGTCAGATTAGCCACTAAATAATCAAATTCTTCATCAGTGATATAAGCACAATCGGTGCGGGGATAACTGAGCAGTTTGTCTTCGTATAAGCTTTGAATAGCCGCTAAGGTTTGGCTGGCGCTGGCGTGATACCGTTTATTCATCGCACTTTGCAGACTGGATAGCGAGAATAGTTGGGGACTGGCACTCTTTTTAGCCTGCTTTTGCACGTCCTTGATTAAACCGCCCTGTGAGCCTTTCTGAACGTGTTTAGCTTGCATGAATGTCATTAGCCCTGTTTCATCTTTAAACCGCTGATAGGGGTCTAATTTTGCGACGAATTTTTGCTGATTAGCAAGAATTTCAGCATTTAGTTCAAAATAGGGTTCCGGCTTAAAGTTTTTGATTGCCTGGTCTCTTTGATAGACCATATACAAGGTTGGCGTCTGCACGCGACCAATTGAGTACACCCCACGCACCCCATTTTTCCTCAACAATAAAGTATATAAGGGACTACCATTCATACCGATCAACCAATCACTAATTTGCCGGGTTTGAGCTTCTTTATAAGCCAAATAGTCTTTGTGCCAATCACCAAGATTTTTAAAGCCGGTAATAATCGCGTCTTTTTCTAGGCTATTCAACCAAAGGCGCTTAATCGTTTTCGACTTAACATCAATATGCGCTTGGTTCATGATCGACCACGCGATATTTGACCCTTCTCGGTCGCTATCTGTGGCAACAATCACTGTATCTGCTTTCGTTAGTAAATCTTTGACGACTTTAAACTGCGTTTTCTTATCGGTTGGCACGATAAACTTGTATTTATCGGGGAAAATCGGTAAATTAGATAGCGCCCATTGCTTGTACTTTTGATCGTATTTTTCTGGTGTTGCTAATTCGACCAAATGGCCGAATCCATACGTGATTACAGTATTTTGGGGCAAAACAGGGTCACTAACCGTATAGTAACCCTGTTTTTTTGTGCTTTTTTGAAATGCCTCAACGTATGACCTTGCTTGGCTCGGTTTTTCAGCTAAGATTACTGTGTTTGACATTTTAATGTTTCCCCCTTTACTGTCCTCTAAGCATGTTTCGTCCAATATTACCCATACCACGCATAACTGACCGTCCAGCACTTTTGGTAATCCCTGTTGAAGCCCAAAAGTCTTGAATTACATGTGGTGTGTGTAGTACTAACCAGCCAAAACCAATAGTTCCCATAAAGGCAACAAAGCTCCATTTTGAGCCAATATGTGTGAAACACCAAATTGATAAGGTTAGTGATAACACTTGGGACAACATGGAAACATTGTAATAGACTAATTTTTTCCACCAGGTTGAGCTATAATCAAAACTTTCACTGGCAATCGACATAGCAACAATCGGGATTGATAAGTTATAAAATGCCATATCTGCAAAGTAGATACACATTTTAAGGAAAAATGCTACGGTTACGATTGCAAAAAAGGCTAGAAATAGTATTTGCATAAATCCTGTAATTTTAATGCTTTTCGTGACTTGTGATGTTGAATAAACAGCGTCTGCGGAAAATTTACCACTCATATCAAACATGCCTTTTGCAAGTGGTAAGATGATTCTTGTTTGCAAAAATGCTTGTAAAAAGACCATGACCGGAATTGCAATTGCGGATCTAACAGCGTCTATAATAATGTTCGCCCACGTTACATCTGTACTTTCGTCCGCCTCGCCAATAAGTGTAATGATAATTCTTGCTAGGACAACCACGACAACCATTGATGTCGCAAAAGCAAGAAATATACCGTACCATGTATCAATGATTGGTAGAGATGTACTTAATTGGTCTAAAATTGCTTTTACACCTGATACAGCAAAGTTCATGATTGATTTAAATACATCTTTCAACCAGTCGTTTATTTTATCTCCAATAATTGACCCAACAACAAAATTTTGTGAGTACATACGCTTTCCTCCTTACTTTGAGACTAAGTTGTTTTTATCTGTCATACCATACATTGCATTTTTAGCTGGTTGATTAGTTTTACCTTGATCCAAAATCAATGAGTAGCCACTATCTGTTTTTTTGATTTTGAAGTAATATTTACCGTCACTTCCTAAATCTTCGTGGTGTGTAAGTTTCAAATATTCAACATTACCTTGCTTTTTGATTGAGTATTTAAAATTCTCGGTCATTGGTTCTTTCCCTAAAATCATGGTGTTATCTTTTTTAAAATTAACGGTATTGCTTTCTTCTTGGCTTGTTAAAGTCCATTCTTGTGCTTGTAACTTTTCTGCGGTGGTTTTATGTCCAAATATAAAAGCAATACCTAGTAGGACTGCTAATAGAACAATACTAGCAATTGTGATTTTCTTATTACTCATCAATATAGCCTCCTAAAAGTCCACATCTTCGTTTTCGTTTTGAACGCTTTCTTGTTGTTTCGTTGCCTGGTCTAATTCGTCTTGCATATCTTCTTCTTCTTCGGGTTTTACATCATTCTTTGATCTTGTAGCTTTGGCTTTTGCTAACTCCGCTTTCCATTTTTCTACTTTATTCTTAAAGTTGGTTTCTTGAATGGCTTCTGGTTGGCCTTGATAATCGTTCTGTGACAAGTTAACCAAATGATCGGCTCCTGGAAATAGTTTAAATTGGAACGCTTTTGTCGCTTTGACTGGTCTCGCATTACTAAAAATTAATAAGCTCTGATCTTCGGGCATACGCATAATTTCATCGGGTGTCATGAGCGAACGGCTCGTATAGCTGTAACTATCGCTCTTGCTGTGGCTTTCTTCCTTGCTGTGACTGGTACTCTCACTACCGGTTTCAACTTTTACGGTCGATTTACCTAACAGATCACTAAAGTATTTAGCGGTCACATCATTAGCGGCATTTAAGCAAATTTTAACCGCATGATTACCTAAGATACTCTCGGCTTTATCCTTGCCATACAAGGCTTGTAGCTGGGTTAAGGTCTGACAAATGGTCGTCACGCCAATACCGTACCCCCGGCACGTTGCTAGAAATTCTTCGTACTTGGGAAACTTACCTAAATTGACAAATTCATCAAGGATAAAATCGACTTGGTGGGGCAATTTAGCGTGATTATCAGCCGCTAATTTATATAATTCATCAAATAATTGTGAGAAAAACAGATTGATGAAGCTTTCATAAGTGTTATCCATCACCGGAATAATCACATATAGCACAACTTTGTCGTTGCCAATCTCTTTTAAATCGAAATCTGAAAATCCTGTAAAGTCGGCAACTTCGGCGTCAACAAACTTGCTGACGGTTGCTAACAAGCTTTCAATGATACTGGCTTTCATCTCTCCTTTGGCTTTTTTGAAACCTAGTTCATAAGCTCGTCTAGCTGGATCAGTCATGGTTAAGTCTAAGAAAAGTGAATCTAGGGGGCTATCAGTTTCATCTTTGTCTGGTTCAACATCAAACTTTTGTAAAATGTTGGTAACTCCTGCTAAGTTGCGTTCTTTTGGCTCTCTGTGGTTCATTACAAATAAGATTAAGGCTTTCAGCAACTGACGTTGGGTACTGAACCACACGTCTTTCTTACCTTCGGCATTTTCGCTTTGCACGATCTTAGTCGCAACGGTTTCGGCTTGAATATCGCGCTGAATATAATCAAAAGGGTTGTAGCGATCACTGTGCGCCATGTTCGCGAAGTTGACGACATGCACTTGATAACCCTGGGCTAGTTTGATACCGGCCGTCTTTTCGTATAATTCACCTTTCGGGTCAGTTACCACAATGCTGTTCTCCGTTTCGTTAAACAGGTTGGTAATGACGACTGACTGGGTCTTATATGACCCCGGGCCCCCGACCACAAAAATGTTCCGGTTGGGTTTGGTACTATTATTCTGGTAAACAATCTGTTTATCCACGATCCCTAAAATGGTGCCATTCATGTTAATCTGCCCCCTTCGCTGACTTTTCTCGATCCACCAATGATTTGAGAATTTCGGCCTTGGTACTCTTGTTAAATGCTGTGGTGAGGTCTTTGGCATTGATACTAAAGTAATGGTCACTCAATTCTTTTAGATTACCCCAGGTCGCGCTCCCGTGGGTTTCAGTGTCCGCAGTTTCCCACGCTTTATGTTTGCTATTGCGCTTCAAAGCAAAATAGATGGTGTATAGGACCACGGCGACACTGACAATAATTAGTACTGGGTTCTTTTGGCCCAAATACAAGTTGTAATAGTGCCAAGGGTGTAAGGCTAATTGTTTTAATACGGTTGGCATATGATCTGCAAATGCCAACTTATAGCGGGACAAGGCCATGACAGAGCCAGCTAAAATCTCCGCTAAATACAAGCCAATGATTAGCGTTAGTAGGTACGGCCAACTGGCTTTAACGCTGTTTAATAATTTGTCTTTCATCTAATCACCCACTATCTGTTTAATTCTTTGTTGGTTGGTGCCGGTGTACCGTTGCTCACCATGGATCAAGGTTGGTACTGACGTTAATTGATATTTTTGAATGTAATGCCGATTCTGCGGTTGATTCATGTTAATCAAGACGATGTTGTGACTGATTGCGTTGTGCCAATAAATTTGATGGAAAATAGACTGACAATCCGGGCAATCATCGCGATAGAAGAACAACACTTTTTCAGGGTGCTTAGCCAGCGTCACAACTGGCCGCTGTTTTTCCACGTGATTGACGTATTGATGACCAGCAAACCCGCTAACGGCTAAAACCACCACGATCACCGCTAGGACTTTGCTTACTTTTTTAATCAAGGTCACTTGCTTTAAAACTGTTTCCAAGATTTTGTACATTAGTGATTCGATTCGTGGTGGTATCGAAAGTCACTTGATAAAGCACCGTTGCCTTTTGCCAGTCGTTGTCGCCACTCTTACTTTCGTAACTGACAACGGCCAAGCCTTTCATATTTTGCCCCTGCTTACTTTGCGTATACAGGTTCAGTTGATTTAACTTAGCTGAAACACTATTGCTATCACCATACGTGCCTTTATTTGAAAAGTATTGCTGATACAATTTGTCGGAAATCAAGTCTTTAACGCCATCTTTACGCTGACCGTAGGTCTTGGGCTTGAAGTTATTCATGACCTTAAAGAACTTGGTGACCACCGTATTAAAGCTAAGTTCAGCCTGACTTTTGTCCTTATTATTTTGGTAGGTCTTATAACTGTCAATTTGGGTGCTCAATAACTGCTTTTGTTGGTTGGTTTTAGTCAATTGCCGGCTGACTTGACGCTTTTGTTGTTGTAAGCGACTAATCTGTTGTTGTGCCTGCTTAATTTGGCTATGCTGATAGGCATTCGCCCCTAATGACATAACTAAGATCAAGCTACCAATCACCACACTTAAAACCACGCTACGCTTCATTTGTTTATCCCTCCTTACTTCTTGATTGGCCGGGCTAACGTCACATCACTACCGTTCAATAAGCTATAAAACGCGGTGCCAAATGTGCTTTCGTTAACCTTGTCGCCTACACCACCTTGCTCAATGATCTTGGTGGCTTTACCTTGCCATTTTCCTAACAGAATAGCAGTATGGCCGTTGTTGCCGGCTCCCGCGCCTTGATTAACAATCACAATATCGCCGGCTTTCGCGTCATTTTCACTGATTTGTTTCAAGTATTGATGGCTGCCTTTGGCGTCACTAGCCATCGTGCCGGTAAACCAGCCCATATTGGCCGGTACATTGTAACCAGCCTTATTCAGGGCTAACCAGACAAAGCCTGAACAATCGGTTCCACCGGTTTTGTTAGGGTTCTTTAAATCGCTACCTAAATCAGGGCTAGGGTGGGTTTGAACATAGTAGAAATCGCCTTTCATACTTTCCGCATTTTTGACGATACTACCGCCGGAATAGCTTGGGTCACTATCACAACCTAGTTCGGTCAGATCTCCGGAACTCGCATTGTCTAAGGTGTTTCCGGCCACTGGATCACTCGCACCCAACACGGAATACCAGTGATCGGCATATCCGTATCTTTGGCTTAGATACCATTGTTCCGGGTTCTTACTCATACCCTCATAATCCATTAGCCAGGCTTTCGTCGCTTTGTGCACGTCCGTATATTTAAAGATCTGCTTGTTTGACGCATAGTAACTACTGTTCAATTCTTGGTCGAGATAATCCAACTGTACCCCGAGATTAGTCGCTGGTTTATTTTCTTTATGAGCTAAATCTTCCAGCTTATCTTTTCGACCACCTAACCACTGGGCTAAGCCCGTGGCACCGGAACTTGAATTAACCGAATTGGGATCAAGGCGGCTTTCCAGTTGTAAGACCCCCAAGATACCAGCCGCCGCTTGTGGGGTGGCGCCATACTTCTGTTTCCAGTGCGCATAGATATTTTTGGCATTTTCTTCCATACCTTTATTGTCTAAATTGGTAACTTGGCTTGATGTGGTATCATCTCCACAATTTTCTTCTAAATCTCCTGTTAATCCTGCAATTATCAATATAATTGCTATGAAAAAGCCTACGATACCATATAATATGAATTTGACTTTTTTCTTTTGAAATTCATAGGCTAGTCCCATGTTAAGCACCTACTTTTTGCTTTGCCTTATCAACTTTATCTTGCGCTGCTGATTGGTCACTCTGCGCGTTCTTTAAGTCCGACTTAGCCGAATCCACCTTCTTGTCTTTGTCCTTATCTTTACTGCCATCAATCTTGTTGGCGTCATCTAACTTCTTTTGGGCGTCACTAACTTCGTTCTTAGCGGCATTGAGACTTAACAGGGCTTTCAAATACTTAGCTTTAGGACTATTCACACCGGCTAATTTGGTTTGGACGGTCTGGGCGTCTTGCGTATCATTATGGGCGAGGAAAGCTTGTCCCATTCTCAATAAAACATCAGCGTTCGTCGTAAAGGATAATTGGTTATTAAGCGTATTGGTATCATAATTAACAATCGCTTTTTCGAGTTTCAATTGATCTTTTTGCTTACTCGTCGCCTTAGTTGGTAACTGCCAATCGGCCACTTGACTGCTATCTTTGTTGTCGTAAGCAGTGTTTATAATTTTGTTCAACTGACTTGGTTCAACATTCAAGGCTTGCTGGTATTGTTTGTGTTTCAAGAATGTTTGAGCCTGACGGGTCTCACTATAATTGGCTTTTTGCATAGCTTTCTTGGCTTTTGACCATTGATGATTGTTTAAGGCCATTTGAATTTGGTTACTGTATTTTAACCGAGTAACTTGGGTTTGACTTTGGTCGGCTAGAGATTGATACTTTCGTTCGTCACTTTTATGGACTAAGCCGACGGCCAAAACGGCCACAATCGCCACCCCGGCCATACTCAACCATAAACGTTGTTTGGTTTTCTGCTGGGCCGTTTCAACTTCCTGCCATTCGTGATAGCTCACAAAGTCCTCAATGCTGTTAACCACTTCCGTTAACTCATTTAACGACGTAGCTTTAGCTACTTGTTGTAAATAGTCGTCCGGGTGTTTAGCTAGGGCTTCTTTAGGATTGCTTAGTAGCCGTTCATAGGGCGTCCCCGTCAAACAAAATAGAATCAGCGCTTTGTATTTAGCTAAATTGCTGTGCTTGTCATCATAGGGCATGAGTTCATTTGCCCGATAGGCGTACCAAACATGTTGCATGGGGTAATACCAGAGGTTAGCTGGGTTCAACGCAATGTGATACTGGCTATCAGCAACCACCTTTTGCGCCATAATTTTCTTGGCAATGGCTGCCCGGATCGCCTTATTTTCCTGCGGTAATTCCTTTAATGATCTGACCTTATCTGGCAAGGTATAAGTTAAAACGACCTTCTGATCTTGCTCAACCACGTTAACCAACTGTAAGAAATTGGAATCAGCTTGCTTTAATTCGTTTAGCTCACTCAACTGGTCATATCGAAACTGATTGTGATTGAGTTCGAGAATTAACTTGTTCCCCAGTCGTTTGAAAGTCCCAACTTCGATATTTAATAACTGATTTGATTTACTCATTTAAAGTCCCTCCTTCCTCTTCGGTAGTGGTTAAGGCGTCAATCTCACTAGGTGTTAAGACCACGCGCTTTTGATAATCCGGTTGTTCGGCTGTCTCACGGTTGTATTTTTCTTGGTAAGCTTCGGGATCAATTAACCGCAATTCTTCTTCGGTCAACTCGACTTTCATAAAGGCACGTTGGCTACCATAAATCATCAGGGCTTCACCTTGCCTACGGCGTTCTAGTAGCTTCTTTTCTTTATCCGAGAACGTCATACGCAATTTGGTAATCACATCATCAACGCCTTTACCGTCAAGACCAAAGAATACTTTGGTATAGGAGTTCCCAATAATTGCTTCCCCAATGTTCTGCCCGGTATCTGTCGTGCCTTCGATCACATCTTGAATTTGCTGTGTTCCGGCAATCGCTCCGGCATTGTACTTTCTAAACCGCTTGTATGCTTGGTGGAAAAAGGTGGCGGCCGCTTTGTGCAAGGTCAAAAAGTGAAATTCATCAACAAATAACTTTTTGCGGCTATGCCGATCTTTGGTGATTTCGTCCCACAAATACTGGAAGGTATTCAGATAAGCCGCTGATTGGACTTCCTGTTCACTTTGTAGGGGTTTTAGATCAAAAGAAATGATCTTTCCCTTTAGGTTGACGTTGGTGTGGCCGTCAAATAGGCTGTTAGAACCATGGGTATAACTACCTAAGATGTAGTAGAAGTCTTTAACCCGATTGAATTTGTCGGCGTCCTTATCTGCCAGTTTTTCCAACTCGTCATAAACATTGGATAAGGTCGGCCACTGATCGTCTTTAATCTCTTTTAAGCGGCTATATTTCAAAACGCCACTGTTGACGTAAGCTTGTTTAACGACATCATCAAGGATTGCCAGCTCAACTTGGGTAATCCTGGTTTTAAGGACTTCAAAGAAACCTTTCAGACGTTGAATTTTATCTTTTACCAATTCATCAAGATTTGTCACGGCTTCATCAGCACTCAAAATTTCCTCGGAAAAGATTTGCATTGGATTAATTTTGTACTTAGCATTAGAAGTTAGGTGCAGGACTGCCCCACCTAGGGATTCGACAATTTTGGTATATTCATTTTCTGGATCAATGATATAAATTTGATAGTCTTGAATGGCATATCTTAAAATCTTCTGGATCATGTAGGTTGTTTTACCCACACCGGAAGTACCAATAACAACCATATTCTGGTTCAAGGTCTTGTTACGATCCAACATATCAACTGCAATTAAACTATTTGTGTCCTTGTTGACACCCTCAATATCACTTCTTGGTTTCAGGTCTAGAATTTCTGCGTCGTCAAATGGAAACATTGAGCTAGCAACCTCGGTATTGCTTTCCTTATACGTATAATCACTCATTAAGTTTTCATTAATCGGCATTGTTGACCAAAAAGCTTGGAAAGTTGCTTTAACTGGTACTAAAGGTTTCATTTGCAACTTAATCAACGTATTCTTAACGTTTTCGGTTAAGTCGTCTAGTTCTGCTAAACTATTTGCCCGTAAATAAACTAGCATGTGTTGGTAGACAAATGTGGTAGAATTATCTAGGTATTTATCTAGTTGCATGTTGGCTGAATCAATATAGTTTTGCAGAATTTTCTTTTTATACGGGTCGAACGTATTTAACTTCTGCGCTTCCTTATTTTGAATCGTCTTCTTGTAATAGGTAATCATTGAATTGTTACTGGCGCTGTCGATATATTGCACAATATCGATAACGCCTTTTTTGCGCTTTAACTCCGATAACCAGTTGCCATACACCCGCTTAGGATAGTCGGCAATCGCTAACACCCGAATAAAATTCTCGCCCGACTGGACGTAGGTGGGGTACTGTTCCCAGCTAAACGGGAATAGTGAATGCAAGCTATCGCGATCAATCAGCTCGGTAAAATCCTCAACCTCCGGTTTGGGCTTACTACCCGTTTGGTCGCTGTTGCCTTGGTTATGCTCTTTTTTAGTTGGCATGAATAAGTCAATGACTTTATCACCAAAATTCATTTTGTTTCCCCCTATCCATTGAAATTGATTAAGTTCTTTAAGATCTCCTGGACTTCTTGACTAGTCAACACTTTGGCCGTCACATCAAAATCCGTTAACGCATTTTCAATGTCTCGTTTAACCTGTTCGATCTTTTCGTCTAAATGAGTGACCGCTAGGTTTAAGCTCTTAACACTTTTGTCTTTAATTGGCACCTTAACGATTAGCAGATGTTGCTTAGTTGTCATGTTTTTGGATTCTTGGACTTTAGTAAAGTGATCCAAATAACTGGCTATGAGCTGGATTTTGAACTGTTGCTCGGGGTGATCTTTTTGTAAAGCGAGATACCGCCGTTTGAGACCATTGAGATAAGCTGTCATATTGACGGGAATTGTCGGCTCTAAGAACTGTAAGGTGTCATCAACCCCTTCGCCTAACGTACTCATGAGAAAGGCGCCATAGTCCTCAAAGACGTCTTGCTGTTCGGTTTCATTAAGTAGATCAAGGTTGATCCCACTAACTTCCAAAATGCCAACGAGATTACCCGTTTTGGTAACTTCGTAATTACCATACATACCCACCACCAAGCTCATGTCATCAATGGTTTCTTTGCCACCATTGATTTTGGGCGGTTGGTAATCCCAATCTAGCCTGGCTGATTTATTGGCGGTTTTGTTCTTCTTCAAACGCATTTAGTTCACCTCGCTTCTTCGGTTTTAAATAAAACAGTTTCTGACCATTGGCATAGCGGCGTTTAAGCTTAAAGTTATCCCGCACTTTAATATTCTTCCGCGCCGCAACTGGCCGAATTGTTAAAATAGCCATGACAATCGTCATGGCTAAGACAACAATCACTATTTTTATCAGGACTAAGATCAAACCATAGGGTGGGATCGCAATAAAAATTAAGCCCACTAGTCCTGCCAGCGCCGCATAGCCAAAATCCTTCAAGGTGTAGTCTTTCCAGATCCCGTAATCTTTATCCACGTTTTCTGGGAAGATAAATTCTTTTCCTTTCTTCATTTGGCAGGCTCCTTTTTAAATTAGGTAAATAGACTGTAAACCCAAGGTAAGATCCAGATAATGGCCGCCGCCAAGGCAACTAAGCCAGCTACTCGACCAACCGCGTGGTAAACTTCGGATTTTTCCCGCGGGTCGTCTGCGTCAGGCATTCTTTTGATAATAATAAATAGTGCGACACAAATCCCGACTAAAACGACTAACCCGGTTAAAATACCTTGAATCGTCTTACCAGCGCTGGTTAGCTTACTTTTAACTTCGCCACCGTCTGCGGCAAAGACGACCTGAGCGTTCATCAATCCCAAGTAAATTGTGGTGGCTCCAGTAGTTGCTAACGCTTTTACTTTGCTGAACTTCATGTTATTCCTCCTTCCTATCGTCTTCTGATGTTCGTAATTGAATTTGTTCTGCTTGCGTTTCTTCTGGTTCACGCTGATAGAATTTGTTTAGTTCTTCTTCAGCAATTTCCCGATTTGGTAAGCTTTTGGTTACCTGTTTTAGCTCGCCTGACTTAACTTGAGCTAAGTAATATTCTTTTTCAGAACTTCCTAACTCTTGTGTCTCTAAGACATGCAAATTATGTTCGTAACGTCCTAAGGCGTTATCAACTTCTAAGCCATAGAAGCCTAAGAAGCCTTCCAAGAAGCTCTCACCAAAAAAGGTCATTTCATTTTTGATTTGCTTATATTGATGAGTTGGCTTATTACTTACCAGCTTTTCGGCTTTTTGAGCATTGTCACTCTCATGTTTACGGTCAAACCAACCACTGATTTTTATTGGATCGGTTTTGACCCTACTTTTGACTGACTTCTGAACTAACTTACTTCTAACTTCTCTGACTGGCTTACCGCTTCTTTGCATTTCGGTTTTTAACGCTTCGGGATTATCCAGTAGTTTTGAATCCTTAACAATAATTGCCTTGTCATTATCAACTACCAAATGTTCGTCCACATCTTGCCAGTTCTCTATCTTCATTGCGCCACCCCCTTTAAATGGTTATTAAGTATATCTAGCCTATCCACTCATACACATGTAAAATGGTATGTTAGGGTGTTTTCCTAAAACTGTCATTTTTAGGAATTTATCCTCAATAGCACTAACCTTGCTTTTGAGGACGCCCTCTTTTTTTGTGTGTTCAGAAATCCATTGAATACCTTTATCATGAATGATTTTCTTACCTGAAATATCCATTAGCATTGGCTTGGGGAAATCATCATGACGCTTTATCCAATTACTCACATAGCGGTCATTTTTTCCTAAAATTCGGCTAGCCTCCGCTAATGTGTGCCACTCGTTGCTATTTTTCAAATGCTATCCCTCCTTTCTTTATTTGTATGAATACATTATATCACAAAAATGGTTACGTTGTAACCATTTATTTTTTCTTTTTCATTACATCTATCTTACACCTAGCCTATCTATGGATTGTACCTCTGTGGCGACTGTGCTTCTGATGTTGACGCTTCTTTTTATCCAGTTCGTATTCTAATTCTTTTTGTGCTTTCTTTTGTCTGTTAAGTTCGTGGTCTTGTCCATTCTCGTAAAGTAAGCTCATTAAGGTATCTGACAATAATTTGTTCATATAGTTTGCTGGGGTATTTTCGTTATAATTAACGGCTCGATAATCAGGCATATTCTCTTTTCGGAAATCATCATTCTTTTGATTATGTTGCTTTACTGCCTGCTTAGCCTGCTCAAGTTGCTTAGCAGAAATCTTTTTATCTTGTCCTGCTTCCCCAATGAATAACTGTTGTGTCCCCCTATTCTTCAATACACGTAACAAATTAGCGTTTTGAATCTCATCAGATTTAACCTGTCCGCTTAGATAAGCAAGTCCCTGGGCATGTTCCTGGGTCGTGAATTGAACAGGCGGATTATTTCTCAACTGATCTAAATCACGCTTTTCTAGTGATTTAAGTTCAGGATTATAATAAACAACTGCTGTATATAGGCGTTCTTTTTCAGTCATTTTGACTTGATCAAGGCTCATATCAGGGAAAGTCTTACTTAATACGTTGTTATATTGCGTATCAACCACTTGTTTAGTCTCATTTATTGCTGAAAGTTCTTTGATATTCTTCTTTAAAACAGCTTGTTGTTTCTCATCAAAGTCACTTAACAGAGTACCCTTTGTACGCTTAATATCTGCTAGTTGGTAACCTTTATTAGCCAAAATATCACTAATAGTTTCCTTAGCTCGCTGTTCTTGTTTTTCAAGCATTAACCAACTAGCAAATGGGCGCTTTGTAAACGTCAGAACCTGTTGGTTGATAATGTTTGTTCTTATCATGGCTAAACGGTCTTTTAGTTCATCTCCTGTAAATACCCTTTGTTCGCTGTCCGTCTCCTTAACTAACTCCCGTTTTTCTGCCATTGTTATTTGCTCAAAATCAACGTCAGGATAAAGTTTTGAAACGGTTCGATTAACGACTTTATCCAATAATTGATTGGCTTCTGATAGTGACTTTTCTTGTTGTGTAATTGTAACTAATTGTTTAGTCACATCTTCCCCTACTGCTTGCTTAATCATGGCACTATTTTTCCAATTAAACAGCATACGTTGTTTCTCATCTAGGTTCTCTAAGCTAACAAATGTTTTTAGTCGATTACTTAACTGTGTAACCAGTCGTTTTTCATCAAATGAATAATGGCGCTGTAAGGTTTGCATACGGCGTTCATTATGGATTTTTTCATTAGCATTTTTTGCTTCTGCTTTTGCTTGTCGTTGTTGCTTAACATTTTGATTAAATTCTTGGCGTTTTTCTTTCTGTGAATTGATACCCTCGTGTTGTGTTGCCACTTCATCAATTCCTTGTTCTTCATATGATTTTTCACTAATACGGTCTGGTAAATTTTTAGCTTCTAAAACTTGATTAACAGCGGTAGCCCAATTGTGACGCCATTCAGTTATTTTTTCTTTTTTATCCCAATCAGTTAGCCATATTTTTCTATTTCTTGCATACCCACTTTTTGTATATGTTTTATTCCCTTTTTCATCTAATATATATTCTTTTCTACTTTTAATTCCCCACGTTCCATCTGGGTTAAATGGACGGTTAGTTAACATCACATGAGCGTGTGGATTATCTGGGTGATCGCGATGAATTGCCACATCGGCTACCATACCATCATCAACAAAATTTTCTTGTACATATTTTGTCAATAATTCTTTCTGTTCATCTTCACTTAATTCAACTGGTAAAGCCACGTTAAACTCTTTTGCATAGCGTGAATTTGCTCGCCGATCTTTTCTTTCGACTTCATTCCATAATTTCTCTCTATCACTCGCCCATTCTGGCGCATTCTTTGGTGTCAAAATAAAGCTTTCTGGCATGACTGCCCGAGCATAAAAATAGCTTCGACCTTCTTTTTGATCGAATAACTTTTCACCACTTCTATAACTCGCACTAGCAACAGCACTACGCATTTTTCCTGCGCTTATATTTTGAAAACTCATATGGAAAATTGCCATGCTGTTGTCTCCTTTCTTTTAGGGTTTTGTTTTTGGCTTTTGTTGTCGCCATAGGCGACTTCTGATACAGGTTTAAGTGTTTTAGCACAACTCCAATTTATTTGGAGTGTAAGTGCGCATTGACCTCGTTTCACTCGGTCTTCTGATTCTCTTAACTTTAAGTTAGTGTATGCCTTCCGCTTCGCTATTTCAACTTTTATACTTTGACTTAACGTTTCCCTTATGATATAGTGTCGATGATAATTTCTAATATGATTGGAGGGATCGTTATGTCTCAAAGTAACTTAGAAAAACAAGAAGCTAAATTAAAAGCCCTTAATCAAAAAATTAAGGACGAAAAAAATAAGATTGAACAACGGCTAGGTAAACAAATCATCAGTCAAGCCAATTTAGATTATGCTAATTTGTCTAACGATCAGATTAAGCTTTTAGCCAAGCAATTTTCTGAATTTTTAAAGGTAAAGTCCGTAGATCATTAGCCATACGAGATGGGGAAATTCCATGTCTAATCAATATGAAAAACTAGTCGAGCAACAAGCGCGTTTAAAACAAAAAATTGAGCAGGAAGATTTTAAATTACGGCAATCTAAATACTATGAAAATCGGCAAGCCCGCAAAGCCCGTTCTCGCCGATTAATTCAAAAAGGGGCTTTATTAGAAAAGTACTTCCAAGCTAATAACCTCTCGGTCGAACAAACCGAAGAACTTTTAAAAATATTTGCTGACTATGTTAACGCCCATAAACCGGATAAATTAAAAAACGATCAACCTAATAACTAGGCCGATCGTTTTTATTTTCAGGATTGTTTTTTGGCTTTACTTCTGGGTTTTGATCTGCAAAATTTTGTAACTGCTTTTGCACCTTTTCTGGATAAGTAATATTTTGGTTTATCCAAGGAGAATGCCTCAAATCGTTCTTAAAAACTTGTCCCTTCTCTCTTGCATAAACAGAGGTAAACTTTTCGCTATTATCATAGATCATGACCTTATAAGATTTAAAGGCCACTAATGGCAAATTATGTTTGGATTGCTGATAACGTTTCTTGATCGTTTCTACTGGAACACCGTAACAATTATATATTGGGGTTTATCTATCAACGGACAAAGTCCTTTCGCTTAATAACCTCATCTTGCCTTTTATCTAAAAAGTAGGTATATAAAGCGTCATATACTTTGCGCTTTTCTGGATCTAGCTCATGTAATGACTTATCAAGTAAATCTTTTAAATCAGTTTCTTTGGCAATTTCAAAAAAGTCATTAATTGTGATTGTATCTTTCATGTTCATCACACTTCCAAGTTATTAATTTATTTAATCTGATAAGCCATTAGTCCTCATCTGGATCATTGAGCCAATCAGCGACTTCTTTAGCGTCTTTGAACTCTGTTACTGGTGTCTCTTTGGTAGCCTTTAAAAGGCGTAAATTAGCTCTCTCTTCTTCGCTTAAAGACACATTAAAAGGTAAGGCACCATTAGCAACAATCCGCTTATAAAACATATTGATCGCGGTAGTTGGGTTTAGACCTAACTGGCTTAAAACGGCTTCAGTATTATCTGCCAATTCTTTGTCAATCTGGACTTGTACGCGTTTCTTTTCCTTAACTGCCATGATTTTCTCGCCCCCCCCTTTATTACTACTCACATTATACTAATCTTTGAGTACCATCTCAATTAGCCTGCTTCTTTAAAAGTTGTGAATTTAAGTTTGCTGTCCTTTCCGCAATGGCACTTATACAACGTTCCTAAAGTGCCCGTAAGCGCATTTTAAAACTCGTTTAATATAATTATGCTCTATCTGTTTAAAACAGCTTAAATGGCCTTATATAGCTTTTTAGTTTTAAGCACGCTCATCGTTAGGGTGTTTGGCCGCATATTCTCTAGCCGCTTGTTTATTCCACCAAGCGCCAATTCAGCCACTCAAGGTGTCTATTTTTGCTTCTAAGCGATTTTAAAGCGATTTTAATATAATTATGCATGTAATACTTAAAACGGCTTAAATGAGCTTATACGGCGTTTAATTCCAATTAGGCTCATTGTCAGTGTTCTGTTCTTCGGGGTGTTTGGCTGCATATTCTTTAGCCGCTTGTTTATTCCACCAAACGCCAAATAGGTTTTGTATGGTGCCGTACAAGTAGTTTTCCACGTTCTTGATGTGCTTCTCATTGCTTCTCAGGGCGTTAAAGTAGCGTCTCAAGGCTTTAGTCATTAAAGGTTTCAGTTCCTCATCATCAAGTGGGATTATGACACCAATATCTTTGTGATCCTTTTCAACTCGATACTTAGCATTTAAGATAATGCCAATGAAACGGCGCATTTGTTGTGGGGTACGGCACCAGAAGCTAAGTAATTGCACTGCTTCTGGTTCTAAGAAAACCGGTGAGCCACTGTCTTCATCAGTTAAGAAGTCATTAGCATGGTGCACCAAATCCTGGTTTTGCTTTTGAATTTCTGCTGGTGAAAAATGGGCTGTGGAAAAGTCCAACTTTTGAGTATCTATATTGTATCTATTAGTATCTCTTGCTTTAAGTTCTTTATCTAGATCGTGTCTATTTTTTAGACTTTCGCTCGTAGCAAGGGTTTGCGGGGTGTCATCAACGGACTTTCGCGAAGGTCTATTTTTTAGACTTTCGCTCGTAGCAAGGGTTTCAACGGTCTCCCGCGAAGGTCTATTTTTTAGACTTTCGCTCGTAGCAAGGGTTTGCGGCTCTTTTTGGCCATATTCACCGCGTAAATAGACGTCCGTTGATCGCATATCTAGTTCGGCCAGGTAAAGTCGGTTGGGTTCATTTTTCCCTGTTTTGGGATTAAAATGCATGGCTTTTTGATAAAGTAAGCCAGCTTTTTCTAGTTCTTTCTTGACGTTGGCTAATTTTCCCTTTGAACAGTTGAACAAGTCCATTAATTCTTGATTGGTAAAAATAAAATAGACGTGACCTTCCTCATCAATCCAGTGATTGCGTAAGGAATACTCGAGCCGATCTTTCAGTACCATATAGGCCAATTTGGCTTCACTACTTAAATACCGATATTGTTCGCCATACATCAATACTTTGGGAAACTGAAAGAACAAGGCCCCATAAACGTTGTCAGCTTGATAAAACTTGAAATTTGTTTGATCCATTATAAAAACTCCCTTTCTTGACTGACACACGCTGTCTCAAAAGAGAGTTGCTAAAACATTCGACTTGCATTACAATACAAATCTGATATGCTCTAACTGAATTACAAAGCCTCACGGCTAAATGAATGCTTTGTAATTTACCAGCATGTGTCTGTTTGTGAGTTGCCCAGTCGGCAACTTTTTTAAGTTCTAACAACAAAAAATGGACTAAATAGCTCTGGTTAGCTACTTAGTCCATTGACTTTAATTTGTTTTTAACTATCCTTAACTTGTCCTTGGGGACTGGTTTGCGGTATAATTAACCTACAAATTAAGAACAATGTTCAGTCGATTTTAACTTGGCGGTGAAAATCGACTGAACCTAAGTAGCTGCCTTATAGCTACTTGCTAAACCCAAAATCCCTGATTCCTCGTGAATCGGGGATTTTTCTGTTTAGCTTGATCTCTTTATTCGGTTGTTAAATTAGTTTTAGTCTAGCATAGTGCTTACCAAGCGGCAACTTCATTTGGTCTTGTATACTTTGCCAGCTTTTGGTTGAAACCAGTAAGCGATAGAAGATAACAGTAAATATTCGAAAAGTAAAAATGCTTCGGGGTGTTTAAGAAAATTTCCATCAAAAACACTGAAAATCATGAGCATAAGTAACCCGCAAAAATACGTGATAAACAGAGACATTATCTGTAAAATTCTTACGACAATACGACGGTTACCGCTGATTCTTTCAAATAATAGCTGTAACCAGTACTGCATTGGAAATAACCACTATCGAATAAAAAAGCGGTTATCTACCAGGTGATTTTTGGCAATTCCAATGGCTGGGACTATCCAAAAGATAATAAGGCTGGCAAACAAAAATATAACACTTATTGAAATTCCCATAACGACTCCCCCCCTTAAAGTGACATCACATATTTTTTATAAGCTCATTTAAAAATTTGGAGGCAGACTTAAAATTATGTTCTTTAGCCAGACCGTCAAGTCTTTTGCGTGCGCTAGGTTGAAGTGAAAAGGTATAGTTCTTAGTACGTTCCTCTTCGTCTTTAAAAACAGGAATAACAAGTTTATCTTTAGTATCAGTTGGCTGTTCTGTTTCATTTTTTTGTAGTGCTTTTTTTATGTTTTTGTTCTCTGGATCGAATGCCATAGGTAGTCCTCCTTTATAATTCAAATTCACATGTATTGAGTATACGTGTGATTAATACGTGTATGAAATATTTATAATTTTTCCGTGATTTCATTAAATGTTTTGTCCATACTGTCGAAAAATTCATGTTGATCAATATATGTTTTGTGGTCTTCAGCCATTTTTGAAAGAGATTTTTTATCCAACGTTGAACGATTGAATAGCTCCTTTTCTGGAACTGTAGCCAATACACTGGGATCGCCTTTTAAGGCTTTTAATAACTCGCGAGATGATCTTGTGTTGTGTTTAATCATGTTGGCGATAAAAAATAATTTGGTCGTGACATAAGATTTTCTAGTAGAGTAATCAATGGCTTCTTTGCGTAACTCGTTAATTCTTTCTTCTAGGTTAAATTTTGCATTATACCCATGTTCACTGGGCGTGATTGGACTAAGAATAGCATTACTGATGATGACTGCATTTTTGGTAGCAGTAGAAAAATCTGGGTGGCAATCTAAAATAATATACTCAAATTTTCCTAAATTTAAACGTTCATAATTATCTGACAACCACATGTAGAGGAACATGTTTTTGTTAGTCTTATTTTCAATGGTACGCTCAATATCGTCAAGGTGCATATCTCCGGCAATTATACTAATATAAGCACTTATTTCATGTATTTTGACTTTCCCTCGATCTAAGAAAATGTTGCCAACGGTGTCTTGATTGTCGTAAATGTTGTAAGTCTGGGTTAAATTACTTTGGTGGTCTAAGTCAATAAATAAAACATGCTTGCCATTTTTTGCTAACCACTCACCATAATTAAAAGCTAGGGTAGTTTTGCCAACGCCGCCTTTTATTGCTGAAAATGTAATAATTTCCATTAGTGTCCCTCCTCATACATGCTAAGTAAGCTTAATAAATATCACTACATGTATAATAACACATAACAAATATATTTGCAAATGATACATATGTTTTATATTCATGAATAATTAGCATGTGCTAGCTAAGTGTCCTATCTCTTGATATTAAGTTTTTTACGATATCGAATAAAAGTTGTCCTCTTGATCCCTGTATTCCGAGCAACGTCTATGTCACTCATGCCTGCCTGATAAAGCTTAAAAGCATGTTGCAAGCGGGGATCATCTTTGGCATATTGAGGCTTCCGCCCATGATATTTACCCTGCTGCTTAGCTAAGGCAATCCCTTGCTGCTGGCGCTCAATGATTCGCTTACGTTCACTTTCGGCCTGATACTTATAGAGTTCAATAATCAAATTGGTCATCAGTTGCCGTAAGTTAGGATCAGCGATTCCTGTCATGGACGGTAAATTCAATACATCTAGGGTGGCACCCTTATTTTGAATGGAGTTCATGATCTTAGTCAAATCCTGGTTGTTTCTGCCTAAGCGATCTAATTCAGTGACCAGGACAATATCACCCTCACGAATATAGGCCAGCATTTTTTGCAGTTCTGGCCGATTAGTGTTAGCTCCACTTAATTTATCCGTAAATAATTTATCAACGCCTTTTAAGGCCGCTAGCTGTCGATCTAAATGTTGCTCTTTGGAACTCACACGAGCATAACCAATTTTAGCCATTTTTATCTACCCCCAAAAGCCCTTATTTAAAGATGTTTCACTTATTTGAGAAAGTCCTTTATTAACTCGGCATTTTCAATGAGTAATGTTCTTGTATATATTTTAGGCTGATCTGAAGCTTTGATTATTTTCCAAATAATTGCCGCTACTTTCATTGGCTCATAGTACTTTTTTGAAATTGAATCACTTCTGAATGCTTGCACAAAACTGTTCCATTGGTATGTTTGTTCTTCATCATTATCAAGGGAAATCATTTGAGGTTCCCTTAAAATTTTAACCAAGTCAGCTACAGTCGCATTTACATCCTCATTCTTTTCAACCTCTCTCATTTTTATCCCCATTATTTTACGAAAGGTAAAGTGTTCAACTCCAAAATAATTAGCAAAGAAAGTTCTAGCTGCTTGGTTAAGCGAAAAGCCAGAATCAAGTAACTTGGTGTCTAATGTAATGCTATCGGCCGTTAGCTGTGAGGCCACTCTTCTACTCGGTTTTCTGAGGGGCTTTATTTCTGTAGCGGGCTCACCATTTAAAAATGCAATAATATATTTAACCAGTTCCGCTTTAGTACCGTATCTTGGTAATCCATATTGGCTACAAATGTTTTGTAATTCCCCTTTATACCAATAAAAGCTAGAAAATGTTTCACTGGTCATACTTTTATTAAATTTAGGACGCACTGTCATATCTATTCTCACTCCTTTTTTGCATATCACCAAAAGACCTGTCTGATAGGTTTATTTGGACAGTTCTAATGAACATCTGTAATTCCTAGTATAGCACAGAAGTAAAAAAGGCCATTAGGGTATACCCTAGTGGCCGTTTTTGCTTACTAATATTTACAGTTCATGCTTTTTTCCAAAACATACCAAATAATGGCGTTCACACCGACTTTGTTTTTGAGAATTGGACCATCTGAAAGCAATTTATCGTATCTTCTCTTTAGAGCATCTTTATCTTTTTTATTCTTTAAATGATATTTTTCAATTCCATTGCTTTGTTTGCATATTAATTCTGGCATCTGTTTAGAGCATATATTTTCGGCAATATATAATTCAAGAAACAAGCCACGGCCATTAATATTTTTTTGTAAAGTTTTACCATTATTTTCTACCTGGTAATGCTTAGCAAATGGTCTGTCGGGATAATGATCAATGACAAAGTTGTTGGGGTAAGTTTTAATCTTTTTTATTTGTTTAATCCCTTCGTAATCATTATCAAAAAGAGCAATCACTTTTTCTTTGGTTCCAGCAGACATTAAAAACTTAGTTAAATTACTTAAGAATTGAACATATTTTTCAAGATAAGAAGCCCCGCCAGCAGGATTGAATTGACCAAATTCTTCAAATGAAATTAAATCGCTATAATCTTTAAAGTTTTTATTTAGGGTTTTCCTTAATATTTCACTGTCTGACTTTCCCTCAGTTAATACTAAAGTTTGATAGTTTTCTATGGGATATTCTTCATACTCTATATACCATTGATTGTTAGTGTTAACAACACTATTTATTTCTGGATAGTATTCAGCGTCTATTTGATCTTCAATATTTAAACTCAATTTATCCTTTGGTGAACAAACTAAACAGATTGTATATAAAAACAAAGAAAAATCCTCTGTAGATTCATAACCGACAGAATCATTAGGTGAATCATTAGTTTCCTTGAACTTGTTCATTAAAAATTTAATTTCCTGGTTTTCCTCACCTTTAACACAGGAATTAAAAATAACTTTTTTATAACTTGAATATTTAAAATGAACCCAATATTCGTAATCTGAATCATCAACTGTGTCCAGTATTATCATTTCTTTAAATTCATTAAACTCATCTTTATTGACGGGGAACCATTGTGATTCAAATTTTAATTTTGCTTTATCTTCATTACAAATTAATAACCTCAATCGATTAATAGCGGTTGAAATGTTTAGCCTAAAAGTTCCCCATTTTTTGACGAAAGAATAATTGTTAAAAAGAATTTTAACTTGTTTATATGGGGAGATATCTCTCCACCTGTAAACTTCTATGTTATTAACTTTTAAATATGCTCGATCACCCAATTATTACCCTCACCTTTTTGTTTTAACGGCCAATTTCGTACATATAACTAATCCAATAAACGGATTGTTTAATGTTTGTATGGCTGTGGTCAATGATGTCTGCTTATCTTTCTAAAGTGATTAAAATTAGTTAATGCGATAAAGGCCCTATATTACGGTTCCCATACATTCCAGTCAGCGTGAAATTTTTTATATTTATCTGGGGTGTTAGTAATCAAGGCAATACTATAGCGTGCTCTTGTACAGGCAATATAATACTTTGTGGGTGATTTGAGTGGTTTTTCAAAAACAAATCTTTCAAGGGGGGAATTTGGTAAAATTACAATATCGTTTCTAGTGATTCCTTTTGAATCTCCAAAATTTATTTTTCTTGTACAATAGCTGGGAAGTTTATTGGCTTGTTTACTATCATACGTCAAATAGGTAGGTCTATATTTTTCTTCGTATGCTTGCAAATTTTTCCAAGGTAATATAAATATTCCTTCATGCTCATTACGAGATACTTTATCAGAACCCTTTAATAATTCACCTTCTGGGTCAATGCTGTTTGCAAAGGCTGCTAACTTTTTCCCAAATCTCCTTGTAGTTTGGGTATAGCCAATTTCAAGTTTGTTCTCTTTCTCTAATAATTTAAAAAAAACGTCAATATTTCTTCCTGAGATTTTTTCGTTTTTCCTGTGTTCTTCATGAGTTCGATACGTAAATTGCTTTGGATCTCCAACCATGACTACATTTATTGGAGAGTCAATCAGGTGCATAATTATGTTCATGTCTGTTCCAGTCAAGTCTTGAACTTCATCAAAATAAATCGTGGAATATTGTTGCTTGAGTCGATTGATAATTCTATTACCAATCAGCTTGAATAATAGTTCAGCAAATACTACCGTTTCGTTATGTTTTAGCATTCCACCTTTAGACCAAAAATAACGAAAGGTTTCCTTTTTGTAATTATTTCGTACATAAGTTGTTGTAAAATCTATATTTTGAAAAAAATTAATTTTATTTGGTAAATCCGGATCAGATGAAAAGTATTTTGATTGATATGGGCGAATAACATCTCTTAATAAAAATCCAAACCAGGTTTCTACTTCAGCTTTTTGAGTCGGAACTTCATTATTAAGTTTCATAAGCTGGCTTTCTATGCTTGAACGTCCTTTGTTAGTATAAGTAATAAGCAAACTTCTTCCAGAAGAAGAAAGTGCATCAGAACAGATTGTGTAAGTTTTTCCTGCCCCCGCACATGCAAGGATTCCTCTATTCTTCATTGTTGACATTCCTTTATAGCTTGATTTATGTTATCAGGATATGAAATATCAGTATTTTTTTCAAGAACACGCATTGACCAAAGTGACTTGTGTCCAGTCATATAAGTCTCTAGCTTATCCATTAAAACATCTTCTGATATCTGCTCCTTTCCATATACAACTTGAGCCAAATTCTTTATAGTACCATTTTCCATATTTGCGTGAATCATGCTAGGCTCTAGGGTGTGCAAGTTAGGGTCCTTTTCAATACAAAATTTGAATAAGGGGTTGTCTAAATATCCCTCATATTTATGATGGAGCTTTTCAATATCACCGTCATTGTCAGTAATTACAACGGTTCTTTTTTTTATTAGCTTGGCTACATCTAAATATCGTTTGAATGCTAATGAATCAACAACGATAATGTCGATACCATCCTCAATGGGCAATTTGTTATGTTTATTCAAATAGGCGGCATTAAATAAGAGTTCGTCTGTCGGTCCTTCTACAAGAACAGGACACGAAGAAAGTAATACTCGAAGAGTATTATAACCAGGTAATCTCTTAAAATATTTAATATCAGCTTCATTGAGATCACTTAAAGACCTCATAATTCCATCACCACATAACACTAGATTGCCAAGTCCAAGTTTATTGGCAACAAAGCTACTGTGTGTAGAAATGAATTTTTGCTTTTCACTTCCTCTTTCGAGAATATTAATCAGCTTTGACATGTTGGGGTATGAAAGATTGTTTTCGGGCTCTTCAAATAGTAAGATTCCAGGCTTCTCAGACGACTTACCAACAGCCAGTTCAAGTTCTATCATTTTTTGAAGGCCAAATCCAATATTATCAAACGGAAATTGATCAACACTAACTGTAATTTCTTGCAACCAATCATCCGGCAAACTTTCACGAACAGTAAGTGCAACGTTTTTCCCTGCCAAATGCAAATTTTCTTTGTTATCCTGATTGAATTTTTGGAGAACACTATGTTGTTTGAGGTTCTGTCTGATGTTTTCGTAAACAGTCCTGATCTGTGATGATTCTTTTTCTGATAATAAGCTTCCAATAGTGGAATAGATATATTTACCAATATAATTTGCATAACTCTTACGTGTTCCGTCAACAAAAAAAACTTTAAATGGGTTAGTCCGTTGAATAACGGGTTGACCACTAAAATATGTTCTTTTAACACAATAATATTCTATTGGGATATCTAAAACTTTAAAGTCATCGGTATTATTTTGTTTAACTTCTAATCGGCTTTTATATTCATCTGCAAACTGACTATCGAATGAACATTCAAATCTAATTCCAGGGCAATCTGTTTCTTGAGAATTTTCGGAACCTTTTAGTGGTGCATAATCGTCCTCATCCTTAAAATAGACTTCTATTATGATTTTTGGTAGTTTTGCTGGCTCTGCTTTCTTCAATTGATCAATATAATGTCTTCTCACTTTGTTCGCAAACATATCCGGCGTCAATAAATTATCAATATTTTGATTATCAAGTCTGCCAGTAAGTGCCAAATATATTGATTCCAGAAGTGTTGTCTTTCCAGATCCATTATTACCGACAAAAACATTATTTACATTTTGAACAGAAAAGTCTAATGATTCATAAATTTTGTAGTTTTTGATTATAATGCGTTCTATTTTCAATTTATTTACTCCTAAGTTTTAATACATAGTAAGTGAATCGTGAATTTTAATTTAATAAAATTTTCAGAATTAACGGACAAAGTAAAATAAAATTATGTTTCGGTGTGTATCTCAAATAATATAGAAATTCTTTTTCATCGGTAGTTTAATGTTCGGCACCCATATTGACTTACCATTGTTCTTCTCTCCAGAGACCTGGTACAGTGTTAATACGAACTCGTCTTGGAATTGATTAGTTTCTTTCCAGTCGTTTGGTGACAGCAATGCACGGTTTCCCAGTGTCACGGAACGATTACGCCGGACGAGAATATGGGCGCTTGCCATCGGATTCTCACTACGGGCACTATCAATCATCTTGATGTAACCATCAAGATTAAACTCTTTTTCTGCCTTGAAATGCTTCAAAATATCCGATATAAATTTTAGGCTTACTTCAGTAGCTGGATCATCATTAGAAAATTGTTGAACTAGATCTGATATCTGAGTAGTCGTTTCGTTCTTCGGTACGCTTGGAAAGTGGTTTGATCCGCCAACCAGGATATTCAGCAAGGATTTATCTAACACATTAGATCGTGTTGGATTCAAACCATCTGGATAAGCAATTGTGATCTTTTTTCCTGCTTGAGCCTGACGGATAATTGAGTTATTAGTCTCATTAATTTCTGCAAAAAGTTTATACAACGCCCGGCTACTATACATTGTTATCAAGCCAGGATCGCGATCATAGCCAAACATACGATTATGTTGCCACATCGTATCAGCATTTGGGCTTTTGCTGGTTCTGGTGTAATAGAATGTATTCAATTGGCCAAAGGTTACACCCCGGCCCAGGTTAGTTCCCCCGATAACAAAATTACATCCAGATTCATAGTCTTTGTCATCGTCAATCGATGTTCCGTTTAATAGGACAATCGTAAACTCACGTTTTTCAAGAATCTGTCTAACACGTGTCAATACTTGATCGTGTGGTTGTTTCTCAGTATTTTGTGGTGTAATAGCGGCATACTCCCGATCAAATGCATCAGTGAACTTCTCGTCAGCATGGTGGTAAGTCCACCAGGCAATTGCATCTTCAATTTCTTTTTTCGACTTTTCATGAGCTGCTCGCCGAATGCCAGGGTGAATTAGACAGTTTGAGACTTTACCACCAGTTAGCAAGATTTGCGCTGATACGACCAAGTGGCGGAGCACAACATGTTTTGCGCTTTCTTGCGGTGTTTCATCATCAACAAAATGAATGAAGTTAGGTATAGCGTTAGTCTCTGTTCCTGGAAAGAAAAAATCACCACCGAGATAGCCATTACCAGGTTCAAAGTATTCAGTAAACATTGGCCGCCAATTGGAGTTAAGACTTTGAAGTAGCAGGGCTTGGGGAGTACCAGTTACCTGAAGATAAATTGATGCTTGTGCTGTATCACGTATTTTTCGTAGTCGATCATTGATCGCGGAAACCTTTTTTTGATTAACCTTTGTATTTTCTGAAGCAGCATCAGCTTCATCATCAACGATGAATAATGCATTTCCCTTCAGTTTTTTAGAATTGCGGAATCGATCAACCCATGCCTGTAAAACACGTGTATTCTTTTTTACAATAATTAGCACAGGCTGATTTTTTGCGCTTCTAAACTTTTCTTCATCATTCTCGCTACAGATCGCAAATTCAGGCAGATCATGTTGTGCGCGTTCAAGCGTTTGTTTTTGTAGGAGTTTGCTGTCCGTTGTCATCAGTAGGAAGTAGCGAAATTCCAAATCAGCAGCTTCACAGATAATGCCAAATGTTTGTCCCGTCTTCCCACTCTGAATATTGCCAAAAAGCAATCCCATTTCATGTGTTGTATAGGTGAAATGGCTGATGTGTTTTTGGCCTATACGCCGAGACGTTTTTTCTATGCTGTTTGCAAGCTCATCTTTACCTTCATCACGAAATTGTTGTAGATAATTGTTAAGATATCCCATTAGCTTTTCTCACCTTCAAAGTGAACTGTCCAGACGTCTAGCAATTCCCGTGTCCAATGTTTCTTGTCTAAAGCACCTTTCTTATTTCGTGATGTTGGGGCTAATCGATTGAATACCACCCCATATTCCTGTGTAGATGTCTTAGTAAGAACCATCACGCGCATTTGGGCAGCATTTAACATTTCTTGCGTTACAACGCCGAGACGTTCCGTATCGGTAGCTGTATTGTCGACTGGTTTGACGTATCCAGCTGTAGCCAGTCGCCCCTTGATCCAGCGCCCAAAAACTCGATCGTTACCAGTTTTACCATAAGCCGTCAGTTGTTTATTGTTATCAGCAGTGGTATGCGCTTCAAATTTATAACCATCGTCCGTGACAATCCAAAAAGGCTTATTTTTAGGGTAGTTTGGCTGAGTAGAGATCGCCTTATTTACGGTAATTTGAACCTCGTACCAATTTCTGGGCTCAACACCACCACTCAATTTATTATATCGACCGCTACCATAGGCCACATTGATATTTGATCGCGCGTAATCATGCCGGGCGGTAGAAAAACGATTAGTAGCTAATGGGGCTTTAATTGGAATCCTAATCTCAATATCAGTCTGCAGTGAACGATACATATCCTGTTCACTTTCGGTCGTTTCCAAAACTTCTTCGATCCCGCCAAGCACTTCGATCCGCTCGTGGATTACTTTGAAATTGTTTAAATTGGTGGCAGAAACGGTGCAACTGGTTTTCAAATTCTCAATATGAGTAGACAATTCATGCAGTTGGTTAGAATTGGTGATTGTGGTTGCCAGTTCATATTGGCGAGCAACAGATCCCAACGGTGCTAGCACGCTTAAATTAGCTGATCCTAATACCGCCGACTTTAATTCATCATTGCCTTGTTGGTTTGGTTGCCAAAAGAGATAAACCTTGCCATGATAGCTCATATTGTTCACAAAGCGGATTTCACCTTTTCCTGTATCTTGCCATTTTTTATGTAGTAAACGTACTCGATTGTAGATACTTTCTGGAATACCACTTTCCAGATACATACCAACAACCAGACAGATCTGCTTAATATTCCCCCTTGAAACCAATGAGTCTAGTTTATCCAATCCATCTACCGAAACATAGCCTACTGCAATGTCAATTCTCGAAGCTGTACTTGCCTCTTTTACTAACTGATCAGAAATAAGTGGTAAACTCTCCCCAAATGGCATCGGTGGTACTTTAGAGTATAAAATTGTCATTTTTAGTCCTCCTATTATTCTCCATTTTCCCACAATAAAGCATATTAATCACGCCTATTAGAGCTTGCAATATGTAATAAAAAGTCGTATGATTTTTAGCATAGGCATATGCTAAAACGCTTGTTCGATATGCTGAACTCATGGAGGTGTTCACTATGATATTTAGAACTGCTGAATTATTCGCTGGACCTGGTGGTGGCGCATATGCTGCTAAAACTTCGCACTTTATCGATACTAAGGGCAGAAAATGGGGGTATCAACATGCCTGGGCAAATGAATTTGATAAAGATACTGTTGATACCTATAAACTGAACATCCTTAATAACCCTAAGGCGACTACCGTTTACTGCGAAGATGTAAGGAAACTCGATCTTACTAATCACCAATTACTGACTGATATGGATGCGTTGATTTTCGGATTCCCTTGCAATGATTTTTCCGTTGTCGGCAAGCAAAAGGGGTTAGATGGAACATACGGTCCACTATATACTTACGGAGTTAAAACATTAAAGGAGTTTCAACCAAAGGTTTTTATCGCCGAAAACGTTGGTGGCCTAACCTCTGCCAATGATGGTGATGCTTTCATTCAAATTCTCAAATCATTAGCCGATGTTGGTTACACATTAACGCCAAACTTCTATAAGTTTGAGGAATACGGTGTTCCACAGGCTCGACATCGTATATTAATTGTTGGTATTCGCAATGATTTGGCTAGTCAAGGCATTAAATTTCACGTACCTGCCCCGACCACACCCAATCCAGATGACTATGTTACCGCTGGCGAGGCTCTAACTAATCCACCGATTCCAGCAGACGCGTTTAATAACGAATTAACACGTCACAAGGCTTCGACTATTAAGATGTTGTCCTATATCCCAGAAGGTGGTAATGCTTGGTCGCACCAAATTCCTGAAAGTCTGCGTCTAAACGTCAAGGGTGCTCGGCTTTCAAATATCTATAAGCGCCTAGACCGTAATAAGCCGTCATATACCGTTACCGGATCTGGAGGCGGTGGTACCCATATGTATCACTGGAAGGAAAACCGAGCATTAACCAACCGTGAACGTGCACGACTGCAAACCTTTCCTGATAATTATCACTTCATTGGTGGTAAAGAATCTGTGCGGAAACAAATTGGTATGGCGATTCCACCTGCTGGTATGCGCCATATCCTAATGGCAGTGCTTAAAACTTTTGCAGGGGAGCCATACGACTACATTTCACCAACACCACGTTTACAACCTAATGTTCTGTTCAAAACATCTGGGTCGGAAGTGGCAACACTTGTTAAACTTTAGGTTAGCATACAAAAGTGAGCACTAAAGACACAGTTCTAAGCTTATTCTGTTAATATTCGATCACTGAAAAAAATCGTTTTTAGATTTTCTTGAATCAATTATAAACATTCCAGTTGATGTTGCTGTTTGGCACGTTTTTAATCGCGCTCCTCAGCTATATCGATAAGCACCACAAATAAAAAAAGCCGCCCTGTGTAACTTTGGTAGAGGTCACAGGACGAGCTAAAATCGTTTATTAAATTTCTGCCACCGCCTTTGAAGCGGCTTGCATGGGAAGTCTTGTTAGCGCAAGGCTTCCCTTTTCTATTACATTATAGCATGACCTTTAAAAACTGGTTAACGTTTTAGACTTTGATCAAGTTCGGATTCGGGTTGTTTGATCTCCGGATTCTGTTCAGCAAATGCTTTCAGTTGCTTCTGTGTTCGCTCACTGATTTCTTGGTGCACATCGTTTAACTGTTTTTTAAATTGTGCTTTCTGTTGTGGACTAGTTGCTTGTTGAATTTGTTGTTGCAAGCCTTGATAGGACTTATTAAGATCATGGGCTGATAGCTTTTTTAGATCATGCTCAGGTTCTTTTTGGGCTTCTTGTAAGCCTAATTGTTTGGTTAACCCGTCGCTAAGCTCAATCACTTTGTTGCTAACTTGCTGGATTTCACTTAAAGCACTATGGATCACAGCTGTATCTTTAGCCCAGGTAGCCACATAACCGAGTGAATAGTTACTGGTATCAACGCCAATATTTTGCATGGCAACATATGCGACCGCTTCGGCCTGGGTTTCCTGATAGGCTCGTGGCCGATCTTTAAAGGCTGATTTTAAGCCGTGTAGCTGGCTATGCGCATATTCGTGGTATAACGTCTTTAGTTTCAAAGCATTGTCGGGCTCATCGCCACCAATGACGATTTCATTAGTGCTGGGTTGAAAATACCCCTTAGCCCCATTTAGCGTCGCTAAAGGCACTTCACTGACTTTAAGGTCGGTTTGCTGGTTTAGATAGTCCTTGAATGCGTTATACAAGCTTGTCACATTCTGATGATCCGCTAAATTTTCTTTGACAAAATCTTTAGCACTTAGGACTGGTTCGCCGCTTGTCTGTGATATGTCAAATACTGGAATATAGCGATAACCAACTATGGCTTTTTCTTCGGTCGTATCAAGCCTTTTCTGATCCTCTGGAGTTAGTTTTTTAATAATAGGGGCCGCAATCCTGATCCCTTTTTCTCCTTTATTTACTGATCGTTTAAAATCAGTCTGCCATTTTTTAAAGCCCGCAACTTGACCAGCATTTGGATTTTGAGAATAGATAAGGTCAATATTACGCTGGCTATACCGGTGAAACTTTGCTACGGTATTAAGATAACTTTTAAATTTTTCACTATCAGTTAGTTTTAAAATTTCTTTTTCGGCATTTTCGACAAGCTGCCTTTTCCATTTTTCAGTTTCAACTTTACT
>NZ_SULH01000016.1:25204-59770 GCF_007115095.1 Levilactobacillus enshiensis | reverse complement strand
TGTTTTCTGTGGTTACTAAATATCATAAGGGAAGGCATTCCCTATTTCTATACAATTTAGAAATCTTTTGTGCGTTTACACAAGATATTTTACGCTCTCGCAGAAACAGCCGTTGCCCTTGAACTAGTTGTCGTAGTCGTGGGAATAACGGCTGCTCGTAACAACCCTGCTCGACTAAAGCGCAAGGTTTGAGCTGTCACTGTGGTATTACTCGTACTTTCAGTAGAGGAATCGGCTACCTGATTGTTCGAGACACCGATTGTCGTTGAACGCTTAACAACACCTGCTGCTGATGCAGTTGAACTCGCAGCTGAACTGGCTGGAACTCCCGCGGATGAACTCCCAGCTGAACTCGCTGTCGTGCTCGTAGAAGCGACTGAAGCGGCCGCCGAACTGCTCTGTGAGCTTTCGACCGCCGAAGACTGAGACGCTGAACTGCTCTTCGTTGCTTCACTAGCTGCGGAAGAGCTCGTTGCTGAATTGACTAACGTTTTTTCTGTTGCTGCTGAACTGGCAGAAGATGAGGCTGCACTAGAAGTTGACTCGCTGGTCCGTAACGCCACCGTAGACGCACTTGACCCCTTTGTCGAGGATTCGCTCGTGCTTCCATCACCGGAAGCACCATCGGATTGGCTCGAAGAATCAGCCTTTACTGTTAGGCTTCCCACACCTAAGAGCGTAAATGACGCTAAAGCAGCAAATACCCACTTTTTACCTGCCTTAAACATCTTATACCGCAGTTTAGGATCGCCATTAAAAGCTTGATGCCGCATGAATTTCACTTTTAACAAGTCCCTTTTTTATCGTTAATCTTATTGATTAACTTTCTATCGTAAAAGATTAAAAACCATTATTGATTGCCCCTGAAAGTAGACACCCTATAAAATAATTCTCTACAAATATTATTTTAGCACAATTCAACCGTGTGCACTATTTAAAAAATAGAATTAAGTTTGAAATAAAATGTTTAATTATAGAATCTATTAGATTTTAGTGTATAAATTTGTCAAAGATGCATCCCCTCTCTTAGCAGTATTAGTGTTGCCTAAACTCAGCCTTTATTTTGTTTGTACAATAGTTACAATTACTGACATATCAACGTTTAAAAGCATTTTTTATCTTATGATAAGATTAGTAGCAATAATTACGCCAATAAATTTAGAAAACAATATCAACTAAACAAACTGGTGTCACAACGACTATCAATTACAATTCTCTTTATATTTTTTCTTTTAACCAAAATTAGCAATTTGTGCAACCGACACGAGTTGAACAAATTCGATTTGAAAGTCAACCTGCTTTTTAGTCTGTTTTAAGTTTCAGAAGAGATATCGTTACATCAGGTACTGTTTGTAACAGCGATTAAATCATTGTTACCCACGGACGGAGATAGCGATTGCTCAATTTTACCGCTAGAAATAGGACTCCCCTTAACTTAAATGGTTCAGCTCATTCCGTCATCTCCAAGCACGCAAAAAAGCCTGAGATCAACACCCCAGGCCTTGTTTGCGTGCCAGCCAGACAACCCACACCACCTAAACCTGATGACTAAACCGTCTTGGTTCAGAATGATTCGGTCATCAACCTTAACGCTTAGCAAGCGACTAACTGATTTTATTACCCGTACTTTCTAAAATCTCTTTTTCAATCACTAATGCCATATCTGCCGGAAGCGGCGCATAACAGGTAATCCACTGTCCTAGAAATGGCTGGTAAAAGCTGACCCGTGCACAATGCAACGCTTGCCGATGAATCCAGGGATTGGTTTGTGTCCCATATAACCAATCCCCTAGTAGTGAATGGCCCAGTGACTCACAGTGCACCCGAATCTGATGGGTTCTTCCCGTATGCAGCTTAACTGCTAATAAACTAGCCGTTGCGGATTGCGCACGAACCCACAGTTCCGTTTTAGCCTGACGACCATCTGCACGGACGGCCCGCTTGATAAATGACCCTTCCGCCCGGCCAATCGGTGCTTGAACCACCTGATGTTCCGGAGTGACCCGACCACTTGCCACCGCCACATATCGCTTATCCAGTTCACCATTTTTTAACTGTTTATCCAAAATGGAATGTGCAAAGTGATGTTTGGCAAACAGGACTGCCCCGCTGGTTTCCCGATCCAACCGAGTCACAATGTGGGTCACTGTACTGGGCGCCTGAATCGCCACGAGATGACCCTTCACGCGATTAGCCAACGTATCATCGGGATACAGGTGGGATGGCACAGAGGCCATCCCTGCCGGCTTATTGACCACTAAAAAGTGTTCATCCTCATATAGGATGTCCAGTGGCCGCATTGAGACTGCCACATGGTCGTTGGCCGGTTCTGGTGGCAATTGCAAGCCGACCCGTTGGCCAGGATGAGCCATGGCCACTACCCGGACTTCTGTACCATCCAGCGTGACCACCCCACCGTGAAATTTAACTTGTTTTAAAAAAGTCCTGGTTACACCATGTGCCATTAATACAGTCCGAACGTGGACGGGGCTCTCCCCGTCCACAATCCATTCAAATGTCGTCATCATGGCTGTTCACGCCCAATGAAGGATGCCTCGACTCGTTGCCAAAAGTGTGTGTGCCGATACTCAGCAAATGCAATTCGCTGCCGCGCGATACGATAGGAGATGGCCTTGATAGGTCGCCCTTCGATACTCAGTTGATCGCACATCAAAACATTATCCGCAGCATTGGCGGGTTCAATACGAATCCACTCATCGGCTGGAATAATCAGCGGGGACCCTAACGTTCTAAAGACCAAGTTATTGATCGACGCAATTTCTGCCATTTGTACGGCATTGAACTGTGGATTCAACACCGCACCGCCAACGGACTTATTGTAAGCCGTTGAGCCAGTTGGCGTTGAGATACACAGACCATCGCCCCGAAAACTCTCGAAAAACTCACCCTTAATGTAGACATCAGCAACCATCGTTCCGGAAACCTTCTTGATGGTCGATTCATTCAAAGCCAGTGCTTGATCCGGATGGGTACCGTCCGCGTATTCGACCTGAATCGTCAACAATGGGTAGCTCACACTCTGCCCATTGTCGTTGACCAAGCTCTTGATCAATTCTTGAACCTCATAGTCACGCCAATCCGTGTAGAATCCCAGGTGACCCGTATGAATCCCTACGAACCGAATCTTATCGAGCCGGTCGTTGTAATGGTGAAAGGCGGACAGCAACGTGCCATCCCCACCGACCGTGACCACGATATCCGGGTCCAGACTATCGAGTGTGACCTGAGCTGCAGTGAGCCCGTCCTTTAACGCGGTCGCTACTTTCTGTGAAGAAGGCCCGTTATTGCTAAAAATGGAAACTTTCATACTCAATCTTCCTTATGCTGAGAAGGTGTTGCCCCGTCATCATCCCGTGGTGGCGTGATGTAGTGCTGGGCCTCCTGAATCTCTTCTCGAATTTCGGACATTTCCGTGTCCAGCTTAAATGCGGCCTCCGCGGCGCGTTGTAATCGTGCACTCAATTCAGCGGGGAAGTCACCTTGGTACTTATAATTTAAGGAATGCTCGATGGTGGCCCAAAAATTCATGGCCAACGTCCGCACTTGAATTTCAGCTAATATTTTTTTCTCACCGGTTACCAATTGTACTGGATATTCGATAACAATATGGTAGGAACGGTAGCCACTAGGTTTTTCGTTGTGAATGTAGTCCCGTTCTTCCAAAATGGTTAAATCGGTTCGCTGCCGCAAAAGATCGACAACTTGATAAATATCCTCGACAAATTGGCACATGATCCGTAAGCCCGCAATATCCTGCATATCTTGTTCCAAGCGTTCTTCGGCGACGTGCCGGCGTGACATTTTTTCCTTAATGCTGGGGACCGGTTTGACACGTCCGGTGACAAACTCTATTGGCGGACGCTCGTTACGGTTCTCGAACTGCTTTCTGATACCGCGGAGCTTAACCTTCAGCTCACTGACGGCCTGTTGATAGGGCAATAAAAATTGATCCCAATTCGTTATCATGACAACTATCCCCCAACCATAATTACACGTCTTATCTTTCGATTTTACCATAATTCAGTCCCAACTGAGAGTAATTACTCCCCGAATTCGTTAAGAATTTCACTAATGGTGCAATCTGGGTAACCCGTGACTTTTACGAGGCGTTTAGCTTTACCTCGCCAAGAAAATGTTGCATGATTAGGTTGCGTTTTAAACGAACGGTATTCACCTCAAACAAACGTTCTGATTGCTATTTTTTGAAATTTTGCTAATGTAGTGGTATTGTTACTTTTTGTTTGGCGACCCTTGCTGATTGCCAATTCGAACGAGTATAGGAGGAAGCAATGTGTTAGAAGTCTATTTGTTCGTCAACCCATTAGGCGCTCGTTGTATGCGTTCCGAGCGTAACATTATGAAGTTGGCCGATCATCTCAATAGCAAGGTGTCGTTTCAATTTGTTCCGTTGTTAAACCAGCAGATCATTGAACAGGCCTTGCCCGCGCACCCCACTTTGGCTGAGCGAAATGCCTTTTTCAACGTTTACTATCAAGCCATTCTCGCCTATAAAGCGGCCCTCTTTCAGGGGAAGCGCAAGGGGCGTGATTTCCTCTTAAACATGCAAATGGCCGTGGTTAACGACCATCAAAAATTTTCCAATGACTTAGTCTTAAATCTGGCAAAAAAATGTCACCTCGACTTAGATATGTTTACGGAAGACTGCCAATCTGACTTGGCGAAGCAGGCTTTCCAAACCGATCAAAAATTAGCGGCCGAGATGAAAATTGAGCAGTCCTCATCCGCCGTCATCTTTAACTGTGATGTCTCACAATGTGGTCTTCTGCTCAACGACGTAACTTATGAATCACTCTGCGATGTTTGTGAGAGTCAAGGCGTTGCGACTAAGGAAACGTTAATGGCCGAACCAACTTACACGTCGAACCGCCAAGCAGCTTCATCAGGGGGAGGCAACTATCACCCTAATCTTCACGTTCTATAACGCCTGCTGAATCGTTTTACGTAATTGCTAATCGAACCATTCGTAAATCTCGTTTTCTCTAATTGGGGAAACGAGATTTTTTTGCCCATTAATTTGTTGACTTCCCTAATATCAAATCCGTTAGCAATATGGTATGATTGACCCAACTATTTTTTTGAGAGCAAGGGGATAAATTATGCCAACGGCCATCGTTACGGACACTGCTTCTTACCTGACGCCCGCTCAGGTTGCACAATACCATATTGTCGTTCTACCGATCACGGTCATTCTGGGCGACCATCAGTATCCGGAATCCGAGTTGAGTCTGCAGACCTTCTATGACTACCTGAACACGGATAATGAGTTACCAACGACAGCTCAGGTCTCCTTAGGCCAGATTGAAGAAGCCTATGATCGGCTGGCTGCTCAGGGCTTCGATGAAATCATTTCAATTCACCTGTCCAGCGGAATTACGTCATTCATGAGCAACCTCAAGATGTTCTGTCAAACCTACACTAAGGCACATATCTATCCCGTTGACTCATTGGTTGCCAGTGCTGGCGAGGCGAATCTCTGTCTTCTTGCTGGTCAAATGGTCGCCAATGGGGATAAGGCTGCTGATATCGTCCCAGAACTGGAAAATCTGCGGAGTACTATGCAGGTCTACTTCGCCGTTGATAATTTGAGTCACCTTGCCAGAACCGGCCGTCTCAGTAACCGATCCGCAATTATTGGCAATCTGCTCAACATCAAACCGCTGCTAACATTTAATGACGCCGGCCAAATTATCGCCATCGGTAAAGAACGGACCATGAAGAAGGCCTTTCATTATATGACTGACCGTCTAGAGGAATCGCTAAAGGCGACTGACTATCCGCTCCACGCAACCGTCATCAATGCCAATAACGCCGACCTAGCTGATGAATGGACCGCCGAGCTAACGGAACAATATCCCGAAGTCCGTATCTCGCAGAGCCAACTTGGTCCCGCCATTAGTGTCCACACCGGTGAAAAAACGATGGGCCTGTTATGGCAACGTGACTGGCAATCCTTCTAATAATTTCATAACTAGACAAAATGACCACGTTACCTCTCTTGGATAACGTGGTCATTTTTACTTTGTTCAATGCTAGAGATTGACCGTCAGGAAATGCTGTCTGCTTAACATTAGTCACATTGGCTAACCGATCTTCTGGCCAGATGAACGCATCTCACCCTACTTTTTCAAGTGATGGGCTAAGTCGTTGAATTCGGCTAATCGCTTGTCAAAGGTTGCAAAAGCCGTTTCCAAGTAATCTGGTTGGGTCATGTCGACACCCGCTTTACGCATCACATCTAATGGCAACGCTGAACTTCCTGACTTCAAGTAAGTCAAGTAAGCATCCCGCTTGGCGTCATCACCACTCAGAATTCGTTGTGAGAGCGTCGTTGCGGCTGCAAAACCTGTGGCGTACTGGTAGACATAGTAATTGTAGTAGAAATGCGGAATTCGTGTCCATTCGTCAGCAATCTGGGGATCCTTGGCTAAATTGTCACCGTAGTAACGTGCATTCAGGTCACCATAGAACTTACTCATAAAGTCCGCCGTCAGTGTTTCGCCTGCCGCTGCCTGTTGGTGAATGTAGTCTTCAAACTCAGCAAATTGTGTCTGCCGGTAGACCGTCCCCTTGAAGCCGTCCAAGTAGTGGTTCAACACGTAAGCGCGAACCTGCGGATCAGTCTGGGTCTTCAACAGGTAATCCGTTAGCAGGTTTTCGTTCGTCGTCGACGCAATTTCGGCCACAAAGATTGAGTAGTCACCGTATTGATAAGGTTGATTGCTCCGGGTATAGTGGCTGTGCATGCTGTGACCCATTTCATGAACCAGCGTAAATAAACTCTCTAGGCTATCCTGCCAGTTCAGTAAGATATACGGCTTGGTGTCATACATCCCCCCAGAATAGGCCCCCGTCCGCTTGCCTTTGTTTTCGACCACGTCAATGGCCCGACTATCGAACATCTTTTGTACATTGGCCACATAATCCGGTCCTAAGACTGATAACGCCTTTAAAGCCTCTTGTTGTGCCTCTTCATAGGTGTAGCTCAGGCTAGGCTCGCCAGTGATTGGCGTATACAGATCGTAGAAATGAAGATCCTGCAATCCCAAAATTTCTTTCCGCAACCCAACGTACCGGTGTAGAGAATCCAAATGGGCATTGACCGACTTAACTAACGTGTCATAGACCACCGCAGGCACATTATTAGCACTCATGGCCGCTTCGCGAGCACTGCCGTAGTGCCGAATCTCAGCATCAAAATTATGCGTTTTAACTTCGCTAGACAGGGTTGAGGCAAATGTATGGCGGAACTGTTGGTAGACGCTGTAAAGTGCCTCAAAGGCCTGCTTACGAACGCTAGGGGTGGTTGACTGCAGTAAAACGCCATAAAGCCCTTCTGACAGCTGAACGTCGTTGCCGTCAGCATCTTGCACAACGGGGAATTTCAAATCAGCATCGCTTAAAACACTGTAGGTCTTGGATGACGCAGCGAAAATGTCACTCGCCCCTGCCAATAATTTCTCTTCGGCAGCAGATAAAGTGTGTTCACGTTGTTGACCTAAGACATCGAAGTAGTGTTGATACGCTGCTAACTTTGGTTCTGCATCGATCAAAGCTTGGAGATCCGCAGCTGGTAACGCTAAGACCTCGGGTTCAAACCAAGATGTCGCCGATGAAACCGTCGCAATCAAGCTATCTGCCTGACCAGAAAGTGCTTGCGCATTGGCATCGCCAGTATCCTGATCATTCTTCAGGGAGGCATACACATAGGCCCGTTCCAACTTGCGATTCAGCTCAAAGATCGTCGTCGTGACCTGATAGAGTGCTTGACCACTCTTAGCCAGCTGGCCCTTTAACTTGGCCGCTTGCTTGGCTGCCTGTTGGATGTCACTAATGGCGGCCTTAAAGGCCGTATCATCGGGAAAAATTGGGGTTAAGTCCCAAGTCAACTCGGTTGGAACTGCGGAACGTGCGGGAATTTGCTTCATATCTTCGTCCTCCTTAATTTTGCATAATAATAGTCTACCACTTTCATCTCATTATTTGGCCATTTAGCCTGACTTTTTCTCATCATTTTTTAACCATACTGTATAATCCGCGGCCCATTGGGGTTCTGCGTTAATTTGCCAGCCGGACTTTACCCGACCCAGGTAACCCGCCGCAATCAGCTCCTGTATAAAATCGTGTTGTGCACGGGCCAACCCCACCTTGCCATCAAACCGACCAGCTCGTAGGTGACCCCCAATCACCAGCAACCCTTGTACAGCCAGCCGGTCGATGGTGGCCGGCGTTAGTACCGTCCCGCGCAAAGCAAACAGCCAGGCGCCGACAACTGCTCGCCAAACCAAAAGTCCCTGCCCAAATAGGGGAAGTGTTACGTGTTGGGTCACGAAGGCTGTTGGAAAACCGGCCAGATGGTAGCCATGCAGGTACAACGTCTCTTGCAGCGGACGCAAGGCGGGAGTCGCTCGCATGAGTTTCTGGTTCAAGTCATGCCGAAATTGGCGAACATTGATCGGCGGTACCCACAGTCGCCGCTGATTGCCCGCCTCTAGTTCTGACAAACTTGCCACCCAGCTTTGCCAATACCCGTAGCTCCCCGTAGCATCCTGATACAGGTGATGGACCACGCGAATCTGTTGTCGACCGACGTCCCAAAAGAGCAGGCACAATCCCCAACCACGCAATGGGCTGGCAAACCGATCAATCAAAGACCAGCCAATCTTTTGGCGGCCAAAACGTTCACCCAAGAGCCAACAGGGATAGGCCCCCACCTTGCGGTATCCCGCTGTCCGCTGAGCCACCTGTTCAGCGCCAATGGGACTACATTGAAATTCCACAGCAACCGGCTGAGTGCGGGCGACCCAACAGTCGGCACGCTGCTGAATCTCCGGCAAATTTTTTTCAAACGTCACTGGTCCCCAGGCACCAAAAAACTTTGCCAATTGACGTTTTCCTAGAATATGTTGCTGGGTCTCACCCTCAGTTGCCACGGCACACGTCCCTAGATTCTGATGGGCAAAATAAGGGGCCACGTGGGTACCATGATGCAGGATCACCGTCCGCTGACAAGCTGGGCACTGATAGGCATGGTGCCGAACAGCCGCTATAGCATCGACTAACTTCTGATTTTCCAACGCAATCAGCATGGCACCCATCCCCCCTTTACACTGACTAACTCCGTAAAGGTTAATGCCATGTTTTTTGTATTTCAAATAAATTTAATTTTATTGGCTACACTGGATTATGACCATTAATAGTATCAATTTGCCGTCGGGTCTTAGTCCACTAGTGTCGTAGCTTTTGCTTATAAGATAAAAAAACAACTGCCCAAATTCAGCAGTTGTGTTCTTTAATTTATTTGGTTATTCAGTAGTCTTCGGGAAGTGCGCAATCACTTGATAGATTGGTCCCTTAGCTGAAAATTTCTGCTCGTACTCGGTCTCAATGTCCTCCACGCCATCAGTTGCGGCGTGCAGGTCTAGCCAAACACCATCGAAAATCAGCCCAAAGTTGTTTAGACTTCCCAATGAATACTCGAAAAGTCCCCGATTATCGGTCTTGAATTGAATCTGCCCCTCTGGCTGCAAGACGTCAGCATAGTGGGCTAAGAAGACGGGGGACGTTAACCGCCGCTTGGCATGACGACTCTTAGGCCAAGGATCGGAAAAGTTCAGGTACAATCCAGCTACTTCACCAGCGTCGAAGAAGGTATTGATTGCCTCACCATCCGTGTGAACCATCTGAATATTGGTCAAACCGCTGGCAACGACCTTTTTTAAGGCAGCCGCAATGACGGACATCTGAATCTCAATTCCAATAAAATTCTGGTCGGGATGTTGGCGTGCCATTTCGACAATGAACTGGCCCTTTCCCGTGCCAATTTCTACAAACAGCGGTTGTTCGCTGGGAAAACGACTCTGCCAATTTCCCTTCAGTGGTTCTGGTTCCGTGACCATCTTATCGGCATGGTCTTCAATGTAGCCCTTGGCCCACGGTTTATTTCGCACACGCATCGTAAAATTCCTCCTTGATTGTACCTGAGTTCTAAACAACAACGGCGGGCACGAGGTTTGCCCCGCTCCCGCCGACGTCTCTAATCAGTTGCTGACTCTCTCGTCAGCTTTTCTAATAAAATTAAATGTTGATTCATAATCTGGAAACGCTGTTGATGGTAACTTTCGGCAATCACGCTCAGGCAATGAACTCGTGCATACCAGTTCACCCGAGACGTTAAGTCCGGCGTTAACCGTTCGCCGTAATCCTGTAACCAACGTTGCCACTCCTCTAACGGCACATACTCACAGAGCAGTGCGCCAAGATCGAACGCTGGATCAGCAAATGTCGCGGCATCCCAATCGACCAAATATAACCGTTGACGATCAGACAACAACCAATTCTTATGATTTAAATCACCATGACAAACCTCATAGTGTGTCTCGGGCAGTTGGGGCTGCTCAGCTTGTAAGCTAGCAAAGGCTGATTGAATCAACGGATGTTGGCGTAAATCTGCAGCTAAGGCAGGTTGCAAGCGAGCTAACAACTGGGCGGGCGTTGTGGAACGACCGCCGACTTTTAATAACATTTCACGAAGCAATTTTGAGTGATGCGCTCGGTGAAGAATTCGTGCGACCCGCTGCTCGCGCATTTCTTTGCGATGCAACGTTCGACCGTTCAGCCATTCCTGAGCTGTCATCACGTCCCCTGTAGCTAGGCGCTTCGTCCACACCAACCGTGGGGTGATTCCCTCAACGGAAAGTGCTGCAAGAAACGGTGACGCGTTTTGTTTTAAGAACACTTTTTGCGACGCCTTTGTGCCCATATACGCTGTGCCTGTGTTGCCACCCAGCGGAAATAAGCTCCAGCCGTCACTAATATCTAGTGCCATTCGTGCCACCCCTCCTCGATTTGTCAGCTATTATCAATTCTATGGGGAAATTACGACAACGTCAAGCCTTATTTTTCATTGCGCGAGCTAATCGCTGTGGCGTGTAGATTCTAGCCAGATACCAAACCTCTACGAGTTCGACCACTAGCGCGATTCCGGCCGTCACCAGGCTCAAATTAGCTATGATGATCACGACCCACATCAGTAAGGCAGCAACGCCCAAGATCAGTGTAACCAGGCGTTCAAAGCTCTTCAACCGTAGCTCCGGTGCAATCGGATAAATGTGCGTGAAAACCACATCGTCATACTGCTGGAAGAATGGTAAGAGTTGAAACCCAATCAGGTAGATGAAGAGGGCGGCGAGAAAGATGGGTAGCCATTCTCCCCGGACAAAGTACAGTAGCAGCATCCCAATGACGGTCAACCGGACTACCAGTCCGCTGAAGTCAGTTCCCCGCACCATACCGCGACTAAAGAGGTACGCGTAAGTCTGTTCATGGGTCGGCTTAATCGACTTGAACAGCCAGTCGAGGTAACGCCGGCGTTTGATGGTCCCCTCCACCATTGGTACCTCGGTAAAGAGATTGAAGAACCGATAAATCCCTAACATCCGGTTATCCTCGATTTTGATCTGTTCACGCCAACGAATCTGCTGTTGTTGCCAGTGGCGTTGCATCCAAATGGCAACGACGGCATCCACTAAGAGGGCTAGGACGATGGCTGCGTATGGCGTTAACCAGACACCAATCGCCAGCGTAATTAAGCCCAATGCCCATTTGATAGGCCAGTCATTCATCCGGCGTTGCCCCGTTACCTGATAGGCACTCGCCAGGTCTAAACGCAACAGTGTGTCCTTTAAAATAACCTGTGCAATCAGTAACCCCACGATTTGTGGCACTGACCACCCTAAGGCCACTCGCAGAAATGGCGCTAAGAGAAAGACAACGATGACTTGTGTCGTCTGAGCTAAACCTTGACTGTACCGGCGTGCCGCTACTAAATAGGCGTGCATGGCGCGTTCCTTTGGCAAGAGAAAGACCCGGTCGGCATCTTCAATTAAGGTGGCAAACCGGCCGACCTGCAAGGTTACCAGTAAGACCAAGACAACGACTACCGGTGCCCACCAGAGGCCCAGCTTCAACTGTTTTAAAACGTTTGAGTAGCCGTATCCCAGGCCGCCCAATAGAAACATTAACGCAAAGACGAAGAAATCATTGAAAACCAGCCGCAAATATTTTGCCATTTCCCGGAGATGGCGTTGCAGCCGGGACTTAAATAGATCGGTCATGCGCGGTCGACCTTGGTCATTGAAAGGTAAATATCGTTCAGCGATTCCCCCGCTTCCGGAAGAGCGGCTTGTAACTCGCTGAGAGTCCCCTCGGTCTTAACTTGACCATCATGTAACAAGACAAAGCGGTCACAGTACCGCTGGGCGGTATCCAACACGTGCGTTGACATCAGAATGCTGGCCCCCGTTTTTTTCCGTTGCTCGATCAGGTTTAACAGATCGTTGACCGCTAGTGGATCCAGACCCAAGAAGGGTTCATCGATGATGTAGAGCTTAGCCTGCGTTAAGAACGCACAGACGATCATCACCTTTTGCTTCATCCCTTTAGAGAAGTTTGCCGGGAACCAATCTAATTTATTGTCGAGCCGAAAAACCTTTAATAAGTCGTGCGCGGTCTCCCAAGCTTGTTTCTGATCTAGATCATAAGCCATCATGGTCATTTCTAGATGTTCCCGCAAGGTCAATTCCTGATACAACACGGGTGTTTCTGGAATGTAAGCAATCTGCTGTTTATAGGCCTGACTGTCCTGATCAATGGTGACACCGTTTAGCGTGATAGTTCCTTTATGTGGCGTTAATAGACCGATGACATGATTAATGGTGGTTGATTTCCCAGCCCCGTTCAACCCGATCAATCCGACTAATTCTCCGTCCCGAACGTCAAAGCTAATATCCTTTAAGACGGGGATCTGTGAGTAACCACCCACTACATGGCTGACTTCTAAAGCCATTATGCATCCCTTCATTTCTGTTAAATTTAAGTTTTTAAGACCGCCAGTTGGCCCGCTAATACAGGCAACATCGCAACTAACGGATAACTGTCCCATTATACCATAGCCCATTAGGTAAACGAATTTGTCTGCCAGGTTGATCTGTAAGTCGCGCTGGCGAGTAGCCGCTGACAATCGTTCAGGAAGAGCCCCATTCTCGGCAGTCAGGCGGTGCTCCTTAAATGAAAAAAACTTCTAGGAAACCATCAATTGGCCACGCTAGTCCACCAGCTAACTAAACCGCTTGCCAAGCCGTCTCCTCGATGGTGTATAATGAATGAAATCGAACCGAAAGAAGGAGTTTTCATGGATCAAATGACCCTCGAGCCACACTATGCCGACGACTGCGTTTTCTGCAAGATTTTAAAGGGCGAAATTCCCAGCTACACCGTCTACGAAGACAACATCGTGAAGGCCTTTCTAGACATCTCCCAAGGAACTCCCGGCCACACGCTGGTAATTCCGAAGACCCACGTCCAAAATATCTTTGCCTACGATGCTGACTTAGCCGCTACTGTTTTTTCCCGGATTCCTAAAATTGCTCGTGCCATTCAAGCAGCTGACCCCACCATTACGGGCATGAACATCGTGAACAACAACGGTAAGGTCGCCTACCAGTCCGTCTTCCACTCTCATTTCCACCTGGTTCCCCGTTACACGGACCATGATGATTTCAAGATGATTTTCCAAGACAACTCTGGCAACTATACCCCCGCAAAGTACGCCGCAATTCAAGAACAAATTAAAGCACACTTGGAGGCTTAATTATGCAAATCGGTCGTTTCTTAGCAGGTAGCGTTCTCGCAGTTGGCGTTGGTTTGGCTGCTTACTTAACTTTAACCAAACAAGATCCCCTCACCTGGGGGAAAAATGTCGGCGAACAAGCCAAGCACACGGCAGCTAAAATTGATGACGTCAAAGACGCTAAAGCTAATTTAACGCAGAGCACCCAACGATTAACTACCGCAATCGATGCGGCGATGCCAGTTTTCGATGATCTGCAATCGGATATTGAAAAATTTACCTTCAAGATTGCTCCGCGCGTCGAAAAAATCGAGGAAACTGTGTCACGCTGGGACAATGCGTAAATTTGAACTTTTTGTAAAGCTTTGCCGACCTTTTTAGGTTTAGCAAGATTTGTGTTATGATGTCTGAGTATGGTGTTTACACCAATTTTGATGAATGGATGTGTTGAGCAATATGAAGAAATGGTTTATTGCCCTCGCCGGTGTGTTATTAACCTTTACGCTTGCCGGCTGTGGGAACAAGACCGTTGCCACGACTAATGGTGGTAAGATCACTGAAAGTGCCTACTACAGTAGTTTAAAGGGGACTTCCTCTGGTAAACAAGTTCTGCAACAAATGATTTTGAACAAGGTCTTGGAAAAGGAATACGGTAGCAAGGTTAAGAAATCTGCTGTTACCAAGCAATTCAACCAATACAAGGCACAATATGGTTCATCATTTAGCAGCGTCTTAGCTCAAAGCGGTATGACGCAATCCAGTTTGAAGACGGAAATCCGTTCTAACTTACTGTTGAAGGAAGCCGTTAAGGACAACGTTACGGTTACGGATGCGCAACTTAAGAAGCAATTCAAGAGTTACGAACCAGAAGTTACCGTTGCTCACATCTTGGTTTCCAAGAAGTCCACTGCTAATACTGTTATCAGCGACTTGAAGAGCACTAAGAAGAGCAATCTGACTAGTGAATTTACCAAGTTAGCTAAGAAGTACTCTACTGATACGGCTACCAAGAACAAGGGTGGTAAGTTGAGTGCCTTCGATAGCACTGACACATCGCTTGATGCCACCTTCAAGAAGGCTGCCTTCAAGTTGAGCACTGACGAATTCACCACGACGCCTGTTAAGACGCAATATGGTTACCACGTCATCTTGATGTTGAAGAACCCTGGTAAGGGCACTATGAACCAACACAAGGCTGAACTGAAAAAGCAAGTTCTTGACAATGACATGAACGACAGCACTGTCTTACACAATGTTGTGGCTAAGGTCTTGAAGAAGGGTAATGTTTCTATCAAGGACAACGACTTGAAGAACATCCTCTCTGACTACTTGTCATCAAGCAGCTCATCAACGACTGCAAGTTCATCTTCTAAGTAACAGCAACTCATTTATGACTACAATTAAGGGCACCGACTATTTTGGTCGGTGCCCTTTTTGTGTCGGTCGTTTAAGTGGTTCTTCTGGTGTCGTTCTACTAAGTCAGTAAGAAGTTCGCTTACTGACTTAGTAGCTAATGAAAAAGGACTGATTACCAGTCCCCTTTGCTAAAGCCTTCATTTGTGGTAGAAAATTTTCAATTAATCTAGTCCGTCTTCGGTTGCGGTGTGTCCGTTGTTGGCCGATAGAACCGACGACCGTCCATCGCGAAGACGCGTTCTGAGAACTCCCCTGGTTCCGTGTGCCCCACGACCGTATCGAGCATCATGATTGACGCATCCAATTCATCCAATTGATGCAACACGTCGGCCTCACGCAATGCTGGCCGCACTGGTGAGCCGTACTCCAAAAGTCCGTGGTGGCTGAGAATCATGTGCCGTAATAACAGCACATCTTCCGCCTGAGGATCCAATTTCAGTGGATCACAGGCCCGGACCAGTTCACCATCGATCAACACAATGTGGCCAATTAGATTACCAGCCAGCGTGTAGGTCGTTGACTTGGGCCCAGACAATTCAATCGTCTTTCCCAAATCATGCAGGATGGCCCCCGCATACAAGAGCGGCGCGTTCAGGTCTGGATACTGCCCCACAACAGAATGGGCTAGCTTCAAAATGGAAATCGTGTGGAAAGCCAGACCGCCCTGAAAGGCATGGTGATTACTCTTGGCTGCAGGATACGTGAAGAATTGGTCCTGAAATTCTGCCAGGAGTTTACGCACGAGTCGGTTCCAAGTTGGTTGCGTAATTTCAAAAATCGTTTGGTTAATGTACTCTTCCATCTCTGCTCGCGACATGGGTGCGCGCTCGATGAATTGATCTGGGTCGGCTGGCTCACCTGGCCCCGTCAAACGCAAGTGGAAAATCTTGATCTGCGGATGCGTTTGGTAGTTTTCACGTTTTCCCTGTAAATGAATGACCCGGCCAGCCACGTAATTTTTAACATCTTCCGCCGAAGCATCCCAGTATTTTCCTGAGATTTCACCAGACTGGTCCTCAAATACCAAAGCAATGTACTGTTTACCGTTCTTTGCGGTGCGCACATCTGCTGATTTTAACAACGCAAACACGTCTACCGCTTCATCAACATCGTAATCCATTAACTGTTTTGTTGCCGCCATTGAAGTCCCTCCTAGTCAGTTAACCGAATCAAATTTCCCGCAATCGCATCTACCGTGACGTCGGCCGTCAGGAAAATGACCTGTACCGTCTCACTGATCTCAGCTAAGAGCGCATAAGCTGCTTGTCGTCGATGATCATCAAAATTCACTAGGCCATCATCAATCACTAAGGGCATCCCGACGCGTTGGTTCATGACCACCGCAAAGGCTAATTTAACAGCCAAATCTAGCTGTTCCGCCGTCCCTCTGGATAATTGGCCAACTTCACGCCACTCACCCGTTGCCAATTGAACTCGTAATGTATTGGGGGTTAATTCAATTTCAGTATACCGGTTTTTAGTTAATTTGCCATAAAATTCACTAGCTTGCGCCACAATTTGCGGTAACCGGTCACCCGAAGCAGCCGCTAAGGTCGCCGCAATCCATTGACGAGTCAAGTTTTTAGTCAGCCAGCGCTGGGCTGTCTCCTGCATTTGTGCTTCGAGATTGGCTAATTTTTGTTGCAAACTGGCCTGTGTTCCACTGGCTGTCAGTTGGTCAAGCTGACCAGCTAACGTTGCCAAGCTCGTCGTGAGTGTGTCCAACTGGCCCTGTAAGCTCTGCTGTTGTTGCTGTGCTTGCTGAACAGCGTCCGTCAAGTCGGTCGACGTTGCATACTGTTGCAAGGCCGTTCGCATAGTTGGCCCCAGTTGCGTTGCTAACGCCTGTTGCTGTGCTGTTTGATTATCTTGCTCACGAACCCGCTGATAGTGGCGATAGAAATCATTGACCGTTGCCAAATTTCGCGTCCGCAGGAATGTTTTCTCGGCCTGTCGGGCCTGAGTTAAGGCCTGCTGAGTCCGCTGAATCGTTTCAGCCACCGTCGTCAGATCCGTTTGTTGTGAACTAAGGGCTTGCCGCGTCACCTGCAAGCCAGCTAGTTGTTGAAGCACCGTCTCTAACGGCTGATTTTGTAGCTCTGGCAAGGCTTTTACAACTGCCATTTGAAACTCACTAATGGTCTGGGTCTCAGCTGTCAGTTGCTCTGCCGTCTGCTGGAGTTGTTGTGTCAGGTGCTCCCATTCTCCAATCGCTGCCTGAGCTGCTGGCCACTGATCCACTGGAATCTGTCCCAAGCCATAGGAATCTCCCACGGCCTCCAATTGGTTGGTCAGAGCATCCTCCTGTTGACCCCCTTCACGGAGCTGGGCTTGAATATCACGAATACTATCGGTTAAGTCTTGCAGTTGCCGACTTGCCGGGGTCTCACCATCAACGATGAAAGCACCGTAATAGCCAACCGCCACCCCACACAACGCGCCAATCAATTTAAAAAGCGTTCCTGGAAGAAACATGGCCCCAACTAAAATGACCAAACCAGCCGCTAGCCAGCCAAGTTGCTTATCGGCCAGAGGATTGTGCCGTTGCCGCCGTGTCGGTTGTGCTTGCCGATAGGCTTCGTTGAGTCGGTTCAATTCCTGTTGAAGTTGCCGTCGTTTCTGGTTCGCCGCCGTCAACTTTTCCTGTAGTCGCTTAACTTGCTGGAGCGTCGCCAGTGAAAATGGTCGGGGCATCTGTCCGGTCGCGGCATATTGTTGCTCGATAGCCGTTGCCCGTTGCTGATAATCCTGCTGACTAGCTTGTAGCCGCGTGCAGGTCTCATTCGCCGCCTTCACCGTTGCAAGTTGATCGAATAACGGGTCGACTTGTGTCGTTGCCGCCAAATATTCCGTAAATAATGGCGTTAATTTCGTTTTCTGCTGTAACCGTTGCAGTTGCACCTGATTTTCGGTTAAGGTCGTTGCCATCGCTGTTGTTTTACTAGTGAGCCGCTCTAATTCGGTCGCGTCCGCTTGAGAAAAGCCGGTCATCGTAAGGGGTTGTTGTTGCGCTAACTGTTGCCACCGAACAAAGGTCGGCCAATTTGCTAGCTGCTGTTCGAGCTGTGCCGTGACCTGCCGTTGCTGCGTCAGTTGCTGCTGGAGCTCTCCCTGTTGCTGACGTTGCGTTTGTTGCTGCTGCAAGAGATCCCAGTAGGTACCATACGCTGCCTTGGCTTTAGCAAGCTTAGCCGTGAGTTCCTGATGTTCCTGTAATTGCTGATTTAAAATAGGATTGCGTCCTTGTGGTTTATATAGCTCATCCGCCTGCTTCCCCAGCGTCTGCGCCTGACGCAGCCAAAAGTCACTACCAATGGCGCCAACATGACGTAACCGATCGACCAGCTCCTGTTTGGATGCGGAAAACACGGTTCCTAGTCGCGGTTCATTCATGGCATAGACGCTGGTAAATAACGTCTCATCAACCGGTTCTAGCAAGTGCGGCAAGCTTTCTGGAGGCAGCGTCATTTCGGTCGTCAGGTCCCGCAACGTCACGGTTCCCCCACGTGGCCCATCCGTCCGCGTCACCAGGTAGCGTGTCTGCGCTTGCGTAAATGTAATCTCGCCCCCAAACCGGCTCCCATCTAGCGGTTCATATCGCAATTCCGGATGTTTCTTCGTCGGAAAGCCAAATAAGATGGCCGTGATAAACTGCGTCAAGGTGGATTTTCCAGCCTCGTTGGGGCCCACCAGAACATTTAAGCCCGCGGTGAGATCAAAGGTCCGATCATGAAATTTACCAAACCCATAAATCGTTAGTTGGTTAAGATACATCGTGGCCCGCCTCCCCCATTGCTCGTCGTAAATTCTGTTCCGCTAGTGTCTGTAATTGTGCTCGTGTTGCTGGTTGTGCGAACCATTCGGCCAGTGCCGGATTTTGTGCCAATTTACCAAAAAGTTGTTCCTCATTTGCCGCCGTAAAAACGCTCGTGGCTCCCTGCTCCCAGTACCGCTGATCAAGCTGGGGAGCAGCCAAAGCCGCGGCTGGCGTTGTCACATTTAGCCGGGTGATGAACCGCTGACTGGCCTTCATCTGCCGTTGATGCGTCTTCTGAAATAAACTGAGCCAATCACCCGAAACGGGGTCCACCAGGGCTGCTGGCAACGCCACCGTTAAGGCTGTCAGCGTTGGCTTCGATGCTGGCTGATCAGTTAACCACGCCGTCACCTGCTCTCCCAACGTGCTTAGGCTAGTCGCTGTCAACTGAACAGTGGGCGTTTCCCAATCGACCACACCGGTCTCAAAGAACTCCGGCACCAATTTTCCTTGTCGACTGGTCACCAAATAAGCGCCCTTGGTACCCGTCTCGTTGATCGACCGTCCCTGGGGATTCCCGGCATACAAAATTGGGGGCTGTTCATTTAACGACTGGCGGTGATGAATGTGACCTAAAGCCCAGTAATCGTACCGTTTAGCTAATAATTCAGCCAGCGTAAATGGTGCGTAGTGATCAGCATTGCCCGTGGCCACCGCACCATGCAACAGGCCAATGTGCCAATCCGTCTGTGCGTGGTCCGGAAAATCGCTGATTGGATCAGTCGTGACCCAACGTTCGGGATAGCTAAACCCACTAACCGCCACGGTCTCACCGGAGTTCAGTGTAATGGTGACGGTCCCTACCTTGGGCCCAAACGTGGTCACATTAGCCGGATAGGCGACCGTCTGGTGTTGATCGGCCGCATAGTCATGATTGCCAAAACTAATAAAAACGGGAATCTGGGCATCATCTAATCGTTGAAATTGTTGAAATAGAAATGCCTGGGCCGCCACACTCTGCTCGGAACGATCAAAGAGGTCGCCGGCCAACACCACAAAGTCAACGTGCTCCGCCAGCGCGCGGTCAAAGATTCGGGTCGCAGCAGCAAACGTCGACTGCCGTACCGTTGCTAACAACGCACTGGGGAGGGTGGTCAATCCCAGAAATGGGCTATCCAAATGTAAATCTGCTGCATGAATAAACTTCACGGTAAGAACTCCCCCTTTTTTATCTGAGTCGAAAAAAAACGCCGGCACCGACCTCCCGAATGAGTGGTTGCGCCGACGATCCTTTGCCTAGCCCTGGTAAATGTTTTGAATGGGCTCGGTAATCATCTTATTTAAGTTAGACAACAGGTCGTTAACGCCCCGTTCTGCTTCCATTAAAGCCTTGATGGTATCAATCTTAGCGACCTTGTCAGCAACTTCACGAGCATTTTTCATTTCGTCGTCAGTTAATTGTTGACCTGCCATCTGCTTTTGTTGTAAGTCCAACTGAATTTGTTGGAACTGCTTAAACAGTGTGTAGGTGTCATCGTCTGCCTTCATTGCCGCGAAAGCAGTCTTCAGGCTCTTAAATTGATCCGTGTCTTGTAGTGCTTGAGCAATTTGTTCGCTCAAGTCTTGCATCTTGTCAGCCATTGGTGTTCCTCCTAATTGGGCCTTACGCCCAGAATTACCACCTATCCATTGTACCATGCTTTTCGCCTGCACCCAACGAGAATTCCGATGAAAAATGCGCTAAAAATCAGCACTGCGAGTTGTCAAAAATGACAATCGCCAGCGGCCCCGGTCCCTAATTGGTCGATGTGGTGTTCCCGATTGCCGTGACTGTTCAATGGGCAGGTGCCTGCTTGGGGCCATCAGAATGATCTGTCATTAAAAATGGACGTGAACAATGATTGAAATTTTATCAATCACTAGTCACGTCCATAATAACAATATTCAAAACCTTAGTACTATCGGCATTCCCCAAAATCGCAAGAAGCCAAGTAATCACAGTGTAACTGACGCCTCATTATCGTCAGTCCTTAGTTCAGGACAGACTGGGCCTTTTTCAACCAAGATTTGACCGTGTTCGCAGCATTATTGAATTGCTTGCCAGCGTTGTTGATGCCCTTTTGAACTTGATCCCAGACATCACTGCCTGACGAGCTAGTCCCGTCATTTTCTGCCTTGGCGATGGTTGATGCATCCTTTGTATCAAATGCCGTTCCCTTGGTGTTGGGGAGGATGGCTTGCATTTCTGCTTGGTAAAGTGGGCCTTCACCGGTTCCACTCACATCCTCTAAATGATGGTCCGCACTGGTACTGTCAAAGCCTTCCCAGGTCGTCACAACAACATCCGGTGTGTATCCCACGATCCATTTATCACGGGTCGCATCGGCATCCCCATCGGCTTCGGTGCTCCCGGTCTTCCCAGCAATCGTGTAACCATACGGTTTGGCGCTCGCACCAGTTCCGTAATTAAAGACGCCCATCATCATGCTGGTCATTTCCTTCGCAACCTTGCTAGACATGACCTTAGTCTTCTTGGCCTGCGTGTCACTATTGTCCACGATAACGTTGCCAGAGGCATCAACGATCTTGCGGATGTAATGGGCCGAACTCATGGTTCCTTGATTGGCAAATGCCGTGTAGGCCTGTGCCAATTGTTGCGGGGAGACCCCCGTCTTCAAGCCACCCAGCGCTAACGCCAAGTTCTTATCCGACTTCGACACGGGCAAGCCGAATTTCTTCACGGACTCATACCCCTTATCGACGCCAATCTTGTTGAGTAACCAGACGGCAGGCGCATTTTTACTCTGAGCTAAAGCCGAATACATCGGCACCTTCCCGCTGTATTGGTTGCCATAGTTGTGTGGGGAATATTTATTCGTCCCGTACGACTGTTTCTTATCGGTCAACTCGGAATCATAGTAATAGCCATTTTCCAGCGCTGGTGTATAAACGGCCAACGGTTTAATGGTCGATCCCGGTTGACGCCGCATCTGTGTTGCCCGATTATAGCCACGGAAGACGTGTTTGCCGCGCCCACCGACAACCGCTTCAACGCCCCCTGTGTTCGGGTCGATTGCAATACTTGCCGCTTGTACCTTGGTACCATCACTGGCATTGGCCGGGAAGTAGGCATCATTTTTAAAGAGGGTCTGCATCTGCGTCTGGTTCGCTTGATCCAATGTTGTGTAGATTTTATAGCCTTTGTTCATGATCTCTGATTCTGTTAAGCCATACTTGCTAACGGCCTCATTAATGACGGCATCGAAGAAGTAAGGGTATTTATAACTGTTCTTGTAAGCATAATTATCGGTCGTCGTTAACGCGCTGGCCTGATATTGCTTGGCAGCATCGCTGGTGATAGCGCCCGTTTCCGCCATTAGACTCAACACCACGTTTCGCCGTGCTTTAGCCGCCTTGGGATGATCGATCGGATTGTAGGCGCTTGGTGACGTTAGCATCCCCGCCAATACAGCGGATTCAGAAACGGTCAACGCGGCTGCATTTTTGCCGAAATAACGTTCAGCCGCATCTTGAACGCCCCAAACCCCATTACCGAAGTACGCGTTATTTAGATACATCGAGAGAATATCTTTCTTGCTATAAACATTCTCCACTTCGATCGACAAGAAAAGTTCCTTAAACTTCCGCGTAAACGTCTGTTCCTGAGTTAAGTACGCATTCTTTACTAATTGTTGGGTCAACGTACTTCCCCCACCACTAATATAGCCTCTGCGTAACACCTTATTCTTGGCGTACAGGAAAAAAGCCCGCGCATACCCCTTCACAGAAAAACCGTACTCATGGTAAAAATTACGGTCTTCCGTGGAGACCACGGCATCCTGAACATTCGTCGAAATTTTGGACAACGCCACGTAAGTTCCCTTCTGGGAGTACAGCGTGCCGGCCTTTTGATTACTACGGTCATAAATCTGTGTTGGATTTTCCAACGCAGCTTTGAGGTCCCCAACGTTTGCCGTTTTTGCCATAAACGTCAGGTACGCACTCATCACAAAAATGAGGGTGAGAATGACCACAATCAGCCAGCGGGTCATTTGGAATCGCCGCCAGAACTGCTTGAACCGCATTTTAAAGCCTGACCAAAAAGTCTGATTAGGTTGTTGGTTATTCATTTTAAGTAGCCTCTTCTATCATAGTTACGTGTTGTGACTAAACCACAGCATGCCCTCAATTGTATTAAAACTATTTTAGCATAGTCACCCAGCGTCTCTCCACTTTCTCCCAAACTTTAAGAACCTTTAAGCAAGCTTAATTGACCGTTATCCCATCAAATCACCGATTAGTGCCATTTTTAAGTCAACTTCTAAAGGTTGAAAGATAAAATTCAAGTCTCATCTCAGTGTGGTTAAGCAGTCGCACCGTTCCCGCTCATATCTGCCGGCCGGTAAGGCGACTAGAACCACCAAGTTGCCTACCTTTAGTCAACTTAGCGAACACAAAAAAAACGCCAAGCGGCACTTTAGCCGACTGACGTTTTCTGAATTTAATGGATAATTTCCGGATTCATCTCGGCAGCAATCTCATCATGAAGTTTCTCGGCGACCTGTGCATTGGGGCTGATGATGAAGATGGTATCATGGCCAGCCAACGTCCCAGCAATCTCTGGTAAATTCAAATCATCAAAGATGGCCGCTAACAAATTGCCGTTACTCGGCAGCGTTTTCAAAATATTGACAAACTCTACCCGTGTCAGCCCCGTCACGACTTCGTTGATGGTTTCCTTCAGATGTTCTTCCTCGCTGCGGTTGCCAGCCTTAAAGATGGTGTAACGCAGGTGCCCATGGCCATCTTGCGCCTTAACGATCTGCATTTCCCGAATGTCTCTGGAAATGGTGGCCTGGGTCGCCTGGATACCAACCTCCTCAAGGTGTTCCATCAATTCTTCTTGCGTTCCAATGGGATATTGGTTAATTAATTGTTCAATGCGCGCTTGGCGAATACTTTTTTTCATTTGGCGACCCTCCCGCATAAATTTGCATTAAGTATAACAAAGGATGCGGAATTTAGCCACATGACTCTGCATATTTATAAAGTAAGTGTACCAAATATTCGTTTTCAACGCAAAGAACCTTGCTTAACCTAACGATTGGACCTTCAAAAACCAGCGTTGGCCCCTAGATAACACGATTACTCTCCTACTCGCGGTTACCAGCGGCACCGCAGTAGCTGTGATTTTGCCCAACAAAAAAAGGCCCCTTGAAGGCAGCCTTCTAACACTTGTTGGTTTACATTTCGTCTGGTGCTTGGACGCCCAAGAGACGTAAGCTTTCCTTTAAGACCGTGGAGACTGCCTTGACCAATGCCAAACGTGCTGGCAGGTCAGCATCTTCCGTCAAGATCTTAGAGTGCGCATAGTACTTGTTGAACGTCTTGGCTAAGCGAATCGCATACTTAGCAATGACGGAGGGTTCGAGTTCAGCACAGGCCATCTTCACCATAGCTGGGAAGTCGGCCAACGCCTTGATCGTATCCCAAGCCTCTGGATCGGCTACTTGGTTACCGGTAGCTGTGACATCAACGTTAGCTGCCTTGCGCAAAATGCTCTCTGCCCGGGCATGCGAGTATTGCACGTAAGGGCCCGTTTCACCTTCGAACTTCAGTTGATCCGCTAAGACGAAGTCAATGTTGTTGGTCCGTTCGTTCTTCAAGTCACCGAAGACAATCGCGCCAACACCGACCTGCTTGGCAACCTCTTGCTTGTTAGCCAAATCAGGATTCTTTTCATTGATTTCTTCGCCGGCTAGCTTGATGGATTCTTCCAGAACCTTTGCCAACAGAATGATCCGACCTGAACGGGTAGACAATTTCTTACCGTCCACAGTGATCAGACCAAACGGAACGTGTTGTAAGTTATCGGCAGACGGCACACCCATTTCCTTCAAGACCGCCTTCAATTGCTTAAAGTAATAAGTCTGTTCGGAACCAACCACGTATAAGTTCTTAGCTGGCTTGTAAGTCCGGTCACGGTACAGGGCGGTTGCAATGTCTCGCGTAATGTATAGCGAAGCCCCATCACTCTTCAAAATCAAGGCTGGGTTCAGGTCATACTTACTCAAGTCAACCACCTGAGCACCTTGAGATTCAACCAGTAAGTTCTTATCCTTCAAGATTTGAACCACTTCGGCCAACTTGTCATTGTAGAAGGCTTCACCATTGTAGGTGTCAAACTTCACGCCAAGTTCTTCGTAAACATCGTTAAATTCTTGCAAGGAAGCTTTACGGAACCATTCCCATAAGTGGTGCGCTTCCGGATCGCCGTCTTCAAGCTTCTTGAACCATTCACGCGCAACGTCATCAAGTTCTGGCTTGTCAACATCTTCCTTATGGAAACGCACGTAGTATTCCACCAGCTTGTTGATGGGATCCTTCTTAACGTCTTCTTCGTTTCCCCACAGTTTGTAAGCTGTGATGAGCTTACCAAATTGCGTTCCCCAGTCACCCAAGTGATTGTCTTTGATGGGATGGTAACCGTTCTTAGTCAAGATTTCGGCAATAGAATTACCAATCACTGTTGACCGTAAATGTCCCATTGACATGGGCTTGGCAATGTTAGGTGAAGACATATCGATGGGCACGTTGCCACCGTTACCATCTTCATTTTGACCATAGCTGGCACCAGCCGTCAGAACCGTGTTCAACGTTGCTTCACTGTACGCACCCTTGTCAAAGAAGAAGTTCAGGTAAGGCCCAACCACTTCAACCTTTTCAAAGGCCGTCGTGTCGAGTTTATCGGCCAGGTCCTGCGCAACCTGTTGTGGTGCCTTGTGCAATAACTTCGCTAACGTAAACGTAGGGAACGCCATGTCCCCCTTGTCTGACGTCTTTGGGCGTTCCAATTTAGCGGCGATTTCGTCCGCAGTCAATTGTCCATCTAACGCAGTAGCCAGAACTGCTGTAACCGTTTGTTTGTAATCCATCCTGATATTCCTCCTACTTTCTTGAGTGACGTTGATAGTCTCAGTCTACACCATTTGGTTCACGGGATAAAAAAACGTCCCCTACAAAAATATTTGTAAGAGACGAGACGACCCGCGGTACCACTCTGATTGACTTTTAAGTCCACTTTAAAATTCAGTTTGATGTCGTTCATTGCCCCGTTCCATGCGGTCTTCCTATCCGGCTCACAGCCTCCCGGATTCGCTGAGAAGAAGATTTCCCACGTACTTATGCAATGACGATGAAATGCTTTCGAATAAATAAGAAAGACGACCTAGAAGGCCGCCCAACATTCGAAAGCGGGTGACGGGAATCGGACCCGCGACGCAAGCTTGGGAAGCTTGAATTTTACCACTAAACTACACCCGCACAACACAGAAAAGTATAGCATACCATCTGTGAGTTGTCATCATTTTTTGCAAATAAATTCAAAAAAAGTTACAAAAGTTAGTTTTTATCCGCTACGTGTCCCGTAATCTTAGCAGCTGACTTCCGCACAACAGCACGGTTATTCATGTCACCCACCGCCGTTTTATCGGCCGGATCGTAGTCTCTAATTTCAACTAAAACTGAATTATCATACACTTTGGTCACTTCTCCGGTAAAACCGTGTTCCAATGGACCAAATTTCTTTGCCGCAACGTAATCGCCAATCTTAATCTCAGTAGTCTCAGCCATGTTCGTCGCTCCTTTCGTATGCAAAGTAACATTATAACCAACTTAACCACCGTACGCAAGCAAAGTCCTTCTTGAAGTCGCAATCGAATTGTAAGGAGTTTGAAATAATGATTGAATTCCGAACTTTGGCTGTCAATTAGTCCGCAAATAGCGATAAATCCGACCATTATCAGCCAATCAGGCGCTATTTTCAACTACTATTAGGATTTTCCGAACGAACACCTTAAATTTTGTTTTCTTAATCAATACGCAACTTCTGGAAAATACGTTATAATTTAGGCGTTGCGTTATATCGTTATTTATAAGAGATTGTTACAGGAGGAGAAGATAATTATGAAGAAATGGCATCGCTGGGCGGTTCGGGGAATCGCGCTATTAGCGGGTAGTGTTGGTCTTTTTTGGTCAACCAACGCCAGTGCAAACTCGATCAATGACTACATTGCGAGTCAAAATTACGCAACACCCCAGATTACCACCAACATCTGGTCTGGTTTTCCTAAAAACAGCTACCGTTATGGTAAACCAGAGGGCGTCGTGGTCCACGAAACGGCTAACCCGAACTCAACTATCTATAATGAAATTGCTTATATGAAGAATAACTATCAAAATGCCTTCGTACACACCTTTGTTGACGCTAACAGCATCATCAACATTGCCAACACCAAGTATCTCTGTTGGGGAGCTGGCCCAATCGCCAACGCCCGTTACGTTCAATTTGAACAGGTCGAAGTCCACTCCAAGGCTGCCTTTGCTTCCGAGCTAAACAACGCGGCCTACTACACGGCCTACATTTTGAAACAGTATGGTCTGACACCTAAACGTTACACGACCGTGCTTTCTCACCACGACGTCACGAATCTCTTAGGTGGGACCACACATACCGATCCAGATGGCTATTGGACAACGAATGCGCGGACCTACTTCGGGACGACTTACAACATGGATGATTTCGTCACATTGGTTAAGACGCAATACGCTGCTTTAGGTGGCACCACGACCGACACATCGGACAGTTCTACCAGTTCATCATCGAGTTCTAATTCAACTAACACGACGACGAACACTAACTCAAACAGCACATCCGATAGCTCCGCAAATCACACGACGACCGGAAAACAAAAGACGGTCAAGTACTACCATGGTGGCAACAACGAAACGGCTACTCTGGCGAACAACTACACGAACTGGACCGTTTACAACCACGTCAAGGGAACCAGTGGTGCCTACAAGATCGGTTGGGGCCGTTTAAGTGCTGATCACCGTGGTGCTAAAGTTTACGTTGACAGTCGTGGCGTTAAGAAGGGCGGCTGGAGTGGTACTTGGTACCGGATTCGTTTCGGTAAGAATTCCGGCTACAAGTACTGGGTCTACAGTAAGACCTTGAACTTCCCTAACGTCACTTACAGCGACGCTAACAAGTCCTTCACGCTCAACACCAGTAGTAACTTCTCCTTGTACAACCACGTCTTGAATTCAAACTACCTATCCAAGACTACGGCACACACCAAAGACTTTGCTGCTGGAACAAAGATCAAGGTCAACAAGCAAGGCTACAAAGCGAGTGACCAATCAACTTGGTTCCGTTTCACGTTAAATAACACCTCCTACTGGGTCAAGAGCACGAGTTTGACCGAAGTGGGTTAAACATTAGACCCTTCTAAAAACGAGTTTGGATGATACGTCCAGACTCGTTTTTTTCTCTCTAAAGGAGCTTATCGATATGGGAAAAATTCAGTTTTACGGAGCAATATCCTTAGACGGTTACCTGGCCACTACCGACGACAACACCGACTGGTTGACCACGCTACCCAACATTCCAGCCACTACCGGTCAAGCCGTGCTATCGCAAATGACCAACGCCATTATGGGACGCGTCACCTATGATTATGTGGCCAAATTGGCGCCCGACATGCCATTCAACCCCGCAAATCCAGCCATGCACAGCTATGTTTTGACCCGTCAGGCCCGTTTGAATACCCCCACCGTCACTTTCACGGCTGAGGACGTCGTAGCTTTAGCTCGGCGCCTACAGCTGTCCACCGGCAATCTCTGGGTGGTTGGTGGTCAACACGTGCTCACCCCACTACTAGCCGCCAATCTCATTGATGATCTCTACCTGCAGATTGCACCGATCATGTTGGGGAGTGGTAAACGGTTATTTGGTGAGCTAGCCTCGCCTCGCCAATTTGACTTAACGGCGGCCCACACGATCGGTCCCCTCGCCGAACTGATCTACCACAGGGTCAGGTGAGTTAGGATCATCACAATTCCGCTCTTCGACTGCCTAGTTGCTGGAGCCGTCTCTTAGTTGGTCCAGCAACACAATCCCGTCAAGTCTGTTCGCAGTTGCTAGCTTGAAATTGCGACATTCTGTTTACACGGGCACCGTTCTCAAATTAATACCCTGTTATCGCCGAATTATGGTAGGCTAAGGGTATTACGTTAGAAAAGGAGCGGTTAGTATGTGGTTAGCCCTGCATTTCTGGACCTGGATTGTATTGACCGTTTTGGTCGTTGGCGGACTGACTCGGCATTCTGAAAAGCGTGCCACACAGTTCTTGATTCTTGCCCGCATCGCTTATTTGGTCATGATTATTAGTGGCGTTGTGCTCAGCATTCGCACCTTTCAACACGCCCCGTTACTGATCAGCCTAAAGTTCTTGCTAGGTATCGGCACGATTGCCTTAATTGAAATTGGCTTTGGCCGTAAAATGGAACGATCCCCTTCCCACATCATCTACTGGATTTTAGGCATCGTTGCCCTGATTACCGTGGGGTTAGGATTGACGTTAGCCTTCAGATAAAAGTGAGCCATCAGTCGATTAATCACTAGCAGCTGTGTTACCCATGCCAACGTTACTGGCCGAAAATTTCGACTCTTGAGGGCAGTAACGTTGCTGGAAACGCCGCTATCAAAATTGATTGCTAAGCGCCAAAAAAGCAGGCAGGAAATTCTCACAATTGAGAATTTCCTGCCTGCTTTTCTATAGAAACTGAGTTATTCCTAGCTCCCGCTTGAACAAGAACTTATTCTTGCCGCATCTTGGTCGCCAGTTCAATCGTCCTGTCGACTAAAATAGATTGACCGTCTGCCAATGGCAACTCGGTTTCTGGCTCGCGCTCTTGCGCTAACGATAATTCCGTGCACCCCAAGATGACGACCTCTGCGCCCTGCTCCGTCATCATTTGGCGCAAAATGCGATGATACAGTTCAGCATCGACCTCATTTCGCTCCTTGATGTGCGTATAGATCAGTTCCATGGTTTCGTCTTCAATGGCATCAGTTGGTAGCACTGGCGTGAGACCAGCCGCCCGCAATTCCTTTTCATAAATACGGTCCTCAATGGTCCCCCGCGTCCCGGTAATGCCGATTCGCTTGGCATGCGGATACTTACGAGTAATCTCTTTGACCGTCTCACGTGGCATATGAAGTAGTGGCACATCGGTTGCTGCCTGCAAGTCGTCATAAAAATAGTGTGCCGTATTGCAAGGTAACGTGAAAAATTCTGGACCCAGTTTAGTCTGCTGTTGGATGTCCTCTAGCAGGTCGGGTAATGGATTAGGCTGGCTGTGATCGACAATGTAAGTCGTCCGGTCCGGTACCGTCGCGTGGTTGACCAAAATATAATTCAAGTAATCTTGATCGGCATGGGCTGGCGTCCGTAAGTTAAGTTGGTGCAAGTAACTTTCGGTGGCCATCGTTCCCATACCGCCAATGATCGTAAAGAATTTTTGCATGGCAATTACCCCTTGTTTTCTGCGAAGTACTTCTTAAAGTTAACCGTATAGTTATGTTGCATCCATTGGAGCAACGCCCAGCGCTTCAGATTCATATCCTGATCGTAATGGTAGGTCGTCCCAAATTTACCAGCAGCAATGAGCTTCAAGGCCCGTTCTTTATCCGCATTTTCACGCGTATACTGCTTGAAGACCTTGACTGGCACACCTACCCATAATGCATGCTTACTTTCGTCCTGATTACCATAAACGGTTGGCGCATCGGTCAGCGTGCCCTTCACGTAGTCCTTCACGACCCAATCGGCCAAATTGTAGCCGTTCAACGTCACGAAGAAACTGCTCCGACCTTGACGCAAGTTGATTTCAAATAGCTTAAACGTCTTGTCCCGAACGTCATACTTCATATCGAAGTTGGCATAGCCGGTGAACTCGATGGCTTCCAGGAACTTTTGGATGTTGTGATAAATCGTTTCGTTATATTCCGGAATTATAGCCACATAATTGCCAATCGCAGATGGAGCTGGGTCTTCCAATAAAGGATGGCCTAAACACATCATCTTAACGTGGTGATTTTGGTCAACGTAGGCATTTACGACCCGCATGTTACTGTCATCGCCAGGCACAAAGTCCTGCAAAATAAGGTCAGAGGTGTACCCGTTGGCGTAGATCTTACCCACGATATCCCGGAATTCTGCCTCGGACTGAATCCGGAAAGCCTTCTTCCGGCCCTCAAAATGCACATCGAGCCATTCCACACTGTTGGCTGGCTTCAACGCAACTGGATAGTCAAACGGCTGTTCAACGGGCTGCTCGCCAGTTGCATCGGCCTTCGTGATAATCCGCGTTGCGGGATAAGGTAGACCATATTGGTCACAAACCTTATAGAAGTTTTCCTTGTTATTTAAATGCCGCAGCTTGTCGTAATCCACATATGGGCAAATGAAGACATCTTCCAACTCATCCTTGTGTTTACTGATCAGTTGCGCGTAACCATCCCCACATCCAATCAGGATGACGGGTTCCGGGTGATCCGCATACCGAGCCTTCAATTTACGCATGGTCTCAATCCAAACCGGATCTTCATCGAATCCCGGAATCAGTTCCAAATTCACAATCTTCGTGTAACGGGTCGGTGCTAATTGAATGCTAGCAAAGGCCTGAACGGGTTCATGGTACAAGTCATAAAATGACCGTGCCATCCCATAAACGTTAAAGTCACTCCCAAGCAAAATGGGCGTGAATTTTACTCCATTGGTTTCCATAACAACTTAAAGCCCCTTCACAACGTTCTTAAATTCTTTAATGCTAAGTAAACACAATCAAGGTTGTTAGCGGACGAGTCCAATAGCAACCTTGATCGTTATCGGCCAGCCATAGAGCTATGCCGTCTTTAATTAAATTTGAGTCCGGTGAACCAGATCAACCGTCTTAGCCGTTGTGTCTTCTGGGAAGTAAACTTCGTACCACAAGATAAACGTGTAGATGGTGAAAATCTTTTGCATGCTGGATTTCCCGTTGATGTGTTCGTGTAGAATATCCATCAGCGCGTCCGTATTAAAGAACTTATGCGCCACGTCGGAGTTAAAGGCTTCGATGATCCGTGACTTGTAAGGTTCCGTCTTAATCCAAGTAGCGATTGGGGATGGGAAGCCCATCTTTTCCTTCTTCGCCACGCGTTCTGGTAATTCAGCCTCGGCAGCGGCCCGCAGAGACACCTTGGTCTCATCGGTATGAATCCGCGTCTTAACAGGCATCGTTGCAGCGAACTTCGCCACTTCTTTGTCAACCAGTGGCGTCCGTACTTCCAATGAGTTCGCCATACTCATCCGATCGGCCTTATGCAAGATGTCATAAGGTAACCAGGTGTTGATGTCGAAATACTGCATCTGCGTCATTTCGTCTAAGCCCTTAACATCGTCAAACAAGTGCTTGGTGTAAGCCCCAGCGTCTTGATTGAGCTTAGGATTCTTCAAGATCTTGTTCCGGTCATGATAGTCAAACACGTAGTTGACCCGGTAGTAACGTTCGCTCAGTGGCTGTGCGCCCCGAACCAAGAACCGCCGTCCATGGAACCGTGGGAACTTTTCAGCGATGCCACCCAGTAGCTTACGGATACCGCTTGGCACCCACTTCTGGTAACGTTCGAACGGAATGGCTTCAAGATACGTGTTGTAGCCACCAAAGAATTCATCGGCACCTTCACCAGACAATGCAACCTTAACGGCTTCGCGAGTCCCTTTTGACAGGTAGTACAATTGCATCGCAGATGGGTTAGACAATGGCTCGTCCATGTAGTACATAATAGTGGGCAGAATATCGAAGTAATCGTCACCCGTCATGTAGAGTGGTGTATTCTTCTGCTTGATTTCCTTGGCAAATTCCGTTGACCAGCTCAATTCACTGTACTTAGAGTTCTTGAACCCTAAGGAGAAGGATTGGATTGGTTGGAGCTTAGAAGCTTCGTTCAACACGTAGGAAGAGTCGATCCCACTGGACAAGAAGCTTCCGACTTCAACGTCGGCAATCATATGTGTCTTCACGGATTCGTCAACGATGCCGCGAATTTTCTTGGCATCTTCTTCGACCGTTTGGCTATTATCGATATGGTCGTAGTTGAACTTGAAGTACCGGTGCGTTTCAGTTTCCCCGTTAGCGTGGTGAATGAAATATTGCCCAGGCAACACCTTGTAGACGTTCTTGAACATAGTTTCGCGGGAAGGGATGAACTCAAAACTCAAGTGAATCGGTAAAAGTTCTTCATTAAATTTCTTTTTGAAGTTTGGATGTTCCAAGAACGCTTTGATTTCGGAAGCCCACAGGAAGGTCTGCCCGTCATCGTAGTAGTATAACGGCTTGATTCCAAAGTGATCCCGCGCGCCAAAGACTTCATTCTTCGTCTTGTCATAAATAACAAAGGCGTACATTCCCCGCAGCCGGTCCAACAGCTTCGGCCCCCAGGCATCGTAACCATGAATCAAAACTTCAGAATCCACATCCGTTTTGAACTCATAGCCTAACTTACGTAACTCAGCCCGAATTTCTTGGTAGTTATAAATTTCACCGTTAAAGGTCAAAACTTTTGTTTGATCACGGTTATACATTGGCTGCTTGCCGTGTGCTAAATCAATGATCGATAGGCGCCGGAACCCCATTACCGCCTGTTCATCGCGGAAGTAGGCCTCGTCATCTGGCCCCCGGTGTTTGATCCGATCCGCCATATCATTAATCGTATTGGTTGGAACATCTTTTTGATTCACATAGCCAACGAATCCACACATGTGCGTATCCCCTTTTTCTTGTTTAGTCTTTAGTCTGATTTGGTCGTTCATTAAGATTTAAATGAAACACAACACCCATTATTCTAGCAAATTTAATTCGGGAATACCATATTATTAAGGATTCTTAACGAGATAGCTATCAATGCCCTCATTCCGGAGCTAGTTCGGCAAGTTGGGCAACGTTGATCACCCTGACTTGTCTGCGACCGACCGTTTCCAAAACGCCCTTATCGCTCAGCTGCTTCAGCTTTCGACTCAGCGACTCCGGCGTCATTCCCAGATAAGCTGCTAAGTCTTGCTTACTCATCGGCAGATCGAATGTTCCGGTGCGGTGACCGCTTAATTCCTGAAGGTATCCGGCCAATCGCGGTAGCGCATCCGGAATCGCCAATAAAGTCGCTTGTTTTTCCGCCGTCTTCAAGCGGACCGCTAGTGCTCCCAACAGGGACAACGCTAGTGGTGGCAAGGACTTAATCAATGCCGTCAAGGATGCCCGTGAGATTGTGCAAAGTTCAGTTGTGGTCGTTGCTTCAGCGTAAGAACTGTGAATTTCATCAGTAAACAACGCAATTTCTCCCACAAAGTCGCCAGGATTCAGGACCCGTAACACCTGTTCATGACCATCATCGGCTAAATGATAAAGCCGAACCTGTCCTTGATTGACAATATACAGCGTCTGAGAGACTTCGCCGGCACTGAAGACGGTTCCCCCCTTGTCCGCGTGAATCGGTCGGGTCACCTTCGCAACCGAGGTGATCTGATCATCGGCCAATTGCTGAAAGATCGGCACGCCGGTCACACATTCTCGTTCACGTTCTATTGAGTGTTCATGCTGGTGTCCATGTTCCATGACGGCATCTCCTTTTAAAAGTCACGCAATTATCCTTAACGTCGTAACTGATATCAAAAAAATCAGCTACCTTACCAATTTGGACCTGAAACGTCTCCACAGCAGGTCAACTCCCTGGCAACCATAGGCCATGCAATTAGGCTAACTAAAGATAGTGGTTGAGTCGCCTTACCGGCCGGCAGATATGAGCTGGAACGGTGCGAACACAACTTGAAGCCTCGCAAAC
>NZ_SULH01000016.1:0-25123 GCF_007115095.1 Levilactobacillus enshiensis | reverse complement strand
AAGCTTGGTTTTCTACTAAGCCAGTAAGAAAATCACTTACTGACTAAGTAGAACGACGCGCCTGAGCTCATATCTGCCGACCTCTCGGCTTACATTGTGTTCTCAGACGACTCTGAGAATAACCCCAAAAACGCCAGGTAGCGGTGGTCTACAGCCGCTGTCTTGATAAAAACCGTTAGCGTCGGAGGAGGCCAGGGATGGCTCCAACCGTGAAAGCGGTGTAAGCTGGCGCTTTTTTTCAGCCAGCTTACAGCACGGGCGACTTTGGCGGCACATGGTTTTCATGGCTTCAAAGCGAGCGAGAAGACTGGTGGTCTGCCAGGCTGAAGCGTCCCCACAGCAGGCGGAATCCCTGGTAGCCGGAGTGCGCCCAATTTAACGGTGCGCATGCTGACCAATATCCGCATGCAGTTGCTTATCTTTTAATCTAATCTATCTCTTACAAATAGCGAGCCAGACGATTTGGCTACTATTTCAGGTCCTAATTTTCAACATCCTGAATAGACTCTATTCTAATCCAAGCGCTGGCCGCCGACAATGCTGATTCAGCCGCACCGACTAATCCTATTTTAGCAAAGAACCGCTAGAAAACGGTAAAAGACGCCTACAGGTCCCAAAATGTGCTATAGTGATTTCAATATTACACTTTTCAATTTTTGAAGGAGGACCTTTCATGTCACGCTTTACACATCAAGCTTGTACCTCATTTTTAGCCGGTAAAAATGCCACCATTGATGGCAGCACGATTATCGCGCGTAACGAAGATAATTTTGTTGCCATTTGGCCAAAACGGGCTGTGGTTCACCCTGCTAATGAACCGCGTGATCTGACCTTTATCTCCAAAAACAACCACTTCACCACGACGCTACCAGAGCACGCGGTCCATTACACCGCCATGCCCGATACCAATCCAGACGAAGGCCACTATGAAGAGAGCGGTATCAACGCCAATAACGTTGCTATGAGTGCGACTGAAAGTGCCTATACCAATAGTTTGGTTCTAGGCGTCGATCCTTTAGTTGCCAACGGTATCGCCGAAGATGCCATGCTCACCGTGGTTCTTCCCTACGTTGACTCCGCCCGTGCTGGGATTCAACGTCTAGGTGACCTGGTCACTACTGCTGGGGCTGCCGAAACGAACGGTGTCTTGTTTAGTGACGTCAACGAAGTCTGGTATATGGAAATCGTTAGTGGCCATCACTGGGTCGCTCAACGGATTCCCGATGACGCTTACGCCGTGGTCGCCAATCAACTCGCAATTGAGGACATCAACTTTGATGACCCAGAAAATTTCATGACGTCCGCTAATATTCAGCACTTCGTCCAGACCCATCGGTTAAATCCTGATGGTAACCGGTTCAACTCCCGCCATATTTTTGGCACGCACACGGCGGATGACGCGCATTACAATACCCCCCGCGTTTGGTACGGCCACAAATTGTTTACACCAAGCGCCTTTGAGGAACCAACTAGCATGGCGCTCCCGTTCATTCGCCACGCTGAGCAAAAAATCAGTGTTCCCCAAGTTGAGGCCTTTTTGGGCTCACACTATCAAGAAACTCCATTCGACCCCCTGGGCAACGGTACCGAACAAGAACGCCATCAATTTCGAGCAGTCGGTCTGTCGCGAACACAAAATTCGCACATTCTTCAACTCAGAAGAAACGTCGTCCCCGTGCTAGCCGGTATCATCTGGCAAGCACTCGGGAATCCTGCCTTCAGTCCCTACCTTCCTGTCTATGCCGCTGGTAACCAGATTGACGCGACCTTAGCAGCGGATAATCTGAACTACGATGGGCAAAATCCTTACTGGGCAGCTAAATTGCTCAACGTTTTGAGTGAAGATCACTACCGTCAAAATCGGAAATTGCGGGATAATTTCTTAACCACCATGCAGGCTTGGGGCATCCAGCGTCTGCTGAGTGGCGATGCCATCTCCGAGCCAAACGAAATGAGTCTGGGAGCCGTCAACGCCGAAAATGCCCAGGCATTTAGTACCGCCATTCAAGAACAAATTGGGAAACTCGTTCAAGCCAATTCAGACTTCTCAGCACTCTCATTTACCATGGATGACAATCTCTAGCCACCAAGTGACATCCCTGATGGTCGTATATTGGTATCGTTTTCAGAGCAACTGCGCTATAATGAAATTAGCAACTAGCCCTGAAAGGAATGATTATATGGATGAAGTTGTACTTTTCAACCCTGGTGATTCAATTGGTAACTTTCACGATTATCATGAAGCCGTTCAAACGGCGCAGATCTATCAAGAACGGCACGATCAATCCGGTCACGTGCTGGTCGTCAAAAGCGATCGTGGCGAGCCGTCATTCGATATTTTCTTAGCAGAACAGCAGCTGAGTGACAAGACGGAACCTTCTACCACCAAACGCTATACCGTCTCCAAAAAATTGTAATTAAATTAAAGCGCATCGCCGATCACTCTCGACGATGCGCTTTTTGATTGGCCTAAATTGGTCGCATTTGTGGTTAAGCTATTTTTGAAATAATGCCAACTGGTCCCGTAAGTAGTTACCGGTGACACTAGCTGGATTTTCACTGACTTCAACCGGGGTACCCGTCGCAACCAGATGTCCCCCGTTGATACCACCACCTGGACCCATGTCAATGACGTAGTCGGCATTGGCGATCAAGTCCAAATCATGCTCAATGGCAATGACCGTTGCCCCCTGTTGCAAGAGCTGGTCAAAAACCTTGACCAGTTGCTGAATGTCGAGGGGATGCAGCCCAACTGTGGGTTCATCGAAAATGAACAAGGTCCCCGTCTGCCGCTTGCCGATGCGTGATACCAGCTTCAAACGTTGGGCCTCACCACCTGACAGTGCCGGTGTGCTTTGCCCTAGCAAGAGGTAACCCAAGCCCATGTCGTGGAGCGTTTGCAAGGTTTGTTCAATCCCCGCTTCGTCTGTGAAGACTTTAAGCGCTTCGTCAACGGATAATGCCAGAATATCGGCGATGCTATAGCCTTGCCATTTAACCGCTAGCGTTGCTTGATTGTACCGTTTCCCCTGACATTGCGGACAAACTTCCGTGATGTCAGGCAAGTACTGGACATCGAGTGAAATCTGACCGGTTCCATTGCACATGGGGCAGGCACCCGCCTTCACATTATAGGAAAAACGACTATTCGTGTAGCCCAATCGTTGTGCTTCGGGAGTTGCCGCAAATAATTTTCGTAACCGATCCAAAATGTCCGTATATGTGGCAACCGTCGACCGCACGTTTTTCCCAACCGGAACGGAGTCGACCTTGACCACATGACGAACGCCGGCCCGGTCCAATTGCGTGACGTGTTGCGGTAGCGGTCGGTGGGCAACATCCGCTTCGATAGCCGGAATCAAACTATCCAAGACTAACGTTGTCTTGCCAGCCCCACTCATCCCCGTGACCGTTGTCAATCGGTTCTTCGGAAATTTAACCGCAACGTCCTCAATGTTGAAACGGTGCTGGACTTCGATGTCCAGGCTTCCTTTTTGCCAAAGAGCTTTAGGGGTTAACTGTTGCCGCTCACGTAATTCTGCAGTCCCCTTTAAAAAGGGAGCAATCAAGGAGTGTGGACTGGCCGTAATGGCAGCGACTGTTCCCTGGTCAACGACCGTGCCCCCATTCTTACCAGCTCCAGGACCAATTTCGATAACGTAATCAGCGGCGCTAATAATCCGCGTATCGTGATCAACGACCACCACCGAATTTCCTTGGGCAACTAAGCCGCGAAAGGCCTTGATCAGTCCGGTCACATTGGCTGGATGTAAGCCGACTGATGGTTCGTCCAAGACGTATAAAACGCCAGTCGTAGCACTTCGCAATGTTCGACCTAGCTGAATCCGTTGCAGTTCTCCAGTTGACAGTGTGGCTCCCGGCCGACTTAACGTCAGGTAGTCCAAGCCGAGGTCAACCATGGGCTGGAGACTCAACAGTAGCTCATCGATCAGGCTATGTCCCAGCTGTTGCATATTTGCTGGTAACCAGTCAACAACCGTGCCGGCGAATTCCCGCAACTCATTGATGGGCAGATCAGCAACTTCCGCGATGTTCTTTCCATTGAGATCTTGTTTGAGCAAATCGGGATTCAATCGCGTTCCGTGACAGGTCGGACAGGTATCAAACGTATAAAACTTATTAAGTTTCGCAATCGTCCGTTCATTTTTCGTGGTCGCCATGCTATCTTCCACTGCAGCAAAGGCGTTTTCATAAACGGCCTTATCCATGTGGAAGATCTTTCCCTTACTGCTAGGGATATCTAGGGAAACGAACTGCTTCTTGCCATGCAGAACGCGTTGCTTATCCGCGTCACTCAAGTCTTTGTAAGGCACATCGGTCGGAATCCCGATAGCATTAGCCACGGTTGGCATGAAGTTTCGGCCGGGCAGGTGCCAAGAAGCCACCGCACCCTCTGCCAGTGTCTGGTCCTCATTGCCAATGATCAGTGACGCATCGAGTTGTCGAACCTCACCAAGACCACCACAGGTTGGACAAGCACCATCTGAATTAAAGGCAAAGCTCTCTGCTCCCGGCGCCATAAAGGTCACGCCACAGGTCGGGCAAGTCACGTACCCATCATTTTCGGCAACGTCGAGGGTCGGTGGCACTTGATGACCATTGGGACAGACCGGCGATCCCAGACGAGAGAAGACCAGGCGCAGAATATTGAGACTCTCAGACATGGTCCCCACAGTCGAGCGAACCCCTGGCACCTGTGGCCGTTGACGCAAGGCTAAGGCCGATGGCAGGTACTCGACGGAATCCACGGCGGCCTTCCCCATTTGATTAATGCGCCGACGGGTGAAGGTCGATAGTGCATTCAAATACCGTCGCGCACCCTCAGCGTACAAGACACCCATGGCGAGAGAAGACTTCCCCGACCCACTTCGACCAGTAATCGCAACGAACTTATTCAGTGGAATATCCACGTCCAGGTCCTTTAAATTATTGACCTTAGCGCCGCGTACCTTAATTTCAGTTGGTAATTGTATCTTCGATTGATTTGGCATGAAAACTAATGACCCCTTTCACCCGATTTAAAACGTAGATGTTACTTTCTAGCTTAACATTTAATCTAAAAAAAGGCATTGCTGGTCCTCTGGAGACTGGGTATACTAGACGTACTAAGGGGGCACATAACATGATACGATGGCTACCTTTTATTCTAGTCAGCCTGCTTTGGGCCATCTTAATTTTCAAAGATTTACAACAGCATCACTACCGCCGTGTCTGGTGGTGGCTCGGGTGTTGGGGCCTCAACGCGCTCACCTGGACCCCCATTACGATCACGCTTGGCAATAGTGTTGGCGACATCTCGTCCTTCGAATGGGCGGGGGGCACCTGGGTACTGGTCCCCCTCCAGCGTGCCAGCATCGACCTGTCCTTTTGGGCCAACATCGCTATGACCGTGCCTCAGGGCATATTACTCCAGTTCAACTGGCCACAGGGTCGCTGGCGAAATTGGTTGCTAGCTGGTCTGGCAACGGGTTTAACGTTGGAAACGGGACAAGCACTTTTTAATGCCTGCGTGCATCTCGGTCGCTGGGTCGATATCAACGACGTCTTGACCAATTGTCTAGGGGTCATCATTGGGGCAGCCTGCATGTGGGAATTACAACGCCACTTTCGGTGGTTAAGTTAAAATGAGGAGGAAGTCACCATGTTCATGACCACTGGCGGTTTAAACCGCTCACACGCCATTCAGGGAATCTTAACGGCAACGGCACACACCATGCTCCGCTCGGAAAAGCCGGATGAATTTTCTTTATTTGACGGCCTATTCGATGAGGTCAAGCAGGACTTGATGAAGCAAGCACAGGCATCTGGAGCGGACGGACTAATTGATGTTCGCTTTAACACCGAGGTCGTTCGTATGAATGTCGCCCCAAAGTTTTTGATCGTTCACGGGTACGGCACCGCAATAAAATTTCCAAATCCAAAAAAATCTGAATAAAGGGGTTCCCATTTATACAGATTTAGTGTAATATATTATTTGTTGTTGAGTTGCCCCGATGGCGGAACTGGCAGACGCGCAGCGTTCAGGTCGCTGTTTGAGTGATCAAGTACAGGTTCGAATCCTGCTCGGGGCATCATAGCTAACTGAAATAGGAACTTCGCAATTGCGAGGTTCCTATTTTTTCGTATCCAGCACTAATCAAACGTTTAATCTCATTTTTCACGACTTTATATGAACAAAAATGACCACTATTTTTCACAATCACTAGTCGACATGCTCAACGTCAATTTCTCGCCGATTTCGGCCAATTTACGCACACTATTTAGAGAATGGTCAGTCTGTCGCGCTGCTGAGAAGCGGATCACGCTTGCCATGTTCTTGAGCTAGCCATCAAGCCTTTCGCATCAGTCAGCTCTGCGGCAAACATTCTCCCGCCGTTTGCTTTCGTTATGACTTGAAAGATCAACATTTTATCGCCTATGCCAGTTAAAAAGCTTTTCTTTTGGACGAGATTTGCTATACTTAATTTTAATTGTTCGCAATCAATCGACCTTTTTACTTATCGTCTGATATGTAACTGTGATAACCGTTTAAATGTACTGACATTGACAATTATCTTTGAGGCGCTACTTTCTCCGATAATCGTTTCACTTGGCCAAGGGATCTTTCAGCTGTAATCCTTGCCATTACAGCATTCATTCGTTATTTTAACGAGTTATCATCTCCAATTTTTGTCCTTATGGGGGGTAAATCCAAAAAATATTTTCAATCTCGCAAGGGCAACAAAACCCTTGCACTCCCTACACGGATTCAACTTAGTCAGCTAGCAAATTAGCGCACAAAAAACTTGTTTTATCAATAATCATTGAAGTTACCTATCGACATGCTATATAATTATTTTAATGTTACGTTAGCGTGCTGGTGTGTGTGAATTGCCGTTTTGCTTCGTAAAACGCCTAGCCTTAAGCAAAGCATCAGAGCAGTTTTACTTGCTATCAGCAATTTAATTGTATACAATACTCTGGAAAGTAAACGAAAGGAGGCCTATGTCATGCCCAAAGTTTCCCCTGTCTTGCTAGATGAACAACTTTGCTTCTCCATTTACTCTGCTAGCAAGAAATTTAATCATTTTTATCAAGGTGCGTTGGCGCCCTTTGGCCTAACCTATCCACAATACATTGCCATGTTGGTTCTATGGGAAGATGCGCCTTTAACGGTTCATCAGCTCGGTGACCGCCTTGAACTCGATAGCGGGACGTTGACCCCCCTGCTTAAACGATTAGAGAAACAAGGCTGGGTCACCCGGGTTCGTAGCCGAACCGACGAACGTCAGGTTCTCATTCACCTTACCGAGATGGCCACGGCCAAGCGTGACGAAGTTTACCAACGTATCGGCCAATGCCAGACTTTATTAGGCATGTCGAATAAAGAAATCGACACCATGATGACCGAACTCGTCACCGTTAAGGAACAACTCGATAACGTCAGTAATAACCGCTTAATTACAAAAAAGGTCGATGATCTCGACTAAGAATTCCGCCCAACTTCACCAATTCGTGTGGTTGAGCGTTTTTTTTGCGTTATTAGCTATATACTGGTTTTAATGGATATATTCACATGACTCGACAACTCACACATTTTTTCTGAGTATTTCCTTACGAAAGAAGGTTCTCTGATGTCACTTTTATCACAAGCTCGCGACTTACGCCAACAAGCCGCGGCCAATCATCACCCCGCGCCCGTGTTAGCCGTCGATCGGGAAGAAACACTCATCATTCCAACATCTGCCGGCGAAGTTAAGGTTTACGTTCACTGGCCCCTTATGCCCGCCCACCACCTTATCATTAACTTTCATGGTAGCGGGTTTATTTTTCCGATTAACGATTGGGACCGTCTCTTCTGTCAAACACTCAGCTACCGCACCCACGCTGCTGTTTTTGACGTAGATTACCCGTTGGCCCCAGAGCATCCATTTCCGCAACCCCTGGAGGCCAGCTACACTGTTATTGAAGAGATTCATCAACGTTACCCGCTCTTCGGGGCGCCCACGCTTATCGGCCACAGCGCCGGTGGCAACCTAATTATTGGCAGCCAGCTTCTCGCCCTGCACCGCCAAACAGACCTCGCCCAACGCTTGATTCTTGACTACCCGGTCCTCGACTTGGACACCTCGCCAGAAAAAAAGCCGTTCCCGGACGGCGCTGCTAACGTCATTTCACCGGAAACGGCTCACCTATTCAATCATTTTTACCGCCAAAATCAGGCACCAGGAAACGCACTGATCTCACCGATTTTCGCGAGCACCGATGATCTACGTGAATTTCCAGCCACCAGTATTCTAACGGCCGATCATGACACGTTGATGAACGAGGCCGAAACGTTTGGCCAACAACTCGTGGCTGCAGGTACCCAAGTCACCTGCCGTCGCTATCCCGACTCACTTCACGGCTTTACTGTAGATGAAACCGGCGCTTATGAACAGGCTATCAATGATATGACCCGCACTATTTTGGCCGATTGGCGGGCTTAATGTAGCATGGTAGTCAACATCGCCCCCATCGCAATGAGATTGTTAACACCATGTAGAATAATCGTACTTTGTAGTTTCCCCGTGCGTTTATAAACGTAAGCGAAGGTGCCCCCCATAATGGCATACAGTAGCCAACTGATCAGGTTATCGCTCATATGAACTAGCGAAAAAACGACGCCACTGGCAATGACTGGCACCCAGAACCATTTAGCTGGGAAACACCCATCGATGAGCAGTCCGCGAAATGTGAGTTCTTCCAAAAATGGTGATGCCAATACCGCCGTCAAGCTCAACATGATTAGGGTGAGCGTACTTCTGCCCATCAACTGCTGTAACGCATCATTGTTAGCCGTACTCGTTTCACCAAAAAAAATATTATTGGCTGATCCCAGAATGATTTCACTAACGATGATGAAGGCATAGCCTTTGACCATCAACCACCAATCATTGCGATTCAACCGTTGCCAGCCATGGTGTACCCGGTGATAGCCCCAGAAACCAACCGCAATGGCCACGACAAATCCTAGCAGATAGAATGCTGCCCACATCAACTGATGCCACAGCACCCCACCCTTAATATAGACGAGTGGAATCTGGACAACGGTTGTTAAAATCAACATTAACACGAACCAGACCCAACCGAACCAGGACCACTTGCTGGGGCCCTCAACCTTAAGTTTTTCTTGCATCCATGCATCTTCCTTTCGTTATGTAATGTTGCTTAACTAACCGATCGACCCCTGAAAAATGCCACAAAGTGTTACTTTATAAAAGTTAGTCCCAAGAGTTTTATAAAATATTTATTTTTTAATAGCATTTTTTATCATTATGCGGTACTATATGGTTGCGGGCAAGTTTGAACCAACGTTCAACCTGCGCGTGAGGCTTCTGTCCTCATTCAACAGACAGATTTCATTTTACTCCCCCAAAGTAGATGAAATTTTTACAACATAATCCCCCAATTATGTTGTAACCTTACTCTTTGGCCATTGCGACTTATCGTAATGGCTTTTTTGTTTGCCCTTTTTTGATTGGGGGCTTAAGGACTAAGCTACGGGGGCAACTGGAGTTCTGTTTAACACGCTGAAGCAGGTAGCATCCCTACCAAGCCATCGTGCAGCCAATTAGACGACTTTAATGATGCACATGCATCCCACTTAATCGTCATCATCGTCCGCAAATCCGGTCTTCGGCCACAATAACCAGAAAATGCCCAGGTTTAATCCGGTTGCGCTGGCAAATCCGGCAAAACCAACCAACCACTTGAGCCAACCAGTTAGTGCCATTGCTAACAATATCCACAGTGTGCCACCAATCAGAATTCCCGTCATAATCATCATTAAAATGAGTGCCACGCTCTTCATTCGCCTCACGCCTCCATTCCAGTTCATTGTTCAAATCTTACCACGTTTACCGTGCAATTTCGAAGTTAATCTTCCCAAGTGGTGCTTTCCTAATTGGAAACGATTACAATGAAGGTGTGAATCGAATTCTAATGAAGGAGTGATAAGCATGACCAGTGTTTTAGTAACTGCCCCCATCCCCCAATCTGCCTTGGACATCTTAACGCAGGCAGGTCTCGAAGTTGAAAGTTATTCCGGTAATGGATTGATCACCAAAGCGGAATTATTACGGCGAATCGTTGGTAAGGATTATCTCATCACACCCTTATCCACCCAAGTCGACCGGGACGTTATCGATGCAGATGCAGATTTAAAATTAATTGCCAATTACGGTGCCGGCTTCAATAATATCGATGCCGCTTATGCGCGGACTAAAGGAATCCCCGTCACGAACACACCGAAGGTCTCAACCACGTCGACTGCTGAAGTCACAACTGGCCTCATCATTACGTTGGCCCACCGGATGGTCGAAGGTGACCATCTTATGCGGACCAAGGGCTTTGCCGGTTGGTCACCCCTCTTCTTCCTGGGGCACGAACTTGCAGGCAAAACGTTAGGGATCATCGGTATGGGGCAAATTGGTCAGGCAGTTGCTAAACGAATGGCCGCCTTCGACATGAAGATCGTCTATACCCAACGTCATCCCCTCCCAGCTGCCACCGAAGCGAGCCTCAATGCCACGTACGCTACGTTAGCTGAAGTCATTGAAAAGAGTGATGTTCTAACGCTTCATTGCCCGTTAAATGAACAGACACACCATTTACTCGGGGCCACTGAATTCGCCGCAATGAAAGATTCAGCCTATCTGATCAACGCGGCACGGGGGCCCGTCATTGACGAAGCTGCCCTGCTAGATGCCCTTAAATCTGGCCAATTAGCCGGTGCTGCACTAGATGTTTACGAGGCAGAACCACACGTTGACGACGGCTTTAAGGCCTTAGACAACGTCATTTTGACCCCGCACGTCGGTAACGCGACCGTCGAGGCCAGAGATGCCATGGCCGCCATTGTGGCCAACAACGCCGTTAAGGTCGATCAAGGCGCTGACCCACTGTACATCGTCAATTAGCTTAATTCTTATTTCAAGGAGAGTGGGACAAAAGGCGGTTAGCCAATGAGCATGAACGATGCTTCGATAGACGAATAATCCCGGGCTTGGATTGTTTGTCTATCGGGGTTAAGCGGAGTTGACTGCCTTTGGTTCCACGTTTCAGCCATAGACGTTCGGAGCGCAAAAGGAGTCCGGGAGTTTTGTCCCGACTCCTTTTTTATCTCAAAAATTCTGCTGCAACGCACGTTAAAAGTAGCGATGTGCTTCCGGCGAAAAAGAATGATTATCATTTAACCGACTGGTGCCATCCAATTTATTCTAGCTGTTAGAGCATCGCCGCTAAAGTTAAACCTCTACGATAGATGGCAACAGGGTGCAAACCAAGTCAATCCCTGACCCGCCATGGTAAGCGGTTTCGCGCAAGCATATTCAGCTAACAATTGCAACCGATTGCAATTGCGTCATATAGGCATTGTGTGCTATTATGAATTCAGCAATTTAAAAGGGAAATAATTGCTAATTGGCTATTGTCCGCCTAAGATTGAAAGTGAAAGAATACGCTAAACCTTAGCAGAAAGGAAGCAAAAATTGAGTTTGAAAATCATTACACTTCACGTTTTAGACGATTCACTAGAGGTCAGTTATCACCCAGACGACCAGGCAACTCAACGTCAGTTCATCATTGCTTACAATTCTGAACAAACCATTGGGGAAAACCTGGAAAATTTACGGTTAAAGCTAGCCGGCTTAGATGTCGATGCAGCTGTGGTCGACAATGCCCTGAGCTATCCCTTTTCAGACACCATCGTTGGCATCAATCACCAGCGAATCGACATTGGCCTAGCAATCGCCAACATGCTCAACATCCCCGTTGTCAGCCAACAAGCCATTACCGACCACGGGTTAGCCAACGCCTTAGCTGCCAAACGCGACTACCTGGCTTGGCATCTTGATTACTACGGTCAGTACCAAGGTAAACGGAATTACGGTCAAGAAGCCATGTTGACAATTGGCAACGGTTTCTTTGGCCTGCGGGGCGCCTATACTGAGGCCCACGCTGATGCCGATAACTATCCTGGTCTCTATACGGCGGGGCTTTACGACCAACTGACCACGAACCTAAATGGCCGGCAAGTAACCAACGAAGACCTCGTCAATTTGCCTAATGCCCAGGCGCTCTCCTTTGGGGTCGACCATCAGAATCCATTTCAAATCAAGGCCGCAGACATTCAGGACATCTATCGCAGTCTGAATCTGCATACGGGAATGCTCACCACGACCATGCTGGTTCAACTCTCAACGGGTCACGCCCTCAAGATTCAGACCACCAAGCTGGCCAACTTCAAAGACTGGCACCGCTTAGCCATCCGCTATCAGATTACCCCACTTAACTTTTCGGGTAGCCTGCAGGTCTACTCAGCCATTGACGGTAGTGTTGTTAACGCCAACGTTGCCCGGTACAATGCCTTTGACCAACGCCACATCCGCGTCACCGGCACCAGCCAGCAGCCCGACAGCATCTTCCTCGAAGGTCAAACGCAGTCATCGGCGGTTAAATTTGCCATTGGCTCGCATTTAACTGGTCCAGGTCAAGCACTGCGGACACCAAATGTTAATCGCCCCAATGCTGAGCAACAGGTCCGACAGATGCGGTCTGTCGATGTCCAACCCAATCACACCTATACCTTTGAAAAGAACGTCGTGTTGTTCACCGACCGCGAAACAACTGGCGATCTCCTGTCAACTGCTACGCAAGAACTTAGTCAAGCCAGCTTCAAAGACACCGTTGACAGCAGCACTGCCTATTGGCAACACCGTTGGGCGGACGCCGACATTCAGATCAGTGGTGATATGACCTCGCAGAAACTGACACGGGTCAACCTCTACCACCTGTTTACAGCGACGCAAGCCATCGCTTCTGGCAAGATCGATGCCTCAGTCAACGCGCGTGGGTTAGACGGTGAAGCGTATCGAGGTCACGTCTTTTGGGACGAAATGTTCGACCTGCCAGTTTATGCGCTACACGACCCTAAGCTGGCTAGAGCGCTTCTCATGTATCGTTACCGCCGATTGCCAGCGGCTAAGAAGAATGCGCAAGACGCCGGTTATGCTGGTGCCATGTTCCCCTGGCAATCTGGTGCGGTTGGCGATGAACAATCACAAGTCACCCACCTCAATCCTTTAACCAACACCTGGGATCCTGACTACTCATCACTGCAGCGTCACGTCTCGTTGGCCATTGCCTACAATGTGATTATGTACTGCCGTATCACTGGCGATCACGACTTTATGGCCAAGTATGGGTTAGAAATGATTCAAGAAATTTCGAAGTTTTGGTTAAGCAAAACGCAGTTAGACACCACTGACCACCGCTATTCGATTGGCAAGGTCATGGGGCCCGATGAATTTCACGAAAACTATCCCAATGCAGATACACCGGGACTGACCAATAACGCCTATACCAACCTCATGGTCACCTGGGTCTTCAACCAGTTGGCTGAAATTCGTCAACAGCTGGATGCCGCAACGTTGAAGCGCGTGGACCACAAGACGGCGATCACGCCCCATACGCTACAACAATTCACCGATATCAGTCATCACCTTAAACTCGACATCAACGCCGACGACATCATCGGCCAATTTGAAGGCTACTTCAAGCTACCCCAACTCGACTTTCGGAAGTACCGGCAAAAATATGGCGATATTTCTCGAATGGACCGGATCTTGAAGGCTGAGGGTAAAACGCCCGATGCCTACCAGGTCGCCAAGCAAGCTGATGCCCTGATGGCCTTCTATAATTTTGATGCCCCCACAGTTATTGGACTATTAAAGCAACTGGGGTATCATTTCCCCCAAGCTGCTCTCCTGAAGAACCTGCAATTCTATCTTGATCGGACCACTCATGGCTCGACCCTCTCACGCATCGTCTATGCAGCGCTCACGGCGATGGCGGGCAACATGGATCAATCCTGGCAACTCTTCTCGCAAGCGCTTTTTTCCGACTATTATGACATTCAGGGCGGTACGACCGCAGAAGGGATCCACCTCGGCGTCATGGGTGCCGTTACCCTGATGTCCACCCGGTATTATGCCGGTGTTGACGCGTTAGCCCCTGAACTGACCGTCACGCCTCACTTGCCACAAGCTTGGCAAGCCATTCGTTTCAATCAGTTGCTGCGCGGCATCCGTTACACATTTGCCATCGACCATCACCAAGTCACCGTCACGGCCGACCACGCAGCTACCTTAAAAATTGGGCAACAACAGGTTACATTAAAACCACACGTTTCATCCACCATTACCTATTAAGGAGTGTTTTACATGACAAAGTTTGCTGATATTAAAGGATTCGTTTTTGACCTGGACGGCGTAATCACCGATACGTCCATTCTTCACGGGACAGCTTGGCACCAATTAGCTGACTCCCTCGGCGTTGCCTGGAGTGAAGAACTCGGCAATGGCTTAAAAGGCATTAGCCGCATGGACTCTCTGGAAATGATCTTAAAGGCCGGTGGTAAGGAAAATGACTACACCGAAGCCGAAAAGGAAAAATTGGCCGCCCAAAAGAACACGAACTACGTGGCCGAAGTCGATAAGATGACCCCTGCCAACATTTTACCCGGCATGAAAGACTTCTTGGACAGTCTACGGGCAAAGGGTTACCAGCTCTCATTGGCTTCCGCCTCAAAGAACGCCCCGCGGGTCTTAGGCAAGTTGCAACTAGCCGACTACTTCCCTAAGATCGTTGATCCAGCCAGCCTAAAAAAGGGTAAGCCGGATCCTGAGATCTACACCAAGGGTGCTGAATTGCTTAATTTACCACCAGAACAATGCATCGGGGTTGAAGATGCTGCTGCTGGGGTCGCTGCCATCAATGCAGCTGGTGAGGTCTCCTTGGGAATCGGCGATGCAACCGAACTAGGCGCTGCTGACATGGTCTTCGCCAACACCAGCTTGGTCACACTGGCTAACATCGAAAAAAAGTTGGGTTAAACGTTCAAGGCTAAGCCACTGTTGCCAGACTCAGTCCCATTGTTGCTAGCCTAGTCATAGCCGGTACTTGGGAATTTTCAATCTAGACGTTAACCAAAAAATCTCCCACAGTCATTTCTGACTGGGGAGATTTTTTAATGATTCTTTTATACAGTGGCGTCACTACGTAAGTCTTTTAAAGCATCATCGATTTGACCCAAGACGAGTTCCGTGTTGCCGGGAACGTCTAAGTCGTACTTTTGTAAGTCAATCTTGATCTTAGGACTAACATCGTAGTCAGCGAACCAGCCTTGGTAAGCCGTCCACATCTTCTTGTAATAAGATTCCAATTCTGGATTGTCATCGAATTGTTCGTAATCGCGACCACGTTTCTTGATACGGTGAAGAATCGTGTCAAAGTCAGCATCGGCATAAACCAATAAGTCGGGCGCCTTCTTTGGCAGTTCATCCAATTCATGCATCATATTGTCGAGGAGGTTTAAGTAGACCTCGAGTTCCGTGTCCGTAATGTTACCTTCGGCGTTGTTTTCGCGGGTGAAGAGCGCATCTTCGTAGATGGAACGGTCAAGAACGTTGTTGTCGTCGGCCAGAGCCCGTTTGATCATACTAAACCGCTTGTTCAAAAAGTAAATCTGCAGTAAGAAACCGTATTGTTTCGGGTCCCGGTAGTAAAGTGGCAACACCGGGTTGTCGCCAACCGGTTCAAAAAATGCTTGCGTACCCAGGTGTGACGCAATCTTTCCAGTTAAAGTCGTTTTACCGACTCCGATCATTCCAGCTGTAATTATCACCATGATAGCCCCTCTTTTATTAAAAATACAAGATATAGTGTACCATAAAATAGCCGACTACTACATCTGACTGACAAAATTTCTCCAAATTTCAGGAACTTTCAGTGTGCAACGCGACCTCATCCAATCCAAACGGGGACCAAACAGATTGTTGTATAATGAAACTGTAACCATAATAAATTAGGAGGCATTCTATGTATCACGCAATCGTTTTTTTTGATTTGGACGGAACGCTTTTTGACGATAATAAGAACGTTTTGCCAGCAAGTGTTGCAGCTATTCATGAAATGCAACAACATCATATTCTACCAGTTATTGCGACTGGAAGAAACATATTTGAGATTCAATCTGTCCTAGATGCTACAAAAATTGACGCGGTCGTCAGTGCTAACGGCAGTTATGTTCAATATCAAGGCAAACGACTGGCTGCGGCTAACATCCCCCACACGACGTTGAAAGCCATTACAGCGTTTGCCAATCAACAGGGTGACCCCGTTGGTTACTTCAATAATCAGGGGTTTCGTTTGAGCCAAGCCAATCAAGATACGCAGGATAATTTCAAGCTATTACGATTATCTGCAACTGTCGACCCCGACTGGTACTTGACTCATGACATTAATTTCCTAAATATCTTTAATCGCGATAAAGAGAAAATCTACCAACGTAAGTTCGCCGGTCAGCTAACCCTAGTGCGGAACAATCCTCGCGCGCTCGACACCATGGTCATGGGAATCACCAAGCAGACGGGGATTCGAACGCTGCTCAAGACGGCTGACCTGCAAAACGTGAAGACCTATGCATTTGGCGATGGCCTAAATGACCTCCAGATGTTCGATGAGGTCGACATCCCCATCGCCATGGGTAATGGCGTGTTCCAAGCGAAAAATAAGGCAGCCTACGTCACCACGACTAATATGACGGACGGCATCGTCAATGGCCTACGCCACTTTGGGTTGATTCACTAGCTTTTGGTAATCGTCGTGAACCGCTTAAATCATAGTCATCACCCTATTTGGTATATTTAGGTCGCCGTAAGCGCGTCAAACTTAACCACTAATTTACGCCACAAAAAAGTAGTTCAGGTCAATTCCTGAACTACTTTTTACGATCACAATTAATGTTCAGCCGTTTCGGATGGTAACAGAATAATCTGGCTATCCCCATCATCGTACGCTAAGACGGTGTCCGGCAATTCTGGCGTGTACGCAAACTGGGTATCGAACCCTGCCCGCAGATCCATTTGCTGGTCGTCTTCTTGAACGTACTCAAACGTCGTGGTCCCCTGATTCTCATGGAGCTTAAACGTCAGTAGGTTGTCTAACGGAAACAGGCCTTGGAGGTCGCGGTCAATAATCTGCCAAACGGCATCAATCATGTCGCCTGGCAAGGCCGCAACGGTACCATAACTGGCATACCGCGCATGATTACTCTCAAACATCTTCCTCGCCTCCACTTTTTGGTTATTTAATGATAATTATAACGTAATTCTACGAAAAACGGGAGTAATTACCCCTGATTATCGCTGACTCGCTGCATATCTTTGCGGTCCAAGAAGTTGACTAAGAACGAAATGACGATCAATAAGACGCCCGCAATGAAAATCAGATGCAAGCCTTGATACAAGATATCGTGGAGCGCTGGCAGCAAATTAGCCGGTAAACTCTTAGCCGTTTGCGGGTTGATCAATTTATTCATCATCCCCATCGTTGCTCCCGAGTGACTAGCAACCCCTTTGGCCATTTGAACGTTCATGATGATTCCCAAAATGGACACCATAATCGTCTGTCCCAGCGTCCGAGATAAGGTATTAAAGGAAGTCGCAACGCCAATTTCATCGGTCGCCACGTGACTCTGAACGGTAACGGTCGTGGTGGTAATGGTGATACCGAACCCGGTCCCACAGATGGCCGCAATGACGAAGAAACACCAGAATGGCGTAGTCGCAGGAATCAAGGCCATTGTTACGGCACCGATAATAATCAAGGTCAGGGCAATATTAACAATTTGATACGGCGAACGCCGCACCATCAGCCGGCCGGCAATAAAGGACCCAACGATCCACATCAATGAGCTGGGTGTAATGGCAAAACCGGCCTCAGAAGCGCGTAATCCTAGGAGTCCCTGCGTCCAAGTGGGCAAATAAACTTCAAACCCCATGATGAATCCACTAACCAATGCCGCAATTAAATTTTGAATCACAAATGTTCGATCCCGAAAAAGTGTCAACGGAATCAAGGGATCATCTGTCCGTTGCTCACGGCGCAGAAACAGCCAGAAGGCAATGACCGTCACGACCAGGCCAACAACGACCCACAATACGTTCAGGTCACCCTCACCGATGAGTTGGAACGTCAGCATCAGCGCCAATAAGCCAACGGACAGCCATAAGCAACCGGCCCAATCCATTTTAAAGGCTTTTCGCTGGGTGGACTCGTTTAAATTAAACCAAATGAGGGCCATCGTAATGATCCCGATGGGAATATTGATGAAAAAGATCCAGTGCCAGCTAAGTTGATCAACAATGAATCCCCCTAATAAGGGGGCCACCACTGCGGCGATTCCCCAGGCAGAGCCGTTCAGACCCATGACGCGTGCCCGTTTTTCAACCGGATAGATATCCGCTAAGATCGTAAAGGACACTGGCATAATGGCGCCCGCCCCAATTCCTTGCAGGGCCCGCCAAGCAATCAGCGTTTCCATGCTGTGTGACATCCCCGATAAGGTCGAACCAAGTACGAAGATAAAGAGACCCACTAAGAAAACGAGTTTACGGCCCACCGTGTCGGCTAGCTTGCCATAAATTGGTGTTGCCAGCGCGCTCGTTAGTAGAAAGATTGAGAAGACCCAGTTCATGAGGGCCACCCCGTGTAAATCCCCGACGATGGTTGGCATGGCGGTGGAGACAATGGTCCCCTCAATGGCAGACATGAAGGTTGCAACGAAAACGGCGCCCGTGACAATCCCCACGTTAGTTTGTTTATTTGACATAATATCCTCCTGCCGTTGGGCCCCGCCACACAACGAATTTAAGTAGCCAATTGCTGCTACTTCCCAATTTCTGATAAAACAGTAATGTCCTCATTATCACTGCTTCCCTCTTAAAAGGCAAGGGCTTAGCTTAAAAAATAAAAGGGTTGTGCCAGTCCCCAAGGACCACCACAACCTTTTTTAAACGAAAACGTCCTATTTAACAGCTGCCTTCAACGCCTCAACCTTGTCTAAATGTTCCCAAGGTAAGTCAATATCAGTCCGGCCGAAGTGACCGTATGCAGCGGTTTGCTTGTAAATTGGCCGCTTAAGATCTAACATTTTGATAATTCCTGCTGGCCGCAGATCAAAGAGGTCACGCACAGCAGCGTTCAACTTGCTCTCAGCCACCGTCCCGGTGCCAAAAGTGTTGATGTACACGGAAACGGGTTCAGCAACCCCAATGGCGTAGGCAATTTGCACTTCACACTTGGTTGCCAATTCAGCCGCCACAATGTTCTTGGCAATGTACCGTGCAGCGTAACTAGCTGAACGGTCCACCTTGGTGGCATCCTTACCTGAGAAGGCCCCACCACCATGATGAGCAGCTCCACCATACGTATCAACGATAATCTTCCGCCCAGTTAATCCGGCATCCCCTTGGGGACCCCCGATAACAAAACGGCCGGTTGGGTTAATGAAGTACTTCGTCTTGGCATCCAACAATTCTGCTGGAATGACCGGCTTGATCACTTGGTCAATAACGTCCTGCCGAATTTGGTCTAACGTCACGTCTGGATCATGCTGGGTACTCAGAACAACCGTATCAACACGAACTGGTCGTTCATTATCATCGTATTCCACCGTCACTTCAGCCTTGGCATCTGGCCGTAGGTAGTCAATAACGTTGGTCTTCCGTAAAGTGGCGATGCGCCGCATCAGGGCATGACTCAGCTCGATTGGTAGTGGCATCAATTCAGGCGTCTCGTTAACGGCATAACCGAACATCAACCCTTGATCACCGGCACCAATCTTGTCCAGTGGATCCTCATCACCTTCACGTGTCTCTAAGGAATCATCGACCCCTTGGGCAATATCTGGTGACTGTTCGTCGATTGCAACGAGGACGGCACAGTTGTCGCCGTCAAACCCGTATTGACCATCCGTGTAGCCGATTTCTTTAATGGTTTGACGAACCACTTTTTGAATATCGACGTAGGCTTTGGTTGAAATTTCACCAAAGACCAGAACGAGTCCAGTGGTTACAGAGGTTTCACAGGCAACCCGTGAATCTGGATCTTGTCGCAGCATCGCGTCTAAGATTGCGTCACTGATTTGATCGGCAATCTTATCGGGATGTCCCTCGGAAACGGATTCCGAAGTAAATAAATGTCTTTCTTGCAATGGATATTCCCCCTAGATAGTGTTGACGACGAGTTGACCGATAATCTCGCGCCAGTCGGTTACAAGGCAGCTTCACTAGATTCGTGAATCCTATCGGGAATTGACTCATAACTTAAGAATTCTAACACAATTTTACAAAACTATAAAGAAAGCTCCTCAGTATTTCTGAAAGAAACATTGACCAAGTGACAGATAATTATTAAGATTAAAGGCAACACACAATAAACAGTTGAAATGGAGCGATTCCATGACCACACTCATGGCCTTCTTTAAAAACCGCACGGTGCAACAGCTTTTCGTGTTCACCTTCTGCCAAAATATTCTCTGGTGGATTGCCGGTTCAACAGCATCCACTGGAACTCCACTGACCGGTGAAGTTAAATTTTATCTCATTATATACGGTATTTTCTTAGCCGCCGGTTATTTTTTAATTCTCGTACGTCATTTTCAATCACGAATTGGACCAATTTTGGTAGTGGCCGCGGGAACGATGGGCTTTCTAGCCGCACCTCAGGAACACTTGATTCAAGTCTTTGCACTTTTGATCTGTGTCTTCTTGGTGCTCGCGTGCATCCCCCAACTAGGCTTGCAGTCCGCCTATGGCTTAGTCGTCTTTAGTTTTTTGGCGGGGTGTGGCGTCCCGGTCATTCTATTTTTCCTACGAAATCACTACCTCGCCTTACAATTCTTACGACCACTCATTCCTTTAATGGCCAGTTACCTAGCCTTCTTTGAACCTTACTATCTGAGCAGTGAACGTGATTGGCGATTTACTTTAATTACCCCTGCGCTGTTCATCCTGTCTTTATTAACCTTGCCCTTGTCTTGGAAACTAATCGTGGTTGTCCTCCTCGTTGGTGCGCATTGGTGGCTCGTGCAACACTTGAACGACCACTATCGGTTAATCACATCCGGTTTCATTCAACTATTGGTGGGCTATTTGATCCTCTAAACTTGCCACTATCTTTTAAAGTTTCGCTAAGCTCCAGATGAAGTGACGTCACATTCCTAGTTTCCATGCTAAAATGAGGCATCATCTAATAATGGAGGAACCAACATGACGGAAATTAAAGTGATTGGTGACATCTTGAGCGGAAAATACCAACCTGTGTTGACAGGAAACGCTGTTGTCGACGCCGCCCTAATTAATCACTTTTGTCAAAACTTAGCAGTTGCGCTCAAGCTCCCAGCCGTGAACGTACAAGCCGAACATCACTGGGACTTAACCGTCGATTCTAAAAATATTTACGTGGTAGACGCCCAAATTCTACGTTTACGCCAGCCTCTAGGCAGTAACAGTAATGTTATTGCGGTTAGTCACACCGATATTCTCCGGGGCAACGTGCAGCCGACAATTCGTCAGCTGGTTCCCCTGCTCACTCAGTCTCTAACAAAGTAACCTGTCCAATCACGCCATGTGGTTGGGCTTTTTTATGTATTATCCCGACTTGCTGACGGGATATTCTTATCTTATTTATGTGAAGTCTTCAATTTTTAAAATGTAGCCCTTCAACCAGAGCGTGTGTTCCTTCAGTTGATGTTGTAGTAACATCAAACCGTCCACCCAAGGGACCTGCTTCCCGGCAACGTAGAACTGGCTCTTGATGCCAAAGAGATGCTCATGTTCAATCTCAAATGATCGGCGGATCTTAAACCCCAGCTTGCCATACGTGATTGTTTCCACAGCGGTTCCCATCTTGACTGTACACAGGCCTGCTTGGCTTAATTCTGCTTGCGAGTAATTGTATTTACTGTGAAATTGACGATCCCAGATTTCAAGTTGGTACGTGGTGTCAACTGAAAGCCGTAGAAAACTACCCACGCTATCAAAAAAATTACGGCGAAAATGGGCTAAATCGCTAATATCTTGGTAAAACAGACGTTTCTGCTGATAGTGGTCTAGTGGCACGTTCAAATTATTTTCGAGTGCTGCCGCGGCTAAGCCATAAGCCGTTCGTGAAAATAGATAGTGACTGATCAGTTCTTTTTGTTGCGCGTCAAATGGCTGTAACTCCTGATGAAAATCGGATGCTTGTTCTTCATTTTCTTCTTGACCCATCTCTTTTTCGGACATTTTAGATGTCCCCCTTCTATCGAAAGCTTTACGAGCAAGCGTCCGTATAACCACCATAACATGCGAGCAATCAAATTGATACTGCTAATTGTTTCATTTTAATTTAATCAATACCGTTTCTATTATTTATTTTTCGATATTATACAGCTATCCCACTTGTTACCTGCATAATTAGCCAAAACTGTTTCAATTATGCAGACAGTCTGTGAGTCACGTGGCAATATCAGCGAAAACGCCACAGAAATAAAATTGATAAAACTTGTACTACTTAGTCAGCAACGGTATATTGAGAGTAATCAATGGAGGAGGAATTTAACATGGCAACTATTTTAGTCACCACTACTGAACACATTCCCGGTCAAGAATATGAAGTGATTGGTGAGGTTTTCGGGTTAACCACGCAGTCTAAGAACGTACTACGCAATATCGGGGCTTCACTAAAGAACGTCGTTGGGGGCGAAATTCGCGATTACACCAAAATGCTCGATGAAGCCCGTAACATTGCTGTCGACCGTTTACGTCAAAATGCCATCGATTTGGGGGCAGATGCTGTCGTCATGATGCGTTTTGATTCCGGATCAATTGGAACTGATATGCAATCTGTAGCAGCTTATGGAACCGCTGTCAAATATAAGTAAATTAATGACAAATTCATCTGATTTGCCCCGTAATGTTCGTAACACATCTGTCATATAAATACGATAATTAAAGGATCACGCTGATTGTTTTCAATGCCAACACAATCAACGTGATCTTTTTTTGGTCTAAATTTCGTGGAATTTACATCGTTTTACGGAGTTAACAGTGTGGCCACAATCGCCAATGTGTAACGGTTTTTGCGGCCTATTAACTATAAGGGGCTATTTTATGTCCACATTAACAATTTTGTCCCCCAGAAACTGTCCACACTAGTAGATGTGACCAACCAACCAATTAGCAACTCGTTTTATACTAACCATAGTCAATAAGATAGCGAACAACTTAAATGTTGATCATTCGGAATTTAAGAAAGCAGGTATTTCAAAATGTTAGCAAAAATCACAAAATGGGCAGTCTTAATCATCGCCACTATGGCCATCGTCTTAGCGAGCTTTAGCACGACGATCCTAGCATCCGCTAGCAAGCCAACACCTTCATGGGGAAGCTGGAAAGACACGACCATCACTTACCAAACGAGCAACACATCTTCCTATTACAAGAGTGTTTGGAAAAACGCGGTTAAGCGTTGGAACAAGGTTGGCGTTGTCCAATTAAAAGCTGCTAAGAACGGCGAAAAGGCCGACATCACCTTGACCTCTTCCGCTTCCCTCAGCACCAAGGGCGGTAAGCTTGCTGGTTACACAAACTACTCTTACTTAAAGAAGAGCGATGACAATAACCAAATCGTTTCTGCCAAGTCCACCTTAAACCGTAGCCTCTTAACCAAGTACGGCTACACTAAGAGCCAACGGACTAACGTTGCTACTCACGAAATTGGCCACGCCTTAGGCTTAAGCCACTCCGCTGATGAATCCAGCGTTATGTACGCATCAGACCGGTACGCTTCCATCGACCATCAAGACAAAGTCGGTTTACAAGACGCTTACCAAGACTAAAGAATACTAACGAATACCTGCGAAACCTCGGCTTGCCCGGCTGGGGTTTTTAATTTACATTTTTTTGCAGACGCTGAGGTGGATGGGCATCATCGCCCACCGTAAACCTGTTCCGCTAACGGCACGCAACCAATTAAGCACCCAATCCGCCTATCTTCTCAACCAGAGTGCTAGAATAGCGACTTAACTGCGATACAGTTTCCATTAAAAGCGCGCAATGTCCGTGCCAAGAATAAACTGGCATATCTTTGCTACTCTGATATTTCCTACTGTACCAATTGGATACGGCGTCTTAGTCCCATTAACTAACCACAAGCTTTAGGCCTGTTTACTGCTTTCTAAGCGACTCTGGCGTTTCAACGTCCTCGTCTCTTGTTTTACAGTCAAACGCTCCTACGTGCATAATTAGCCTTACTCAACCCTGCACCATTTGCCAAGTTAACTATATGCTGTCTCTTTTAACTCTCGTTCAAGCTGTGCAGCTTTACTTTAGGCTCACTAGCTTTGATCTGACTTGGTATCCTCTTCTGTTAAAAGAAAGGCTACTTAACTTCACGCTTATCTACTGATGCGCTAGTACCAACGGCAGTCGAAAATCAGTCCCCTATTCGGCCATTACATTTTGGATACAGTCCCTATCAGGCCCACGAGGTCTCCTCAATGGCTTCGAACTGGAATTTAGAACCTAGTCACATTCCTGATGTGCTAATAACCGACTGGACGTGATCCAATCCCTCGCATTACCCACGCAAGCCCCCCTCTAACTGGCTGTTTTGAAGTTTGATCACCCCTACCTTAACCAGTTACTTAACTGCTTGCTAACAGAGATGAATTACGAGTGAAGGTCAATCATTGGTTCCAACATTCTTTCAAAGTAACATCCAATAACTGACCGTGTTGAGATATAGACAAAAGAGAAGATGGCGTCCTCGGTTTTTGAGGACACCATCTTCTTTCCATGTCTTAAGCGGCTACTGTATTTAGCTGAGCGTTATCTGAAGAATCATGCGTAAAGTTCCATGGTAAACAAGTTTCCAGCTCTGATTTCTTTGCGAGCGCTGCCACTTACTTTGGCCGACACAATTAGAGTCATCCAAATAGCTGTAGCTTCCGCTCTAACTTGGCTCGTACTGAACATCGAGTTCTTTCGGCCGATTACCATGCGCTTGATATTACGTTTGGCAGCGTTATTTCCGAGATAAAACTCGCCGTGATCAAGAATGCTGTTCAATGCCGCTCGTTGATTTGTAAGCACCCAATAACTGACCGTCTATGACTGGCGACAAATACACGATATGATTACCTCATCAAATAAATTGGTGAGGTTTTTATTATGGAAAAACAAGATATCGTTCA
>NZ_SULH01000015.1:4129-62724 GCF_007115095.1 Levilactobacillus enshiensis | reverse complement strand
GCCGCTTAAGGCATGGAAAGAAGCTGGCGTCCTCAAAAACCGAGGACGCCAGCTTCTTTTTGTCTGTATTTCAATGCGGTCAGTTATTAGGTGCTTACGACGCACCAAATAGGCATGGTCAAGCAAGCTGATTGCTCTTACAATAGCTATCAGCTGCAGGCCCTTAGGTTGTTTAAAAAGGTACGCTGTGATGTGGCCGGAGGAGTGCTACCGAATCGACAAAGATTACCGATACGAGTGACTACTAGAAAATCGCGGTCCTTTCGGCTTTCAGTCTCACGTAGAACTAAAATTAAAGGAACTGACTTTCTAAAAACTTTCTATAATATTGTAGAACAAAAATGGGCTGTAGTGGCACTAACGATTAATTTAGAAGCAGATCACGCATTCAGAAGCCGGGATGGATGTGTGCTGCGTTGACCTAAGCGGCTATCTTAAGACACATGCCGGGTTATGGGCGACGACGTGGTTGAAAAGGGGGGACAATCACCTAGAAGCTGAAAGATTAAATTCAGGTCTCGTTCCAGTTACTGGTAACTACTTGCGCCGTTAGGTTAGACCAAATTGTATGCACCACAGCTACCAGAGCTTTCGCCGGTAGTAGGGACGTGCCAGATTGGAAGAACACCAGCCTGTATCACGGGCGATAGGCGCCATCTCCAGCTTCCACAACGCTGAAAGTATTTTGTCACGATATCAGCTGTAAAACGCGGTTGCCTAATATTTTTGAAGCCAATTGATAGTGATGACCGTCGTCTGAAAATACCATATCTATCGACCGGTAAGGTAATCCAACTACGATGTTGTCTAATTTTAGTTCCAGTATTGGTGCCTGAACTATTATGACCGGTATTTTAGAACTTTCAACCGGCAGTGAGCAACTATAAATGATAGCGGTTTCACGAAGCTTAATTATTGGTATAGTTATTCTTAAATAATTGGTATAGATGACTAAAATGCCCATTACACGGCACGGACAGGATAAAAAATAAAATTGATTTTTGCATTTTTTCTATTGTGGTATACCTCTCAAAGTGCTATTCTATGTTTAACGAATGAAAAAGAAACCGGGAGATGTCATTATGAAGAATGTATTGTTAGTATCTGGCAAAGGTAACTGTGGGCACTTATTCTTAGGCGAAGCAAAGCGGATTGCAGAAACACGTAAAGTACCATTGAAGTTTAGCGCAGTCAGCAGTGATGACGTTACCATGGAACTAGTTGCTGAACAGGATTTAGTTCTGTTAGTGCCACAAGACGGGGAAGCATTGCAATTTGGATCCGCGGTGCCTGTTGTGGAAATTCCTAACGATATTTATGGTTGGTTGAATGGGGAAGCGCTGGTTAAGTTTGCTTGCCGTCAGTTAGACCAAAGCGCCGTTGTAGCTTAGTGTAAAGCGGAAGTAGCTGTCAGAATCACTTTCATTCGACTGGATTATGGATTGACAACCTCTCCCAAAAATTAGCGTTTGCGATTCGACTGCCTTAAGGTCGAATCGCTTTTTTTATATTATTCATAAAAAAATTAATAATGAGGATTTCGCCGAAATGAATAAAAAATAAGAAGATTGCATGAGATAGCTAATAATTCCATCATTGTTTTTTCGCGTGATACCGGGCGATGAAGACGCTTTTATGAAGGAAACCGTTGCGTAACAGGACTTCCTGCAGTATAATAACTACTATGTTTTATTAGAGAGCTATGAGACATCAGCGCCGTTGAAATTCCTGCCGGCGACTGCGAAAGATAAAAATATTCATTTTGAGAAAAGCACTGGAGGTATTATAGTTTTGAATAACAAACCAGAATCAACCAGCCAAGATCGGACCTTCTTCGGTCAACCGCGTGGGTTATCGACTCTGTTCTTTACAGAAATGTGGGAACGGTTCAGTTACTACGGCATGCGGGCCATCCTGATCTACTACATGTACTACTCTGTTACCAAGGGTGGTCTAGGATTTAGCCAAGCAACTGCCGCTTCCGTCATGTCCATTTACGGGTCAATGGTTTACTTATCCTCAGTTCTTGGGGGATACATGAGTGACCGTGTTTGGGGAAGTCGGAAGACCGTCTTCATTGGTGGTGTCTTGATCATGTTCGGGCACGTTGCGTTGTCCGTTCCTGCTGGGTCAATGGCCTTGTTCATCTCCATCCTCTTAATCGTCTTGGGGACTGGGTTATTGAAGCCTAACGTTTCTGAAATGGTCGGTGGCCTGTATGACGAGGGCGACACACGGCGTGATTCCGGATTTACGATTTTTGTCTTCGGGATTAACTTAGGTTCCCTGGTTGCGCCACTGATTGTTGGTTGGTTAGGTTTGAAGTACAACTTCCATTTAGGGTTCTCCTTAGCCGCTATCGGGATGTTCTTAGGACTGGTTCAATACTGGATCGGTGGTAAGAAGTACCTGAGCAAGGACAGTTTATACCCAACTGATCCGCTGGAACCTGGTGACATGAAGAAGCTGACGGTTCGTTCAAGCATTGGTCTGATTGCCTTTGCTTTGGTACTGATTCTGATGTACCTCTTGGGTTCATTAAACTTAAATAACTTTGTGCTGTTACTTTCCGTCATTGCGATTGCAGCTCCCGTTGTTTACTTCGTTATCTTCTTAACGAGTAAGAAAGTTACGTCAACTGAGCGGAAGCACGTTTGGGCATACTTGGGGCTCTTCATTGCCGCAATGATCTTCTGGGCAATTGAAGAACAAGGGTCATCTGTTTTGGCACTGTTCGCTGCTAACCAAACGAATAACCACTTCTTGGGTGTTCACATCTTGCCATCTTGGTACCAGATGTTGAACCCACTGTTCATCTTGATCTACACGCCATTCTTCGCCGCAATGTGGAACCGTTGGGGAAAGAAGCAACCAAGTTCACCAGCTAAGTTTGCAACTGGTATGTTATTTGCCGGGGTATCTTACCTGATCATGGTGGTTCCAGTGGTTATGTTTGGGACGAGCGCTAAAGTTAGTCCACTGTGGTTAGTTGGTAGCTGGGCAGTTGTTGAAATTGCCGAATTACTGATTTCACCAATTGGACTATCCGTAACGACGAAGCTGGCACCAAAGGCCTTCCAATCACAAATGATGAGTATGTGGTTCCTAGCCGACGCCGCTGGTCAAGCCGTTAACGCACAGATCGTTAAGTTATACACGCCAGAAAATGAAGCAGCCTACTTTATGGGGGTTGCCATTGTGGCTATCGTGGCCGGGCTGATTATGTTTGCCCTGGTCAAGCCAATCAAGAACTTGATGGCCGGTATCAAATAAATCACGTTTTAAGCCGAAAAGTGCTACTCTGGTTAAACAGAGTGGCACTTTTTTGATGGTCATACAAAACGGAGGAGGAGTTGCCGATGGTTAAGGTGGCACTGATCAGTGATCTACATTTTGACGTTAACAAACAGCCCGTGGCAGACGTTTTGACCCAGCAAGTGGCTTACCTGCGGCGGAAAAATGTGGGTGTTTATTTGATTGCCGGAGATATTACCAATCATTTCGATCAGTCATTAGCTTACGTGACGGCCATGCAACGTGAACTGGCTCCGGCCAAGGTTCGCTTTATTGCGGGCAACCACGACATGCTCCATGACGTGACGTATGCGGCCCTAGAATCGCCATTAGCGCCGACTTATCTCCATGCGGGGTATTTAGACGTGGCAGGGACTGATTGGCGGATAATCGGCAATAATGGCTGGTATGACTATCAGTTTGCGGATAACCTTCAGGGGCGCAACTTTTTAGCGTGGAAACGGGCATTTTGGATCGATAGCAGCATTGTCCAGCCGGGGAGTGACCAGGAGCGGATGAACCACGTACTGGCAGTCGTCGAATCGCAGTTACAGGCCGCGCAGATTGCAAAGAAACGGGTGCTATTTATGACCCATTTTGTGCCTCGACGTGACTATATTCGCTACACGGACGATGATCGTTTCTGGAATATGGCCAATGCGATGATGGGGAGCCCGCGTCTGGGAGACTTACTGGCCCGTTACCGGGTGGAAATCGTGCAATTTGGTCACGTTCATCGGCATTTTGCGCCGCAACGATTTGGAACGACCTGGTATTATAACCAGACGTTAGGCTATCATAATCGGCGGATCAATGAGTGGCAGGGAACGGATTTTATGACGGAATGGCAGCAAAGATTACGAATTATTGACCTAAAATAAAAAAACTGCTAAAAAAGGCTTGACGGTTTATGCATAATTTTGTATGATAATGAAGTTGATTCGTTACGGCGATTCACATTTTGGTGGGGTAGCGAAGTCTGGCTAAACGCGGCGGACTGTAAATCCGCTCCTTCGGGTTCGGTGGTTCGAATCCACTCCCCACCATTTTATTATTGGGCTATAGCCAAGTGGTAAGGCAACGGGTTTTGATCCCGTGATGCGCTGGTTCGAACCCAGCTAGCCCAACTAAGAACCAGTCACGGTGTGTGACTGGTTTTTTTATGCGCTCAAAAGTATCTCCACTGCTTTTTAGGGGGGAGGATGGTAGTTGATAAGGGGTGTTGTATGGTCACCATAATGGGGCCTAAGTCGCCAAATTTATAGGATCGAAAAGCTGATCAACGGGGAGTTGCCCCCAGTCATGTATTCGCTACCAAATCCACGCGGTCAAAAAATTGACAATTCAAGGGAATTTCGCTAAAGTCAAATTAATAATTGCTCCAGACCATTTGTGTATTTGACGTAGAAAGTGGGGTTCTATGAATGGCAACATGCGTGCAACCTGAGGACCTTTTTGCCCTGCGCCCACTGGCACAACCAGTGAGTGATGGACAACGGGTGTACTACTTAGAAAGTCAACTAGACCAACAAAAGAATTTGAGTCGGGCCACGATTGAGAGTGTGAATCTGGTAGATGGCGGTGGCCATCGGCAATGGAGCCCGAGCGATGTTAGTGTTAATGACCTGGCTTTGAGTCCTGATAAACAGCGATTAGCTTTTACGGGCGTGGTTGGGGACCACGCGCAGCTTTTTCTAGTGCCCTTGGATGGTGGCGCACCAGAACAAATTACGCGCGGTGACGCAGATGTGACCACGCCTGTTTGGACCACGGATGGTCAATATCTCTACTTTCAGACAACTACGGGTGCAACCAAGCCCAGCGATTACCCAACCGTCCAAGTGATTGACCGATTACAGTATCAAGCAAACGGGCAAGGGGTGTTACCAACTGGCTTGACCTACCAAGCGATTCGTTATGAATGGACAACCCACGATCAGGTTGTCGTTCTGGAACGCGAGCATCCTTTTCACATCACCGATGCTAATCAGCAAGGACTGGTCTTCGATTGCGACCGAGTGCCGGATGATGAGCACGATTTCAGTGCTGGCGTTTTCTGGCACCCCTTTGATGGATCCGTTGAGCGCCTGCTGAATCAGGCCGTTGCCGGTGGCACATTCGGTGCTGGTAAATTAGCGCCAGATGGACAGCATGTGTTGATGTGGGGCCAGGACAATCATATCCCCAACGTGTCACAATCCCACGCGTGGGTTGCAGAAATTGCGACCGGTAGCCTGATTGACTTGACCGCCCCACGCGACGTGGAGGTCGGAGATATGCTGGCAATCGATAGTCAGCAACGACTTTCGGGACAATGGGTTGCTTGGCTGGATAATCAGACCGTCGTTTTACTTGAAAATGAGCACGGACGGTTAAATCTGATCAGTCAAAATTTGGTAACAGATGAAGTGACGCCATTAGTGACTGGTAATCGTGCTATTTGTGACTTCAGCGTGGTTGATGAGCAGACCATCGTCTTTACAGAGTCGACCATGACCAGCGTGAGTCGGTTAAAGGCACTTGATGTGGTCAGTGGCGATGAACAAGAACTAGTGAATCCCAATGCGACATATGAGGCCAAACACGCGCTAGTGGCCGGTCAGCGCTTTACGTTTAAGGGCGCTGGGGATTGGGACATCGAAGGCTGGTATTTCCCACCCGTGACACCAGCGGCGAAGCATCCTGCTGTTCTGTACGTTCACGGTGGGCCGCAAGTCGATTTTGGCTACGGGTTTTATCACGAGCTACAGTACCTCGCAGGGCAGGGCTATGGGGTCATTACGATCAATCCGCGTGGGGGAAATAGTTACGGCCAGGCCTTTGAGGAAGCGGTCATTGGCCATTATGGCGAGGGTGACTTTGAGGACTTGATGCGGGGCACCGATGCGGCACTTAACTTGGATCCGACGATCGACCCGGCACAACTCTGCGTGACGGGTGGGTCGTATGGCGGGTTTATGACCAACTGGATTGAGACTCACACGTCGCGATTCGCAGCCGCGGTGACGCAGCGGTCGATTTCAAACTGGATCAGTTTCTATGGGACCAGTGATATTGGCTACTTCTTCACGCCGTGGGAATTGAAACAGGACATGCAAGACATCAGTGCGCTTTGGCATTTTTCGCCACTAGCGTACGTTCAGCAGGCGACAACGCCCATCCTGATTCTGCATGGCGAAGAAGACTTGCGTTGTCCCACTACGCAGGGCAAGGAGTTTTTTGTCGGCTTAAAGGAAGCAGGCGTTGACACCCAACTCATCTTATTCCCGCAGTCGAACCATGAATTGTCACGTTCGGGGTTGCCTAACCTGCGAATCGAGCGGTTAAAGCGTATCAATCAGTGGTTCAAAGCACATTTGCCAGCGATGGATCAAAAGTAACGCCGTGTACGATTTGGGTAAAGATTATATTGTTTACGTAAACAAGAACATCTGTTCGAATTGCTATGCTATACTGATTAAACGCAATGTCCAAGAGCGATAGCAAAGTTGAACTGATAGGAAAGGAATATGCAGTCGATTCGCGTGGTACAGCGTGTTTCATGGCGGGCATAGGGTGTTGATTATGAAAATTGGATTTATTGGTGTTGGCGGGATGGCCCAGGCCATCATTACAGGCTTGTTGACGGCAAAAACCGTTGTGCCAGCCGATGTGACGGTCCACAGTCATCGGCAAGCAAGCTATCAACCTTACGCAGCTGCTCATGGCTTAGTGGCGGCAGATAGTAACGTTGCCGTGGCTCAGGCCAGCGATTTGGTGGTTTTAGCTGTGACTCCCAACGTGGCTACGGCTGTTCTGCAAGAGATCACCGCTGTTCTGGCAACTGGCGAGAAGACTTTGATTTCAATCGTGGCCGGATTGTCATTGGCTGATATGGCTGACATTGTGGGTGATAACGTTCCAATTCTCCGAACCTTACCCAATGTAAATGTCGAGGTTCAAGCTGGGATGACCGCGGTCGCCGCTAATGACAAGTTAACGGGTGATCGGCTCGCCGAGGCACTGCGGGTTTTCAATACGATTGGCTCTACCACTGATCTAGCCGAGGAACAGTTTGGCGTCTTTAGTGCGCTAGCTGGAAGCTCACCGGCGTACATTGACTTTTTTATTGATAGTTTAAGTCGGGCCGGTGTGAAGTATGGGCTAACCAAGGCCCAAGCGACGCAGATTGCGGCGCAAGCGACCTTGGGCTCGGCTAAGATGGTTCTTGAGAGTGATAAGATTCCGTTTGCCCTGATCGACCAGGTAGCGTCACCTGGTGGTAGTACCGTGGCGGGCCTACTTGCCATGGAAGAAGCTGGACTCATGACGGCCGTTGTGAAGGGAATCGATGCGACGATTAAGCGTGATGCTGGTGAACCGGTATAAAAATGGCCGCGTCAGTTGCCTTTTTGGTCTATACCGATTATAATGGGTGTGTTGACTTAGAAGCTGCATCTTGATGAGGAGGAGACTCATGAGTATTGTCTTAAAGCACGCTAAAATCTACACGGGGGATGAGGTTATCCCTGACGGATATATCCGTTTCGACCATCAAATTGAAGCGGTGGGACCTGTGGCCGATTTCCAACCATTACCAGCCGATGAAATTAACGTGGTAACGGGCCGGACCATCGTCCCAGGGTTTATCGATGTTCATAGTCATGGTGGCTACGGATATGATAGTATGGATGGGGATGCTGATCAGATTGATAAGATGGTCAATCTGATGTCCTTAGAAGGCATCACGTCGATTTTTCCAACGACGATGACCCAATCTAACGATGCAATTTCCCATGCGATGCAAGGGATTGCGGTTGCTGCTGAACGGAACCCATTGATTCAAGGCATTCACTTGGAAGGACCATTTATTGCAGCCATCTTTAAGGGCGCCCAACCGGAGAAGTACATCAAGGATCCAGATGTTAAGTTGCTGGATCATTGGAACCAACTCTCAGGCAAGCGGGTCAAGTTGATTACGTATGCGCCAGAAGATGATGGGGCTAAGGCATTTGAAGGCTACTGTTTAGCCAATAACATCGTGCCGTCTGTTGGACACTCCAATGCAACACGGGAGCAGTTATTAGAAAGCCGAGCAACTCACGTGACGCACCTGTATAATGCACAACGGGGCTTGCGTCATCGTGAGCCAGGCGTTACGGGTCACGCGATGTTAGAGGATAACTTGTACTGCGAACTGATTTGTGATGGTTTCCACATCGTGCCAGATATGATTAAGTTGGCTTACGAACAAAAAGGTCCGCATCGCTTGGAACTGGTAACGGATTCCATGCGGGCCAAGGGGATGCCTGAAGGTGTCAGTGAACTTGGTGGTCAAAAAGTGATCGTTAAAGATCGGCAAGCGCGACTAGAAAGCGGTAACTTAGCCGGTTCCGTGTTACGCTATGATGAGGCCTTTAGAAACGTGATCGACTTTACGGGTTGCGATGTAAACGATGCTGTCCAAATGAGTGCGGTCAATCAAGCCGAAGAATTTGGCTTGACCCAAAAGGGCAAATTGGTTGTGGGTCGCGATGCCGACTTAAACCTGTTGACGCGTGATCTGCACGTGGAAACAACCTACAGTGTGGGGCGTAACATGCAGGAATTAATAAAGTAGAAAACTAGAAGTTATTTTGAGAAGGGACGTTGGGTGCTGTGAGCTCACCGATTTATATTCAAATTCATAATGACATTAAACGCGCAATTGAGGCTGGAAAGTGGGCGGTTGGCGACCGAATTCCGTCCGAACGAGAACTGTCGCGAGATTTTGATGTGAGTCGGATGACGCTGCGGCAAGCCATTCAAACCTTGGTTGACGAAGGAATTCTGGAACGCCAAGTTGGATCTGGGACTTATGTTGCCAATCAGAAAGTTCAAGAGAAGATGTCTGGCGTCACTAGTTTTACTGAATTGATGTTGAATCAAGGCAAGGTGCCAACCAGTAAGACCATTTCGTATCACGTGATGAGTCCTTCTTTGAGCGAGGCCGAAAAGCTGAAGTTAAAGGAAGATGACCAAGTCTTAAGAATGGAACGGATTCGTTATGGCGATGATGTGCCCATCTGTTTTGAAGTGGCCACGGTTCCGGAAAGTTTAGTCGATGGGTTGAGCAAGAAGGAAGTTACGAGCTCGCTCTACCGGGCACTGGAAGATAAAAAGAAGTTAACGCCGGGCAAAGCCCAACAAACGGTTTCCGCAATGTCTGCGTCCGAACGGATCGCTGAATACTTAAATATTAAGCGTGGCGATGCCATTTTACGGTTGCGACAAGTAACCGCATTACAGGACGGAACGCCGTTTGAATACGTCCGGACCCAATACGTTGGGGAACGGTTTGAGTTCTATCTGGAAAAATAGCTAAAAAGTGCCTCACACGTGGAATCAAGGATTCCAGCTGTGGGGCACTTCTTGTAAGCGTGGTGATAAAGATGTTTCGTATTCGATTTGCACAACCGGGTGATGACTTTAAGGCGGTCGCCCAGCTTTACTTAACGGCTTGGCGGGAGACGTATCGGCCATGGTTACCCGCTGCTTGGTTGGCCAAATTAACGCCGGCTGTCTGGCACCCTGAACGGAACTGGCGGCAGACATTGCTAGCATTTGAAGGTCAGCAACTCGTCGGTGTCTGTGCCTTTGGCCCGGCACGTGATGCGTCCTTCACCGGATGGGGCGAACTCAGATCGATTTATCTCTTGACTAGTGCCCAGCATCGGGGATTAGGACGTGATTTAGTCACGCAGGCGCGGGCCACGTTGCAGCAAGCCGGGTTTAACCAGGTCGTTCTGTGGGTCTTAGCCGAAAATACGCCTGCTCAGCAGTTCTATCAGCGGCTAGGGTTTCGCCAAACAACGGTCCAGAAGACCCAAGGGATTATCCGCGAGATTGCGTACGTTTGGCCTGCTGACGGACCAGCTGCAAGTAATGGGGAATGACCGCGATACGTTTGAGCCGCTTGGGCTCTTTCACGGTACGGTAGAACCACTCCAAATGGTGGTCTTGCCAAAATTGTGGTGCCCGATCGACGGCGCCAGCGAGCACATCAAAGCTACCACCGACTCCCATCCAGAGGCCCTTCGTCACGTGACGATGAGCCTGAATAAATTGCTCTTGTTTGGGAAAACCTAAAGCCGCGAAAACCATGTCCGGTTGGGTGCGCTGGATGTCACGAACAACGTCGGTATCGTCTTGGAAATAGCCGTCACGTAAGCCAACGATGTTAAGCCCAGGATACTGCTGTGGTAACAAGGTTTTTAATTGGGCGATCACGGCTGGTTTGGCGCCCACAAAGTAGGCGGATCGGTGTTGGTCACTGCCCCATTTAAGCAGTGTTTGTAAAGTATCAAAGCCCGTGATACGTTCTGGGAGTGGTTGTTTTAGGATTTTAGCGCCATCGAGGATGCCAATGCCATCGGGCGTGATGAAGTCAGCGTCCTGTAGTAAAGCGTGGTAGTCCTCATGATTGTGTGCGTACATGACGATCTCTGGGTTTGCCGTGACAACAAAGGTCGACTGGCCCTGTGTGATGCGTTGCTGCAAGGTGGCAGTGAAATTGGCCGCCGTCGTTTTGACGAAGGGGATGCCCAAGACCGTAACGGTCGGAAATGTGGATTGCATAGGTGACTCCTTTCGAGATAGTCACGCCGACTAATTAAGCCGCCGCGACTGTGTGAATAATCTATGACGCTCTACGCGTTTCATGCTAAAATAAGTCTATTGGTATCCATTTTACGGTTGATTAAGCCAACGATAGGATTAGAAAGTAACCCCATCAGAGGGACACCAAATGTTTAGTAACTGATTGGAAATACTAACTTTTTAGAACATATTTGAAAACCAGCTAAGGGAGTAACTCATTATGACTAATTTGTATCCTGATGACAGTTTCACTCTGCACACGGATGCGTACCAGATCAATATGATTCAAACCTATTTTGAAGAAAAAATTGCGGATAAGCACGCCGTCTTCGAAGTGTTTTTCCGGGACATGCCGTTTCATAACGGGTATGCCGTTTTTGCTGGCTTGGAGCACATTGTTCATTATATCCAAAATCTTCATTTTTCCCAAACTGATATTGAATATTTACGGGAAGCTGAAGATTATTCGGAAGACTTCTTAGATTACTTAGCCAATTTTAAATTCCGCGGGTCAATCCGTTCCGCGGTCGAAGGGGAACTGGTCTATGCGCACGAACCCCTCTTACAGGTTGAAGGCCCGTTAGCCGACTGCCAATTGGTTGAGACGGCCATTCTAAATATCATTAACTATCAAACGTTGATTGCGACTAAGGCGGCGCGAATTCGTTCCGTTGCCGGGGATGACGCCCTCATGGAATTTGGGACGCGGCGGGCGCAGGAATTTGATGCCGCCATTTGGGGAACTAGAGCGGCCTATATCGGTGGCTTCGATGCCACCTCTAACGTCCGGGCCGGAAAGGTTTTTGGGATTCCAATCAGTGGGACCCATGCGCATGCGCTGGTTCAAGCTTACGGCGATGATTACCAAGCCTTCAAAGCCTATGCCGAGACGCACCACGACTGTGTGTTCTTAGTCGATACTTACGACACACTGCGTAGCGGCGTGCCGAATGCCATTAAGGTCGCTCAAGAACTTGGTGATAAGATCAACTTCCAAGGTGTCCGCATCGATTCCGGTGATATGGCCTATCTATCTAAACGGGTGCGGCAAAAATTAGATGAAGCCGGTTTTCCGAATGCTAAGATTTATGCCTCAAATGATTTGGATGAAAAGACGATTCAAAGCCTGAAGATGCAGGATGCAAAGATTGACGTCTGGGGAATTGGGACCAAGTTGATCACGGCTTTTGATCAACCCGCTTTGGGGGCTGTCTACAAGATGGTCGCCATTGAAAACAATGCTGGGAAGATGCAGGGAACGATTAAGTTGTCGAACAATGCCGAGAAAGTGACGACGCCAGGGAAGAAACAAGTTTGGCGAATCACCAAGAAGGCGGATGGCAAGACGGAAGGGGATTACGTCACGTTGATCGACGAAGATCCACGTAACGAGGAATCCATTTTCATGTTCCATCCTAGCTATACTTACATCAATAAGACGGTCAATGACTTCAATGCTCGGCCAATTCTACAGTCTATCTTTGAAGATGGGCAATTAGTCTACAAGTTGCCAACGCTATCTGCTGTGCGTGACCGGGCACGGGGGGCGTTAGCAAATCTGTGGCCAGAATACAAGCGGGATCTGAATCCACAGAAGTATCCGGTTGATCTGTCACAAGATTGCTGGGACCACAAGATGGCCATCATCAAGGATATTCACGCTTACGTGCAAAAGATGCCCGAATAGTCGAGCAAAAATATTAGGGGGCAGGTAACATGCGTGCGATGCAAAAAGAGATTATTGAAGCTTTAAGGGTGCAACCCTCTATTGATCCAGCAACTGAAGTTCGGCGAAGTGTCGACTTTCTCAAGGATTATTTAAAGCGTTATGACTTTATGAAGACGTTGGTATTGGGAATCTCTGGTGGACAGGACTCCACCTTGAGTGGAATTCTGTGTGAAATGGCCGTGACTGAGCTTCGACGGGAGACCGGTGATAATGATTATCGGTTCATCGCCGTGCGCTTGCCTTACGGTGAACAGGCTGATGAAGCCGATGCCATGATGGCGATTGATTTCATGGGAGCTGACGAGGTCGAGCGCGTCAACATTCAACCAGCAACGGATGCCATGGTGGCAGCCGTTAGCGCCAACGATGAGACCGTGAGTGACTTCAATAAGGGCAACATCAAGGCCCGTCAGCGAATGATCGCCCAATACGCCATTGCCGGTGCTCGGAATGGGGCCGTTGTGGGCACTGACCATGCGGCTGAAGCGGTGACCGGTTTCTACACGAAATATGGGGATGGCGCAACGGATATTTGCCCAATTTGGCGGCTAGACAAACGTCAAGGTGCAGCAATGTTGTCCCTACTAGGGACGCCAGAACACCTGTACAAGAAAGTTCCGACCGCTGATTTAGAAGATGACCGACCAGCTCTGCCCGATGAGGCGGCCTTGGGTGTGCGTTATGATGACATCGATGACTACTTAGAGGGTAAAGCAGTTAGTGATCACGCCGCAGAAGTGATTGAAGGGTGGTACCGCAAGACCGCACACAAACGGCACTTGCCGGTCAACGTTTACGATACTTTTTGGCGAGAATAAGTTTGGGAGGACGTAACTATGCAGAAAAATCACGTACGCAAGAATAAGACACAGAAAAACAATATGACCGGGTACATCCAGATCCTCTCTGGTGTTTTACAGGGAACAGAAGAGGGTGCCGGTCAAATGAACGCAGACTTTGAGACGTTACGGCAGGCAATTGACGATCAAAAAGTCAGTGAACTTTCCCAAGTCGACTTACAAAAGATTGCGGACAACTTCCAACGAGGCACGGATGCCTATGAGACCAATTTAAATAAGCTTGAACAAGCCGGTGCACCGGTGCGCGTATTGGGTAAGCACAAGTCGTTAGTCGCTGCTTATCGGACTTACGTGGAGGCTTGTCAGTCCATGACCGACAGCATCGATGTTGAGCACCAAGCGGTTGATCAAACCGTATTTGATGCCGCAGAAAAGACGCAAGAAAACGCGATGGAAAAAGTGACCGCCAATACACAGCGGATTATGAATAGTCCAATGTAAGTGGGGTCATCGATGTCATGAGAAGCTGTGCAACTAGTCCCCATTGGTACTGGTCGCACGGCTTCTTTTTCCCTAAATATGGCGTGAGAAAATCAAACGGACCTCAGCGTACTGCCAACGGTTGCAGTGCCCAGCATGGTATAATGCACGTATGAGTAAAACCTAATTGGCTGGTGGTTGATGACAGGATGGCGGACAGAACAGGGCACAATCGTCAGGCTTTTTGTTTAGCTTGGCACGTCGAACCAAGCACCAGCAATAAATTTGATAATGGAGGGGTTGCATGGCAACACAGAACGAAACGAAAATGAGTGACCTAGCCCGACCGGTTCACCAAAGTCTGAGCCAGTATCGGGTTCAGCAGATTCAAGCCGTGTTGACCCTGTTAGATGAAGGCAATACGGTGCCATTTATTGCCCGTTATCGTAAGGAACGTACCGGATCATTAGACGAAGTCGCTATTCGAGACATTGAAGATGAGGCTCGGCGCCTAACGAAGCTGAATCAGCGGCGTGCAGAAGTTCTCAAGATTATTCAGGAACAGGGCAAACTGACACCGACGCTGCAACAAAATCTGGCCCAAGCTACGGTATTACAGCAAGTGGAGGACCTTTACCTCCCTTATAAGCAAAAGCGGCGGACCAAGGCCACGATTGCTCGGGAAAAGGGACTGGCACCACTTGCCAACTGGTTGTTACATTTTCCAGCAACCGGGCTGACAGCTAAGGCGCAGACCTTTGTCGATTCGACCAAGGCGTTGCCCGATGTGGCGGCTGTTTGGGACGGCGTTCATGAAATTCTTGCGGAAACCTTTAGTGAGCAAGCGGCCTTTCGCGAATGGATTCGTCAGTACACGTGGCAACACGGTGAGCTGGTCAGTAAACTAAAACGGGGTGCTGCCGACAATGATGAACAACAAGTCTATGCGACCTATTACGATTTTCAGCAGGCCTTAAAAGCGTTGCCGCCATACCGAGTCTTGGCTTTGAATCGCGGCGAACGGGAAAAAATCTTGACTGTCAGCATTACTGTGGATACCACATCTATCTTACAATACGGGCATTTTCGATTAGTTGGTCAACACAAGGGACCGGCTGTTGCGAAGGTCGAAGCCGCCTTTGCTGATGCGTACAAGCGGTTCCTGGGCCCGGCCATTGAACGGGAATTGCGACGCCAACTGACGGATAAAGCCAGCGCGCATGCCATTCAGGTTTTCGGTAATAACCTCTATCACCTGCTGATGCAGGCGCCGCTGAAGGGGAAGGTCGTGATGGGATTTGACCCCGCCTACCGTACGGGCTGTAAATTAGCCATTATGGACCCTAACGGCCGCTTCCTAGCCAAACAGGTCATTTACCCGCACAAGCCAGCCAACGCCCAGAAACGAGCGGCGGCAGCTCCAGCATTTAAGCAGTTGCTCGAAAAATACCACGTTGAAATGATCGCCATTGGGAACGGGACCGCTAGTCGGGAATCTGAGGAGTTTGTCAGTGAGATTTTGAAGACACTGGATCATCCCGTCTATTATGTGTTGGTCAATGAAGCCGGCGCGTCAGTCTATTCAGCCAGTGCAAATGCGCGAGCTGAGTTCGCTGATTTTCACGTTGAAGAACGTTCCGCGGTCAGCATCGGCCGGCGGTTACAGGACCCACTCGCTGAGTTGATCAAAATTGATCCCAAAGCCGTGGGGGTGGGGCAGTATCAACATGATGTGCCCGAAAAAGCATTGGACGAGCAACTGGACCGCGTGGTCGAAACGGCGGTCAACCAGGTGGGGGTCAATGTCAATACGGCTAGCCCAGAACTACTGACCCATATCTCTGGGTTGACGGCGACGACTGCCCAGAATATCGTGACGTATCGGAATGAAAATGGTGCGTTTAGCAACCGGAAAGACCTGCAACAGGTGCCACGATTGGGACCGAAAGCCTATCAACAGGCTGTGGGATTCTTACGAATTATTGGTGGTACCGAGCCACTGGATAATACGGACATTCACCCCGAGAGTTATTCGGCTGCCCGGCAGCTTTTGCAGGCATTGGGCGAGCAACGAGGAATCGGAACGCCAAAGTTACAACAACAACTCGCTCAACTCAACCAACAGCAGTGGGCGGAACGTTTGCAGGTGGGGACCGCCACCTTAGCGGACATCCTCGATGGCCTGAAGAAGCCGGGCCGTGATTTGCGAGAGACCATGCCCGCTCCCTTGTTACGGCAGGATGTGTTGACTATGGCCGATCTCAAACCAGGGATGGAACTGCAAGGGACTGTACGCAACGTGGTCGATTTCGGCGCGTTCGTAGATATTGGCGTGAAGCAGGATGGCTTAGTCCACATTTCACAGTTGGCCGACCATTATGTTGGCGATCCCAGCACAGTCGTGACCATCGGCGATGTCGTGACGGTTTGGGTGCTGAGTGTCGATGAGAATCGCCAACGCATTCAACTCACGATGCGAGCTGACCACCATGACTGACCAAGAGTTACAGCGGCTAGTGGAGAAAATCTCGCAGGAGAGTTTCGGCGTACCTTTTCGCCATCAAGCCACGTTCAACGCCCGGCTCCGAACCACCGGTGGCCGGTATCGGCTCACGGATCACAATATTGAGATCAATCCGAAAATGTTGACGGAACATGATTTATCAACATTGGTGGGGGTCATTAAACATGAACTGTGTCACTACCATTTACACTTGGCGGGTCAGTCTGGGCAGCACCGGACGACAGCCTTTAAAACATTATTGCAACGGGTCGGCGGCTTACGGTACGCGCCGGCACCGGTGAAAGCCAAGCCCAGGGCACGCCGCTGGCAACTCTACGTCTGTACGCATTGCCACCAGCAATACTACCGAGCGCGGCGAATCGACGTTTCTAAAATGGTGTGTGGTCGCTGTCACGGTCGTCTGCAATGGCGGGCAACTGTGGTGGCAACGACGCGGCCAGCAACGACTAGGAGGTAAATTAGAATGGGTAAAACAATCATTCGGGTCCCAGCGACCTCAGCGAACTTGGGACCAGGTATCGATTCAATCGGTGCGGCATTACATCTCTATTTGACCGTGATCATCGAAGAAAAGACGGAAGAATGGCGCGTCAACCACGCGCTGGGGACCGAAATTCCCCGCGATGAACACAATTTGATGGTGCAAACGGCGTTAAAGATCAAACCAGATTTACAGCCCCACCAATTGACGGTCATGTCAGATATTCCAGTCTCGCGGGGACTCGGCAGTTCCACAAGTGCCGTGATTGCCGGCATTAAGATTGCTAATGAGTTGGGCGAACTGGACCTGACGATTCCAGAACAACTGAATTGGGCTGTGAAATTAGGCGGTGAGCTGGACAACGTTGCGCCCGCATTGATGGGGCAAGCGGCAGTTGCCACGGTCGACGGTGATCAAGCCAATGCTATCAAACTCCCTTTGCCCGACCTGCGGGTATTGGTCTTCATTCCGGGGCAGACGTTGTTGGCACGTAAGAGTCGGGAGGCGCTCCCCAAGAAAGTGTCATTGGCAACGGCGGTTCACGCCAGCAGTGTAGCCAATGTCTTGGTCGCAGCATTGATGACCAAGAACTGGGAGTTAGCCTCGCAGATGATTGAACGCGATGAATTCCATGAACAGGCGCGGTCACAACTGGTTCCTGAGTTGAATCAGATTCGGGATGCAGCCCACGACCTGGGAATTACGGGGACTTATTTGAGTGGTGCTGGTCCAACCGTCGTGACGTTTGGGACGTCCGCGCAACTGACCTTGTTGCGCGCTAAGCTTGCAAAGGCTGATTTACCGGGGAGTCTGCGGATCTTGGATCTTGATCAGGACGGGGCAACCGTCCTCACAGATGCATAAATTTAAATTATTTTGAATTAACTTACAAAAAATATTGTCAGGTAGCGAATCATTTGTTATACTATTTCTTGTGAGTTAATGCGGCCATGGCGGAATTGGCAGACGCGCAAGATTAAGGATCTTGTCCGGGTAATCCGGGTGGAAGTTCGAATCTTCTTGGCCGCATAGTGAATACGGATAAGCCGTGATAGAACGTGAAAACGTTGCTGTTACGGTTTTTTTGTTGTCTGTAAGGTGGATAGATAGTGATTAGCTGGGACGATTTATATACCAGCGTCTAACCAGACGTACTAATCTGATAAAGGCCAGTGTCCTTTGATGGTTGAAAACGGCAGCCGGGCACCCGCTTTCTGAAAATAATTACCATTTAGGTATCCCGACTGTGCACGCTAATTTTCGCTTAAATGACAAACAGATAACAATTTCGTCTAGCAATCGTTTTCAGTCGAAATTGGTCTTCAAAAAGCTTTAGGAAGAGAGTAAGATTGTTTCTTAAAGCCAGGACGACTAATTGTTTAGATAAAACTTTTCAAGCAAAAATACTGACTTTTGTGGTCTTAGGTGTTACAGTAGTTACCTTGTGTCAAATTAATTGGCAAAAAATTTAAAGGAGGTCGGCGCATGAGCGACTTAACCAAGGGTAATTCCCTCAAACTTATTTTCTTCTTCACGATTCCATTATTAATTGGTAATTTATTCCAGCAATTATACAACGTATCCGATACAGTTGTTGTGGGACAAACCCTTGGTGTTAAGGCGCTTGCGTCCGTTGGTGCAACCGGCTCCATAAACTTCTTAATCATTGGGTTTGCTCAGGGGCTAACGGCCGGTCTGGCCATCATTACGGCCACGCGGTTTGGCGCACGTGATTACCGAGGCGTGCGGCGGTCTTTTGCAGCGAGCATTGTCATTGCCATTATCATGACGATTGTCCTGACGGTACTATCATTGACCTTCGTCGATCCAATTCTAAAATTAATGCAAACACCAGCGTCGATTTATGCCAACGCCCGAATCTTCATTCGAACTATTTTTGCGGGTATTTTTGCCTCAATGGCGTTTAACCTGTTATCAAACATTATCCGGGCACTCGGGGATTCACGGACGCCGTTGATCTTCCTGATCATCGGGACCATCGTGAACGTCTTCTTGGAACTGCTCTTCATCTTAGTCTTTCACATGGGTGTCGCGGGTGCCGGGTGGGCAACCGTGATTTCTCAGGTCGTCGCTTCATTGCTCTGTGTGGTCTACATTGTTCGTTCAATTCCGTTACTGCACATCTCGCGTGAAGACTTTAAGATTGACACCAAGGAATTGTGGGCCCACTTCTCAACTGGGATGCCGATGGGCTTTCAGTTATCGATCATTGCCATTGGGACGATGGTCATGCAAGCAGCGTTGAACTCCTTGGGGACCGACTCCGTGGCAGCATCAACGGCGGCTTCTAAGGTCGACCAATTGTGTTCACTACCAATGTCGTCCTTCGGGGTGACCATGGCGACCTTTGCTGCGCAGAACTTCGGTGCGGGTAAATACTCGCGAATCTTAGAAGGGGTCAAGAAGACACTGTGGCTATCTGGCACGTTTGCCATTTCGGCTGGCGCACTGGTTATCTTCTTTGGCCGGCCAATCGTTACCCTGATTATTGGGGATGCTGACGAACACGTGATTCAATTGTCCCAAACGTACTTTAACATCGTTGGGAGTACCTACCTGCTGCTGAGTGTACTGTTCATTATTCGTAACACGCTCCAAGGGTTAGGTCGGCGAGTCTTGCCAACGCTAGCTGGCGTCGGTGAATTGGCCATGCGGGTCTTCGCAGCATTGTTCATGGTGGGGGCTTTCGGCTATGCCGGCGCAGTTTCCGCTGAACCTTTAGCTTGGTTGGGGTCCTGTGTCATTCTGGTACCATCCTGGTTAGCAGCCATTCGGCAATTGAAGAACCTGCAGCGTTCTGAAGATGTGGTGGCTGGTAAGACGGATGAAAAAGTGGTGGATTCTGCACCAGTTACGTCCGCAAAGCAACCAGTTCCTGCGCAAAATTAGAGTCTCATCGTCAAGCGTGCTAAACTAAGGTGTGGTCAGAGATGACCAGGCCTTTTTTCTTTGGTGAATTTGCTAAAGTGGGGGCTGATTGCCGGCCTAAAGTCGTACAGTTGAGGCCGCAGTAGCTTGACAGTAGCACCATAACCTGAATCGAGGAGTGCTTTAAGCGATGACAATTAAGAACTTTATTTTTGATATTGATGGAACATTATTGGACACGGAAGCCATGTACATTAAGGCGCTGCAGGAAGTCTTGCACGACCGAGGGTTGAACTGGCCGTACTCAGAATTGGCCAAGACCTTTGGTATTCCCAGCCGCGATGCCGTGATTCGTTTGGGCATCAAAGACGTTGATGGGGTCCTAGCTGAATGGACACCTAAGACCGAAGAGAAGGCCTATCAGGACACCGTAGCGGTCTATGCTGGGGTCAAGGATGCCTTGGGGAAGTTGAGAGACGCTGGGGCGAACTTAGCAGTGATGACGTCTAAGCGGCAATTTGAATTTGATCGGGACGTTGTGGGCCATGGCCTTGCGCCTTACTTTAGTCAGGCAATCGTTGCTGAGGACATTGCGCATGGCAAACCGGCACCGGATGGGATTTTGTTAGCGATGGAACGGTTGCATGCAACGCCGGCGACAACGATTTACGTTGGGGATACGGTCTACGATGCAGATGCGTCTAAAGCGGCACACGTGACCTTTGGCTTTGCTGGTTGGAATGGCAAGCGGCCCACAGACTTTACGGCCGACGTGTCCTTCATGACGCCCCAGGCCATGCTGAATCTGTTAAATGGGTAACTTATCAGGCGAGATGAAAAGCGTTTCCCCTAAAGTATCCCGGACTGGGGTAGCTGGAAACGCTTTTTTATGCTATATTTAAAGTGGACTAAATTTTACGAAAAGGCCGCCAGGGAGCGGTCAACGAAGGGGTGGCAGCATGCTTGCCATAATCGTTACTAGCCACGGCGAATTTGCACGTGGCATTTTACAGAGTGCCGAAATGATTTTTGGAAAGGCACAACGGGTGCTCGCCGTCACATTGGCGGCCAATGAAAGTGTCGAAGACTTGGCCAATCATTATCAAGCGGCCATTGAAAGTATGGAACCAATCACGGAGTTGCTTTTCTTGGTCGACTTGTGGGGCGGGTCGCCGTTTAATGCGGCTAGTCGCGTCGTTGCCCAGAATCCGGACAAGTACGGCTTAGTCGCTGGACTTAATCTGCCAATGCTGATCGAAGCGTTATCGATTCAAAACCAGCCATTAGCTGACGTGATTCCGCACCTGGAACGTGCAGCACGGGGCGGCGTTCGTCACTTGGATTTACGGGCAGATACGGGAGATGATGATTTACTATGACAATGGCAATTCAACTTGCACGCGTGGACAGTCGGTTGCTTCACGGTCAGGTCGCAACGGTTTGGACTAAGAATGTGCGACCGAACCGTATTCTAGTTGTCTCGGACAGTGTGGCCCAAGACAAGCTTCGCAAACTGTTGATCACCCAGGCTGCGCCAGCAGAGGCGAAGGCCAACGTGATTACGCTGGCAAAAATGGTTCAGATCTATCGTGATGCTCGATTTGATGGCTTTCGGCCACTGATCTTAACAGAAACATTACCCGAAATGGCCGAGTTAGTGGCTGAGGGTGTGGATCTTAAGGGTATCGGCGTTAACGTGGGCAACTTAGCTTATACGGTGAAGAAGACCATGTTAACGGACAGTGTTGCTGCCGGCAAAGAAGATATCGCCGCCGCCAAACAGCTGGAAGCTGCTGGTGTTCACGTCTATACGCAGACGGTTCCCAACGACCGCCAACAGTCATTCTTAACTTTAGCAAGTAAAAAGGGTTTGTCGTAACACCTCACTCGGTGGTCACCCCCACTCGAGCGGGGTGTTTTTGCGGCGTAGGATACCTGATAGTGGCAACATCGTGGTGGCGTCGCCTTACCGGGGCGAAGTGTCCCCACAGCAGGCGGAATCCCTGGCAGCCGCAGTGCGCGCCCAATTTAACGGTGCGACGGCTTACCGATACTGAGATGGGACCTGAATTTTATCTTTCAACCTTTAGTAAATATTTTAAAAGAAAGGAGATGGCAACGTGAGCAGTATTTTGGGCGTCTTAGTAGTGGCCTTTTTGGCTGGTGTCGAGGGCGTGGTGGACGAATGGGAATTTCATCAGCCAATCGTGGCTTGTACGCTAGTTGGGTTGGCGACCGGTAACTTGTTCAGCGGAATTGCGCTAGGAGCCGCGTTGCAGTTGGTCACGTTAGGGTGGATGAACATTGGAACGGCCGTGGCGCCTGATCCAGCCCTAGCAGCGGTCGTTGCGGCTTGGTGGGTCAGCGGTGCTGCCCATTTGCCCGCCGCGGCAGGCGTGATCCTAGCCATTCCCTTGGCACTGATTGGGCAAGGGTTGACTAGGGGCTTACGACAATTGATTATTCCACTCGTTGCCCAGGCTGATAGGGCAGCGGCTCAGGGAAATTTACGACGGATCACCTGGCTACATTGGAGCAGCATGGTGCTCCAGGGCCTGCGGGTCATGATTCCTACGGCACTGTTCATGCTATTACCAGCAACTTGGATTCAGCAAGGCTACGCTGCGATTCCGGAAGTTTTACGGGGCGGCCTGCGGGTTTCAGCCGGTTTACTAGTTGTTGTCAGTTTTGCTATCGTGATTAATATGATGGCCACGCGCCAACTATGGCCGTTTTTCTTCATCGGCTTTGCGTTGGCAACGGATGGGCATCTCAGCCTGGTCGCGCTCGGCATGATCGGTGTGGGTTTGGCCATCTTGTACATTAAGCTACAGTCTAAGGACACACCGCATCATGACGGGTCGGGCACACCACCGAACGACGAGGATGAGTTGGACCGGGAACTTGATGACTTATAGGAAAGGGGTCAGTGAAGTGACAGATGAACCAAAATTACGAAGACTGACCCTGAGTGATCAGTTGCTGGTGTTCAGCCATTCTGGGCTGGAACAAGCGGCTTGGAACTATCCACGCCTACAGAATCTGGGGTTTTGTTACCTGATGGTGCCAGCCATTCGGCGTCTCTATCCAGAAAAAGAAGCACGAATTCTAGCAGCGCAACGACATCTAGAGCTCTTTAATACCATGCCATACATGCAGTCCTTGATTACCGGGGTCACGTTGTCTTTGGAAGAAGATCACGCTAACGGCAAAGGGGTCAGCAATGATGACATTCGGGCACTCAAAGTCAGCATGATGGGGTCTCTGGCTGGGGTTGCCGATCCAGTCTGGTGGGGAACTCTACGGCCGATTCTAAGTGCTTTCGCAGCTAGTCTGGCCTTGAGTGGCTTTGGCATCGTGGGGCCGTTGGTCTTCTTCATCGGTTGGAACGTGGCCCGATTGAGTTTTCGCTGGGCGACCCAACGCTGGGGCTATTTACAAGGATTAAAGGTGGTCACGTTCTTAAGCAGTGGTGTCCTGCAGAAATTGACGCTCGGCGCCTCAATCGTCGGGATGTTTGTCATGGGAGCCATTGTGCCGCGGTGGACGCGCTTTAAATTTGCACCGATCATTGCGTCCAGCCAACACAACAGCTTATCCTTACAGGCCATGCTTGATCAATTGTTGCCGGGGCTGGTACCGCTGATTTTGACTTTAGTGTGTGTCTGGTTGCTACGGCACCATGTGAAGCCACTCTGGTTATTACTAGGGGTCTTTATTCTGGGACTCGGTGGGTATTGGCTCGGGTTGTTACGGTAAGGTCAGCTTCAATGACGACCTGATGCCTTACATTTTGACGCTATAAATAACGGCAAAATAAAAGCGGCTTTTTCAGAACTGTCGAGTTCGGAAAAAGTCGTTTTTGAGTTATGACGCAGTTTCATTTAAAATTAGCCGAATGTGACTTGGTCGCGACCGTGTTGCTTGGAATAGTAGAGGTTATCATCGGCGCGCTTGTAGACGGCAATCTGACTGTCATCGGTGCCTAACATCTGCGTGACGCCGACAGAAATACTGATGTCGATGTCATTGTCGTTGTGATGAAAGCGGGATTCACGGACAGTTTGCGCAATCCCCGTAATCGCTTCACGCGCCTCGTCAGCTGTGTAACCGATGAAGAGAATCGTAAATTCTTCACCGCCAGTCCGGTAGAGGGCTAGATTGGGATCGATTTTTTGAAGTTGGTCCGAAATCAGTTGTGCAGCGTGACTGAGAACGTAATCGCCAGTCAGGTGGCCATACGTGTCATTGACGTGTTTAAAGTGGTCGATATCAAACAACATGAGTGTCAGCGGTTGGTGGTGCGTTCGGCTGCTGTCGAACGCTTCATTGAGCTCATTTTTAAAGGCAAAATAGTTCTTCACGTGGGTCAATTCGTCATAATTGGTGGTGTACGTCAGCTGAGCTAGCGTATTGGCACTCGCCATTAAAGAGTCAACGTACACGTACATCACTGCAAGAATGACCAGACTAGATAGGAGTTCCCAAAGAAGGGTGCTCCTATCTAGGTCAAAGCGCATGCCAACGATTCCCCACAGGACGGCCGAATAGATAAAGGTACTGATGGTGTAGGTGGCATAGTCTAACCAGCCATTTCTTTGATGACGCCGGACGATCTTCATGGAATAGAAGAAGGACATGTAGAAGATGGCAAAAATCCATGCCAAGCCAATATCCAGAGTCTGATTGAGCACCATAAAGAAGATGATGGCGAGCAACATTTTCCAGACATGAATTTCCAGCATCAAGAAATAACTGACGAAGACGATGGAAAAGATTTGAAAATTAGTAAAGACCCAGCTGTTCGCGGTGTCCCCAACGCGGAGTTGGACGACCACTAGAAAAATTACCATATAAATAATCCCGATATTCGAGCGAATCCTAACGATATTCGGTCGGCGACCCTGTCGTTTTAGTAGAGAGATGATCTGATTCGTGATAAACCAGTAGAGCGTTAAGACGCCGAGAAGAAAGAACAGACTCGTTAAAGTCGGGGCAACAAACCAGTGTGACCAAGTCATTGTAATAACGCCATCCAATCTATGTCAGAATTTTGGGGAAACGGGGGCCTGTAGCGATTAGTCATGGCGCACGATCGACAACTACGTTTAAGTTGTGGCACGCAGCAAGAACCCACGAAGCAACAAGTAAATTATATTAATCAATTCATTAATTATATATTAACTCATAAAATAGGAATATGTTACTAAATATTTGGTAAACCGAAAAGAAAACACATGTGTGTGGCCCGCAGTCCGCTAGGCTTGAGAGAAAAAACAGGACGCCCAGCTAACCGGTAATGTGACCGGTTGCCGCGGTGTCCTGTTTGACAAAATATTTTTATGGTTAACTGAAAGTCACTTGATCACGACCATGTCGTTTAGAGTAATACAGGTTCTGGTCAGCTCGTTTGTAGATATCGACCTGTCCTTCATCGGTGCCCTGCATTTGGGTCACGCCAACGGAAATGCTGATATCGATGTCGTGGTCGTTGTGGTGGAACGTAGCTTCGCGAACGTTTTCAGCAATGGCAGCAACGTGCTCACGTGCTTGATCAGCGGTGTAGTTATTGAAGAGAATCGTAAATTCCTCACCACCGGTCCGGTAAAGAACTAATCCTGAATCAATCGTCTTTAACTGGGTCGCAATTAACTGAGCAACGTGGCTTAAAACGTAATCGCCAGTAAGGTGGCCGTAAGTGTCATTGACGTGTTTGAAATGGTCAATGTCGAACAACATGAGCGTTAAGGGTTGTTCCTGGAGCTTAGCAGCTGCAAATTCACTGCTAAATTCATTTTTAAAGGCAAAGTAGTTCTTCACATGAGTCAATTCATCGTAGTTAGTGGTGTACGTCAGTTCGGCCAGGGTGTTAGCCCCGGACATGAGGGAATTGACGTAGATGTACATGACCGCCAACTGGAAATAGCAAAACAGAATTTCCCAGGCCAGGGTGCCCATTTGGAGATGGAAGCGGAGCCCGACAACGGCCCAGAGAACGGTTGAAAAGATTAGGGTTGCTAACGTGTAGTCAAAGTAGGCCAGCCAACCTGTACGGCGATGCTCTCTAAGCAACTTCATCGTGTAGAAGAATCCCAAGTAAACCGAAGCGTAGACCCAAGAGAGGGGAATCAGGATAGTGCCGTTGATCACCATGAAGAAGAGGACACCGAGTAGCATTTGCCAGAAATGAACTTGGAGCATCAAGAAATAGCTCACGAAAACGATGGCAAAAATTAAAAAGTTAGAGAAGACCCAGCTATCAGCCGTCCCATGAACGTTGATCTGGACCGCAACTAATACCAGAATAATGTAGATAACACCGACATTTGCGCGAACCTTTTCAATGCTGGGGTGGTGACCCTTCTTCTTCATCGTATGGATGATCTGATTCGTAATGAACCAGTACAGCGTTAATACGCCAAGGAGAAAGAAGAGGCTCGTAAAAGCTGGTGTCACAAACCAATGAGACCAAGTCATTGGTTAACGCCTTCCAATCCAATTACTTACGGGGATGACACGATAAGTGGGCACGTTAAAACGGTGGCGACGTGCAACGTTAACTTCACCACGTAAGTAAATTATATTAATTAATACTATATTTACATGTTAACTCTTACAATAGGTGATTGTCATTAGTTATTCGTGAGTTTAAAGAAAAATTTGGCCATGATTAAGCAGGCCAAATTGACAGAAAAAAGTTGGGAACGGCAAAGCGGCAGGGGAGTCTGTTTTTAGACGCTCAGTACCTTGTGCCACTGGGGTACCAATGGTCCCACATGTCAGCCATAGACGTTTGGAGCGCAAAATGAGGTTGGGACACGGTGCCCCAACCTCTTACGCTGATTTCGGAAATAATATTAAAGTCGTCTACTTAGGCCAAGGTCGGTTTACCGTAGAGGTAGCCTTGATGTAAGGTGATGCCGAATCGTTTGGCAAGTTCCTGGTCGTGACTGTCTTCAATTCCCTCAAGGACCAGTTGTAAACGATAGTCGTGAGCAACCTTGGTCCAAAATGCGAGACTACTGGGAATCTTATTCGCATCCCCACTTACCCGTAGGTTTTGCATGGCAAACTTGATCTGATCGACAAAGGGTAACAGGTGGACAATGTTCGCGTAAGTATTAGAGCCCGTGCCAACGTCATCGAGCACTAGCCCAATGCCGTATTGATGGAGTCCAAGGCTAAATTGTTTCATCTCCTCCAGGGTAGGCGCTTCCGTTAACTCAATGGTCAGCGTGGCTGGATTCATACGCTTTTTTAAGGCGATGATGGCACCTAGGGTGAGGGGGTCCCGCAGTTGTTGATTATTCAAATTAAAGGCCAAGACCTGATTGGTAATTGCTGTGTGCAATGAGGCTGCAGTCCGTTCTAGGAGTTTTGCTTGTTCTTCAACCGAGATTTCAGTGAAATTTTTGGGTAAAACCCACGTATCATTCTGTTGTTTGCGCAGAAGTACTTCGTAGCCAAAAACTTGGTGATCGTCTTGGTTGATTTGTGGCTGAACAAAGAAACGATACATACCGGTCGACTCCTTAAAAATTAGTTAATCATCTGATTACTTACTATTCTAGCGCAAAATTCAGAAAGCGCAACGACATATACCGTTCAATGTAACCAGTTAATCGGGATGCAACTAAATTAGGGTAGCGACAGTTTTGATGATTCGTTATTTTAACGGTCGGCAAGACGCCTAACGCAGCAGTCGCGCCTGGTTTGGTCTGAATCTGAAAGCTGATTTTCAGCCTGCGTGCGATGGCTGCCGCCGTCAGTTAGTCGGTTGATTGGTGCTGGATCTTAGCGAGTTGCTGATACTGACTGGTCATCCAGGTTCGGTAGTTTTTTCCGGCGGGTAAAGTTTCCGTCACGTTCAGGACGGGGACGTGATGACGTTTAGCTAAATTGAGCATGGCGGTAACCGTCTTACTACTGGCTTGGCGATTATTAACAAAGAAGGCGATACGCCGTTCTTTAAGATCACGTTGCATGGCGGTGATGGCCTTAGGTGAAGGGTCCGTCCCATTTTCGACAGCCATTTCAAAACTGGTGTTGTTACGGTGGTAACCCAGAGCGGTGAGGGCGTAGTCAAAGACCGGTTCACTGACATCGACCGCCCGCTGCTTGCGATTTTGTTTGAGCTCTTTTAATTGATTCTGCAAGGGTGCAAGCGATTTAATATAGGCAGCGGCGTTGCGGTGGTAAATGTGCTTGTACTGTGGTGCTTGTTGACTGAACTTTTGAGCCAACACGGTTGCGACGCGTGACATCGTTGCGGGTGCGTACCAGATATGTTCGTTATCACCGACTTTTTTACCCATGATATCCTCACCGACGCGAATGCTGGTGGTCGTCTTGCTAGCGTTGCTTTTGAGTAGTTTCTGCATCCAAGCATCGTAGCCGATACCATTGGCGAGAACAACGGTGGCATGGGCTACCTGGGCCGCGTCCTTAGGGCTCGGTTCAAAATCGTGAGGGTCGATACTGGCACTTTTAATCACGGTCGTCACGGATCCGTGGTCACCGAGGACGGCCTTGGCAACCTCGCCGTAGAAATCTAGACTGGCAACAACGCGAATGGGCTTGCTAGCGGAAGTCTTTGGGGTGGATTGCTCACGGTTGGTCGTGCACGCGGTGAGACTCCCCATGGTGATTAGTAAAAATAGGGCTAAAAGGTAGGGCTTAAACTTGATTGACAATGGCTTCTCTCCTCTAAATAGTAATTATTACTATTTAGATATTACAGGACGTTTTTTAGTTTGGCAAGGAAAATTTAACGCGACATCGTGAGCGACCGTGTCACCCAATTCCGGCAATCAATTAGGCAGCAGGTGTTTCCGCAATTCAAGTTCAATGGCACTGGTCACGGCGTTTTCGGCGGGCGCTTCAACGTAGAGTAGGTCACGAAAACCAAGCGCCACCCAGAACTTGAGGCCCGTGTAATTTCGGGTGGAGACCATCAGTGTGAAAGTTTCCATTTGCGGATAGCGCGTCTGTAGCGCCGCAATGGTTGCCCGACCGAGATGTTGCCGCCGAAAATGGTGGCCAATGGAGAGATGTAAAATGTACAGATTGGTAGGCGTTTCTTCAAACACCCACGTGTAGCCAACGACTTGGCCGTGTGCATGGATGCTCAGGCAGTGTGTCCGCTCACTGGGAATCCCCGGAATTCTAAGGGTAATATCAGCAAATGGTGCCAGGGGGAGGCGGCCTTCAATGGACGCGAAGTATGGCTGAATCTCAGTGTACAGGGCCTGAAGTTGGGGACGTTCAGCAGAAATAACTGGGGCAAGTAGCTGTGACATGGCGCGTCAATCCTTTCTAAATACTTGAAGACAAAGTAAGTGGTCGTTACATAAGCAATTGGAAAATGAAACGGCTCTAGGTCAAAGATAGGCGTTTTCCAACAATTCGGCAATAAAAAGAGGGTGACATCAGGCGGTTAGTTTGCGAGCATTAACGCAGGGGTTATGCCTGGTCTTGGCATAATTCCTGTGGGATAAGCGCAACAAATTTCCTGGTGCCACACGTTTTGACACGATAATGGCAAAAAAATCAGCTTTTTCAGAAAAATATTCTGAAAAAGCTGATTTTTGAGTGATGTCCCAGAAGCGAGTTCATGAATTAGTAGCCGTAGCCACCATTATTGTTGTCGTTTCCGTTTCCATTATTAGTTGTGTCAGTCGAAGCGTTATCAGCATCCGTAGTGAACTTAGTCGTTTCGGCTAGGCTCAATGTCTTCCGAATGTGATTAGAGACTTTCTTGAGTTCAGTCGTCGTCGGAACCTGATAAGAGAGGCCATCAATCATGGCATCTTGTCCCTGCAACGTTTCGGAACTGATGTGGTGAGACGCATCCCCATATTTGGCCCGAATCTGCATCAGGTCATCAAAGGTTAGGTCGGTCTTCAAGTTACCGTTCAATGATTTTAGAATCGTTTGATAGCGGGTAATGGATGATAACCCAGCTGCCTTAACCACTAGCTTTTGGAGGACTTGACGTTGGCGCTTTTGACGACCGTAATCACCCTTAGGATCATCATAACGCATCCGTGAGTAGGAAAGGGCTTGGTCACCGTTTAAGTGGGTCTTGACGCCCTTTTGGACATCGGCTGATTTGTATTTAAATGTTAATGGTGGGACGACGTCGACGCCGCCAACCGAGTCGACCATCTTTTCTAGACCACCCATGTTGATGATGGCGTAGAAGTCGATGGGGATGTCTAGCAAGTTTTCAACGGTTTTAACGGCCGTACTGGCGCCGCCAATCGTGTAAGCCGCGTTGATCTTTTGAATCGACGCATTCACACCAGAACCCACGGTTACCCGTGTATCCCGCGGAATACTGGTCAGGTAGGCGGTCTTTTTTTGCGGATTGATCGTGGCAACCATGATGGTATCCGTCCGACCAACATCTGACCGACCCAACGCCCCGGTATCAGTCCCTAAAAGGAGAATCGAGAACGGCTTGTTCTTTTTGAGTACGGAGGAGACGTTACGACTCTTCGCAATGTTCGATGATTGGTACGTGGCGCTAAATGTCTTTTTGGCGGACGTCCAAGCTTGGTGCCCGTACGCAAGTCCCCCGGTCAGAAGAACCATGAGGACAATGACAATTGTCCACATAACTGGCCGGTGGGGGTGAACAGTGGGTGCTTTGTAGTGTGAGTGTTGATCGGCACGCCGGTCAAAGACCTGTTCGAAGTCTTCTGGTGACCGTTGCCGTTTACTTCCATTATCTTTTGGCATATTATTCCTCATCCTCGTTAAAATCTTTAACCCATTATAAGCCATGCAGTAGACCATTCTGGGTGACGACTAAGTGACCTTTACCAGATTTTAAATTCCCCTGGAATCCCATCTGTTGATTCAATTTACTAATTAGACCATAAAATTCGGCGTACGTAAACGGACGCCCGGGCGCTTCAGGCCCCAACTAGCGAGAATTATACCAGATTTTCCAAGAAATATTAAGTTGTCAAGTCAACTTAAACGGTGTTAGTTCAGTAACTGTAAACGCTTGCTAAAGAGTGGGGGCGGCGTCTTATGCTATAATACGAAGAGTTGCTTAAGAAACTCTAATTTTTTGTTACGATTCGTGGGGAGGGTCGCGGATGGCCATATTTATTCGAAGTGTGTCCGGTGTCTTAATTATTTTAGTGATGATTGCGCTGGGTTACGTCTTATCCCGTCGCGGCTGGTTTGATGATCAGGCACCGAAGCTGATTGCCCGGTTGGTCACGCAGATCGCCTTACCCGCATATATGATAAGTACAATTACGGCTAAATTTTCGGCGGAGACGTTGAAGCAAACATTGCCGGATCTCCGTTTTCCAGTAGTTTCCATGTTGATCATGTTCGGCCTATCGATCGTGGCCTTTCATCTTTTCCGGATCAAACCGGGTCACCGTGGTTTGTTTGAGTCAATGTTTTTAAATTCCAACACGGTCTTTGTCGGCCTTCCCGTCAACGAAGCCTTGTTTGGACCCAAGAGCCTGCCGTTCGTGCTGGTCTACTACATGGCCAACACGACCTTTTTCTGGACGTTAGGCGTCTACCTGATTCAACGTGACGGCCAGGGGGACGCAAAATTTAACCTGAAGGAGACGTTGAAAAAAATCTTTTCACCGCCACTGTTAGGCTTTATCGTCGGCGTGCTCTTGGTTCTGCTGAATATCCAACTGCCAAGCTGGATTATGAAGGATTTCCAATACATCGGTGGCCTGACGATTCCACTGTCCATGATCTTCATTGGAACGGCGATTGCCGGGGCGGGGCTCCAGAGTGTCCACCTCAACCGTGATAGTCTGGGAATCCTGCTCGGTCGGTTTATTGTCGCCCCCGTATTGATGGGGCTACTGGTGATTCCAACGGGAATGCCTTTAATTATGAAACAAGTCTTTATTTTGCAAGCAGCGATGCCCGTCATGACGAATGCACCGGTCGTGGCAAAACTTTACCACGCCGATGCGGATTACGCGGCCATCATGGTAACCGAAACGACCCTCCTAAGTTTAGTGGTGATTCCGATTTTGATGGTTATCGTCCAGCACGTTGCCTAACTTTGATCGTTTACTTATAAGGAGGAACATTTTTTCGTTTTGAGAAAAACAATGTTGTACATCGCATTTTCAACGTTAATGTTTAGTTCTATGGAAATTGCATTGAAGTCCGCGGGTGGAGCCTTTAATCCCATTCAGTTGAACTTGATTCGTTTCTTTATTGGGGGCGTCATCTTGCTCCCCATCGCGCTCCGAGCCTTACATAAGCAAAGCCACCGGTTAACGCGTTCCGATTGGGCGTTGTTCTTCCTGACCGGGTTGGTCTGTGTCATCATCAGTATGACACTGTACCAGTTGGCGATTACCGTTGATGAAGCTTCAACGGTGGCCGTCCTGTTCAGTTGTAATCCCGTCTTTGCACTGATTTTTTCTTACCTTATTCTGCACGAACGGTTAGGTCGAGCTAACTTGATTGCCGTCATCGTGTCGATCATTGGGTTGGTGGTCATTGTGAACCCCACCCACTTAACGAATCCAGTGGGCTTGGTATTAGCCATTGGTTCAGCATTGACGTTTGGCCTGTACAGCATCGTCTCTCGCTGGGGGTCCGTCCGGCATCACTTTAACGGCATCGTCATGACCTGCTTTACTTTCTTAGCCGGGTCATTTGAATTGTTAGTCATCATGCTGTTCACACACGTCCCAGCCGTTGCTGGTGGGATGCGTCAGGTGAGCTGGCTCCAGCAGTTTGCGGCAATGCCAATTCTGAAAAATGTTAGCTTGCAGTACTTCTGGATTCTCTTCTTCATCGGGGTCTGTGTAACCGGTGGTGGGTTTGCCTTTTACTTTTTGGCAATGGAACGTTCCGACGTTTCTACGGCCTCACTGGTGTTCTTCATTAAGCCCGGGTTAGCTCCAATTTTAGCCGCCGTGTTGATTCACGAACGAATCTTGACGACGACCATTATCGGAATCGTTATTATCCTGATTGGCTCGGTCATCACCTTCATGGGGAACCGGGTCAAGGCACGGGAATCTGCATTGGCAGAGGAAGATGCCAGCGACTTTCAAGACGACGGCGAGTCAGTTTCTGTGGCACAACAAGCGGCAGCTAAATTAGCGGCTCGGCACACAGAGTCATCGTCGACGGATTAAACCAATAAAACGAGTAAGCGTTGTGGGCTGTGGCGAAAGCTGTGGTCGATGACGCTTTTTTGTTTGGGGACTAAAACTAGGCAGCCTATTGGTCCGGTCGGCAGATATGGACTGGATCGGTGCGATCATGTCTGAATGAACAACCATATTGTCCCCAACTGGGTAAATAAACAAGCGGCGGTGTCGTGCGGAAAGCTGACATCACGGGAAAATCTAGTGAAGAAGCACACAAATTTCAAGGCGGTCTGCACAACCTATGGTATCATTGTGGGTGAGAATTGATGAGAGAAAGGGAGCATGGTCAATGGCAACGCTGGTCATTTTACGGCACGGAGAGAGTGTCGCCAACCGGGATAATATTTTTACGGGGTGGAGTGATGTTCCCCTGACGGCAAAGGGCCGAGAGCAGGCCGTCGCCGCTGGTAAATTGGTCGCCCAAACCGGCATTCAATTTGCGGCGTTACACACATCGATGCTGCAACGGGCCATCGTGACGTCTGATATTGTTTTGGAGGCCATCGATCAACTGTACATTCCGGAATTTAAGTCTTGGCGACTGAATGAACGGCATTACGGCGCATTGCGGGGCAAAAATAAAGCAGCCGTTCAAGCGGCGGTTGGTGAACGCCAAGTAAAAATTTGGCGTCGGAGCTTCGAGACGGTACCGCCATTGTTGGACCACGTGACGCAAGATCGGCGCTATGATCGGTTTGGACCGCACGTTGAGCCCCGTGGTGAGAGCTTGGAGATGGCGTATCACCGATTAATGCCTTATTGGGAGGATCAGGTTGCGCCACGCTTACTGAATGGTGATAACCAGCTGATTGTCGCCCACGGCAGCACATTGCGCGCATTGATCAAGTACCTTGACCATGTCGCCGATGCGGATATCAGTCAGGTCGAGGTGGCAAATGGCGAGCCGATTCAGTATGACTTCGATGCACGGTTAAACGTGTTAAAGAAGACCGTTCTGTAAGGAATAGGATGTGGTTTATTTTTACACGAAATGGTTTGATGACTGGTCATCATGGCTGAAAAATCGAGATTTTAACTCTCAGAGGTTAACAAAATAATAAGATATTTAGGTCGGTTAGGACAATTGGGGATAAAAGATTGTTTTTAGTCGACCTTTTTGTATAATCAGGTTAAAGCTAGAGGGAAACACTATGGGGGAGCGAGAAAATTGAATACTAGAAATTTGGGACACTGGGCCGTGCTATTGGCCGTCATCTTGGGGATTGGCGGTGTGGTCTATGGTATGCATTCAATTGATTCTAAGGATGAACAAGAGATTACGAAGGCCAATAAGGCCAATGCCAAGCAAACGAAACAAGATATTGCGAGTGATGCCTTAAAGAGTCAGCAACAGCGAACACATCTGAAAACTAGTTTTGATAAGAAACAAGTGACGGTAGCACCACAATTTACGGCAAAGTTAACCCGGGAATTAAAAACGAAAAAATTCTCCGGGTCAGCCTTGGTCGTTAAGAATAATCGCATCGTTTATCAACGGGCCTTTGGCAAGGCTAACGCCAAGAAAAAGCGGGCCAACAAGGTGACGTCACAGTTCTTGATCAATTCGTTACAAAAATCACTGACGGGCATGCTCATCATGCAAGCCGTTCAGGAGGGAAAATTACAGCTGACGGATCGACTGAGCCAGTATTATCCTAGTATTCACCACAGCGGGCGGATTACGCTACGGCAGATGTTGAACATGGAAGGTGGGTTGACTGGTGATATGGCGCCAACGACCACGCTAACGGAAGATGGGGTTTATAAGTATGCTGTGCAAACCGCAAAGATCAATCCTAAACGCATTAATACGTTCAACTATCAGCCCATTAGCTACGTGTTGCTGGCGGGGATTTTACACCAGGTGACACATGAGTCATATTACAAGCTGTTTTATCAGCAATTGGTCACGCCACTTGATCTGAACCACACGAGTTTTGCTCAGCTACGTTCGCAGACTAAGGGCATGACGGTCGGATACAGTGGCACAACGCCAGGAGACTTTACAACACCGAAGTTGCCGTCGATGCGCGACATGGAAGCTCAGCTGGCGACCGGCAACGTGACGATGAGTACCGGGGACATGTTCCGAGCCGAACGGGCGATTATTCAGGGTAACTTGTTGCCATCGAAGGCTGGGGCCAACGTGTTACACGAAGCCGCTAATCAGAAGGCCTACTATGCCGGCGGGATGTACCACCTTGACCGTCTCGGCTACTATGGTCATGGTGTTGGTGATTTCTATGAAGGCACCTTCGTCATGAGTCGGGATGGCAAGACGGGCGTTGTCTTCTTGTCAAACAACTTCTACAAGAAGACGATGTGGCCGGATTGGTCGACGGAAGAGTTAGCCATTTCGACGTTCAAACACGTTTTAGCAGCACCAAAATTGAAATAACTGCCTTGTGGCGCACGCTTCGACACGATAATGGCAAAAAATAAATCAGTTTTTTCAGAAGAATCTTTCTGAAAAAGCTGATTTTTGAGTGAGGTCACAGCCGCTTTCAGTGGCTCTGCCGGTGTGAGCTGCACCGAACGTTTCGCAGAAAAATAGTGGCACGTCTTGAAAATTACGCTAGTTTTCTGAAACCTATACAAAAAATGAGAAAATTGGGGTACAATGAGAGAATAGTTAGGAGAGTGACGTCATTGAGTAAAGAAATCACGGCGGATCAAACCGCCCGTTATCAACAAGCATTAGCTGCTGACCCCACCGCGAAGGTCTTGGAACGCGCCGTTAGCCATCAAGGAATCTTAGCAACCTCTGCCGATTACGCTTCTGAAACCGACATGACTCCCGTCTTCTCCATTGATTTGGACACCGGGAAAGTTGCCAACCAAAAGCAAAGTGGTCGTTGCTGGATGTTTGCCGCATTGAACACGATGCGTCATCATTTAGCAGACCTCTTTAATTTAAGTGACTTTGAATTGTCTCAAAACTACACCAACTTCTGGGACAAATTTGAAAAGGCCAATTACTTCTATGAAAACGTGCTGGCCACCGCTGACCAACCAACGTCCAGCCGGAAGGTCGCCTTCTTAATGGCGACCCCACAACAAGACGGTGGGCAATGGGACATGCTGTGTGCCATCATCCAGAAGTATGGGATCGTACCGAAGTCTGTCATGCCTGAGACTTATAACAGCTCAAAGTCTAGCGAACTGAACAGTACGCTGAACTTGAAGTTACGTAAGGATGCCGTTACTTTACGGAAATTGGTTGCGGACAAGGCTAGTGATGCTGATATCGCTGCCGCTAAGGATAAGATGCTCGGCGAAGTTTACCGCTTGCTGAGCTTCTCATTGGGCCAACCCGTCAGTGAATTTGACTTTGAATACCGTGACGATGACAAGAACTATCACATCGACAAGGGCTTAACGCCAAAGTCCTTCTTCGACAAGTACGTCGACTGGGATCTCACCGACTACGTTTCCATCATCAACGCCCCAACGGCTGACAAGCCATACAACCACACTTACACGGTTGAAATGCTGGGTAATGTGGTCAACGGCCGTCAAGTTAAGCATTTGAATGTGAAGATGGCCGACTTCAAGCAATTAGCCATCAAGCAATTACAAGCTGGCCAATCCGTTTGGTTCGGTTGTGATGTTGGTCAATCCTCAGAACGGCAAAAGGGAATCATGGACACCAAGTTCTACGACAAGGATGCCCTCTTCAACATCGATTTCTCCACGACCAAGGCAGAACGCCTGGACTACGGGGAAAGCATGATGACCCACGCCATGGTCTTGACCGGTGTCGATTTAGTCGATGGTCAACCAACCAAGTGGAAAGTTGAAAATTCTTGGGGCGAAAAGGTCGGCACAAAGGGTTACTTCGTCATGAGCGACGCTTGGATGGACGAATACTGCTACCAAGTAGTTGTGAACAAGCAATTCCTGCCTGACGACTTAAAGCAGATTCAAGAAACTGAAGAACCAACTGTTTTGGCCCCTTGGGATCCAATGGGTGCCTTAGCTTAACAAAAATAAAAATCTTACTGACTACTTTCAAGTGGTCGGTAAGATTTTTATTTTTGCTGGATGATTAAAGATTGGCAGATGAAATACCTGGCTTATTCCAGTAGTGGGAAGCAGTCACGTCATTAAATCAGTATAGATTGTACGCGCTTCGGCTGGGTGCTGATTGGATTTTTCGGTTAAGTGGAGTTGACTGCCTTTGGTTCCACGTTTCAGCCATAGATGTTTGGAGCGCAAAACGAGTCCGGGAATTTTGTCCCGGACTCGTTTTTTAAGGTTAACTAGAGGCTAAGTTTTCTGATTAGTCGCGAGCGTTCAATACTTCAGGCCCGTTTTGACGACCAACGATGACCGTGTTAACGGTGTCCAAGAACAGACCGTGTTCCACAACCCCCACAATGCCGTTTAACGTGTTGGCTAATTCGTGAGGATGGTCGATGCGGCCCAGGTGCAGGTCGATAATGTAGTTTTTAGAATCAGTCAAGACGTGCGTGCCATCTTCCTTCATGCGGAAGGCCGGCTTGAAGCCCATCTGGTCTAACTTTTCCAAGACGTGTGAGGAGCCAAAGGGGATGACTTCCAGTGGCAATGGGAACTTCCCTAAGTGGTGGACCAGTTTGCTTTCATCCACGATCCAGAGGTTCTTCTTAGAGTTGATAGCCACGATCTTTTCCCAGAGGTGAGCGCCACCGCCACCCTTGATACCTTGGAAGTTATCGTCAACTTCATCGGCACCGTCGATGGTTAAGTCGAGGTGATCAACTTCGTCCAATTGCTTAATGGTAATGCCCAAGTCGCGAGCTTGCTTGGCAGAACGGTCAGAAGTAGCGACCCCCACAATGCTGAGGCCTTCATTCTTGACCCGTTCCCCGAGTGCGTCGATCATGTAACGAACGGTCGACCCAGTACCGATTCCTAAAATCATCCCGTCTTCAACGTACTTGACGGCTTCTTGGCCAACAAGGGCCTTTAATGCGTTTTGATCCATTATCACTACTCCTCTTCTGAATGGTTAATGTGTAAGGCAACTGGCTGAACGGCCGCCGCACCACTAACTGGCAGTTGATGCGCAGCTAAGAGGTCGGGAGCCGGATGCTGGACGAAGTAACGCTTGGCATACGGATCGAGGACCTTAACGGTAACGTTCGCGGCAATTGCCAGTTCCGTAAAACGTTTTATCAAGTCTGCGGCACGCTCGGCTGCGGGCTGAGATGGCCGAACAAAGATCTGTTCAAGAACCCAACTCGTAGCGCTCAAACGTAGGTAATGCAGGCTGGCCAACAACTGTTCATCTTGAATCATGGTCAGTTGGCCCGGTTCTTCTGTGATCGTCATGGCGGTTACTCCTTTCGTGACCAGCTACACCTTAGATTCTGGTCTATCACGCGGCGCTTGTCAACTCCTTTTCACGAATGCTGGCGTTCTTTAGCTAGCTGTTTGGACGAAAGGGCAATGTACCTTGCTGACTGAAAATTAGGTCCTGAATCCACGGCCAGTGAGACTTTAGCTAGCTGACAGTCTGTGGATGTCCAGTTTCTTTTGGCTTTGAAACGGACGGGAACATCGGCAAGACAGGTGCGAGTCATGATGTGCATTAGGGGCGGGTTGCGCCAAAAATTCAAGAAAGTTCAGCGGGGAGCACGCTTTTGCTGGTAATCTGGTCGTATCTTGCTTATCCTAGTAACAGAGTAAGATGCCACATAAGATTAATGAGGGAGTGTTTAATGATGCAACGGGGATTTGAAATCGTTAGTAAGTATGCGGACAAGGGAATCAAATTGCCTTACCGAACCACACAACAGGCGGCAGGGTATGACTTTGAATGTGCTGAGGACTTTACGTTACCCTCCATTTGGCGCCATGATCTGCTACATGCATTCAAGCCGTTACGGCACAGAGAACAGCTAACGACGGCTGAATTGACGGCTGGTAACCATGACCTCAAGCCGTGGTTGGTTCCAACTGGAATCAAGGCATTCATGCAGCCGGGAGAAGTTTTGATGTTGGCTAACCGGTCGAGCAACCCATTGAAACATCATTTAATTCTGCCCAACGGGGTCGGGATTATCGATGCTGATTACTACAACAATGAGAAAAACGAAGGTGAGATCTTCGTCCAGCTGGTCAATGTCGGACTCCAGGATGTGGTCATCAAGAAGGGGCAACGGATTGCCCAGGGCTTGTTCATGCCTTACCTATTGGCTGATGGTGAACAGATTCCTGAACAGCGACGGACCGGTGGCTTTGGCTCATCTGACAGAAACTAAAGTTTTTGGAATATCCCAACAGACTAGTGGGGGAACTACCCGTGATATGCTAGAATAAAGGTACTGAAATTAAGAGATAAGGGGAATGCACGTGGCTAAACAGAAAACGAACTTTGTTTGTCAAAATTGTGATTATAGTTCGCCACGTTACTTGGGCCGTTGCCCGAACTGTGGTGAGTGGAACACAATGGTTGAAGAGGTTGTCGTCCCGGAGTCGGCCAAGCCACAATCGACACGGGTCAAGCCCTCCGGTGAACACTCCAAGCCACAATTAATGAGTGAAATTAAGCACTCGACCGAATCACGCGTGAAGACCCAGATGGAAGAACTCAACCGTGTCTTGGGTGGGGGAATCGTCCCCGGGTCGTTGATTCTGATTGGTGGGGATCCCGGCATCGGGAAATCCACGTTACTGCTGCAGGTGTCCGGTCAGTTGAGTCAGACGGGTGGCAAGGTTTTATACGTGTCTGGTGAAGAAAGTGCTTCACAGATTAAGATGCGCGCAGACCGCCTAGTGGTTAACAGTGATCATCTTTATCTCTATCCAGAGACCGACATGGCCAGCATTCGGGAAAATATCGAAGAGATGCAACCAGATTATGTGGTGATCGACTCCGTCCAAACCATGCAGGCTCCCGGCATTGAATCTGCCATTGGATCGGTTTCTCAGATCCGAGCCGTTACCGGTGAATTGATGCAGATTGCCAAGACAAATGGCATCACGATTTTTGTCGTGGGGCATGTGACTAAGGGCGGTGCCATCGCCGGCCCTAAGATTCTGGAACACATGGTGGATACGGTCCTGTATTTTGAGGGGGACCTCCACTATAGCTACCGAATCTTACGGGCGGTAAAGAACCGGTTTGGCTCGACCAATGAGTTGGGAATCTTTGAGATGCGGGACGGTGGCCTCTATGAGGTGGCCAATCCATCCGAGATGTTCCTGGAAGAACGGCTCAAGGACGCGACCGGATCAGCCATTGTGGTCTCAATGGAAGGAACGCGGCCAATTCTGGTCGAAGTTCAGGCTCTGATCACACCATCGGTCTTTGGCAATGCGCAACGAACATCAAGTGGCTTGGACCGTAACCGGGTCTCCCTATTGATGGCCGTGCTGGAGAAGCGGGCTAATTTGATGTTACAAAATCAGGATGCCTTCTTGAAGGCAGCTGGTGGGGTTAAACTCGACGAGCCAGCCATTGATCTGGCCATTGCGATGAGCATCGCGTCTAGTTATCGCGACACGGCCACGGCCGCCACGGATTGTTTCGTGGGTGAAGTCGGGTTGACCGGTGAGATTCGGCGAGTTAGCCGGGTCGAGCAGCGGGTTGGCGAGGCCAAGAAACTTGGTTTTAAACGAATTTTTGTCCCCAAGAATAACCTGCAAGGGTGGACGCCGCCGACGGGCATTGAAGTCATCGGTGTCTCGACATTGCGGCAGACGTTAAAATTAGCATTAGGTGTGTAAGCACCGTGCTTTGAAGGGAGGTGAATTTATGCGTAAACGGACAGTTATTTTAGTTATATTTGCCATCTTAGGTGGAATCATGGGTGCCGTGTACCTCTCGCGTCTTTGGCTCGTGATGGGAATCTCCAATCATCTCGTCAACAACCTAATTGTAAATGTCTTGCTTGGTGCTATTATTTTCCTTATTTTGGGTGTGCTCTTTGCGGGAGTCTTGATCCGATTGATCAATCAAATCGAGGCTTACCTGAACAAGCAAAACCCAATGACTTTGATTTTTGGCAGTTTACTAACGATTGTCGGCTTAGCGTTGGCCCTTTTGATTTCACAGTTTCTTTTCCGGGTGCCTTCATTCTTCATCAGTAACGTGATTCCCCTGATTCTAATGATCTTATTTGGGTACTTTGGGTTCCGGAGTGGGACCCGTCTCAGCAAGATTCGGGCGGAAGAATGGCGGAAGCTCTTTCAACCCCGAGCAAAGAAGACTGAAGAAGAGGCTGATAAGAAGGTTCTGGATAAGCAAACGGAACCGAATTTCCATCACTATAAGATTTTGGATACGAACATTTTAATCGATGGTCGGATCTATGATCTGGCAAAGACGGGGTTTCTGGAAGGGACCTTATTAGTGCCGAACTTTGTGCTGTATGAACTGCAGTACATTGCGGACTCCAGCGATTCTATCAAACGTGTGCGGGGCCGGCGGGGCTTGGACATTTTAAACAAACTCCAAAACGAACACATCATGCCAATTGAAATGTATGAGGGGGACTTCGAGGATATTCCCGAAGTCGATAGTAAGCTGATTGCGCTCGCCAAACAAAATGGCGGGGTCATCGTGACCAACGATTATAACCTGAATAAGGTGATTCAATTCCAAAATGTGCAGGTCCTGAACATCAATTCGTTAGCTAACGCCTTGAAACCACGAGTCATTCCGGGTGAGAACCTCCACGTCATGGTGGTTAAGAACGGGACCGAACGGCAGCAAGGGGTCGCTTATCTGGACGATGGGACGATGGTCGTCGTTGAGGATGGCCGCTACTTCATCAATAAGCAGCTCGATGTCGTGGTTACCAGCGCAATTCAAACGGATGCTGGGCGAATGATCTTTGCCAAGCCCTTACATTCCAGCAAGAATATCGAAGAACAGGCTGATGCCGGAAAATCCGGTGCCGGCAAAACAAGCAATGGCGCCAAGAACACGAAACGTTCGCGGTAAGCGCTAAAAATTGGTACCGTAGCGGTGAGTTACGGCGCCAATTTCCGTTTTCTGGGAAGGATTGAGGCCCACACCTTTATTTTTCCGCGATGGCATTGTACACTTAAGGCACTGTGTCATGAAAACATGGCAGTATTTAAATAAAACGTGAAATAAATTAGAAAGAGGCGTAAACGTTTTGGCGAAAAATTCAATTCGGGTTCGGTACGCACCGAGCCCAACCGGTCATTTACACATTGGTAATGCCCGGACGGCCATTTTCAACTATTTATTTGCCCGTCATAATAAGGGTAAGTTCATCATTCGGATCGAGGATACCGATACGAAGCGAAACATCGCTGACGGTGAACGGAGCCAATTAGAAAACTTAAAGTGGCTTGGTTTGGACTGGGATGAAGGTCCCGATGTCGGTGGGGATTATGGTCCTTACCGTCAGTCTGAACGGCGCGACATTTACACCCCACTCATCCAACAACTGTTAGATGAGGGCAAAGCCTACGAATCATACCGGACGGAAGATGAATTAACTGCCGACCGGGAAGCCCAAAAGGCCCGCAAGGAAATGCCACACTACGAATATGAATACGCTGGTATGAGCGAAGAAGAAAAGCAAGCTGCCATTGACGCCGCTAAGGCTAAGGGCTTGAAGCCAGTTATTCGTTTCCGCGTACCTAAGGACGAAATCTTCGAATGGGACGATATGGTTAAGGGACACGTTTCCTTTAACTCCGATACCATTGGTGGGGACTTCGTTATCGCCAAGCGTGATGGCATGCCAACCTACAACTTTGCCGTTGTGGTTGACGACCACAAGATGGCAATCAGCCACGTCTTCCGTGGGGATGACCATGTTGCTAACACGCCTAAGCAGTTGATGATCTACCAAGCATTCGGTTGGGAAGCCCCAAAGTTTGGTCACATGAGCCTGATCATCAGCAAGGACACGGGTAAGAAATTGTCCAAGCGTGACGAATCCGTCTTACAATTCATCGAACAATACCGTGACTTGGGTTACCTGCCAGAAGCCATGTTCAACTTCATTCTGTTGTTGGGCTGGTCACCAGTGGGTGAAGACGAAATCTTCAACCGGAAGCAATTCATCAAGATGTACGACGAAACGCGCTTGAGTTCCTCACCCGCAACGTTTGACAGCGATAAGTTGGAATGGTTGAACAACCGTTACGTCAAGGATGCTGACGACAGCACGGTCATGGACTTAGCCTTGAAGCAACTGATCAAGGCGGGGAATGTGCCTGCTAACCCAGATACGGCGACCATTGAATGGTCACGGCAACTCATCAACCTCTACAAGCGGCAAATGAGTTACATGGCCCAAATCAATGACATGGCTTCCGTCTTCTTCCAGGAACCAGAACAAGTCTCCGGCGATGCTTTAGCTGAAATCAGCAACGACACGGCACCGATCGTGTTGAAGGAATTCGCAGACCAAATTGAAAAGTTGGACCTCTTTGATTCCGTTGAAATCTTCCACGTGATCAAGGCCGTTCAAGCTAAGACCGGAATCAAGGGTCGTCAACTTTGGATGCCAATCCGAATTGCCGTCACCCACGAAATGCACGGTCCAGAATTACCAGAATCCATTGAATTAGTTGGTCGCAAGACGGCCTTACAACACATTCACCAGACGTTAGCCCAACTCGAAGGCTAGTGATTTGGTAAAGAAGCCGAATATGAGCGGGGAAGCTGCTCATTCGGCTTCTTTGTTTTCTCCGGGATATGCTACAATGGAGCTAACTCATTTGATTCTGAGGTTTGGCGGGAAATATCCGCGTTGTGGGTGTCAGAAATTCTACCGGTTGTGGGGAATGTCTGACGTTATTCCGCTGCTGGTTACGGTTGATCCGGTAGCCGTTGAAGCTGCAAACTAGTAGGTCAACCAGATTGTGAGCCTTGCAGGACTAGCCGTTTCACTCCTGATGTCAGCGGGCTAGACAGGCGCAGGAGCCGACAAATGACAGAATCAAAATATAAAAGTAACGCGAAAGGAGCCTTGGGATGCTCAAAGTATTTAACTCACTGACTCGGCAAAAAGAGACTTTCGAGCCAATTACCCCCGGTGTGGTCAACATGTACGTGTGTGGCCCGACCGTCTACAATTACATTCACATTGGTAACGCGCGGAGTGCCATTGCGTTTGACACGATTCGACGCTACTTTGAATACCGCGGTTACCAAGTCAAATACGTTTCAAACTTTACCGATGTCGATGACAAGATGATTAATGAAGCGCATCGCTTAGGGATTACGGTGCCGGAGCTCGGCGACCGCTTTATTGCGGCTTTCAAAGAGGACACGGCAGCGTTGAACATTGAACCAGCCACGGTCAATCCACGGGCGACCGATCACATCACTGAAATTGTTGCCTTTGTACAAGATCTGATTGATAAGGGATATGCCTATCCGGTTGATGGGGATGTCTATTATCGGGCACATAAGTTTGCCCACTATGGTGAATTAGCCCACATGAACTTAGACGATTTGGAGGAAGGCGCATCGCAGCACACCAACGACGAAGAGACTGCCCGGAAGGAAGATCCCGTCGACTTTGCCCTCTGGAAAGGGGCCAAACCAGGTGAGATTTCCTGGCCATCTCCTTGGGGTGCCGGTCGGCCGGGTTGGCATATCGAGTGTTCTGTGATGTCGATCCATTACCTCGGTGACACCTTTGATATTCACGGTGGTGGGGAAGACCTGATTTTTCCGCACCATCAAAATGAAATCGCCCAAAGTGAAGCTGAGACGGGCAAAACCTTTGTTCACTATTGGTTACACAATGGCTTTGTCACCATTGGCGATGACAATGAAAAAATGAGCAAGTCCCTGGGTAACTTTGTGACGGTGCATGACATTTTAAAGACTGTAGATGCCCAAACGCTTCGTTTCTTTATGGCAACTACCCAGTATCGCCGGCCCATTCAGTACAGCCAGCGGAATTTGGACACGGCTGCCCGGAACTTGGAGCGGCTACAAACGGCCTATGACAATATGGGGTACCGGTTAAAGGACGCTGAAGAGGGTAACGACCCCAAGACGGAACAGGAAACGCGGCAAATCGTGGCCGACTACATCGATGCGATGGATGATGACTTTAACGTTCAAAACGGGGCGTCTGAAGTTTACGACCTGGCGCGATTGGGCAACGTTTATGCTGAACGACCAGTCGTCTTCAAGGGGACACTAGAATTCATGCGGCAGACGTTGACGGATCTCCTGAGCGTCTTTGGCGTAAAGCTGGCGGCTGCCGGCAAATTGGACGACGAGCACATCGAGGCCTTGATCCAAGAACGCATCGAAGCTCGGAACAACCGAAACTTTGAACGCAGCGATGAGATTCGTGAACAACTTAAAAACCAAGGAATCATTTTGGAAGATACGCCTCAAGGAACACGTTGGAGAAAGGGAAATTAATGACAACTGAAGCAGCAGATTATCGACAATTGAACGGGGTCGCTTTAGCCTACATGGGCGACGCGGCGTACGAAGTCATCATTCGGCGGCACTTAATTGCGGAGGGTTTGGCGAAACCGAACCACTTACAAAAGACAGCAACGCACTACGTTTCGGCCAAAGCCCAAGCGGCGTTGATCAATTTGATGGAGCAAGATCAGCTCCTGAGTGAGGACGAGTGGACCATGTTCAAACGTGGGCGCAACGCGAAGAGCTATACACATGCCAAGAACACGGACGTGGTGACTTACCGAATTTCAACTGGCTTTGAAGCACTCATGGGCTACTTGGCCTTGAGTGGTAAGCAAGACCGCGTAGATGAATTAGGGCAATGGTGCATTCAACAAGTGGAAGCGGGGCGAACTGAGTAATGAAACCAGAACAATCAGAAAAAGATATTAGTAGTGACTTTGTCATTGGCCGCCACCCAGCGGTAGCAGCATTACGGAGCCAACAGACCATTAACAAGGTCTTCTTGCAGAGTGGGCTGAAGGCCGAAGCACTCGACGAGATTCGCCAGTTGGCAAAGAAACGTCATCTGGTCATTTCCGAAGTCCCTAAGCAAAAATTGGACCTGTTAACGGATCATCAAAACCACCAAGGCGTTGCCTTAGGGGTTGCCGCTTTTGAATATGCGACGATCGATGATTTGTTCGCTAAGGCTGAAGCCGCTGGCGAAGCACCATTCTTCTTAATCTTAGATGGTGTGGAAGATCCCCATAATCTGGGCTCGATTTTACGGACAGCTGATGCTAGTGGTGTTCACGGCATCATTATTCCCAAGCGCCGTGCAGTGGGTTTGACCTCCGTGGTGGCCAAGACGTCGACCGGTGCCATTGAAACGGTGCCAGTTGCACGGGTCACGAACATGGTCAATACGGTCAAGGAATTGAAGGATCGTGGCTTGTGGATCTTTGGTACCGACATGAATGGAACCGATTATCGTGATTGGGATGCCAAGGGCGCCAGTGCGCTGATCATCGGCAATGAAGGTAAGGGAATTTCCCGTCTGCTGAAGGAAACGGTCGACGTCACGTTGACGATTCCAATGGTGGGGCACGTACAAAGTTTAAATGCCAGTGTTGCGGCCGGTCTGTTGATGTACCAAGGCTTCAGTTCTCGTCACCCCGTGCAGCACTAAGTCAAAAAGAAATGAGCGAGGGATAATGAAAGAAGATATTTTAATTGTCGATGCGTATAACATGATCGGCAACTGGCCCAAACTCAACCGGTTGAAATTAGCAGACCGGTTACCAGAAGCACGGGATGAGCTGTTGAGTATGCTAGCCAACTACCGCAAACTCCGCGATGCGTCAATTACCGTGGTGTTTGACGCCATGTACGTTCCCGGCATTTCTAAAAGCTATAAGCAATTCGACTTGGAGGTCGTCTGGACGAACCGGGATGAGACCGCAGATAGCTACATTGAAAAGTTAGCCAAGGCGCGGCAAACGCGATTTACCCAAGTCACGGTCGCCACTAGTGACCAGGCTGAACAGTGGACCATCTTTTCCGAGGGGGCGCTCAGAATCCCGGCAGGTGAACTCCTGCGGGATATTGAGCGGGCCCAAAATGAGGTCAAACAGACGGCCCGTGAGTTTGCAGACAAGGGCATGGTGCGCAAGTCACCGTGGAATGATCAGCAACTCTACAAATTGGAGAAACTTCGCGATCAAATGATGGCGAAACCGGAAAAGAAGAAAAAATAGGTGAACTGCGATAATCCGTGATGGGTGCGTAGCCTTGCTGGAACACTGGTAGTCGGTCCAGATATAAGTTTTAAAATGAACGCTCGTTCGCTCGGCGAAAGGGTGACCTTCCCGTAGACTGGAAATTACCAGACGAAGGGGAGGCTTTTTCATTGACTGAGTTAAGCGATACCGCACTATTGGAGTTGATTCACCAGGAGACGGATTCACCCGCGTTAGGGGTTTTGTTTGAACGTTACCGGCCAGTGTTATGTCGAATGCAGCACCGCTACTTTATTCCGGGGCACGATGCTGATGATTGGGAACAAGAAGCACTATTAGTTTTCTGCACGGTTATTGAAAATTTTAAATTTAGTCGTTCCTTAAGTTTTGGTGCCTTCTACCGGTTGAACTTGGGCCACCGGGTGTACGATCTGATTCGCAAAAGCCAAGCGTTAAAGCGGCAAGCAGAACAGCCGCCACTCTCGATTGAGGAACATGGTGCCTATTTTGCGGATACGTTAGTCGATGGGCGTTGGATCGTCCGGGAACAGTTGGAAGTTAAGGAAACGCTCCTCCGGTTACAGGGGGAACTCTCGATGATTGAGCGGGTCGTGTTTACGGGACTGGTTCGCGGCAGCAGTCTGGGCGCAATCAGTCAGCAGCGGGGCCTGCCGTTAAAGCAGGTGATCTCCGCCGCGCACAGAAGTCAAATCAAGCTGCGTCGACTCTTAGCCGAATGATTGACGGGCGGAGCAAACGATGGTAAGCTATTGCAGTATGAGTTGAAGACGATTTGATCAAAGGTGGTGGCAAAATGGCTCAACGGAAAATTGCCCTGGCTTGTTCGGTTTGCGGGTCACGGAATTACACCATCACAGCAAGTGCAACCCGCACGAAACGGCTAGAGGTTATGAAGTTTTGTAAGTACTGCGGTAAGCACACGTTACACCGCGAAACCCGTTAATTTGACTAATCACAACGACAAACACTAATTTTAGGGAGGCAACACCATGCGTTTATTCCGTTTTTTTAAGTCAGTCGGACAGGAAATGAAACAAGTTTCTTGGCCAGGCCCTAAGCAGACCCGGCACGATACTGGGACTGTCGTCGGCATCTCAATTCTGTTCGCAATCTTCTTTGCGGTGGTTGACTGGGTGGTTCAGTTTGGCCTGAAGTTCCTCGCTTAGTGGAATTGTCGGTAGTCAAATGTGACTAAATATGCTATATTAGTAGGTAACAGGGAACTTCGTGTACGCGGAGTTTTTTTATTTTGCTCGAAAAGTCAATGAAATTAAAGGAGTGCACCAAAATGGTTGAGTCAGCTGAAAAGCAATGGTACGTTCTTCACACCTACGCGGGTTACGAGAACAAGGTTATGGCAAACTTGGAATCCCGGGCCGAATCAATGGGGATGCAAGATAACATCTTCCGGGTCGTCGTTCCCGAAGAAGAGGAACACGAAGTTAAGAACGGTAAGGACAAGGTCACGATGGAAAAGACTTTCCCTGGCTACGTCTTGGTTGAAATGGTCATGAGTGACCAAGCTTGGTACATTGTGCGGAACACACCAGGTGTGACTGGGTTCTTGGGTTCCCATGGTCAAGGGAGTAAGCCAACGCCATTGTTACCTGATGAAGTTGAACGTATCTTGCGGCGGGTCGGCATTTCTGCGCGGCATGCCGATTTGGATGTTGCTCCTGGCGATTCCGTCACGATTGTCGACGGTGCCTTCAGTGGGTTAGTCGGTAAGATTACCGAAGTCGACAATGAAAAGATGAAGTTGAAGGTCAACATCGACATGTTCGGTCGAGAAACCAGTACGGAATTGAACTTCGACCAAGTTGACCCAATCTTAGGTTAATTTGAAAAGAACTTGTTGCAGTTAGTAAAGTGTGGTATGATTCTCAGGTATGCGTGATGCATATGTACAAAGTGGGAGGGGCAAACTAACAGCCCCACTTACCACACACGGACTCAAGGAGGTATTGTCTCGTGGCTAAAAAAGTAGCTAATGTCGTTAAATTACAGATTCCTGCGGGTAAAGCAACCCCAGCTCCCCCAGTTGGACCAGCTTTAGGTCAAGCAGGTATCAACATCATGGGCTTCACTAAGGAATTCAACGCTCGTACCGCTGACCAAGCTGGTATGATCATTCCTGTTGTGATCAGTGTCTATGAAGATCGTTCCTTTGATTTCATCACCAAGACCCCTCCAGCAGCAACGCTGTTGAAGAAGGCCGCTGGTGTTGAAAGTGGTTCCGGCGAACCTAACACGAAGAAGGTTGCTACGGTAACCAAGGATCAAGTTAAGCAAATCGCTGAAACTAAAATGCAAGATCTAAACGCAGCTGATGTTGAAGCAGCTATGCGCATGATTGAAGGTACTGCCCGGAGCATGGGCTTCACGGTCGAAGGTTAAGCTCAGTTTTCGGATAGTCGGACACTTCACGAAAATGAAATGTGTCAAGTGGGAGGTTTATCCGTTACAACCACATTTGCAAGGAGGAATACACAAAAATGGCTCACAAACGAGGTAAGAATTATCAAGACGCTGCCAAAATGGTCGAGGCTGACAAGGTCTACGGCATGGGCGACGCGATTGATTTAGTTAAGAAGATGGATTTCGCTAAGTTCGATGCAACTGTTGAAGTTGCTTTCAAGCTTAACGTTGATACAAAGCAAGCGGACCAACAACTCCGTGGCGCATTGGTATTACCAAATGGTACCGGTAAGGAAACCACGGTAATCGTATTCGCTAAGGGTGACCAAGCTAAGGCTGCACAAGCTGCCGGTGCTGACGTTGTTGGCGAACAAGACTTAGTAGAACGCATCCAAGACGGCTGGTTGGACTTTGACGTTGCAATCGCAACGCCAGATATGATGGCCCAAGTTGGTCGTTTAGGCCGTGTCTTAGGACCTAAGGGCTTAATGCCTAACCCTAAGACGGGGACTGTTACGATGAACGTCGAAAAGGCTGTTTCCGATGCTAAGAACGGGCAAGTTACTTACCGGACTGACCGGGACGGTAACGTTGCTGTTCCATTTGGTAAGGTTTCCTTTGATGCTGACAAGCTTGCCGGCAACTTGAAGACCATTGCCGAAACGATTGTTCGTATTCGTCCAGCCGCTGTGCGTGGGACGTACGTACAACACGTTTCAATCGCATCAACGTTCGGCCCTAGTGTCGACGTTGACTTGGCTTCTTTATTAGCCTAAGTAAAATGTGATTTAAAAAAATCCCTAGCAATACGTTGACAGTGATGTCGAAGTATTGTATGCTATTGAAGTTGTATTTAATAGATCTACCTAAGACTCAGGTGGCCTAATGGTCTTAATTTCCTGCCGAGGAAGAAGTTTACTTAAACTTTGGACTCCTTATGTCTTGGTGGCATAGGGATTTTTTTATCCCACCAAACTACTCCGGGAGGTGAATAATTTGAGTGAACAAGCTATTGCAATTAAGGCAAAAAAGGTTGATGAGGTTGTTGAAAAATTCAACAACGCCACCAGTGCTATCGTCGTTGACTACCGTGGTTTAACTGTTGAAGAAGCAACTGAATTACGGAAGCAATTGCGTGAAGCCGGCGTTCAAATGAACGTTATCAAGAACAAGATTTTGGTTCGGGCTGCTGAAAAGGCTGGTTACGAAGGTCTGAATGATCTTTTCGCTGGTCCTACTGCCGTTGCTTTCTCTAACGAGGATGCAATCGCCCCAGCTAAGGTTTTGAAGAAGTTTGCAGACGGCGTTGACGACCTTGAAATCAAGGGTGGTTTCATCGAAGACAAGATTGTCTCCGTTGACGAAATCAACGAATACGCAAGCTTGCCTAGTCGTGAAGATCTTCTTTCTATGCTGGCTAATGTCTTACAGGCACCAGTACGGAACGTGGCTTACGCGGTTAAGGCTATTGCTGAAAAGGGTGACGAAGGCGACGCAGCCTAAGTCCCTGATTCAATTTGAAACATAAAATATAAAACCCAATTATTGGAGGAAAATAACATGGCTTTTGATAAAGATGCTATCATCGCTTCTCTTAAAGAAGCATCCATTACTGACCTTAACGACTTAGTTAAGGGTATCGAAGACGAATTCGGCGTATCCGCTGCTGCCCCAGTTGCTGCAGCCGGTGCTGCTGGTGGCGACGCTGCTGCCAAGGATTCATTCGACGTTGAATTAACTGAATCTGGTGACGCCAAGGTTAAGGCCATCAAGGCTGTCCGTGAAATCACTGGTTTAGGTTTGAAGGACGCTAAGGGTCTTGTTGACAACGTACCATCTGTCATCAAGGAAGGCGTTTCTGAAGACGAAGCTAACGACATCAAGGAAAAGCTTGAAGCCGTTGGTGGTACTGTTACGCTTAAGTAATTTTACCTACGAAATAAAAAACCGTTGCCTTCGGGTGACGGTTTTTTTGCGCCTAAAATTAAGTCATGGTCAGCCATCCGCCACGGACTGTTAGGTAAAAGTGGCAAGCCAAGTCAGGGCCAAGAGCGGTTATTTTTAAATTTTCGTCTTAATCTAGTACTAACGGATAGTAATTTGGTCAAAAAATGATTAAGCTAGGTAAGAAGTTAATCACGAACGGAGTGAAGAAATGGCCGGGACAATTTTAATTGTTGAAGATGACGAAGCGTTGCTGGCTTCGCTGACAACCGAATTACAATTTGAGGATTACACGGTTTTAAACGCGATGGATGGCAAAACGGCGCTGGAAATCTATGAGTCGAATCGGGGTCAGCTCGACTTGGTCTTGCTAGATTGGATGTTGCCGGAACTAGACGGTCTAGGGGTTCTACGCCGGATTCGCAAGCACGATGACTTACCGGTCATCATGATGACGGCCCGTGATTACGTTGGCGATAAGGTAGCGGGTCTCGATACCGGAGCGGATGACTACATTACGAAACCATTTGAGATTGAAGAGCTCTTAGCCCGGATTCGAGTTATTTTACGGCATCAAAATCGGCAGGCCATCGTGGACAGTCAACTACACGTGGCGGATGTGACACTGGATACCCGGGCACGACAGGTCTTGCGTAATGGCAAGCTGGTTCAACTGACACAGCGGGAGTATGAACTCTTACTCTGTTTGATGAAGAATGCTGGGCAAACGTTGACCCGTGATGAACTGCTGGATGCAGTCTGGGGCGTTGATTTTGAAGGGCAACCGAACGTGGTGGACGTTTATATCCGCTACCTGCGTCACAAATTAAACGAGGAACAGGCGCCGCACCTGATTCACACGGTACGGGGAGTTGGCTACGTCCTTTCCGCTGAATACAGTGGGTGATGCAGATGGCTAAAAGTAAACGACAGGTCACGACCGCCCAAGAGATTCAGCGCCGATTCGTTTGGATGTTGGTGATTGCGACGTTGGTGATGGGCATGGCAATTGTGGGAACGGTCGGTTATCAGCTGGTCAAACAGAGTGAACAATCTTCCGTCGAGTTGATGGCGAGCCTCAAACGGTCGATCATTGATGACAAACCGGACTGGCAACGCTGGCGAAAAAACAGTTCGATCAATACTAAGAACACGTTTGTCCGTGTCCACAATAGTAAGATTGGTGAGGCGCCGGCAACCTTTTACTCGCCAAACACGCGAAAGTTTATCAAAGCTAGGCATTTTCAGATGCCAATCTTTTCCGCTGTTGCTTATACGCCTAGGTACGGGTTTACCTATTACCGGTCTGGATCGCGGCTAGGCATTCAGTCAGAGATCTGGCTCAGCTTGTCGCCAATTACCACGGTCTTGTTGTCCGTGATCGGCGTGGTCTTCGTGATTATGCTGCTAACCATCATGTTGGGGTGGGCATACGTTCGATTGACCGCCAAACATATCACGGAACCGCTGGCCAGCTTAAATGTGGCTGCCCGGGAGCAAGCGCAGACGCAGACAATCAAAGCGGCCTTGCCCGTCCCTAATCAGCCGAGTGAAGTCACAGAATTGGCCAAAAGTTTCAACGACTTGTTGGCGGCAATCAACGAACACGCCGTGCAGGAGCGGGAGTTTATTTCAAATGCAGCCCATGAGTTACGGACCCCAATCGCGGCTATTCGCGGTCACGTTCGCTTGATTGAGCGACGCGGTACCGAACATCCCGAGATTGTTCCCAAGTCGGTGCAGTTTATCGACGAGGAGTCAACGCGGATGCAGAAGCTGGTCAATAGCCTGCTGACGCTTTCACGGGCCGACAGGGGGACGCTAACGCTTGACTACTTCGACTTAGCGGAAGCCCTTAACGAAACGGTGGAAGAGGAGCGCGCTGTCTTATCGCAGCCGATTCGCGTAACCGGTGTGGATACCGCGATCGTTTTTGGTAACGCCGAAAGCGTTCAGCAGATACTCACGGCCTTGATCGACAATGCGGGCAAGTACGCACCAGCGGCTCAACCCATCACGGTGGTCCTGCAAGCAACCCCTGAGATCGTCGAGCTGCGCGTTCAGGATCTCGGCATCGGCGTGGCGGATGCGGACAAGCCCCATATTTTTGAACGGTTCTATCGCGTTGATTCGGCCCGCACCCGTCAGATTGGCGGTACGGGACTGGGGTTGGCGATTGTCGCACAGTTAGTTAAGCTTAACCACGCAACGGTTAAGGTGATCGACAACCAGCCTCAGGGGAGTCAATTTGTCTTGACGTTTCGCGGGACAACCGTGGGTAGTGAGCAGCATGACTAAGTTGGGCGTGGTTGTCCCCAATTGCTGGCACGTTACGGTAAGGAGGCTTCCCGATGATCGACGGATGGTCAGGCAGAGCGTGACTTACTTTGGCGGTTTCAAGTTAGTATTCTGATAAATTCTCAGACTAATCTCTTTTGATCACAGTTTTTGATAATTAGGCACTTAGTTATTATGGAGACAGTTAATTTCCATAGGAGCTAAGTGCTTTTTTGTGGTTAAAGGAGTGAATAATCGAATGCAATCAATTTCTATTGTGGTGCCTTGTTACAACGAACAAGAGAGCCTGCCGTTATTTTATAAACGGGTCGAGCAAATTATGGCGGCCTTCAACCGGCACCGTGATCAATTTCAGTGGGAGTACTGGTTCGTTAATGACGGCTCCAGCGATGACTCTTTAAAGCAAATGCAATACCTCCATGCCGCCAATCCTGAGGCCGTGCATTACATCAATTTTTCACGGAATTTTGGAAAGGAAGCCGCTTTGTTAGCGGGTCTAAAAGCTGCGCAAGGGGATTTTGTGGCCGTCATGGACGTTGACTTGCAGGATCCCCCAGAACTTTTGCCAACGATGATCGAGACGTTGGTGGAGACGGATTATGACGTGGTTGCTACCAAACGGTCTGACCGGACTGGCGAACCGTGGTTGCGGTCAAAGTTGTCACAGGCATTCTACCACGTGATCAACCACATCTCCCAAGTCCAAATCGTCCCCGGGGCACGGGACTACCGGCTGATGCGGCGGCCTGTAGTTCAGGCCATTATTGATATGCCCGAATACAACCGATTTTCCAAGGGAATCTTCAGTTGGGTCGGGTTTAAGACCAAGTACCTGACCTTCCATCATCAGGACCGGGTGGCCGGCAAGACGCACTGGTCCATGCGACAATTGTTGGACTACTCGCTTGAGGGCATCATGGACTTTTCCGAAGTGCCTTTAGCCATCGCTTCTTGGCTGGGAGGGCTGTCGTTTGTGGGGGCAATCTTGGGCATGCTGTGGATCGTTTTTCGGGCACTACTGTTTGGCAATCCCACAGCGGGGTGGCCGTCACTGGTCGCCATCATTTTGATGCTCGGGGGCTTACAGCTACTATGCTTAGGTATTTTGGGCAAATACGTCGGTCGAATCTATCTGGAGACCAAGCAGCGGCCACAGTACCTGATCAAGGATAAACGTTAGGGGGGACAATCATGACATTAACAGAGAGAAACCAACAGTTGGCCTTGGGATGTTTCGGGTTGTTAGGAATTCTAGCAATTTTAATCAAAGTGCGGTTTGAACCATTGATGCAACTGGATCACCAATGGTTAACGGCCTTTAGTTCGAGTGCCCTAGGGCAGCACGTGCGCGTGTGGGAATGGTTGACCCTAGCTGGCAGCCCGTTAGTGACTAGTGGCTTAGCCGTGGTTCTGGCGTTATTCCTTTGGCGGATTCGACAGTATGGGTGGTCGCTCGCGACCCTGACGGCGATTGTGACGGGGGACGGACTGTTATTGGTGATTAAGACGTTGGTCGGGCGGATGCGCCCCTTGCAACAGGTCGTGCCCGATACGGGGTTTAGTTTTCCCAGCGGCCACGTTTTCAGTACGGCATTGTTGGTGTTCATCATCTGGACACTGATTACGCAGTGGCTGGGCCGGAGCTGGTTGAGTGGGGGCGTTGTGACGCTGACGGCAATCGTCCTCCTCGGTGTTTTGTTTGCGCGTCTGGGATTACGTGATCATTATCCTAGCGACGTGCTCGGGAGTCTGTTGTTGGCCGGTGGCTGGTGGTTACAGATTGTCAGCGTGCTGGAACGACTCACCAAAAAGCAGCAACAAAAGCAAATGCAAGATTAAATTGTGGGGTGGAAAAGAATGCAGCAGTCGGCACGAAAACGGTTATGGCAAAATGTGGGGTTAGCGTGGGGACTAGCGCTACTCGTCGTCGTGGGCGTTTTTAGGTATTGGGGAATCAGTCCTTTGGGTAATCACAGTCTATTGATGAGTGATATGGGGACGCAGTACATCCCATTCTTAACGGCCATGCAACATGCATTTAAGTATCAGGTTTTTCACCTCTACACCTTTTCACAGTCCTTAGGCAGTTCGGTGGTGCCAACGGTGGCATATTACCTGCTGAGTCCTTTTAACCTGATAGTCGTGTTCTTCAGTGCGGATCAGGTACCGGTGGCGGCTAGTTTGATCATTATGTTAAAAATTGCGACGATTGCTGCGACTATGAGTTGGTACCTGCAGCGCCACTTTCACACAACGCAACGCTTAACGATTGCCTTTGCACTGGCTTTTAGTTTCTGTGGCTTCGTGGCGTTGAATTACTTTGATTTCATGTGGTTGGATGCCTTGATCATTTTACCGTTGGTGGCGGCTGGCATTGATCGTTTGGTTTGGGAACAACGTCCTGGTCGCTTCTTCGCGTGGTTACTGGCCAGCATTTTGACAAATTACTACCTGGGGTACATGACCTGCTTGTTTGCGGTCCTTTATTTCGCCTATGTCTTTTACGATTGGTTGACGACGCGTCAGCCTGATCAGTCGAAGGCGTGGTGGGGGCGGCTGACACAGTTTACCTTAAGCGGATTGCTGAGTGGCTTGAGTGCAGCAATCGTATTGATTCCAACGGGACTAGGGATGTTATTAACGGCCAAGCAGACACCGGACCCCTTAAACTTCCGGATCGTTCCGGAGTTCGGGCTAGAGTTCTTTACACAGTTCGGGGTGGGAGCGGCCAACTATACCCAACGCCTGTGGCACGCACCGACCGTCTTTGTGACGAGCGCCGTTGCCTTGTTGGTTCTAGTCTATTTTGTTCATCCCCAGATCTCGCGCCGACAGAAATGGTCGGCAGGTGCACTCCTAATCACCTTATTTTTGGCAATGTGGGTGCGGGTGTTCAATACCGTTTGGCATTTGATGCAGGCACCGGCCGGTTTTCCGTTTCGAAACGTCTTCTTTTTTAGCTTCGTCATGGTCATGTTGGCTTTTGCGGCGTGGCAGAAAAATCCACGGGCAATTCGGCGGGGGTGGCAATGGGGGCTACCTGTGGGCCAAGTGGTGACCATGGTTTTGGGTGCCAGACTGGTTGTCACGATGGTTGGATTGGTACGCGGACATTCCGCAAAGCTGGCAAAGTATTACGGAAACATTCAACAGGTTCACTGGCAAAGTTTAGCCATCGCGACAGCTTACGTCATCGTGACGGCCCTGGTGATCTTTGCAACTCAGGGGATGTGGCGTAAATGGTTGCTCAGTGGACTGATCCTAACGGAGGTCGGGGGCAACTTTATCCTGACCATGGGCACCACTAGCTTTGGTAATCAAGCGGCTTACGTCAAAGCTTACCAAAACGAAAATCGGCAGATGGGCCGGGTAAATGACCCCGATGGCCAACTTTACCGGGTCCAAAATGATAACACACTGATCAATCGGGCCTATCACGACACTTACAACAATTACAATGACAGCCAGCTCTTTAATTTCCACGGGGTGGCCGCGTACAGTTCAACGTTAACGGAGCAAACACGACGGACGCTGAAACAACTGGGATTAGCCAGTGATAACGTTCGGCGAATCAGTTCGGCTGGCTTGACGCCGTTAACGGAACTGCTATTGGGGATTAAGGATACGGTTCATTTGACGACGAACGGTGCGCAGACGACACCGACTTCTAGTTACAGTGGAATGGGATTTGCCGTGTCATCCGCGCTGGCTAACGTGAAGCTCGGAACTAATGCGTTACGCAATCAGGAGGCCGTGATGCAGGCGCTGGTTCCTAGCAAGCAAGCTTACTTCGCTCAAGCTAAATTGGGTGCTGACCAAGTTAAACACGTGACTGAGATCAAAGGTGTGCGGACCACCTATCCTTATCACCACGGCTTGAAGTTAACGGCCACAACTAATGGGCCGGCCTATATGTGGGTTACCGGCGCAACTAAATTTTCGACCATGCAGGTTGACGGTAAAACAATTGGATTAACGCCAAGTACGGACGGTCATGAGTTGCTGGTAAAGCTAGGCAACTTCAAGCGGGGCCAAGCCATCACCGTTAAATTTGCGGCGAAATATCCGGACGCGGTCTACAAGATGCAGGTGATGAGTCTAAGAACAGCGGCGTTTGATCACCTGGTTCAAACGGTCCGGCAACAGTCATTGACGTTGCACACGGTGGCGAGTCATTTGAAAACCGAACTGGTGGGACGTGTATCTGGATCAGCGAGTCGACAAGAGCTCTTCCTCAGCATCCCCTATGACGCGGGCTGGCAGGCGACGGTCAACGGCCAACGGGTGACTCCCCACCGACTCTTGAATGGCTTAATGGGCATCTCTTTGCAACGGGGGACGAATGATATTTGGTTAAGCTATCACGTTCCGGGTGGCCATCTGGGAATCGGCGTTTCTGCGCTGAGCGTTGTGGCGTTTGGGGTGTTAGATTGGCGGTGGCGTCGTGGTCAACGTCGGCAACAGGAGTAATTGAAAGTTACAACGCTGAAAGATGAAATACCGGTTTCGTTTCAGAATTGATCAGCAGTTGCACCATTAAATGAGTTTAAATTGGGCGCACTACGGCTGCCAGGGATTCCGCCTGCTGTGGGGACGCTTCAGCCTGGCAGACCACCAGTCTTCTCGCTCGCTTTGAAGCCACGAAGAACACGTGTCTCCAAAGTCGCCCGGGTTGTAAGCTGGCTCAAAACACCAGCTAACAACCCCTTCACGGCCGGCTCCATCCCTGGCCTCCTCCGGCGCTGATTGTGTTTTATCAAGTAAACAGTTATTTAACGATTTTTGGTTCAGTCAATAACAATGGTTATAGGTTAGTCTCAATGTCGTCTGAGCGCACAAC
>NZ_SULH01000015.1:0-4066 GCF_007115095.1 Levilactobacillus enshiensis | reverse complement strand
CCGAGAGGTCGGCAGATATGGGCTCAGGCGCGTCGTTCTACTTAGTCAGTAAGTGCATTTCTTACTGGCTTAGTAGAAAACCAAGCTTGTAGACTCGTGGTTTACGAGGCTTCAAGTTGTGTTCGCACCGATCCAGCCCATATCTGCCGGCCGGTAAGGCGAAGGGACTACTAGGTTGTCTAGCTTTAGTCCTACTGTTGTTGCTAAAACAGGTATGACCGGAATTTCCAAACTTTAGTTAAAAGTAAATAAGACTAGCGGTGGCCTGACAGGTACTCGCTGAAGGAGAAAAATATGGGATACCTAATCGACTTTGTTTTACACATTGATAGCCATCTAGTGAATATCGTCAATACATTTGGTGGGTCAACTTACCTGATCTTGTTTGCCATCATCTTTGTTGAAACGGGGGCGGTGATTTTGCCGTTTCTCCCCGGCGATTCACTCCTGTTTGCAGCCGCAGCGTTAGCGGCCAATCCCAAGTATGGGCTGAGTATTTGGTTGTTGGTGGGATTATTTCTGATTGCCGCGTTGGCTGGCGATTCTCTGAACTACTATTGGGGGCGGACATTGTTAAAGGGATCGTGGTTCAGTCGGCTGATCAATCAAAAGCGGTTGGCGCAAGCAGAGCGGTTCTTCCGCAAGCACGGGCCAGCTGCCATCTTCTTAGGTCGGTTTATGCCGATTGTCCGGACCTTTGTCCCGTTCACGGCTGCTGGGTCACAGTTTCCTTACCGGTCATTTCTCAAGTTTAATGTGAGTGGTGCCATCGCTTGGGTGCTGATCTGCAGTGGTGGCGGGTATTTCTTTGGCAACATTGCCTTTGTCAAAGCACATTTCTCAGCGGTTATTCTGGGCATTATCGTCATTTCCCTGATTCCGGCCGTTATTGGGTGGTTAAAGGGCCGTCACCCGTCGTCATCGGTGGATGACTGAGACACCGCCAAATGAGTGTCGTTAGGTACAGTGGGGCAATCTTCCCAGCGGATTATTTTTAATCAGTAACCAATACAGCGCCACATGGTATAATGAATTATCAGATTGGTTAGGACTAACACGGTATGTTTTAGTCAGTCACAAAGGGGCATGACCGCTGAATGTAGTGGTCATGCCCCTTTGTTTAGCGTGTCCATCGGGGACAACGGTCAGGTGACGGGTAAAGATAGTTAACTGTCGCAACAGTCGATTAGCTTTGCCCCTTGATTGTTTTTTCAAAACGCTATTGGGATAATGAAGTTCTACGGGGGAGGTAGCATCATGGGGAAAGGACTGTGGGGTCGAATTCAGCGCCATTTAACGTTGATTAAAGGCCTCTTCATGTTTTCGATTTTAATCTTTATCATTCAAGCGGTTGGCCGGGTGGCAAAAGAAGTGAACGGCCAGGAGTTACGCGCCGAGCTGGCAACGTTAAATACGGGAACGTTGCTCTTGCTACTGGTGGCCGGGTTCATTGCGGTCTTGCCAATGCTGGTCTATGACTTTACGATCGTTGAATTTTTGCCCGGAAAATTTTCGCGCGGGTACATCATGCGCAGTGGCTGGACCACGAATACGTTTACCAATTTAGCGGGGATGGGCGGTTTGCTGGGGGCCAGTCTACGGGCCAACTTCTATGCCAAGTCAGCGACCAAGAAACAAGTCGTTTACGCTATTTCTAAGATTGCACTGTTTTTGCTGGCGGGGCTCTCCCTGTCCTGTTGGGTTGCGTTGATCATGCTCTTTGGTTTTGATGTTGGTCAACCGTTTCGTGGTTACTGGGTCTGGCTACTGGGTGGGGGACTCTACTTCCCTGGTATCTTTATCTTCACGCGGCTGAGTAACGGCGAATTCTTTCATGATTTAACGTTGAAACGAGAAATGAAATTGATTGTCGGTTCCAGTTTAGAGTGGGGGAGCTGTGCGTTGTTCTTCCTACTGATTGGGTGGGCGTTAGGCTTGCCTATCTCACTGGCAGCGGTCTTTCCGATGTTTGTTGTGGCTTCCGTGGCGGGGGTCGTGTCCATGATTCCTGGGGGTCTGGGGTCATTTGACGTCTTTATGATCATCGGTCTGGGTTTCCTTGGTGTCAGTCGCGCCGACGCAACGGGCTGGCTGCTACTTTACCGGCTGTTTTACTACCTGTTGCCGTTTGCCGTGGGGGTCGGGTTCTTTATTCATGATGTGGGCCACCGGGTCAACGTGTTCTTAAACGGATTACCGGTGACCATCTTACGGCGTGGGGCGCACCTCTTCGTGACGACTTTTATGTATTTCTCAGGGGTCATGATGCTGTTGTTTGCCACGATTCCAGATGTGGTCCTGGCCAACCGGCTATACATGCGACTCATTCCTTACATGTTCTATTTCTTGAGTCAGATGAGTAATATTATTATGGCCTTTTTGTTGATTGGCCTGGCTCGCGGCGTGGGGTCCCGAGTCAAACGGGCGTTTTGGCCTACGTTGGTCGTCCTAGTTGTGGCGATCGTGATTACGCTGTGGCGGGAGAGTTTCCCGGTCGGGCTGGCAATCTTGCTGGGCCTGGTCTTGGCCTGCCTCTTATTTGCACGGCCAGAACTTTATCGAACAAACCTGAATTATTCCTGGGGCGGGCTGTTAGTGGATGGCAGTATTTACGTCGGCACCTTTATCCTCTACACCATCCTGGGTATTTCCAGCATGCAGTTTGGAACCCACCATCACCACTCATTCTTGCCCAACGCTTGGCTGCTTCCTTCAACACAGGTGTGGCTGAATGGACTGGGGGGCCTCTTGGTTGCCCTGCTGATTCTGATTGGCATTTACCGGTACTTATCCAGTGGCCGGCCAAAGTGGCTTCAAGCGCCCTATGATGCGCCGAGAATGCGGGCAATTATTGCTAAATTTGGGGGCAACGAGGTCAGTCATTTGGCATTCCTGCGTGACAAGCGAGCATACTTCTATCAGGTGGACGGTGAGGACCAGCTCTTCTTGCTGTACCGACAGGAAGCGGATAAGCTGATGGTCATGGGCGAGCCGATCGGTAACCAGACCGTCTTGGAACCGGCGTTAAAGGCATTCATGCATGATGCTGATCAGGCCGGCTTGCGACCGGTCTTCTATGAGATCAGTGAATCATTGACCCTCCGCCTTCACGAAATGGGTTTTGACTTTATCAAAGTCGGTGAAGAGGGGCACGTTGACCTGCAGACGTTTAAGTTAAGCGGGAAGGCGCGCCGGGGCGAACGGGCGTTGATCAATAAATTTCAACGGGAAGGCTACCAATTCGATCTCTTACAGCCACCGCTGAGCGATGATCAGTTCGCGGAACTGCAGGCAATCTCAACGTCGTGGTTGAATGACGAGACGGAAAAGGGGTTCTCGATGGGCTTCTTTGACCGGGACTATCTGAACGAAGCCCCAGTCGCGGTGATGCACAATGCCCAAGGAAAAATTGTCGCCTTTGCCAACCTCATGCCGACGGGTGAGCGGACGATGACATCGATTGATTTGATGCGGGCTAGTCACGACGCGCCATCAGGAATCATGGATGGACTGTTCGTGTACTTGTTCGAGACCTGTCGGGACCAGGGCTACCAGAGCTTCAATCTGGGGATGGCCCCGTTAGCTAACGTGGGGCTGTCAGAGTTCAGCTTCATTGAGGAACGGGCGGCTCACCTGATCTATGAGTATGGGTATAACTTCTATAGTTTCCAAGGCCTACGCGCGTACAAAGAAAAGTACGTCACCGATTGGCAACCTAAATACCTGGCCTACCGTAAGCGACAGTCGTTGATCTTTAGCATGTTACAGTTGCTCTTGATTATCAACCGCCGACCAAATGTGACACCACAATTCGTTCCCAAGTGGCTCAACGGTTGGCTGGTCGACGAGGTCCGTTGGCAAAATCGGGAGTAATATTGCGGGCATCCTTAGCTATCTGCTAATTAAAAAATGTAAGTCAAAAGAGCAACTAGCGATAAGTTTTCATGCGCTAGTTGCTCTTTTGAGTTGATGCCTTTAGGCCTGGTTGAGCACGCTAAAGCGTGCGAAACAATAAACCACCCGCTATGCGGGCGGATGGTAAATCAGTTATACCAAAAAGCCCCCC
>NZ_SULH01000014.1:18509-105614 GCF_007115095.1 Levilactobacillus enshiensis | reverse complement strand
TTTTCTGTGGTTACTAAATATCATAAGGGAAGGCATTCCCTATTTCTATACAATTTAGAAATCTTTTGTGCGTTTACACAAGATATTTTACGCTCTCTCCATTTTTAAACCATTTGTTAAATACTAAAGTATTTTAAATTTTCATCCTTAAAACCGTATTGCATCCTATTTTCAGCTAAAACGGTTAAAATTTTTTAGAGTCATCCTGGCGATTTGAAAATAATGTAACAAAGTTACATTGTTGGCCGATTTCATTATCCAGCTAAAAAAGCGATTGACTCGTTATGGGTCAATCGCTTTTTTAATGCTACTCGTTATCTAAGTTTTGAATTTGCTGTGTGGGAACTGGAACTAAATCGCCGGTAGCCAATAAGTACAGGTACTGGGCAATCACTGGTTGTCCCGTCATCTGTTTTAAAGCCGCTGCGTAGAGGTTGACCTGGCCACCGTACCGTTCCAGCAACTTCGCTTCACTTCTGGCGACATCCCGTGGATTCACGTGGTCGGTCTTATAGTCGAACAGTATCACGCCCGCCTCTGTGACTAAGTAGCCATCAACAATCCCATGGACCAGAACCTGCGAGTCCATCTCTTTGAAATCTTGAAATAGGCTTCGTGCTGGCATTAAGAGTGAAAATGGCACTTCTCGATGCAACTGGTCTGGCGTTGCCAAGATTTTTTGGCCCAAGTCACTCGTAAAGAAACGTAAAATTAAATCCGGTTGCACGCGCTGTGCAACCTCAGCCGATAAGACTTGATCCGTAACCAACTGATCAATCAGTTTCTGAACACTAGCCATGGTAGGGGCCGACGTCACGTCCAACTGTTGTAAAACCAAGTGGGTCGCACTCCCGATTTCCGTTGGTAGGGGCTCTCGTACCGTTTGTAAAAACTCCGGCCGCGCAAAGTCATGCGTCACAAACCGATGCCCAGCTTGACCCCGTTCGGTCGGTTGGTATTCTCCAATCGTGGCGTTGTCTGGATCTTCGAATAACCGTTTGGCTTCAGACACAGACTGATAAGCGGTTGTTTCTGTTGCCGCTTGATGCGGGTATTGAAAATCCATAATGGCTTTGATCTGTTCCCCAGAAACCGCTGTATCATCAACCTTTTCGGCAGTCTCGCTTGCCGATTGTAACCAGTCAGCAGCCGCATCACCCACGGACTGCATTGGTTCAACATCTGCCGCCGTTGCAAAAGAAACCTTAAACTGAGCGGGGTCACCAGCCAGCCCGGAAAAGGCACTCGTTTCCGTTCTTAACTCTGAATCAAAATGGGGATCCCGAATCAAGCACATCCCAATCCAATCCAAATAATTGGCTAACGTATTCTTTTCCCGTAAGGTGGCATTCAAAACAAGCTCTGGGCTTTGGTAGGCCTGTTCCCAAGCACTAAGCGCCTCTTCTTGATTTTTATGTGAACCCACAATATAGAGTCGTGACTCAGCACGGGTCAACGCCACATATAATTTACGCATTTCCTCAGCTAAGCTGGCCCGTGAAATGGCTTGGGCCGTCACTAGCTTCTGTAAGCTCGGCGCCTTGATGCGGCTTTCAGTATCCAAGTAGTCAATGCCGATGCCAGACTTGCCACTCATGACGTAGTTTCCTTGCTGATCTTGCCGGTTGAACTGCCGTGAAGCGTCCATGATGAAGACGACTGGAAATTCCAGTCCCTTACTCCCATGAATGGTCATCACGGACACTGCATTTTCGGCCGTTTGAACCGGTGCACCAGCCAAATCAGTATCCCGCTGTTGTAAACGCTCAACGAAACGAACAAATTGGAAGAGCCCTTTAAAACTACTCTTTTCGTAGCTCTGTGCCCGTTCATACAACGCATGTAAATTGGCTTGTCGTTGTTCACCGGCCGGCATCCCCCCCACATAATCCAGAAATCCGGTCTCTTGATAAATACGCCAAATTAGCGTCACCAACTCATTTTGCTGCGCAATGTCACGAAACATCTGCAGTTGTTCTAAGAAGTGACTAATTTTCTCGTAGACGCGCTGCTGCATAGCGCTACTAGTCCCTGTCGCGAAGGTTTGCTGAAAATGTAACAGTGCTTGGTAATAATCCCCTGTCCGCTGATTGATTCGCAGCAGAGCTAACTCATTTTCGTTCAAGCCCACAATGGGTGAACGCAGAACCGCCGCCAACGGAATATCTTGATAGGGGTTGTCGATAATCCGTAATAGTGCCATCATGATCTGAATTTCAGTCGTCTTAAAGTAGTTCTGCGCATCGTTGACGACTACGGGAATTCCCATTCGCCGGAGTTCATCGGTAATGATTAAATTATTCGTTCGCGTAGGCGTCAATAACGTAATATCTCGATAGTCCATGGGCCGGGTTAGCTTCTTTTCTCGGTCATAAATCGGCGTCTTGGCGGCAATCAGTTCCTGAATCTTTTTCCCAGTCATCAGGACCTCGCCCTGATGCTTGTCATCCACTTGAAAGGTCTCATCCATTGGTTCCCCATCATGAGCTTCCTCAGTCCCCTCAGTCAAATAGACTAAGAGTTCGGCTGTACTTTCAACATCTTCCGGGTAGTAGGTGGCCCCAAACTTCAGTTGTGCAGCACCCGTGTAAGCAATCTCACCCAATTCACGATCCATCAGCTGCTTAAAGATGAGGTTGGTAAAGTCATCAACATTTTTCATCGACCGGAAATTTTCAGCTAATGTGATGAGTTGCCCCGCATTTTCATCCGCGGCATACTGATCCGTTTTCCCCATAAACAGAGTAGGGTCAGCTTGTCGGAAACGGTAGATGGACTGCTTTACGTCCCCCACCATGAAAAGATTTCCTTTAGGTGCTGGCTCAGCAATCGCCGTTAGAATCGCTTCCTGCAGGCCGTTCGTATCCTGATACTCATCGATCATAATTTCAGCGTATTGGTCGCGCAACTGTGCCGCAACATGTTTCGATTGCGCCGTATCACTGGTTAAAATTTCTAACGCGGCATGCTCGATGTCTGCAAAGTCCAGTACATGCCGTCGTTGCTTTTCAGCCCGATAAGCTTGCCGAAAATCTGTGACAACGTTGGCTAATTCGCCAACTAATTCGCCTGATTTCGCAATCGTGGTCATGGCCTGTTCTTCATTCTGAATCAGATACGTCTTCTTCAACGCGTCTAACTGCTTACGGGCGGGGTCGTAATAGGTCGTTTTGAGCTCATTGTAGACCGGAAAATCTTCGTTTGTTTTCCGAATACTTGGCATGCGTCCCCACGTAAAGTTCTGAACGGCAGCCCGTAAATCATTCCAGCTCCCATTAGCAACTAAATCCAAAATAGTCTGCAAGCTTGCCAAAATAGTCTGCAGGTGGGCGGCTTGCTTCTCTAAATTGTTTTGCGTTGCTAACTGCTCCGCGCTAGTTAAGTCCGCCTGAATTTGTTGTAACTGTGCCGTAAACAAAGGCGCTAATTTCTGCTGAAAGAATGTTGTCTGGGTCAGCCGCTCACTATCTAGCTGATACGGTTGTGGTAAAGCTGCTAACCATGCAGTTGGATTGGGGGTGGCATTGGCAAAGGTATAGGTTTGTTGCACTAAGTCAGCCAGTCCATCATCGCTACGATCACCCGAAAAATTCTCCGTCAACCGCGCAAACAAACCACTCTCATCGTTAGCATAGAGCTGTTCTCGTAAATCTGACCAGACTTCATCCCGAAGTAGGGCATTTTCAGTCTCATCAGCTAGTAAGCGAAAAACGGGATCGAAATCGATCACATAATAATAATGCTGCAAAATACGCAAACAAAAAGCATCCAGCGTACTGATATCGGCGACAGGAAGTTGGTTCAACTGTCGTAAATAAAAGGCCTGCCGCTCACTATTCCCCTGATTAGCTGCTAGCTCTTGGCGCAAAGCTGTTTGAATTCGATCTCGCATTTCGGCAGCCGCCGCTTTGGTGAAGGTGACGATTAAGATTTTGTCGATCCCTATTCCTGCCCTTAAGTGTGAAATCACACGTTGAACCAGCACCCGGGTCTTTCCAGATCCGGCTGATGCAGACACTAATAGATTATTCCCAATCTGATGAATCGCCTGGTCTTGACTAGGTGTAAAACTAAATTTTGCGCTCATCGGCTGCCTCCTTTTCCTGTTCGGCCTTGATCCGAGCCATGACATCATCTTTCTTTAATGCCGCAAGCTCCCGGTAGTTATTTTCTTTTAACAACGGATCAAACTGCATAATCGACTTGTACGGCGAGAATTGCAGGGCTGTTCGGTTCTGCTCTCGGAATGGTGCCAGATCCACGTGGCCATCGAAAATTTCGGTTGCCGCTCGCTTAATCAACCGTTCCGTATGTTCGAGTAGCAAGTCCAACTCTGCTGGCTTGACCAGCATCTTGCTGTAGGACGTAATCGTCCCCTTAACCGTCCGCCGTAATCCGCGGAATAACAGTGAACTCCCACTATAATCGTCCGTTGAAAACAAGGAATCTAAATTGGTCAATAGGTCGGGGTCATCTAGTAATAACCCCTGATACTGCTCTGCCTTGAGCAAAGCCTCTAAGGGATCATCGTCTAGAACATCCGCTGCCTTTAAAATCGGATTTTGCAAATGGAGGTAAACGGCGCCAGCTAACTCTGCATTAACCGGGGTCTCATTCGCTAATAACTCTGGTAGATTCTTCTTAACCGCATCCAAATACGTTAGCATCTGCATGGCCTGTCCATAGTAGGCATCCTGATAACTAAACTTGTGCTCGGAGCTCTTATAATCAACGATTCCCAGATACGTTTTATCCTGAAGCTGCATCGCATCTAACCGGTCAATTCGGCCACGCACCGTTACCTTACGTTTCTTTTCCAAGTCGAATGATAAGGCATCTAAGCCGCGCTCATCTCCCAGGCCAAACTGAACCTCAGTCCGTTTAGGTCGCAATTTAGTCCGTTTACTCTGCTCATGTAGCGTCTTCGCCATCTGACGCATCGTCTTAATCAGCTGTTGCCGAATGTAGATCATTCGATTCGAACTTTCTAAGATGGCAAACTGGGGATTGGTCGTGGTATCCAAGACCTTTGCAATCACTTCATCCGTCATCTCTCGGAGTTGTTGGTCATCCAAATCTGCCAAGTTTAATTTTTGTTCGTTAACGATTTTCATGAGACCATCCATTGTCGCATGGAAGAACTCACCGGTACTAGCTGGTGAGAGCTCAAAAACATCACGTTCCTGTAATTTTAATCCGTATTTCAAAAAGTAAGCATATGGATTGGCATAGTACTCCTCTAATTTAGAAATAGACGTACTAATCTTATTACCGTACAGTTGCGTCACAATGTCTGGTGTCAGTTGGTCCGGTACATTACGATAGCTCAGACTACCAAGCAATTTTGTCGTCAGCTCACCATAGTTTACGTCCGCGCGTAAGGTGCGTAAAACATAAAGCCAAGCCGGTGATAATGGCTGTTCACGTGTCTGGCTATCATGGCTAGCCTGTACCAGATGGCGCAGTGTCGTCCGCCGAGTCCCCACAAAGGGTAAAATATCCGTCTGCTGAGCTCCGGGTGTCGCTGCAGCTAGCGTGACCGGTAACTTGAAGTAATCGCGAATTCGTGCAACGTATGGTGAAATTTGCAAGCCACCATCACTGTCACTCGTTGCCGGATAGCTAAAGATTAACTGGTCACTCCCACTTAGAAACGCTAGATAGTTCAAGTAAGGCTCACCCGCAAGCTGTGTCGCTGCATCATCACGCAAGTAACTGTTCGCATCCGTTGCCTGTAGTTGTTCGCTTAAGTCCTGCCGATCATTATCCGCTAGTAACGTCGTCGGTACTTGATCATCAGGCATGCTATCGGCGGTTGCTCCCATTAAGAAAGTTATCTTACGATTATTCGCCTGCACAATTCCACTTTCGGAAATCATAACCTGATCAAGCGTCGATGGAATTTGGCTAAATTTCGCACCGGCAAACCCCGCTTGCAACAAAGACTGAAAATCTGTCTGATTAAATGGTTGGTCGCCCAAAATGCTATGGCACTCATCGAGCATCTGGCAGAAGGTTGCCCAAGTCTGTTCGGGTTGTCCCGCTCGAAATAGGTCCCCAACTGCTATCGCTTGGTCCCGCCAGGCCATCAGGCGTTGACTCACACCATGATTTTCCAGAAATTGGTACAACGTTGCGGCCGCTTCGGTGTAAGTTGTGGCCGCCTTTAATCTAGCAAAAAATGGTGGCAATGTCTCCTTTACAAAGTGACGAATCACGTTAATCTGTGTCGTTACTTGCTCATCATGCGTTGTCTGAACACTATCATCTCCAGCTGAAAAGCGCGTGTACAGCCAATCCTTATCCTGCGTCCAACGATACTGGCCTTCGTAGCCATTCTTTAGGACCAAATTCTCAGTTAGTGCCAATGCCCGTCGATAACTGTTTAAATTTAATGGCTCACCATCATCCCCAACTGGCAAAAGCAGTTCGGACTTTAAAACACGAAACACATCAGCATACCGATAATTCTTTCGTTGCACATCAAATAATGCATTGAGTAGCTCTACAAAGGGATGATCGGCCATTTGAACATCGGCGTCATCAAAGTAAGGAATCTCCTGCGCCTTAAAGATGGGATCAATCACCGTTTGGTAAGCATCTAGGTGGCGCGCTAAGACTAAGAAATCCTGATAGCGGTACTGTCCAGTCGCCACGAGTTGACGAATCTGAGTCGCCACATGCGAAACCTCTACGTACCGATTAGCAGCTTGAACAATTTTGACATCCTTTAGAACTGCGGCTGCGGGTTTGGGCTGCGGCGACAACGTATTCGTCTCCTGCCAAAAATGGTCGAGCGCCAGTAGATCTGGCGAAACACGGGCAGCCGTTGCTTGCTGATCAATCAAGACCGGAACTTTATCTGCCCGCGCTTCAACGTAAAGCTGATGATACAATTTGGCCGACTGAAAAAAGAGAGTCGTTGTATCTGGCAACTCTTGCGGATAACCCTTGTCTAAGTTCAATGCCACTTCAACGCTGGCTGAACGCTGAATCAGGACCGAAACGAGCTTCCGTTCCTGAGCACTCAACTGTGAAAATCCTTCCAAATAAAAATGAGCATGGCTCAAATCAACTTTAGTCGCCAAGTAGTCGGCTAACTGATTAAGTAAATCTGTATTTTCTACATATTTACCCAGCATCTGAGTCTCAAATGCCTCGTATAAAATCATTAAATCATGTAATTTAGCCTGTAAATCAGCATTCGTCGTTGTTAAATTATCTACTGCGGTCAGGAGATCGGCAGCCGTGACCTGGCCCACTTTCAGCTCGGCCAGCTGCGTCGTCAATTGCGTAATAAACCCAGGCCGATCGACCTCACCACGGAAAATAGTCAGCTCATCCGCATGGCTTTGGATGATTTGATAGATCAGCATATTCAGGCCAGCCGTTGAGATTCGGGGCAGCTGATAAACTGGTTCATTTTTCATGAAAAACCAGGCTAATCGGGTAAAAGAAAAAACTTGAACCTGCGTCTGTGCAAATAGTGGCTGATCCGGTGCTATCCGCTCCTTCAACGCTGCCAGTACATCCACTTCGGTCTCGAACTTAATATGATTAGGAACCAAATAGTAGTATTGATCCGCGGGTATTGTGGTAACCTGTTCCGCCATCGTTGTCACCATCGGTGTTCTGTGGTCCATCCCCGCACTGCCCAAAACAAACTGTAAACTCATCAGCCGACCTCCTATTTTTTCTAGTATGCGCTATGTAAGCCCCAGCCTAATTTCAGACCGTTGCCATCTAAGGTAATTATATTCTAGCATACTAAACGCCAAAAACGAACAAATGTTTGCTATAAATTTTCTCATTTTTAATAACATTATTCGCATATTTCCTGTAAAGCGTGCTACACTTAAAATTAAAATATGGTGAGAAAGCGGGCAGGCTTTTATGAAAGATACTGAACAGGTTCAAATTCTACAGGAACTAGTTGAAATCAACTCCGTTAACGGTAACGAAGCGGCTGTGGCCACCTATATTCAAAAACTCTTTGCCAATCATGGCATCACATCCAAAATCATTCCTTACACAGATGGTCGTAGTAACATTGTCGCTGAAATTGGCGATGCCACTAGTGATAAGGTTCTGGCATTGGCCGGTCACCTAGACACCGTCGCAACTGGTGATGTTGCTGACTGGCAGTTCGATCCCTTCTCCGCACACGTTGCAAACAATCGGCTATACGGCCGTGGTGCTGCTGACATGAAGAGTGGTCTAGCTGGAATGGTCATCACCTTTATTAACCTGGCCGAGCAAAAAACTAAGCTTAACGGTCGGCTGCGTTTCATTGGTACGGTTGGTGAAGAAAATGGTGCCATGGGCTCACGGTTATTAACCGAACAAGGGATTGCTGACGATTTAGACGGGATCATTATCGGTGAACCAACCGGTGGTAATCTAGTTTACGCCCACAATGGATCGCTAAACTATCATGTTTATTCGCAGGGACGTGGTGCCCATAGCTCAATGCCTGAAAAGGGCATCAACGCCATTACAAACCTGATCAAATACGTCACAGCTGAAGCCACTGCGTTTGCCGACGCACCTGTTAGCCCTGAACTCGGCCCACTAGTCCACAGCGTGACTGTCTTTAACGGCGGCGAACAAGTCAACAGCATTCCCGCTAAGGCGGAGCTCCAAGGTAACATCCGGCCGATTCCCGAATTTGATAACGAAGCGGTCATCAAGCGACTAAACGAAACGGTTGATAAACTGAACCAGGAAGCCAATGTTAATCTGACGTTACACGTCGACTACAGCTTCAAACCGGTCATTAGTGCCACAGACTCTGACCTGGTTAAATTAACGAAACAAATTGCGGATGACGAATTCGGTCACCCCGTTGAGCTACAAGTCATTCATGGTGCAACCGATGCCTCGGAATACACCAAGTCTGCCAATCAATTCCCCGTCGTGGTTTACGGTGCCGGTGAATGGAACGATGCCCACTCACTCAACGAATCCGTCGACCTCGACCTATTTGCTCACGTTCAGCATGTTTATGAACGATTGGCGAAAAAATTTCTAGCCTAACCACTGGCAGACGAAAGGACCCGAAATATCCGGGTCCTTTTTCTTATGCGTTAATTTATTTTCCAGTCGTTCGGTAATCCCCTGCACCAAAGTATTGCAATCCTGGCAGTGCTTGATAATTCAGCAATTGACTGACCGTAACCAATTTGTAGCCCTTGGCTTTCAATCGCTTAATGATTGTCGGCACTGCTGCGACGGACTGGGCGTGGATATCATGCATCAGCACAATCTCACCACCATGCGTATCCTTCATAACCTCGTTAATATCTTGACTCGTATTTAAATAAGACCAATCACGAGAATCTACCGACCAACGAATGATCGGTTGCTCAATGGCCTTGCCTTCAGCTGCTGTGATATTCCCGTATGGTGGCCGAACATACTGTGGTAATGTCCCGGTCGCTTGGAAAATAGCGCGATTCGTCCGTGTAATCTGACTGACCGTTTGCGCTGTTCCAATCGTATTAAAGTCCGGATGGTTCCATGAATGATTCCCTAACTCGTTACCACCCGCCAACACAGCTCGGGAAATTTTCGGGTAACGGCTGACGCTTTGACCAACCTCAAAAAACGTTGCGTGGACCTTGTACTTTTTCAACGTTTTCAGTAATTTCGGCGTCAATGTAGGATCCGGCCCATCATCAAAGGTCAATGCCACCATCTTATTTGTTTTTACGCGGGCTGTTCGATCGGTCTTAGGCAAATAACGATTTAAAATCTTACCCTTTAGCTGCGTATATGGAATGGTTATTTGCTTGACTTTAAAGCTGTTTTTAAGCAAATTCATCCGCAGGCCATTGGCGGTTAGAGTGGCCTTCTTGGTCATATGTTTAGGCAGTTTGACCTTATAAACCGCAGTAACCTGGCTCCCTTTCGCTTTAGTCTGCTTCAAAATTTGTTGACGAGCAGCCTGTCGAATAGCAGCTAATCGATTCGTATTTTTATTGGTCAATTGACCGAAAGTAACGGTTTTATTAGTCGTCTTAGCTTGTGCAGCCACACTGCCACCAGCTAAAAAAATCCCCATTGCAACGGCTAGACCAGTTAATAATAGTCGTTTCTTTCTCATGAAAATCCCTCCTCAAAAGATTCTCTAATAACTAGCTTTAGTTTATCAGTATATTCGAGCTAACAGTTGCCAAACGGCTTATGGTTTTTACAACTATTTAAATTTAATAACGATATTTAACTACTCTGGCTTGACCTAAGTGCCAAATCCCATTTTTTACTGGCTTGCATTCCCTGTCCTTTTCCCGTAAGCTGACCTTAGTCAAAAAAAGCAAACAAACGTTCTGATTCTGCAAATAAAAAAGATGCTCACCGTAGTAAGCACCTAATCGGTTCCATCATCTGGCGGATTAACTGCCTGCTGATTTTCCTTTAAGACTTCATTTGTATAATGCTCGAGATCTTGTAAAACCTCAGCATCATCGTTTTGCTGTTGCGCAGCCATATTTTCCGCAACTGCCCAACGTGCCAGTGTATCCGTAATCGGTACGATATCTTGAATAATTTCCATGTCTGAATCCGTTGCATGTTGCTCTTGAATCGCTCGAAAGCTTTCAATGTCTGTAATCAAACGCAAAACTTTCCCAGACTCCTTTTCAGTTGACTGGAAAATAACGAAGTGGGCGCGTTGATTGGCTTCACCCATCCGTTCCCGGATCGCTTGTAATTGTTGATCATCTATTTCTAATGCCAATGCCTTCACCTCACTGCGTCTATTTTAACAAACAATTCCCTCAGCTACGCAACATTTCATCAGGTTTTGAGAAAGATTTAGCAAACAGCTAGGGATTGGTAATCCGCACCACCATTTTTCAGTAAATCCACCGCTACTTTAGCCACGGTTGCCTGAGAAACAGTCCCACTCGGCACTGGTTCTCCCTCCTTAATGATTTGGGGAGTTTGCGCAATATCTGTCGTCAACGTCACTGGTCGTAGAATCGTATATGGGAATTCAGCTTCATCAACTAATTTGGCCGCATAGCGCTGTTGGTTCAAGTACTCTTTAACATCAGTAATTCCCGGATAGCTCATTTCGCCGGTAACTTCATGGTCCACACCAGCTGTACTTAGCATGACAAAACGCGTCAGCTTCAACTGATTATGGTACTGCGCATCAAATAATGCCTCAAAAGCAAGATCCACGTCCATCCCTTCTAGGGCAGAGAAAATAATCGGTGCATCTTGTAAGGCATCCACGTAGGTCGTCTCTTTGGTCAAGTCACCGCTAAACGCCGTCACGGCACCCGCTAACTTGGCCGGTAAGCTAGTTGCTGCGTCGTGCAAAACGCGAACCGTTCCGACCTGCTGTTCAACAAGTTGTTGGGCAACCAATTGGCCCAATGGCGTGGCCCCTAAGATTAAGTATGTTTTCATCGTCTTCGCTCCTTTTTCCTTGCTTCCCAGTTTACCAGAAACCATGACTGACCGGTAATTTCTGGGCAAACTCGTTTGGCATTAACATTAAGTTCGGTATAATAAATGTGTATTTGAATTCGGTTGCATACACTATAGGAGGGTATTCAATGTCACATGAAATGGTAACAATTGGCAAGACGGACGTGCAAACCACGCCACTGGGTCTCGGAACCAACGCTGTCGGTGGTTATAACCTCTTCCCCAATCTAAAAGATGAGGATGGTTTGAACCTGGTTAAAGCTGGGCTCAATCATGGCATTCAATTACTGGATACGGCATTTGTTTACGGTCTCGGTCACTCTGAAGAACTGGTAGGCCAAGCCATGCATGACTTCAATCGTCATAGTTTTACACTCGCTACCAAAGGGGCCCAAGACTTCTCTACTGGCGAACAAGTCATCTCTAATGATCCCGACTTCCTGACACAACAGGTCGAAGCTAGCCTAAAGCGTTTAAATACCGACTACCTTGATATTTACTACATTCATTTTCCAGACAAGCAAACCCCAAAGGCTGAGGCCGTTGGAGCACTCCAACGCTTACGCGAACAGGGGAAAATTCGGGCAATTGGTCTATCCAACTTTAGTTTAGACCAAGTCAAGGAGGCCAACGCAGACGGTTACGTCGACGTTGTAGAAGACGAATTTAGTCTGCTTCATCGTGATCACGAAGCCGACCTCATGCCTTATTTAAAGGATCATCAGATTAGCTTTGTTCCGTACTTCCCATTAGCCTCTGGTTTATTGACCGGCAAGTATGACCAAACCGTCTCCTTCCCAGCCGATGACATTCGTAGCCAAATCAGTGACTTCCAAGAACCACGCTACAGCCTCGTGCTAAAGGCCATCGACCAAATTCGGCCAATTGCAACAGCTCACCAAGCAACTGTCGCACAAACCGTGTTAGCTTGGTACATGCAAAACCCACTAATCAGTGTCGTTATCCCTGGTGCTAAACATGCTAGTCAAGTTGAAGCCAATGCGCAGGCCTTAGCGGTTACCTTGAGTTCAGCTGAATATCAAACTATCGATAACGCCTTTGCTGGTTTTAAGACCAAAACCAATGGCAAATCACTCGCTGATCCCGACTAGATTCACTTCATTTTCAGATTAACTTAAAGCTCGAGCTCGGCCCGAGCTTTTTTGCGCCAAAAAACGCCCACCAGAAAGTAGACGTTTCACTGGAAATACGATTCAAACCGCCGGCAATCCCGCCGTTGCGGTAATCACTGACTTTTTATTCTGCAGCGTTTTCTTGTGTCTGTGCGTGTCGTTCCGCAAGTTCTTCGGTCACAATTGGCTCGTGACGTTCCCACTTACGGTAAGCGACCATAATAACCAAACTAATCGCATAAATAATAACTGGAATCCAGATAAATGTAAAACTAATGGAACTCATGCTGGCAGCAGATTGTGTCGCCTTAGCTGCTGAGAAGCCAAATGTTGCCATGATTTTTGCGGCAATGAAGGAACCGAAACCAGAACCCATCTGAATACAGAAAGAAGCTCCCATCGCCGTCAACAGTCCGTTGGCTCTGACACCACTCTTCCATTCACCAAAGTCAACGGTATCTCCGACCATAGCGAAGAACATGGTACAAGCGGACCCGGAACCGATACATGCCAGAATCCAGCCAATCAAAGCAGAGGTAACATTGCCACCAGCCAGCCCCATCCAGATTTGACCGACCATTGTCAGTGCCAGCATGAAGACGGTTGTTCCCCACTTATGCATGAACTTAACAAAGAACGGTACCGAGGCCATCCCGATGATTTGAATGATTGAAAATCCAATGATGAAACTGCCACACCGTTCGCTACCAACTTCTTCATCTCAAGTATTCTGATTGAACTCTCTCATCAATTCATGACGGCAATTAATCAAGAACAGGGTTATACATCACGATTCGAGATGATCAAAAATTGGATTCGTATCCACAGTCACGAAAAATTAACGGTCGAACAGGTAGCCAGCGAATTTAAAATGACCCCCGTCTACCTAACAAAGCTTTTCCGCGAGTACGAAAAAATGACGACCATCCATTTCATTAATCTAACGAAAATCAAGCAGGCTGAAGAGCTCCTCTTAACCACGGATCTATCAGTCAAGGAGATTGCCTACGAACTTAGCTTTGAAAATGAAAAATACTTTTTGCGCGTCTTCAAACAGATTTCGTCACTAACACCCACCAAGTATCGCGATGCCTATGCCAAGACCTACCTGAACAACGTCGAGGTCGATCCAACGATTCCCTTGCCTGAAGATCGCGGTAACCAGTAAACTTCCACAGACTAATTCATCGTAATCACGCTGACCACTTAAAACCGAGCTGACTCTCGGTTTTTTTATTTTTACCGAAAGCGATTACTTTCACGCCGCTCCTAGCGTTCAAAGCACTACGATGAAATCACGAACTATATTTTTATAATTTTAATTGTATTTCGTGATTGCATTCAATTTTTAAAAATGTTAAGCTCAATAAGGATTGGTTTTACGAATAAACACGAACTATAGTGATGAATGTTCGTGTTTTAATAAATAATGGTTGAGGAGCGCGCACAATGCAAAAAATTGCGAACTATTTTCACTTTGAGGAACTGGGAACGAACTATAAAACGGAGATTCTAGCCGGACTGACCACATTCGTCTCCATGGCGTACATTCTGTTCGTGAATCCCCAAGTATTGGGTGCTTCTGGCATTAGCCAGGGAGCCGTTTTTACCGCCACAGCATTTGCATCGGCCTTTGGTTGTTTTTTAATGGGGATCCTGGCCAACTACCCCATCGCTATTTCCGCAAGTCTGGGGATTAACGCCTTCTTCGCCTACTCCGTCGTTATCGGCATGAAGGTGCCTTGGCAAACTGCACTGGCTGGTGTCTTTGTTGCCTCCATTCTCTTCATGATTCTAACGGCCTTCAAGTTACGTGAAATGGTCGTCGATGCAATTCCGCGCGATCTTAAAATGGCGATCAGTGCCGGAATTGGTTTGTTTATTGCCTTTATTGGCCTGAGTCAAGGTGGCTTAGTCAGTGCCGACAAGTCCACTATCGTTAGTCTGGGCTCCTTACAGGTTGGCAGCACGTGGCTAACCATCTTCGGTCTGCTGGTCACCATTATCTTAATGAGTGCCCGCATTCCCGGTGCCATCTTTATCGGGATGGTCGCCAACTCTATTCTTGGCCTGATTACCGGTTTGATTCCTATGCCCGCCCACATCATTTCCGCCGTTCCTAGCATCAGTTCAACCTTTATGGTCGGCTTAACCCATGTCGGGAGCATCAACACGTTACAACTTGCCGTGGTCGTTTTAACCTTCCTATTGGTAACCTTCTTCGACACGACTGGTACCTTAGTTGGGTTAGCCGAACAGGCCGGTTTAGTTAAAAACAATAAGTTGCCACGGATCGGTAAAGCCTTGATGGCCGACTCCAGTACGATGGTCGTGGGCTCATTACTGGGGACCTCGCCAATGGGCGCCTTCGTTGAGTCTTCCGCTGGAATCGCAGTTGGTGGTCGAACTGGCTTTACCGCCATTGTGACCGGTATCCTATTCATTTTTGGCGCCTTTTTCTCCCCGCTACTTGCCGTTGTCACCAACCAAGTGACTGCCCCCGCCTTAATCATCGTTGGGGTCCTGATGGCCCAGTCGCTCAAAAACATTCACTGGGAAAAGTTCGAAGTTGCCGCACCAGCCTTCCTGATTGTCTTAGGCATGCCGTTGACCTACAGTATTTCCGATGGGATCGCCCTTGGCTTTATCACCTACCCATTGACCATGTTGGCTGCGAAGCGTGGTAAGGAAGTTGGCCCCATGATGTACGGTTTAGCCGTGGTCTTCATCCTCTTCCTCTGGATTTTAAACGCCGCTTAACCTTTTAAATAAAACGATCCCCACCGCATCGTAGAGTTGATGTGGTGGGGATTTTTTTGGCATTTCATCCGCTATAGTTATTCCGTTAATTCTGCCTAAAGTAAGTGACTGACGATTGCACCGATTAAGAAGGCTACCGCCAACCAGATACTCGTCACCCGCAGGTACCAAGAGAAGCGGTTGACTTTGCGCCGCGCAATCATAAAATCTCGCCACGAATAGACTAGTAACCCTAAAATAATGACACCGTTTAGCATTTGTTCCAGAAAGGTCGCCCGAAACAACAAGGCCAACAGAACAATCGCGACACCGCAGCCAAAATCATAGTACACAACCAATGACCGTTCACTTCTCACTATTTATCCCCGATTTCCATCTTTAACATTCTGCGTAACCAATGATAGCTTCTAACAATTACCCGCGTCACGAGCCAGGCCACTGCCAAGCTTGATAGAATCTCACCACCTAACCACAGCCAAAATAGTCCGCCCGTTAAATGCGTTGCATCGCTGTAGATTAAATTAATAATCCCCGCAACTATTATAAATAACAGTTCTTGGTACCGACTGATCGGGCCGTGTAAAAACGCATCCCAGTGGGCCAACACCTGGTATACCGCCCAGTTATTCATGAGCAATAAACCAAGCAATACGCCCCAACGCACCGGTCCACTGATTGTCAAATAGTAGACAAAGGCAACCGTTAGTAAACTGGTAATTACGCCACTCATGACATATTTAAACACGTCCAATTCACCTCCAATTGTTACCCCATAACCCGGGTTATTCCCCATGATGCTTGGCGACCGCCCGTCAAGCTCCTAGTCGGGCTAACCGGGTCATCTTTCCGCATTTTCCCCGCCTAGAAGTTGGGCAAGCTTCCCGTTCATTGCCAGCCGCCACAACATTTATAACCCGGGTTAACCGCCTGATTGCCCCAAAAAGCCGACATCCAAGTTCACTATTTAGTATACCAAATCAGCAGTTAAAAAAAGAGCAGCGATCCGTTGCTGTCAACGAATCGCTACTCCTCAATTCAAAGTTAACCCGGGTTATAACCACGTGCCCAGTGCAAATAGTATTGGATAGGCAATGAAGAATAACGATGCGCTCTTTACCGTCGTCATAAACGTCTTTTGTTTATCTTGGACCGCGAAAAACGGTCGCATCCCCCGCCACATGATCGGCAATAAAATCACTGACAAGGCTGTCCATGCTGGGGCAATCCCCAAAATCACATTAACCAGTGGCCAGCAACTCCCAATCACCAGGATTACCTGAATCAATTTAACTGATCCCGCTTGACCTAAGTAATATGCCAATGTGTAGCGGTGATTCGCAATATCTTCCTCGCGGTCAGCCGTATCGTTAGCCATCTGCAGCGTGAAAAAAATCAGCGTCAGTGGCAAACACAACAGAAAGGTCGTCCCGACGATTCCCCACGTCAGCGGCCGTTGTCCGTAAATTGACACGTATACACAGGTCAATTGAATCAGAAAAGCAATTGCTAAGGCGACAACTGCCGCCGAAAATGGCGTTGCGTTGATTGGTCGTGGCCCCGCCGTATAGAAGATCCCAATCGCATAACCAAGGGCGCCAAAAACTGCCACTGGCCAGCCCGTCCGCAAGACCAAGACAACCCCTGGAATGGCGGCCAGGGCATACAATCCCCATGCCAAACCGGCTACCCCACCGACCGGCAACGCTAATCGGCCAACGGGATTCGTTTGCAGAGCGTACCCCTCACGGTCGTGGGCGTGCTGATAATCATAGTAATTGTCCGCCACGTTGACCGCCAGATCAAAAATAAAGACGACCAGTAAACAGAGACCCACATTCACCCAATTGACCGTCCCTGCATAGTACTGGGCAATGGCAGCACCCAAAATAAACCACATCACATTCAAGGGTGCCGTATAGATTTCCGTCAGTTCATAAAAAACCGGCCACGTCAGCCAGCGTTGTTGTTCCATGACAATCTCTCCCCAATATCATTTTCTATAGGTCTAGTGTAGCAAATTTCTCCGTAATAACTGAATTTAACGTCCGCGAACTATGTATTTTATATCAGGACTAAAGCGGTTACACTAGTAAGCATAGCGTTCCTTATGTAAATCTCCACGTTGAATTCACCTTACATCAGGAGACCAATCTGGTAGGCCACTTTAAGCATCTGAGTCCTCAGATGTCATTCAAGGTTCATAATAATCTGGTACATGGCTAAAGCGAATTGAAAATTCACTGATAATCTTGAACATTATGAGACTAACACTACGCGTTAAGAAATTTACACGCTATGTAACCAGTTGGTTTCTAAATGTAAACTATTCGTTTCTTTATTTAACCACTCAATTGCGGGTACTATCAAATTGTTCCCAAAAATATGAGGAGGAAACATTTTATGAAAATCGTTAAAGAAACATCTATTATGGTTTCCCATCACTTTTGACTTAAGTATTTTAAAGCAAGCTTCCTAATTTTCATTACCAGTATTGGTTCCGTTACAATCAATTTATTTCTAAATTGTACTTATTTCATCTGTGAACTATGATACCTAAGGGAGCATATGTCAGGCTCAATTATCAACATCCATTTACAAGAAGGAGCCCACTTAGCATGCGAAAAAAAGGTAATCGTTTCCGAGAACAACTCAAAAGTTCCTTCGAGTCGACACAACTATTTCTCGCTGTCTGCTTAGTCGTCCTCTTTATCGTCAAAGGAAGCATCGATCTTTTCACCACCGGACACTACTTTTTCCTCAACTATCTCTGGTTTACCTTTAGTGGCTGCACCCTCTATTTTATTGGTGACGTTATCTTGATGGGCAACTACAACCATTTCAAACAGAAAAATCGGCACAATAAAGGGCTGTGACCACCGTCACAACCCTTTTTGCTTACCTTCAGAATCAAGGCTTCCGCCAACGCGCCCAGCCCGCACTTCCCAGCAGACCAATCACGCCTAACCACGTTAACCAGCTACCGACTAGCAGCCCCGGCGTCTGGTACGTCAGTTGAATTTGATGCTGGCCAGCCGCTAGTTTAGCGCCCACAAAGCCATCATTCACCACCTGCGTCTTCACCGGTTGGCCATCGACCTTCAGCCGCCAGCCCGTAGAATACGGAATGGACGTGGTCAACACGCTTGGCCGGGTCGTCGTCAACGTTCCCGTCACGCGATTGTCACGCACCCGCGCCTGTTGCAGGCCCCGCTTCTGGACCGCGTGAACCTGTCGATCATAGGACTTATTAAATGGCATCGCAATCAACTTTGCCGATTTAAATCTAATCTGATGCGTCGCGTTAAACGTCACGCTGACCGTATCACGCTCCTGTTGCGAATACCCCAGGTTCAATAGCGCATGCGACTTCGGTTCGTAGTCAGACAGGTTGTCGACGCCAAACTGTGAGAACGTCTTGGTCTGATTACGCGTCTTGACCGTTAACCAGTAATCACCCAAATCAGGATTCAACACCGCCGACCGCCACGTATTCAACTGCGTCAGTGCCGACAGCGGCGTCCCCCCCAGCACACTCGTATTCGCCTGGGCCGTCTGTTTATCCTGTGTCGTTAATCGTTGGGCCTGAATCCCGTCAAGCTCTAGGTACAGTTCCGTTCCCTGCGCCTGCCGCGGTCGCTTCAGCGTCAACGTATAGCTAATCGGATTGCCCTGCGCATCACTCGCTAGCTGCCGTAATCCCTGTTGATTGGCCTGCGTCGTCTGCTTCACGATTCGTTGATTCGTCGTGAGCACCCGCTGTAACGCTACCTTATTCCGGTCCAATGCCACCATTGGCCCATACTGCCGGACTGCTTGATCACTGATCAGACCATTCTGATCGACCGTCAGTTTGGGCACCTTAATGGTACTGCCGTAGTTCTCCAATTGTTTCTGTGACAGCCCCTTTTGTTGCCCAGTCACTGCCTGTTGCAACCGATACTGGATGACCTTATTGGTACTGTCGATCACCGGAATCGTATCGGCCGTCACTGTATAAGGGACCGTGTGTTTTGGTGACTGATAACGCGCGCGTTGCACGTTAGTCCGTGTTGTTGTAACGGCCGTTTGCGTTAGGCTTCGTTCCCGGTCGACCGCACTCAGCCGATGCCAGGCCGCACTGCTAATCGTTGTTGGTTGCGTGTAGACCAGTGGGAAGTTCAGCATCGTCGTCAGCAACTGCGTGCCGGTACCATTTGACAATCCATAGACCGGTTCTTCAGGGTACACACGTTTTCCCGCACGATAGCCATACGGCAACGCCGCGTGATTGGCGATTTGGTCTTCGCGGGCAAAAATCGTTTTGACGCCCAGCAAATTATTCATCGCCGTGCGGTTATCGACCTGCCCCAACGGCGCATTCATCGCGACCTGTGCATTTTGCAGGTCCCGACTGAACTGACCCACATACCCATTTTGCACCGAAAAGTATGACATGACACCATTCAAGCCGTGGCTCATGGTCATATTGTTGCCGACCGTTCGCAAGAGATTAAAGTTATAGGCCGTATTGACCCGTGAAAAGGTTGATTGGTGTTGGACCGCCGTTTGTGCACCGTCAAAATAGTCTTGGATGTACCGGGTCGCATCCCCCTGTCGCAACTGGTCGGTGGCTTGTGACCCCATATTCGGATCATAATACCCCCATGCATTGTTGACTAGGTTGGCCCCCACAACCACACCGAGCAGTGCCATTGTCGTGTGGACCGGCCACTGAGCACTCCCGAGAATCACCACCGTTGTTACTAAAAACAGACCATACGTGACCAGATCTCGTTCCGGATTACTGAAAATGAAGCCGTTGCAGGCGTAGACGACCAGCAACAGGCCCATGGCGCTGCCCACTAACCAATAGCGGTCCCGCTGAGTTAATACCTTTAAATGGTCACCCAACACCATCGTTGCGAGGCCAAAAGGAACCGCCACCAGCAACAGCCACCGATTAGATGGGGTCGACAGCACGTTGAAAAATGCCGCGACTGCCGGGAACAACAGCCCGCCAATCATGAGGACGAGTGTTGCCGCCAACGGCCGATTTTCCCGCCAATGCCGTAGCACGTAGACGCAACCAAAGAACGTGACACCGCTCATCCCAAAGACGGCCCAGTACGTCGGTTCGCTCCCGGTCGTCAGAATAGCATTGGGGAGTTTTAGATAGTAGCTCCCCGGATACAGCCACAGGCCATTGGCAAAAATAGTGCCGACCCGCGTCGACTTCAACATCATCAGCAATGACGGCAATAGCAGCACGCACGCCACCAAGATACCGCTGATTGCCGCGAACAGAAAGCGCCGCAGGGCAATGGGCCATTTAACTGCCAACCGCCCCTGTTGTTGCAGGCTCCAAAAGCGAATCACCGCGTAAATCAGACTGCCTAACCCTAATATGTAAGCAAAGTAAAAATTACTCAGGATCGCCAGGCCGGTCACCCAACCTAGTAGTTGCCAGCCGTGACCACGTAAAATTCGGTCGATACCCACTAGCAATAAGGGAAACCAGATCATCGGTAGCAAAAAGAACGGGTGATGAACGCCAATCATCAGCGAATACCCCGTAAAGGCGTACGTCACGGCCCCCAACAGTTGGCTCCCCGGACGGAAGGCATAGCGGTGGGCCAACGCCAGAAACGCCAAGCCCGTCACGTACAGCCGTAAGACAATAAAGACGCCGTAGCCAGTTGCCATCAGGCGAACAGGGAACAGGGCTAGCACGTAGGCAAATGGGTCCCCCAACACGTAATAGGCTAACGTGGTTAACTTATCGGCCCCCAAGCCAAACGTCCACGACCACCCGGTGACGCCGGCAAGGCCGGACTTAGCCAACAGTCGATGCAATTCCAACATCACCGGATAGTGCTGTGTGACCCCGTCCATATTCCAAATCAGTGTACGATTCGCCAAGCCAAATACGCCAAAGCTCAACGCTGCGATCACCGCAAAGGCCAAGGTATACAATACCCACAATGGCCAGCGGCGGTGTGCGATTTCCATAATTATTTCCCCCATTATTGACGTGCAATTGGTTCTGAGACCACCTGTTACCCAATTTACCGGGCAGCCGCGACTGTGTCAATGATTCCAGTCAGACTATACGTAAAAATAATGTTCCACGTGAAACAGGCGTACCCGCATTAGCATTTAAAAAGCGAGTAACGACTTGAAACATCGCCACTCGCTTTACCTAAATCTAGGAATAATCCCGTTCTTTAGAAGGCCCCTCCGCCCGAGCCACCACCGAAACCACCAGAACTGCCACCGGAGAAGCCACCAGAACCACCTGAGCTGGAACTGGCCGCTGTAGATGTCTGAATGGCGCTGGAAATACTATCATTAAGCGCGTTCCCAATTGAACCGCTAAAGTCCGTTGCATAGAAGATCGGGTAGAAGACGACAAAATTATCGGTCAACGCATCCGCACTGAAATCGACGGCCAATTTATTAGCAACCTTCTGGGCCAGACCAAATGCCGCGGCATAAGGGAGAATCTGTTCCCAGAGAATCAGGTCTCCAATCTCAGCCGTATTGAAATGACCGATATCCTTGAGCATCCGCCTAAAACCACCGATTTCATTGATTTGAATGAGGCCGGCCTCGTTGTTACGATCCGTGTGCTGGTAGCGTCGCACCGTGTAGATCCACAGCACCACCATTGCCAGTAAACCAACGATTGTCGTGCCCGTACTGAGGACTGGCGTTAACGTCCAGCTGATCCCAATGGCAATGCTGATCAAAGCGGTTAAGCCGACTGTCCCCAGCATCGTCCGTTGCCGCAGTTTAATATTCCCCGCGTCCTGATAGGGCTCAGCCAGGTCATTGACTTGTTCTTGCCACGTGTGGAACCATTTGCTCAACCGGCCCTTTTTATCACGTTTACCATACTTTTGCAGCTCCAACAGGGTAAAGCTATCATCCTCAGCGACTCGCGTGAAGCATTTTTGGAGGAAGGAGTTGGCAACGACTGGCACGAGTTTGGTCAATTTAAAAGTCTGATGGCGCCCGTCCTTAACCGGTTCCATCGCAATTTCATGCTTGCTGACGGCCATTAAAATCTCACCAGACAAGGCGTCGGTGTTGGGCGACTTAAAATCAACCAGCGACTCCGCCAACGCTGGGGACACACTGGGCACGTCAAAGAAGTGGTTAGCCGGAATGGGGTGCGGGTAGCGATTGGCTGGATGACGCCACAGCCACCACCAGAACCCTAGGCCCAAGACAACGATAACGGCAACGAATGCGAAAAAGCCACCGTAAGCCCGTTGTTGCTTCTGTTTTCGCTTGGCATTCGCCTGTTCCGCCAGATTGGCCTCTTGCTTTTGCACGGTTGCCTTGCGTTTTTCATCCTTGACGTTCGTGTTCGCAGCCGTCACACTGGTCGGAAAGAGCAGATGACTTTCCACAAACGATCCGGACGGATTCTCCGCGAGGCTCATCGTCACGCGCCCCCGTGTCTTATCGACTTTGGTATAGCCAGATAAGGAACCGTGCGTCCACGCCTGCAGCTGCTTGACGCGTGTCGCCGGCAACTGAATAACTACCTTGACGTTCTCCAAGTCAACGTCCCAGTTGGACCCGATCACCCGCCAATTTAATTCGGCTGTATCCCGATAATTGGTGATAACCCCTTGCAAATGGTAGTGGTAAACCACCTTTAGCTTATCCCCATCACTTGCACGGTGGTAGAGCTTCACCTTAGCATTTTGGTCAGCATAGTTAACTTGGTAGGTATTATCCGTATGGGCCGTCGACTGCTGTGCGGCAGTCAATTTGCCACCATTAAATGCTGTCGCAACACCGGTTAGCTGACCACCCTTAATGCCCCGCAGATCCTGATTATTGTAGACACCATGATAGTCGTCATCAAACCGATAGGTCATGGTCTGCGTCACGTTGGCATCCCCATTTTTCAACACCGCAATGTGCATCTGATACGGATCAATCGTATAGTCCGCAGCGGCCACTATGGGCTGGCTAAACGCGATGGTCACTAGCAGCGTCATGAGCCCCAATAGCCCCCAAAACATCCCTCTATGCTTCATTTCAACTCCCCTGCTTCCTCGTAATTTACCTTCAGTGTATCATAGCACGAAGACCGGCCCAAGGCGAAGTTGCCGGCATTAGTGGACCAATGATGGGGTGAAACGATTGCAGCGGTCTGCGAATGTCTTTTCTGAGCGGCCTTGCTACTATCAGAAAACCCTTCCTGAAATTGCCGCCGAACAGCTGCGCAAAATTTCGGTTCTAAAAGTCGTCTGTCAGTTAAAAATCGCCAAACTAAAAGAGCCCCCATCGCTGGAGGCCCTTCACACATACATACTAGTCTGCCGTTAGCATCGGTTCAGCTGACCGACCGGAAATCTCCGGCCTCAATCCGGTCAGCTGTTGGGCCAATCACCTTTAGCGCCACCATCATACACCCGGCGGTGGGGCGTGCCAATCATTTTGCACACGATAGTTAGACGCCAGCTAAACGACAATTTCACTGCTTAATCTGGTAATTCTTGGTAGTCGAAGTGGTCAAACGTCGCAACTTGTTCGTAACCGGCGTAGTCGACCGCTGCAAGGCCAACGAAGGCGCCAGTGAAGAAGCCACCGGATGTTTGAAGAACGTAGTCATCGGACAAAATGGCTGCATCCAATTCTACTGGGACTGTTTCCCAAGTTTTGCCATCAAAGGAGTACTGGTACGTGTAAGATTCTTTACGTGCCTTAACCTTGAACCAAACGTATTCCGTACCTTCTGGAATCTGAATGGCGTTATCCTTCAAGAATGACGTGTAATTATTGTTGTCGTTTTGGGCAACTTCAATCACACGACCCTTCTTTTCATCGTTGGTGATGAAGATCCAGGAATAGTGCTTGTCATTGTAGAAGTTAGCCAATCCAGCCATTTGTTGGTAACTGAATGGGTCGAACTTAACTTTCGTTTCAGCATCAAAGTTGAAGGCTTGCCAACGCCGTGCGACAAAGGAAACGTCAAACGTGCTGGATAAGGATTGTTGCCCCACTAACTTCAACTCGCCGTTGCCAACCGTCCCCAATTTCTTGGTAAATGGTTGCCGCAACGTGTTCCAGTTCAGGTCGAGTTCTGGCTTGTCGAACTCGTCATGTTGTGAGTGATCTTTAGGAGCGTCGGTCAAGATAGCGTCCTTTGGTGCTTCAACTTCAACTTGGCCACCGTGACCACCGACAACCCGTGGCCAGCCTTCATCATCCCATTCAACCTTTTGAATGGAAGTTTCACGGCCAAGCGTGCTCCAGCCGCGAGGATCATGACTAGATTCGTTCTCATGGTTCCATGGACGGGCAACTAGTGAAGCGTAGTACCATTCGCCACCTGGTGTGTCAGTTAAGGCACCATGTCCTTGCTTCTGTAAGTAGAAGTCTGGCGTGTCTAAGTTGGTGATGAATGGGCCATCTGGTTCGCTTTCAAATGAAAGTTCATCCAGCGTCTTAGAACGAGCAACGACTTCTTGGTGGGTAAAGACAGTCCCACCTTCAGCAGCAAACAGGTAGTAGTAGCCGTTGATTTGGTACAGATGTGGCCCTTCAACCAATTTAACGTCATCGCCGTTGTAAATGTTCCGCGCAGTTTCTGGCTTCAGCTTCATGGTAGCCGTATCAAATTCAGTCAACGTGATACCATTGAATGGGTGGTGGTATTCACGGTGATCCCAGGTCTGTTGAACTAGGTACTTGCGACCGTTCTTGTCATGGAACAGGGAGGCATCGAAGCCGACCCCGTTGACCTTAATCGGGTCAGTCCATGGGCCGTGAATATCGGTCGCCGTCGTCAGGTAGTTGGTCATGTCCTTGAATGGACCGTCGGTAATCTTGACGTCGGTGTAGATCAACCAGAATTTGCCGTCAGCGTAACTCAGATCTGGTGCCCAAATCCCACCGGAAGCTGGGTCTCCGCGCATGTCTAATAACTTCTTGGTCGTTAACGGCGCTGGAAGCTGATTCCAGTGAACCAAGTCTTTAGACTCGTGTAGCCTAACGCCGGGAAACCATTCAAACGTTGAGTTAGCGATATAGTATGTATCACCCACCCGAATTATACTTGGATCTGCATTAAACCCTGGCAGCACGGGGTTTTTTATCTTCATAGAATCTTCCTTTCATTTGTTCTATGAATTGGCTAAGTTACATGTAGAAGATCAAATGGTCTTATAGGACTGCCATTTCCACTAAATATTTCGGCACGACAATATGGCAATTGTTGTTTCTAATTTCTACTAAATCATCTGCATCCAATTCATTTTCATCACGATATCAAACAGCACATTTTACATACTAAAATCATTGTTAAATACCCATTTTTCTAACGGATATTTCATTTATGACTTTTCTTTGGGTATCAAATTTATCAGATTAGTGACTACATTTTTGATAAAATTATTTGATACTCTTTAATACTAAAGTATTGAAAAGTAATGATACTGTTGGCCTACCAGTATTATCAAAAACCATCAAGTTAGCTAACTTTGTTTAAATTGTAATCGTTTTCACGTTCAACAACCATCTTCTTTCATGACTGTTTTTGGTTAATTTGTAACCTTGCTCCCACTCACAAATAATCTTCTTCAACCTAAAATCGGTGCGTCTTTTCTGACTTAGATTATTCAAAATAGCCACTTTCTTTAGTCGTTCGTACGCGTCGCTTTTGCTTCATCTGTCGTTGATACTTGCTTGGTGTAATTCCTGACCACTTCTTGAACTGTTTACTAAAATTAGATATGCTGCTAGCCCCCATTAAGTACGAAACATCCTCAATCGAATATTCAGGCGTCCCAAGCAAAAGTTTTGCCTTATTATATTTTTGACTTTCAATGTAGTGTAATGGTGTTATACCATAGACTTTTTTAAACGTTCTATGCCCATAACCGCTGCTAATTCCAACTTTTTGGCAAATATCACTAAACGAAAAGACTGGTACTTCTTTACGATCAATTCGGCGTTTAATTAACGTCACAATTAACCGGCTTGTTTTAGCCTCACTTTCAGTATATTTATTCGTTCCTTTCGGTTTGAGATACTTTTTCAATTCCTCCGTTAACGAAAAGAAAAATTCCAACAATGCAATTTGAATTTTTAAGTTAGACTGTTCTTTACTCAGATGATGATCTGCACTGTACTGCACAATTGTCTTAGCTGCTTTACTTGCCGACTGGGCAATTGGTTGTTCAGCCGGAATCACCGCATTAACAATGTTTCTGATCATCTCCGACTTTAGCTCCAAACTCTCAATATTAAAGTGAAAACAAATATATGTCATCGATTCATCATCACTCGAATTTTTATTAGTATGTAGTGTTCCCGGTGAAATAATCATGACATCACCCGGACCATAATCGTATGAAGCGACCCCTTTTATCTCAGTCGTCTGGTGGCCATTGATAACACACATCAACTCAAAGGCCTGGTGTTTTTGTTCAAAAAATTGCCAACCACCGGGAACCGTCCGCATGTGCCCACCAAACAGATATAAACTTGAATCGATTACTGGAATTGGAACAAAGGTTTTCATGATAATCCCCCTAACATCAAATATGAAATCGCACTATTCTTAGGAAAGAAAGCGTTTACTGTCTACCGTTATTATACCGACATAGTTGATTAAAGCAACCAACTAAAAAATAACAGACCTTCTGTACATACACATACAGAAAGTCTGTTCCGTTAAAGAATTGGTGATAACAACCGTGATGCCGTTTGCTTAAATTTCAAATACGTTGACTGTTCTCTAAACTTCTCCGGCGTAATCAGTTCGCTATGCCGCATGTCCGCTTCATAGATCTCTTCGAGTTGCTTAGCAATCTCTGAATCATAGATGAACGCGTTGATTTCGAAGTTTAGCTTGAAGCTCCGGTAATCCATGTTGGCCGACCCCACTGAGGCAATCTTGCCGTCCACGACCATCGTTTTGGCATGGATAAACCCGTTATGATAGAAGTAAATCTTAACGCCATCGTCCGCTAACTGCCGCGCATAGTATTGCGTTGCCCGGTAAACGAACGCGTGGTCTGGCTTATCCGGAATCATGATGCGGACATCAATGCCAGCCATGGCCGCAATCCGCAGTGAGTCTAGCACACTATCGTCCGGTATCAGGTAAGGCGTCTGAATCCACAACCGTTTTTCGGCGGTCTGAATCAAGCGCATATACCCCATCTTAATCTGTTGCAAGTCAGAATCTGGCCCACTCGACACAATCTGCAGACTCGTTTCGCCCTTAACCTTGGTCAGTGGGAAGTAACGATGTTCGATCTGGTCATCCTTAAACGGGTGATCGCGATCCGTTGCGTTCCAGTCCAACATGAACCGTGCCTGAAGTGAGAAGACTCCCGACCCGACGATTCGTAAATGTGTGTCGCGCCAATAGCCAAATTTTTCCTTACGTCCCAAGTATTGGTCCCCGATGTTAAAGCCACCGACGTACCCAATCTGACCGTCAATGGTCACGATCTTTCTGTGATCACGGAAGTTTAGCCGAAAGTCAATGACCGCCGAACGCGTGCCCAGGAAGGGTTCTACGTGGCCACCAACGTCCATCAACGGCTTAAAGAACTTTTTCCACGTCCCCATGGAGCCCCATGGATCGTAGATAACCCGCACTTCAACACCCGTTCGTGCCTTCTTTACCAACAGATCCAAGATGTCATTTCCTATCTGGTCGTTGTAAAAGGTGTAAAATTCAATATGAATACTGGAGTGGGCCCGTTCAATGTCTTCCATCATCAAGTGAAACAGGTCATGGCCATCTGTAATCACGCGTACCCGGTTCTTCCGGGCCAAGAAAGCATGGTCCGTTTCCATAAACATATTGACCATGTTGATCACTGAGTGGCTGATTTGATCGGCTGGCATAATCTGCGTCCCAATTGCTTCGCGTTGCTGTGATAAGCGCTCATCGAGTTGAACCGCGACCTGGCGTTGCAAACGAAACATCCGGCCCTTTGGCAATTTTCGGCCGATGAAGGCATAGGCGATAAACCCAACAATCGGTAAGAGTACCAACACCAACATCCACGCCCACGTCGCCGCGATATCTCGTTTCTCCCGGAAAACCGTCACAAAGGCCAAGGCCGAGTTGACCACCACAATGATTTCCAGGATGAGCATGTAATTCACATTCACGTGTAAACCCTCCTCTGTTCTCTGTGATTTCATGATACGCTAAATCATTCAAATGTCTTTACTTTTCTTTAAACTTTTCGTCAGAAATCGTAATTTTTCGATAGGAGGTGCATACCATGCATACTAGCTTTATCTCATTGATTGGCGGCCTACATGGGACCAGTCCCATTCGTGTTTTCCATTGGATTTTTCGCGACAGTCCGGCCGTTGGCATCATTATCTTGGCCGGTATTGTGCTCTACGCCATCTACCGCTACATGAACCGGCGCTAGCCCATTAGACAGCCTGCTTCTTTAAACTTATGCTTCGACTCTAAAGACCGGTGGTGATCTATCCTTAGTTTTGAATTAAAAGCGGTTAAAAAAATCCGGACCATCGTTGACTGGTGATGATCCGGATTTTAAGGCATTCTAAAAACTAGCTGCCGGATTGCCTAACTGACTGGCTCCGGTGCTGTAATTAATTTTAATGCCAGCTTGAATATTGAAAATATAGACGTTGTAGGAAATTCCGGCACTGCCGACCGACTTGGCCTGCATATGCACGCCCCGCGCAACGAGCTCGTTGCCACGAAAGACCGGTTGCACCTGGTAACGCACGTAATCACGCGGATGACTCTTCAAGTAACTGGCCACCGGATTCTCATAGGCGGTCATACCTGGATCATTTAGCGACCGCGTCCCGGTCATCAAGTTCTTCAGATTATTATTTTGTCCCGTCAGCTGATACCCAATCAAATGACTCCGATTGTAGAGGTACCCTCGCTTGCCATTGACCGTGTACGGCTTGTTCTTCCAGCCGGTCGGATTCACGTATAGTGGCTCCCGTTTAGCAGTCGGCATCGTGCTCTTGCTCAACAGGGCATTCGCCGTCGTAACCCGGTTTAAGCTATCTAAATTTGCATAGGTTGCCCAGGCCCCCCGTTTCGTCGACAGTTCGGCCGTCGTAAAGGTCGGTTTGTTGTGGTTGACGGCGACAATTTGGGTTCCCGTATATTTTTGATCGGCTAATGCCTGGGTCGCGACCGACTGTTTAGGAGCGGCTGTCGTGTTAGATGATGACTCGCTCCCTGCCACCTGACCGACTAAACTCGAGGCCGTTTCCGTGACTTTTTTAGCGGTGGGATTTCCCTGACTACTCAACCCACCAATAATGCCAACTACTAATAGAAGTAACGCTCCATAAATCGAAATCTGGTTCCGTCCACGACGGCGGCGACGCTTGCTCATAAAATCCCTCTCCCTCAAAAATCTCTCTCGTCATAGTCTACCAGAAAAACATACGTTCGTCTTCACTTTTGCGTTATTAATTACAATATTCTATTATTAATAATTGTTAATCATTACTGTTGTTACCGGAACTTAACGCTTTTTTAACCAGCCAACTCTCTTTTCACCCCAGCGACCATGCTATACTACGATTAGCGGAAGCAGGCGGTTTGTGTGTTGACCACAAAACTGTTATCATTTTTGATGAGGTGATTTAGACATGAAGAAATCCCGTATCGTTGCCGTCGCACTGAGCCTACTGGCAGTTTTTGCCATCGGTTTAGCCGGCTGCAGTAAGAGTAGCAAGTCGGGAAGTAACCAACAAGCTAGCTTTAAAAACAAAACCACGAAGAAGGCCGATGTGAAGTCTACATTGACCAAATCCACGCAACTTTGGTACGTGGCTGGTGCCGTTAATTCTAAGAGTAATTCTGGACTGGAAGCTTACCGTTTCAATTCTGACGGGAAGGTTACCGTCTATAACGTTGATAAATTCTACAAGTCTTACAGTGCTGCTAACAAAGCCAACGCCCTCAACAAGGTAGGGACGCTGACCACGACATTTAAGACTAAGGGTGACGATACCGTCATCAATTTCAAAGGGAAGTTATCCGATATCCCAATGACCCAAAAGTTCACGGTCAAGGACACCCTGACTGGTAAGAACAAGGCGTCGAAGTTGAAAGTCGCCGGCTACCACATTGCCCGCGACGTCGATCAAGACGTGACCAAGGCCGTGCTGGTCAAGGTCGCCAACTAAACACACAACGGAAAGCGGTGCCTGCGGGTGCCGTTTTTCTATTGGAGGTAAACGATGCAAAAATTCATTCCCTGGCTGTTGGGCATCTTGATTATTGGCGGTGTGCTGGTCTACCAGCAGCTACGCCATCTCAGTGGGTTCGTGATGTTAGAGACGGTCGTGCTCGGCATCGCCGCCATTTTGGCCATCCTACACATCGCCAGTTTCTTTCGTCACAAATAGGTGTCGGTTGAACCAGCTGACAGCGCTACCACTTTGAGTTATGATAGGGCCAAAGGAGCGTGATTGATGATGTGTCAACATAAGTTCATGCTAGATAACGAACCCGCAGTCTTCAAGGAACAACGTGACAAATTTACCAACCTAGTCGGGGACAACCCCTGGTTGCTACCGGCCCTCGTTTCACTTGAAATAATCCCCGCAACGGTTATGATTCATGGCTTTTGGAAGAATCGTCAGTTAAAGAAACAACTCCAAATTGAACGGGAACGGACGAAACAACTCGTGTTGGAACATCCCCTTCCTGGTCGTCGCAATGGCAAGCCCACATTATTAGCGGGCCCACACCATCACGGCATTCATCACTAACCGTAAAGTTAAAGGACTGCGCTCTTGTCGCAGTCCTTTTTAGATTCTAAAAAACCGTCCCTGGTTAGAGGACGGTCGGACCACCTACTTGGTTAGGGCAAGTGGCTTTCATTTTACTTGATTCATAAAATGAAGAAAGGTTGGTTAATAGGTTTTTGGTATATGGCTATCCTAACTGGTAAATGTGAAGAAATTGTGAAGAATATTTACGTGATAATAATAAACTCAATTAGGTAAAACTAATTAGTTGGTCTAAAAGCCAACTTTCAAGGTCCATTAGGGGGTTGGATTATTTATTTCTAATCATTTACAGTATATATGCCACAATTTCAAGCCAAATCTCCCATTCAGAAAACGTTTGTTGTGTATTTTCTAATCTTATTTATAAGTATAATCGTATCTGTTTTTTTGCTTATTTCCCTATAAAATCAAAAAAAACGATCGCACGCCGACCGCTTTTTTGATTTCAACTTAAATCTGCAAAAGATCCAAGGGCGACTGTAAAATATAAGTCGGTTGCTCCGCCTTGACTGCCGCCGGATCAGCCGCACCCCACATGGCTGCAGCTGTCGCCACCCCAGCATTCTTGCCCATTTGCATATCGTAAATGGCATCACCGATCATGACGCTCTCAGCGGCCACCAAATCAAAACGGTCTAGCAGATTCAAAATACCATCCGGTGCCGGCTTGTAGTGGGCCACCGAATCAGAACCACTAATGGCCTCAAACGTGTCCCCCAGACCAATCTGCTCCAGGTTCCGTTGCAAGGGTACCGAGTGCTTACTGGACACCACGAAGATGTGGTCACCCTGCGCCTTTAATCCCGTTAACGCCTTGTCCATACCGGCGAAGAGCGTAATTCCGTTCTTTTCGGCCAAATGGTACTGTTCGCGAAAGACCGTGTACAGATCCTGCAACTCGGCCGCACGCATTGGCCGATCTGCCATCTTAGCGAAGGAAACTTCGATGGGCACGCCCATGTAACTCACTACAGCCTCCCGTGATGGCACGGTCAATCCCTGTAGCTTGTAAGCTGCCTGGGTCGACGCGACCGCCACGTTACGCGTATCAGCCAGGGTACTATCAAAATCGAACAAAAAATTACGCATCAAATCACCTCATTAGGATTAGTCGCTCTTATCTTCCTCATTTTACGCGTCACCCGCCCATCTGACTAGCCTCTTTTGACGTCATCTCTGAACTCAGCTAGACTGAAATTGAAAGGCTGGTGTTTCACGTGAAACAATGGGGAAAACGTTACACCACTGAACTCGGTGCGCAGGCCAACGAAAAAGCCCACCAGATCATGCCTTGGCTGCTACTAGGGGTTCTCGTTGCCAGTATTATTCTGATGGCGGCCAAGCAAACGACTATCGGTTTTGGCCTCATCGGCTTAGATTTCTTTTTCCTAGCCGACTACTGGACTGTCAGTCTGGCCCACCGCAGGTTATTCTTTGTCTGGAGCTTCCTGCTAGGGACCTTAGCAGCCGCCATTGTCAGCGCGGTCGGGCTATTTGTACTGGGCGTTATTTTTCACCAATAAACGCATAGACGTCAGGCAATTAGGTCATGCGCCTCCCCGCAAGAACCGGGATCAAACGCAAAAAAACGTCTGACGTTCCACGTTTCGGCACCACAATGACCAAACAAAACGACCTTTTCAGAACTTCTGAGGTTCTGAAAAAGTCGTTTTTTTGCGTTACATCTATTTTGTGCATCAACCGCAAAAAGCAGTGAACTGCCTTCTTACGCTCTACTTCCAGCCAATTAAGCTAATGAATCCCAAGCTGGTAGCGCTTGTGGTGTCGTCTCCAACAGTGCTTGTTGGGCCGCCGTCAGGAATTCTTTACGGACCACGACTTCGTAGACGAAATCATTCATCCAGTCATCGGTCATCACAAAGTAACCCTTCTCGCCGTTCTTTTCGCCCCAACTGTTTTCAACCTTCCAGCGAGTTGGGTCGCCCTTAACCAAGTCCACGCCGGTCAAGGTCATGGCGTGTGAGACTTCGGCTTCACCCGTTGCCAGGCGTTGGGCCTTCGTCAGGCTCAGGTCGACGCCAAATAAATCGGCTGTCTTGAACAAGTTACTATCGAGGAAGCCGCGTTCACGACTCATCTGTTGTAAGACATCGTTCCCAAACCAAACCGCATCACCGGCCTGTAATTGGGCAATCGCCGCCGCTTTCAAAACGTTCATTGGTTCATTTAGGAAAGTAATGTGTTTACCCCCAACAATATTGTCCTGACTAGGCAAACTGTATAACTTATCAAATGGCTTTTCGGGTGAATTACTCAACACCACGTAATCATCGAGATCGACGTCAAAGTACTTGTCGAAGAAGCCCTTGGGTGTCAGTCCGGCATCCAAGTGATACCCCTTGTCGTCATCCTTGTATTCCAAGTCAAACGTGGTTGGTGGCTCGCCAAACGAGTAAGCCGCCATGCGGTAAACTTCCTTCATATCCGCTGCACGTTCAGCCGCAATGTCCGCATCGCTGGCACCGTCCGCAACCAATTGCCGCAACGTTAAGGCGTCCTTTCGTAACTTCAGGTTCAATGCCGCACCGAAACCGGTCGTGTCGTTGGTATTAAAGGATTCTGGCATCGCACTCACTGGAACGACCCCGTACTTTTGAATCAACGCCGCGCCCATGGCCCATTGACCGCCGTCGCCATTAGGAGAATCCAAATAAGCAGCAACTTCCCGATCATCTAATGGCTTCGTTGCCGTTGCCAAAATACGGTCATAGAAAATGTTCGCCCGTTCGACCTTATCCCAGAAGAACAGGTAGCTCTGCGACAATTCAAAGTCCTTCACGTGATATTTCGCTGCGAATTGGTGCCGCACAACGTTTAATGTAGAGAAGAGCCAGCAACGACCAGAGTGTTTCTGGTTAGACACCTTTCCCGTATCGAGTTCAACGGAGAAGGTCCGATTCAAACGAACCGCCGCCTGGGGGTCTTCAGCGGCGTTGAGGACCCCATTTTTAATCACGGCCCGGGCGACAACGTCGTGGGCGGGTTGTTTTTGTAAATCAGCACGGAGCTCCGCCGTCTCAGCAGCGGTTAATTCGTGTTCAGTCTTGGTTTCAGGCATAAAATGACTCCTCTCTCCTGGATTTCCATGAGAAGACTCATGGAAATCTCATAATTAAAGTTGAATTCATTTTAGCGCTTTTGGCCGTGAATAGCAATTTATTTTGGAACCGGCGCCTGAACCGGCTGCCCCACCACAAAAAAGGCCCCATCCACCTTGGACAGGCCCCCCTTATCTCGTACCGCTCACCTTACGCTGGTGCCAATCCTTTCTCGATAAACGCAATCATCATTGGCCCTGCCGACTCCACCTCTTCGTTCGCTAAAATACCGCGAACCAGTTGGCTCATCATGGTCCCAATCATAAACTGAGCGATACGGTCATTCGGCCAATCGATCAGCTCGCCATGCGCCTTTAGCCGATCTAAGACGGGATATAAATTCTTAGCTACCAACGGCGCCACCTGTGGCACCAACTGTTCGCGCACGTCGCTTCTAACTAGAACTTCCGTCAACAGGACCTGTAAGACGTCCCGATTCTCCTGAATAAAATGTAACCGATCTTGAATCACCGCCGCGATCAAATCATGCCGCGTAATGTAATCTCGCTTCACAATATTGGTCGCAAAGTCTTCAATCAGGTCGGGAAAGACCTCCGACACAAAGGGGGCCAGTACCGCTGCTAACAGTTCATCCTTCGTCCGATAACGGCGATACACAGTGCCCTCCGCAACACCCGCTCGCGCCGCAATTTCTTTCGTCGTTGTATTCGCAAAACCCTGTTCAGCAAATAGTGCCAAACTGGCTGCGAGCACCTGTTGTTGCTTCGGCGGGACATCCCCGCGGGTCGCCATGACGTTCTGAAATGCATCTTGAATCGTTAGTTCTTTTGCCACGTTTAAGTCCTCCATTAACGTATCCTTAGCGATTGGTTGGGTCACGACTGCTTGATGCTGCCGTGATTTGTTTCACCCTAATTATGCTGTTCGCCAACGTTACCTATTCTCGCATCTTCGGTGAGTGATTACTCACTAAAGAGTCTAACATAAAACGGGTCAACTATGCAGTTAACCCGTCACGTTTTCCTGATCAATTTAATTTTGGTGATTCGTTTTCCACGGCCCGTAACGCTAACTGTCGGACCAGTGCCACCAACTCATCGTGCTGTTCTGCCGGCACATCTGCCAACAGATTATCGGCCACTTCCTGCCGCAATTTTACGATTTCCGGGTAGAGTTCCTCGCCCCGTTTGGTCAAGGACAGCTCGTAGACCCGTTTATCGGCCTTGGACTGCCGCTTGCGGACGTAACCCAAATTAACCAGCTGATTGATTGCCCGCGTCACATTACTCGGATTGAGATAGGTTAAGTTAATTAACTTATCCTGGGTCAATCGCGGCCGTTCGTGAATCCGCAAGATGTAATAGTACATGCTAGCGTTGAGCCGGTACGGTTGGAGGCGCCGGTCGAGAGCAATTCGTGTATAACGGTTCGCAATGGAGAGCCATTTTAGAATATCCGGATCATTACTACTAGTGACCATAAGCCGCCTCCTTCCTAAATTTACGTGCGCAAGCATATACTATTTTCTTCGAAAAGTCAAGGTAACCGCCGACCACAGCCTGGCGACAAAAAAGACAGCCAGCGTCCGCTGTACTGCCTTCACTTTACACGTCATTTACGCTTAATAAGCCATACCATTGATGTTTGCCCGTCGGGTCTTTGATGACGTCCAGAATGGCACCTTCACCACGCCGACAACCTTATCCTTGTCGACAAATCCCCAGTAACGGCTGTCATTAGACACGCTCCGGTGGTCACCCAACACGAAGTACTTGCCCTTAGGAACGACGGTCACCTTGCCATTGCCCCAGCCATTGCTCTTTTCCAAGCTAGCCAGTGTCCAATTACCGGTCCCGGACGTCCGTTCGCTTTCACTAATGAAGCTCTGTTTGATCTTCTTATTGTTTACATAGATATAACCGTTCTTACTAGCAACCGTATCACCCGGCAACCCGATGACCCGCTTAACATAGTTAGTGTTCGTCTTTGCAGCGGGATCCTCACCATGCGCATCGAACACGATAACGCTGAGATGCTTGACCTTGGACTGTTTGAACGCCACAACCTTTTCGTCATTCTGTAAGTTCGGTTCCATCGAAGGTCCGTCGACCCGTACCCGCGTGAAGACGAACGCCTTGATACCAGCTGCGATGGCCAACCCAATGACGATGGGGATGACCCAACTCATGACTTCCTTTAATACTTTCATAATGAGCGAGACTCCTTATTTTTCAGAGTTAAAATAATTTACACTTATCATACACCCCGAACGGAAGGCGGAAAACTCTTTCCACTTGGGGTCGTTTACAATCTTACCATTTACTAGCCCAAAGTCCCACGATTTCCTAGAATTTAATGTTACTGAAACTTTTTTGACAAACTCACTACCGCAACTGCCCAAAACTACTCGAAACTCAACTTGCAAATTCGCCATTTTGCGGCAATAATGGAGAAATACCTCTACACGACTACTTTTAAATTGACGTGGGTGGTTATCCGCAACACACACGACATCTGACTTCAGAAAGGGGCTAACTTATGAATCCTACTCTCACCAAGCGTCGGCTGGCCTGGCTGACGCTACTCTTGGGGACGGTGAGTGCGACGGGGCCGCTCGCTATCGACCTGTACCTCCCCGCACTCCCGCAAATGAAAACGCAATTTGCCACCACTGCTTCGCTCATGCAGCTCAGTATCACGGCCTGCCTGATTGGGCTAGCGTTGGGGCAACTGATTGCCGGTCCGCTATCGGACCAATACGGGCGACGTAAACCTTTAATTATTGGGTTTATTCTTTTTGGCCTCGTCTCATTAGCCATGGCCTTCATTCATTCCGTTGCCCTACTCATCATCCTGCGTTTTATCCAGGGACTGGCTGGTGCTACCGGCCAAGTCTTAGCCCGCGCCGTCGCCCGCGATCTCTTTTCCGGCGAGCGACTGACCCACTTCTACGCGTTACTCAACACGGTCAATGGCGTCTTCCCGATCATCGCACCGATTATTGGGGGCTTCATGATCCGTTACGTTGACTGGCAAGCCATCTTCATCCTGTTAGCCGTCATTGGTGTCGTCATCGCCATCGCCGTCGCCGTGGGCTTACACGAGTCGCTGCCGGTCGATCAACGGCAAACGGGCGGCTTCAGTGCCTCACTGGTCGCGATGGGCAAGCTGACGGTCCAACCCAGCTTCTGGCCGCTGATTCTCGCAACCGGGCTAGTCTACGGGGCACTGTTCAGCTACATCTCAGCGTCGACCTTCGTCTTTCAAACAGGCTTCGGCATGGCACCGCAAACCTTTAGCCTGCTGTACGCCTTCAATGGTCTGGGGATCGTGGTCGGGAGCAACCTGCCGGGTCGACTAGCGGGACATTACTCAAATCGCCAACAGGTCACTGGCCTCTTACTCATTGCCGCGACGACTAGCGCGATTCTGCTAGTGTCCCTGCTCTTTCCTGCCAACGTCTGGTTGGTTGCCGGCTTGGTCTTAATCCTCGTGATCCTCATTGGCGCGCTATTGACGCTGACCGTGACGATCATTATGGATCAGGCGACCCACAACGCCGGCAGTGCCTCGGCGGTTATTGGCTTATCACAGGATGCCTGTGGTGGGATCGTTTCCCCACTCGTGGGGGTCACTGGCAGTTCCTATGCCGCGATGAGCGTGATGTTATTGGTCTGCAACCTCGGTGCATTTGGCTTGGTCAAATACCAGGGGCACCACATTAAATCGTAAATTGTAAGCGAGTGGGCCCTCAGACGGTTAGTTTGCGAGCATTAACGTGAGCACAACAAACTGCCTGAGATTCCACGTTTCGGCACCATAATGGCAAAAATAAAAGCGGCTTTTTCAGAAATTCTGAAAAAGTCGTTTTTGCGTAGTGTCTCAATTTTTTTGCGTTTCAAATGACCACCAAAAATCGGTTAGCCTGACTCAAACCCGATTATCGGCCCAGACACGATTTTTTTCATCTTATTCCTGGCGCGCCCACTGGGTGAGCTGCGTCGCGACGTTTCTTAAAATCTTAATACCCAACTGATAGTCCGGTTCGGACCCCATCATGCGAAAGGCCAGCGTCCACGTGTCGTGGTAAATGCTAACGGTCAGTTGAAAGTTTGGCATGGGTCGATACGCCCCCGCAAAATAGATTTGGGTGACTGCGATGCCCTTAAAGTCCAGTCGCGTATGATCGATGTGACCAAAGTTAGCAAAGGAGATGGCCGCGTTCGTGTGACGTTTACGCACTAGTCGCCGGACCAGCTCCGGTGGGAGTGCCCGACTCATCCGGTTGAGTTCGACCAAGGGTGGCAGGTAAGCCAACGACGCTCGCAACTGGCTAATCGTAGTCTGTGTGCGTTTAACCACCGCTTGAAAGTCCTCACCCTCAAGGACGGTGATTGGAATCGGCATTTCGCTAGTCAAATTAGCGACCTGCACGATATTGGTCGCAGCGACTGGCCCATGCAACCGGAGATCGACCTGATAGGGAATCACCAGTTGGCGTTCACCGGTCAACGTAAAGAGGGCACACGCGTAGGCTGCCAGTAGGACGGCGTTCATGGTCACGCCCTGTGCCCTGGCCTTCTGCCGCAATCGGCGACTCTCGACTTGCGGGATGGTCGCCTCGCCGCGATGATGGTGAATATCCCCATTGAATTGGGGCATGGCTTCATTGGAGTGCAGGGGTTCCTTGAGTGGCCCACTCTTTTGTGCTCGTAGATGTGCCAAGATTTTTCGGACGCTGCGTTCATTTGTAAAATTAGTTAAGTCCTGACCGGCATAGGCTGCAGCCAAGAGATAGAGGTAGTGTTTAAAGCCCTCACCGTCCGTTAACAAACGACTCATTGATAGGCGTAACTGGTCGTAATCGTCCATGTGAATGACTTGAATTTTTAGCTGCGGCCCCACCAGCACGTCCAGTTGTGCCCGGCCGGGGTCGTGACTCACACTATACTCTTCGATAACGTGGGCGCCAGTTGCGGGGGCTTCCTCGAAACGATTCCACCGGAAGTTATACCGGCTAAAAATCTGGGGAACAACGGTCTGCGTGGTGCGGACAGCCGCCTGCAATTGGGTCACGTCGATGGGGTGCGTCAAACTCAGCGTACACTCGAGTAGCGGATAAGTTTGCGCTGCATCCAGCGTCGGCATTAAGTCTAACGGTTCGCCATGAAAGTTCATGCTAACACCCCTCCTTGATTGATTAGCCACAGTATAACAAAGAGTGGGACTATTTCTCTATTCAGGTGCAACGACATTGCTAAAAATTAATAGTCTCGTAATCTGACGGACCATTCTCCAGCAAAATGGGTGGTAACTCCGGTCGGGTCTGTTAGAATGGAAGAAACGAATCTAAACTCATGAGGTGAGTCTTTTGGTAAATCAAACACCCGTATCCTGTAATGCCACGTTAATTGTGACTAGCCACCGCGTTTTTCAACCCGACCTGAACGAACACGAATCCGTCTTTGGTGGGAAAATTTTGTCGCTGGTAGATGATAGCGCTTCCGTTGCTGCCGTTCGGCTAACCCATAAGACGGTCGTCACGGCATCGTTTGACCACGTTAGCTTTCTGGAACCCTTTCATCTCGACGACTCCATGTTCCTTGAAGCCTACGTTTCCGGCACTGGCACTCGGTCACTGGAAGTCTTCGTCAAAATCATTGGTGAGAATCTGACCACCGGTGAACGCTTCGTGGGCTACACCTGCTTTATCACCTACGTCATCGAAGACCGCCGGGCCACGACGCCATTGCCACCCGTCAAACCAATGACGGATGAACAACGCTACATCGTTTCCGGTTACGAGAAACGGAGTGCCCAACGGAAACAGCGGCGTGTCGAACAGACTGAGCTCAACGGTCACGTCTCCGTTGATTCCCCATGGCCCATTTAAAAAGTTTCACATGAAACAAAGCGACTGCCCTGTCACTGAAAATTAGTGACGGCGCAGTCCTTTTTTAATCATGACTTGTTTCACGTGAAACAGTTAGCCACTCGTTGGCTAAGATACCATAGGCGTACAGATCGAGCCACTGGCCATCCTGAAACACGGCCTCGCGGTTCACACCTTCCCGCACGAAACCGACCGCTTCGTAAGCGTGAATCGCGGCGTCATTGTTGGCATTAACCTCCAGAGTTACCTTATGTAAGCCCAATTCATTGAAGGTAAACGATAAAATCGTATTCAACGTATCCTCACCATAGCCTTGCCCACGATCGCTCGCCACCGGTAAAGCAATCCCTAGTGTGGCCCGCCGGTTCTTGAAGTAAACGTCATCGAGCATGACCCAGCCCAATAGGCCATCGTCCGCATTGGCCCGCACCATGAAGAAGAAGTGCTCATTGCTGTCCGGTTCGGCCGCCAATTCACTATACTCCGCAGCCGTCCAAGGATGGAAGGCATCTGCCGCCAAGTTTCGCAGCAACCCTGGTTCCCACTGCGTATCTTGGAGCCATTCGGCATCTCCGTCTCGCATTTCCGTTAAGTGCACCCAATTTCCTTGTACGACATCTTTCATCTTTAGCAACCCCCTCACAATATTGCTCTAACTGTACCACAAGTCCCGCCAAATTAGTTGGCGCCCACCACTAAAACAACTATAATGATCCCAAACAAAAGGAGGACGAGCAATTTATGAAAATTACTGTCATTGGGGCCACCGGTATGGCCGGTTCAGCCATTGTAGAAGAGGCGTTACACCGCGGGCATCAGGTCACCGCTCTAGCACGTTCAGCCGAAAAGTTGACGGCGCTGCCTGAAGACTTTAATTTAACCACGCAGGTTCAAGATGCCTTCGCCCTGACCGCTGCCGATCTCGCCGATACCGATGTTGTCGTCGACGCTTTCGCAACCGCTCCGGATCAAGCTTACTTGCACGTCGACCTCGCTACCAAATTGGTCAGTCTCTTACGGGGAACCGATCATCCCCGGCTCGTCTTCATTCTAGGCGCCGGGAGTCTGCAAACTGGCACGGATAAACATCTATTCGTCCATGACATTGAAAAGGATCCCCATGCAGCCAGCTTCGTCAGCGTGCCCCAGAACCAACTGAAGGAACTCAACTTCTTACGCGATGTCGACAACGTCAACTGGGTCGGCGTGTCTCCCGCCGCGAACTTCCATCCAGGCGAAGCCGTTCCTGCCCTTTTAGGCGTCGATGACTTACTGGTCAACGCGCAACAGGAATCTGGTACTTCTGCCGGCACCATGGCCGTTGCCATCCTCGATGAGATTGAAAAACCGCAACATCACCAAATCCGTTTCACGGTCGCCGACAAATAACGCCGGTCACCATCCGAAGTCAAAAATTTCTAGCGTCGCCCGTTCCCTCGGGCGGCGTTTTTTGTTATGATTACCCGTGGCTAAATGCCATACCTTCTCTGTAGAAAGTTGCGATTATATTGAAAACTCGATTAAACTGGCGAGAAATGCTGTTCATCGGCATGATGCTCTTTGGCCTCTTCTTCGGCGCCGGTAACCTGATTTTTCCCGTCTTCTTAGGGCAACAGGCCGGCCACCACGTCGGTGCGGCCATCGTTGGGCTGCTCATCACCGGGATTGGCTTACCTCTGTTGGGGGTCGCCGGTATCGGCCTAACTCGCAGTGAGGGCGTCTTCGCCCTCGCCAACAAGGTCAACCGCCCCTTCGCCTACATGTTTACGATTCTGCTGTACCTGACCGTGGGCCCCTTTTTCGCCGTGCCACGACTGGCAACGACCTCGTTTCAGATTGGGCTGGCCCCCTTTGTCCCACAGGCGCACCAGGCGCTGGTTCTCGCCCTCTTCTCCGTGCTTTTCTTTGCCGTCTCGTGGTGGTTAGCGCGGAATCCCGGCAAGTTGATGACCTACATTGGCAAATGGTTGACGCCACTGTTTCTGCTTCTCTTAGGCCTACTGATGCTCGCCGCCTTCATCAACCCCATGGGGGGCTTTGCGACAACGGCGCACGGCGCCTATGCCAGTAGCCCGCTTCTCCGGGGCTTTACCGAAGGCTACAACACGCTAGATGCCCTGGCCTCCTTAGCCTTTGGGATCGTGGTGATCGACAGCATTCGGGATCTAGGCGTCACCGACCCCGGTCAAATCGCCAAGGATATTATCAAAGCTGGTACGATCAGTGTCCTCTTGATGGGCCTGATCTACACCTTGCTAGCCTTAATGGGCACGATGAGTCTGGGAAAAGTTGGCCTCGCCGCAAACGGGGGCATTACACTTGCTCAAATTGCGAGCTACTATTTTGGTCCATTAGGAAACGCCTTGCTCGCACTGATTGTGATCATTGCCTGCTTAAAAACATCGATTGGGTTAATTTCTGCATTCGGTGACACGCTGCACGCGATGTTTCCCAAGATGTCCTACTCAGTGCTGATCATCTTTGCCAGCGTTGTTCCTTGCCTGATTGCTAACGTCGGTCTGACGAAAATGATTACCTATTCCACGCCAATCCTAATGTTTTTGTACCCCTTGGCAATCGTTTTGATTACCCTCGCCGTCTTGTCACCACTACTGGGGACTAGCCGTTGGTTATGGGGCCTCAGCATGCTCTTTACCTTCATTCCAGCCATCTTCTCCGGCATTGCCGCACTGCCACAATCCCTGCAGCATGCCGGTTGGATTCAGGGTATTTTAACCCTAAACGACCAATTGCCATTGGCTAGTCTTGGCTTTAGTTGGGTCATTCCCGCCCTGATTGGCGTTATCTTGGGCAAGATCGTTGCTGCCGTTAAAGGAGCATAACTCACTTTCCGGGTAATTAATTCCCCATTCACTTGAAATATCTGGTATGATAGTTGTAATTAAAATCTCATATTCTCATATTTCGAACGAAACGAGGTGTTTAGGATGAGTCAAATCCGTTACCCAGTAACCCCCGCCAAGATCGGCGTAAGTCTATTGACGTTGGTGTTACTCTTTGCCATGTTGTTTATTCAACAACCCGTCATTGTTGCCTTTCTCTGCTTTAGTTCGTTAATCACAGCAATGTTGCATTTCAATGTTTTTGAAAGCACTGCTGACACGCATCCCCTCAATAAAATCGACCTAGCGATCCAAGTGACCTATTTAATTCTTTCCATCGCCCGGGCTTTTATTCTTGGGAGTCACCCTTAAACCATTACCCAATCCTAAAGCCCCATCACCACCCGGCTTTAGGCCAACATTCAACCCGTCACGGGTCTGGGACAAGCAGGTCTCAGGCTCTTTTTTTATGCACTGAATGGCCCTAGCTACGCCGCTTAAAGCGAGTGGGACAGCCTCCCAAAAACGGGGCTCCAACTCGCAAAAGTTCTGAAGGAGCTGCTTTTTTTGGCCATTATCGTGCCGAAACGTGGGCCCGCTGTCTCACTCTCTTTCCTTGCTGAAATTTCAATTGACTTGCGCTAAACTAGGAACAACTTACCAGTAAAGGATGGGCTCCCGTGAAAAAATACGCAATTTTTGATTTAGACGATACCTTACTCGACTTTACCCGTGGTGAAGTGGCGGGTATCACCACCCTACTCAAGAAGTACGGTGCCCCCGATATCCAGCGGGGATTTGACACCTACGCTCGGCTCAATCACGATATTTGGCAACGCATCGAGCAGGGTGCCCCGCGGCAAGCATTACTCAACGAACGGTTCACCTTGACCTTTGCGGCGTTGGGGATTGCGGTCGATGGCGTGGCGTTAGAGGCCGAATACAACGACCATCTCAATCATAACTTTTACACACTCCCTGGAGCTCGTGCCCTGTTGGCTCAGCTTAAAACTGCTGGCGTACATCTCTTAGTCGGCACGAATGGTACCAAGCACACTCAGCTCAGTCGTCTAGCTGGCTCCGGAATTGGCGCTTACTTTGACGACGTCTACATCTCCCAAGATATTGGCTTCAACAAGCCCGATCCACGCTTCTTCGCACCGATTTTCGACCAGCATCCCGACCTGACCGCTGATAATACGATCATGGTAGGTGATCGTTTACAATCAGACATTCTGGGTGCTAATAACGTTGCACTTCCCAGCATCTGGTTTAATCCGCGGCACACCGCTAATCCTGGCACGCTACAGCCTTCGTTTGAGGCGGCCGATTTAACGACCGTGGCCCGCTTGATTCTTGAGTAGCTAGTTAGCCCCATTCCACCTCAGTCACGGAGCGACTTGCCGGAAGCGGTAACGGCGCTTGCTGTAAAAACGCCAACTCACGTAAGGCTTCCCACTCGCTCTTCGGCATCACGACCGCCGCCTGCGCATCACTGGCGTCCGTTGGTGTAATGACGATGGTTTCTTTTAACTGATGGACGGCCATCAAGATTTCCGGAAGGTCGGCCTGCGCCATTTCTGGTGAATAGTGCTTCATTTAAAATTCCTCCTCAGGTCGTAAAACTCGCCCGTTAGCGTTGAAAATGACGTTAACGGGCGAGTCTTTTTGATACGTTTTATTTTGTCTGTTGGTTCGTCCCGGCGCCGCCTTCATTGTCGGCTTCACCACTGGCCCAAACCTTCGTCGCGTAGACGGCATTAAATAGTAGTGCCGCTTGTAAAGCGACTTGGGACAAGTTGGCTCCCAATGACCCAATCTTCGTGACGCCCATCAGTGTTTGCACGGTCAACGTCCCCCAATAAATGACGTTGGCGATGTTGACCACGATCCACAGCGACCAATTTTCCTTGAACTTCAGGATATACAGCAATTGGGCGATCAAGCTGACCACGAAGTTAATAGAATCAAAGTAAGGGAGTTGACCATGGAGCATCGCTAACACGACCCAGCCAATGATCCAGGCCACGAATGCCCCGACAAAAATCAGATTACGCGTCTGCTTGGCAAATGAGTGGGTCGCTTCATCGCGGCCCCACATGACCCAGCCAATGGGTTGGGAAATAACATAGATAATATCCATCGCAAATGACCCGTACGCGTGACTGATCCACGCAATATACGTCATGGCTAAACACTGAACCAACCCAAAGATGAAGGAGATTTTACGCCCCTTCATCCCATAGATCAGACACAAAACTCCCATGACCCCTGAGATCATCCCAATTAAACTATCCGGTACGACCGCATAAACGGCTACCTGTAAAATTAATAAGAGCGAAACATAGATGACCTCAAACTTTTTCCAATTCGTGAATAACTGGTTGAACCACCAGCCATGTGACTGCGTATTTGTCATGTTAATCCCCCTAATTTTGAATCATTAGTCTGTTACTAGTTGCAAGCAAGACATTTACTAACGAAAGCTGACTCATTATCAGTAGTCTGCTTTGAAACTTCAGCAATCGCCGGTTGGTCGCCGGGAACGGATGTCGTCGCTGCCACAAAGTTCGCGCGACCACGACGATCAAATCTACCAGCGCCAGTAAGATTAAGACACGTTTGTCTAACCAAGCGGCTTGCCACAATCCCAGCCCCAAATAAAGCAGACTCAGAACCCAAAAGCTGTGCGTTAAATACCGCCAGCGGTTGCGCATTGCGTTGGTCTGTAACTGGTATTGCCACCTGCGTCGCCAATACCAGCCGTAGAAAAGAACCGTCAGCACCAACCAAAAGATCTGTTCACCCGTCAGCATAAATCTCCCCCTCTCAAGCCAGCAGCATACAGCCTGAGTTTACCGTTGTCCCCACTCAACTGGCCAGATATTCAGCCCCATCCGTTCGGTAACCTTATTTATGTAAAAAATTGATCCAACGCCGATTACGCATCCCCGCTTGGCTTTCATCACGCCTAAATCCTTCAGCACCCAAGTGGTTAGAGCTGATAATTATCTCACTACAGCTTCCAACTTTACCAACGCTCCGTGTCATTCATGCAAAGAATGTGTAAAGCTTGTGTATACTAATTATTGATTAATTAATAATTAAAGGTCTTCCTATTATTAATAACAAAATAATGATAAATAAAAAAAGGCGCCATGATTTTCATCATAGCGCCTTTAAGCTTGCCCAGTCTAGTTCACTTTGGCAATTTTCCCCTGTTCGATGTAGACGCTCAAAATAGCGATGTCAGCGGGATTGACCCCACTGATTCGGCTAGCTTGGGCCAACGTTTCGGGTTGGATCTTCTTTAGTTTTTGATGAGCTTCGGTTGCAAGACCGTCGATGGCATCGTAGTCGATCTTAGCGGGGATGGCCTTGGCCTCCATCCGCTTCAACTTGGCCACGTTGTCCTCGGCCTTCTTGATATAACCCGCGTACTTCAGTGAAATTTCGATTTCCTCAACGATGTGCCGGTCCAATGGCTGTGCTGGCGCGGCGATGAACTGCAACAACGTTTGGTAATCGACGTATGGCCGCCGTAAGAAGGCTGCGGCCAACACACCATCTTGGAGTGGCTTGTCGCCGTGGCTTTCAACAAAGGCGTTGATGGCGGCGTTAGGCTTGATCCGAATGCTGTTCAACCGGTCGATCTCGGCCTTCAATGCCGCCTTCTTAGCCAAGAAATCGGCGTAACGTTCGTCGCTGATCAGGCCTAATTCGTGCCCCTTAGCTGTTAAACGTAAGTCGGCGTTATCATGCCGTAAGATCAACCGGTACTCTGCTCGACTCGTCAACAGGCGGTAAGGTTCCTTGGTTCCCTTAGTCACCAAGTCATCGACCATAACACCAATGTAGGCATCGGACCGTTTCAACGTGAAACCTGGCTTGCCTAACGCCCGTAATCCGGCGTTGATTCCAGCTAACAGGCCTTGACCGGCAGCTTCTTCATAACCGGAAGTCCCGTTCGTTTGGCCTGCCGTAAACAGGTTCTTCAACGGCTTCGTTTCCAACGTTGGCCGCAATTGGTAAGGGGAAACGACATCGTATTCGATGGCGTAACCGGGCCGCATCATCTGCGCATCTTCTAGCCCCTTGATGGAGTGTAAAATCTTCTGCTGAACTTCTTCTGGCATCGACGTTGACAGACCTTGAACGTACCATTCATCAGTGTTGCGGCCTTCTGGCTCCAAGAAGAGTTGGTGCCGGGGCTTGTCAGCGAACCGCACGATCTTGTCTTCAATGGATGGGCAATAACGGGGGCCGACCCCTTCGATCACGCCGGTAAACATCGGGGCGCGGTCGAGGTTGGCCTTGATGATCTCATGCGTCTTTTGGTTGGTGTACGTCAACCAGCAAGACAGCTGATTCTTGATGTCGATGTAGGCACTGTCTGGTGTCGTGAAGCTAAAGTGGTTCGGCTCCTTGTCCCCAGGCTGCTCTTCAGTCTCGTCATAGTGAATCGTATTGCCATCGACCCGTGGTGGCGTCCCCGTCTTGAACCGTTCGAGATCAAATCCGTACTTAGGTAGGTTGGCCGTCAATTTGTTGGCGGGTTGGGAGTTGTTCGGACCGGATGAATACATCAGTTCCCCGATGATGATCTTGCCCCGAGCAGCGGTCCCAGCCGCAATGACCACAGCCTTGGCGCTGTAACGTGCACCAGTGTTGGTGATGACCCCTTTGCAGGCGCCGTCTTCCACGATCAAATCGTCCACGATTCCCTGACGCAAGGTCAGGTTAGGTTCGCGTTCGATGGTATGCTTCATCTCGGCATGGTAGGCGTGCTTGTCGGCTTGGGCACGTAAGGCACGGACAGCTGGGCCCTTACCCGTGTTCAACATCCGCATCTGCACGTACGTCTTGTCAATGTTGCGGCCCATTTCGCCACCCAACGCGTCGATTTCCCGCACGACGATGCCCTTTGCCGGGCCCCCGACAGATGGGTTACATGGCATAAAGGCCACCATGTCCAAGTTGATCGTCATTAATAACGTTTTGTTTCCCATCCGGGCGGCAGCTAGTGCGGCTTCGCTACCAGCATGGCCGGCGCCCACGACGATAACGTCGTAGTCCTGACCGGGATATTCAATTACTTCAGTCATTGGTTCTTTCCCTCCATGCTTAACTGCCACTGACGGCGGCTAAACGGTCTCTTTTATTGGTTTGCGTAAGGTTTATTTTCCTAAACAGAACTGGCTAAACAACTGGTCGAGCAGCTCGTCTTGGTAGCTGTCCCCAGTGATTTCACCGAGCAGGTCCCAGGCACGCGTCATATCGATCTGAACTAAGTCGACCGGCATCCCCGCGGCAATCCCACTCTGAACGTCCGTCAACGCATCACTGGCTTGATGGAGCAGACCAATGTGCCGGGCGTTGGTGACCATCACGTTGTTTTGATTGGACTCGATACCTTCATCGAAGAACAGGTGGGCGATGGTGCTTTCCAGCTGATCCATCCCCGTACTCTGCAGGATCGATGTTTCAATGATCGGGCTATCCCCAGCAGCGGCCTTAACGGCGGCCAGGTCCAGCTTTAGCGGCAGGTCCGTCTTGTTCAAAATGAGGATGCGTTGCGTGTCGGCCGTGGCCTTCAGTAACGCCTCATCTTCAGCGGTCAAGGCCTCACTAGCATTCAAGACCAGCATCACCAAATCGGCGGTGTTGATGGCCTTACGCGAGCGTTCGACCCCAATCTTTTCGACCTTATCCGTCGTATCACGAATTCCTGCCGTATCGATCAGTTTTAACGGTACCCCTTTGACGTTCACGTATTCCTCGATCACGTCACGCGTGGTCCCAGCAACGTCCGTCACGATGGCCTTGTCCTCGTGCAGCAAGTGGTTCAATAGGCTACTCTTCCCCACGTTGGGGCGGCCAACAATCGCCGTCGCCAGCCCTTCACGCAAGACCTTCCCCTGCTTCGCGGTTGCGAGGAGCGCCTTGATCTGCTTTTGGACCTCTTGGGCCTTCTCCAGCAACATCTTGGTCGTCATTGTTTCCACGTCATCGTACTCGGGGTAGTCGATATTGACTTCTACTTGAGCCAGTGCATCGAGGATATCTTGTCGCAGATTTCTAATCAAATGAGACAAATTTCCGTCTAATTGGTCTAAAGCGACCTTCATAGACTTATCCGTTTTTGCCCGAATCAGATCCATCACGGATTCTGCTTGGGTCAAATCGATCCGCCCATTGAGAAAGGCTCGCTTGGTGTATTCACCGGGTTCAGCCAACCGCGCGCCGTAACTCAAACATAGCTGTAAGATCCGGTTCGTGGCCACGATACCACCGTGACAGTTGATTTCGATAATATCTTCCTTGGTGTACGTCTTGGGTGCCCGCATGACGGTCGCCATGACTTCGTCGACCTCTTCACCGTTATCTGGGTCGATGATGTGCCCGTAATGAATCGTATGGGTGGCCGCTTTGGCCAAGTCGGCCCCCTTAAACAGCTTCTTTGCAACGTCAAAGACCTCTTCACCACTCAGCCGAATGATGGAGATACCGCCCTCACCAGGTGGGGTCGAAATTGCCGCAATCGTATCAAATTCTGTGGTCGTGACTGCCATGAGCCATCCTCCTTGTTCTTTTCAATGTTGGTTCTTACCGCAAGTTTACGGGTCCATCGTTGAATAACTACAATCAACAGGCCTGGTGTATCATTTAACGCCATAAAAAAAAGCACCTACTCCACGCCACCTAACTGTGCGCGGATAAAGTACTTTCACTACTTTATCATAAACTTGATAAGAATGATTGTCTTCACTATAAGGGCAATCGGTCGTTTTGTCAAACGGAAACTATGCTGGTTCGATCACAACGGCGCGGTGCGGCTCTTTACCAGCCGAATACGTCGTGACGTGACGGTTCTTTGCCAAGACCGCGTGAATCTGCTTGCGCTCAAATGATGGCATCGGATCCAAATAGATTGGCTTGCCGGTCGCCACAACTTCTCGCGCGGTACTTTCCGCCAAACGGACCAACGTGGCTGCCCGCCGCTCGCGGTAACCCGCCACGTCCAGTTCTAGGTCGACATGCGCAGCGCCATGGTGGTTCAAGAACAACTGTCCCAGACTCTGCAAAGCATTGATGGTCCGGCCATGTTTCCCGATCAGCAAGCCTTCCTTATCCGTGGTAAATTCCAGGCGAACTTGCCGGTGAGCCGTGTTCTCAACGTCTAACGTCGCATCAATGCCCAGTTGTTCCACGATATTTGCCAGGTAATCCTGAACGGCGTCAACGGCCGCCTCGCGCTGTTCACGACGTTCCTCAGGGGTCACTGTTGGTTCGGCAGGTTGGTCCGTTGGCTTGGTTGCCACCGCTGTTGGTGTAGACTTTGCCGCTGATGCTGGCTCGGCAGTGGTCCGACTTGCTTTCGCAGCCACTGGTTGTTTGGCCGCCTCACTAGCTGCCGCAACCGGTTTTAAGACCACGTCGACCATGGCATCCCGCCGACCGATGCCAAACAAACCCTTACGTGGCGCTGTGACCACCTTCGTAATCACTTGGTCACGACGGCTGTTCAACGCGGCTAGTCCCGCTTCGATCGCCGCTGCTTCCGTTTTCCCCGTAAAGATCGTCATCGTTTATTCCTCCCGTGTCTATTCGCTAAATTTTAGTATACCATAACGGCCGCTGGGCACTGAGCAATCCGATTAAAAATGCAGAATTCTCTACCCCCAACTCGTAAGAATCCCTTAAAGACAGAGCTTTCGTGCACCAATCTCGTCATAAATTTCGTTAGTAACCCTGTCAGCTGCCACTGCAACCGGAAAAGTCCTGTTGATTCTAGTAGACTAACTTTGGTTAAGTTGCCGTGCATGAGGCAACTCTAGCCAACGATAAACCAGCAGGTTAGCCAAGATTGGAAGGAAGTGATGGTTACGATACCACAGCATTACGATTGTTTTTTTAATTAGCAACTACCAGTTGAATCTGCAGAACAGGTGGTCCGCCATAGATGACAATGATGGTCATCACTTAGATCGCTGGAACTATCACCTAGACTCCGGCATATGTGACCCCTTGTGGCCACGGCTACGTTGGTTCCAATCACTGCCAGCTTAACGTACCACCGAGACTACCATGGTTGGCTAGCCTAAGTGTCACCAACCTAAGTAGCCGTGAGTGAACCAAATTTGGCCCCAGCCGTGGGATTTTCCAAGTGATTTTCTTGGAAAATGGCGTCTCTGAGACAGTGATCTTCTGGCTTAAAGCGAGGTCAAAGACCGCTTCTCAGGCTTTGACCGTCCTCCCCACCGCGTTCCGGTCCAAATTTGGTGAACGGTAAGGCGGACATTTTAGCTAAGATTGCGTACCGAATCCCTACGCTACCAAGTGTTATAACTATTTTCCGACCTTTAGCTAGCCACAAAAAAAGCCGCCCGGACTGATCCGAGCGGCGAGAAATGCATTTTTTAGGTGTTATTTACGTTTACTTTGCTTAGCACGCCGCATTGCTTTTTTCACAATACGTTCGTGTTCAGCTTTGACCTTTTCCTTTTTATCGCGTTCCGCTTGAATTTTCCACGGATTTTGAATCAATAGGGTTTGGCCGACCTGGAAGACATAAGAAACCGTCCAGTACAACGACAGTGATGAGGCAACGTTCATGGCGGTAAAGAAGACCACCACGGGCATCCCGACGATCATCATCGTGTTCATGGAGTTCGTCTCTGGGGCGGACTTCGTCGTTAACCACGAACTCAGGAACGTGGCTAAGGCTGCCAAGATTGGTAAGACGAAGTACGGGTCCTTGTGGCCAAGTTGCAACCATAAGAAAGTCCCAGACCGCAGAACGGCCGTCCGCCAGATGGCTTGGTACAGTGCCCAGATAATGGGCAATTGGACCAAGGCTGGTAAACAACCCATCATTGGATTGATGCCGGCTTCAGAGTACAGCTTTTGCTGTTCTGACTGAAGCTTGGCCATCGTTTCTCTGTCTTTAGACGAATACTTTTTCTGTAATGCTTTTAATTGGGGTTGAACCTCTTGGGTCTTCCGCATGCTGCGCGTTTGGAAGATCATCAGTGGTAGCAAGATGATCCGGATGATGATCGTAAAGATGATGATCCCGATCCCGTAACTATCACCGAAGAAATGGGCCAACCAGATGATCGCCCGCGAGAAGTTCAGAACGATCAAGCCGTCCCAGATCCCGGTGCTTTGATTCGTGATTGGCTTATTGCTACAAGCGGAAAGGATGAACACTAAACCCACAATGCCCAGCATCAGTAGGGTGCGTTTGTACTTTTTCACGTTTTTCACGTTTATTCCTCGCTATAGCTAGAATCCAGCAATTTAGCCAGCTTCAACACGTGCACTAGGCTGCGTTTCGCATCGGGCATGGCAATACCATCCGCACGAGGCCGAGCAATGACCAGGAAGTCCACATCTTGTTTCAAATAGGGCTTCAACTCGAGCAAGCTCTGACGAATTCGGCGCTTCACCCAGTTACGGTGAACGGCGTTACCAATCTTTTTCCCAACAGAAATGCCGACCCGGAAGTGCGGCTGATCTGGTTTTTCCATTGAATACACCACGAATTGCCGATTAGCGACTGAATTCCTGGTTTCAAAGACCTGCTGAAATTCCGCTTCTTTCTTAATGCGGTAAGATTTTCGCATGGTGCATCTCCAAAATTCTCAACTATTTTTCAGTCCGCGGGGAATTGGTGTCCCAGTCACGCCGCAGATAAAATAAAAAGACCACTGAACCATCAGCGGCCTATGCAGACAATACTTTACGTCCCTTTTGACGGCGACGTGCTAATACTTGACGGCCATTGCTAGTGCTCATGCGCTTGCGGAAGCCGTGGACACGTGAACGGTGACGTTTCTTTGGTTGGAAAGTACGTTTCATGGTAAGTTCTCCTCTCTTAACGATGACTATTTATTTTTCATCTGACAGTGCCAGACAAATACTAAATGCATTTCCTGAATATACTATCATAAAAACCGCCAAATTGAAACAGCAACTTTAAATTTCCAAGAAAAAGTTGTACCCAGATAAATTTGTTTCATGCACTTAGCCTGTGGATAACTCGAAGATTTCAAAAAAGTTATTCGCGACTTGCTAACTGGGTTATCCACTGTTCCACAGACTGTTAATTTCAAGAAATCAAGCTTTGTTAATTCTGTGGATAACTTGTGAAACACTTGTTGCTATCACGTTTTTAGTCCACCGTGCCCTGTGCATAACTGGTTTGTTCAAAAGTTATCCACCGTTTTTGACTACCCTGTGGATAACTCTTTCCACTTCCTGTGAAACAATTATGCACACCCCATAATAGCCTGTGGAAAACTTTTTTCCTTCATGCTACACTGAATGTACGTTTTCTTTTTGGGGGTCATACTCCCAATGGATAAATGAGTTTGTAAACTAAAAATAGGGGGATATCTCAGTGCCAGAAATGTCAGATTTGTGGGCTGACATCCAACAGTTGTTCAAGGCCAACTACGCACCAACGACCTATTCAACTTGGATTGAAACAGCCAAGCCGATCTCTTTAATCGGCAACAAATTAACTTTGGAACTTCCATCACCCCTGCATCGCGATTACTGGAATAACCAACATTTGGACCAGCAATTAATCGAATACGCATACCAAACCACTCACGAAGATATTCAGCCTGATCTCATTCTAGAAGGCGAGCGCCAGCAACAAGCCACGCTTAAAGCCAAAGCCGGCACGCTAGACGCCACGACTATGGCGGAACCAACGCCAACTTTTATGAAAGAAACGGCCTTGAATCCCCGCTACACGTTTGATACTTTCGTCATCGGCAAAGGGAACCAAATGGCCCATGCTGCGGCCTTGGTCGTCTCTGAAGAACCGGGGAAGATGTATAATCCACTCTTCTTCTATGGTGGCGTTGGGTTGGGTAAGACCCACTTGATGCACGCGATCGGCAATAAAATGCTTGAAGCTCATCCGGACACCAAGATCAAATACGTCACCAGCGAGGCCTTCACGAATGACTTTATTAATGCGATTCAAACCCGGACGCAGGAGCAGTTCCGTCAGGAATACCGTAACGTTGATCTGCTGCTAGTCGATGATATTCAGTTCTTCGCTAATAAGGAAGGAACGCAAGAAGAGTTCTTCCATACATTTAATGCCCTCTACGACGACAACAAGCAAATCGTGTTGACGTCCGACCGGCTACCAAATGAGATTCCTAAGCTGCAAGACCGTTTAGTTTCGCGGTTTGTCTGGGGTCTTTCGGTTGATATCACGCCACCAGACTTGGAGACGCGAATCGCCATTCTTAGAAACAAAGCGGACGCCGATCAGATCGACATCCCCGACGACACCTTGAGCTACATCGCCGGGCAGATCGACTCTAACGTCCGTGAACTCGAAGGGGCCTTGGCCCGCGTGCAAGCTTACCATCAGCTGATGCGTCAGCCGATCACGACTGATCTCGCCGCCGAAGCACTCAAGAGTTTGAATCTGATCAACGCCAGTGATGCTGTGACGATCCCCGTGATTCAAAACCGGGTGGCCGACTACTTCCACGTGTCCCTAAAGGACCTTAAGGGCAAGAAACGCAAGAAAATGATCGTCATGCCCCGGCAGATCGCCATGTACCTGTCGCGAGAACTGACGGAAGCTTCCTTGCCGCGAATCGGGAACGAATTTGGCGGTAAGGACCATACCACGGTCATTCACGCCTACGACAAGATTGCAGCTTCGCTCAAAACGGACCCCGAACTCCAAAAAGATATCGAGAACCTCCGCAACGAGTTGAAGCAATAAACAAAGAATCGTCCGGGTCTCTAAGGTTAACCGAGACGGGCTCGCGGCGATCTTTTTGTGACGAACTGGCGTATGATAAAATTAAGCTAGCACGGTGATTTCTCCGATTTTCCTCGGGCGGAACACCAACGGAGAAAGTTGAGGTGTGGATAAAAAAGAAAAAGGCTAAAAGTTATCCACAAGTTATCCACAGGTGGAAAAGCTAGTAACACAAGGCCTTCTTCAAAGTTATCCACAGAATACACCGCTCTACTACGGCTACTGTCTTTTTCTTTTAATTAAGTAAATAGCGCACCACACGAAGGAGTGTTCAAACTATGAAATTCACCATCAACCGGGCAGCGTTCATTAAAGAACTGAACAATGTCTCCCGGGCTATCTCATCCAAAACGACCATCCCCATATTGACGGGATTAAAGATCGTTGCCAGTGACGCTGGGTTATTACTAACCGGGTCCAACGCCGACATCTCAATTGAAACGTTGATCAAAGCAGACGATCCCGATATCGGTTTGTCGATCGATGAACCAGGTTCAATCGTCTTAACCGCTCGTTTCTTTGGTGAAATCGTTAAGAAGTTACCTGAAAGCGAACTGACCGTGACGGTTAAAGATGGGTTCCAAACCGAAATCACTTCCGGGGCGGCTTCCTTTAACATCAACGGGCAAGACGCCAACAACTATCCCCATTTACCAGAGATCGATGCCGCAGATTCCGTTGTCCTTTCTGGCGCCGTCTTCAAGGAATTGATCAGCCAAACGGTTATTGCCGTTTCCAATCAAGAGAGTCGGCCAATCTTAACCGGGGTCCACTTTGTCTTAGCGGACAACCAATTCTTGGCGGTCGCCACGGATAGTCACCGGTTGAGTCAACGACAAATCGAACTCCCAACGCCTAGCAATGCCACGTTTGACGTGATCATTCCAGGGAAGAGTTTGACCGAACTGTCCCGAATGATCGGCGACGATGATAGCGATGTGAAGATGCAGTTCTCCGAAAACCAAGTGCTCTTCTTACTCGGTGACACGTCGTTCTACTCCCGCTTACTGGAAGGGAATTACCCAGATACGTCCCGGTTGATCCCTAAGGAAGCTTCAACCACGGTCGAATTCGAAGCGCCAGAATTGCTGGCAGCTGTTGAACGGGCCTCACTGTTGTCGCATGAATCCCGCAATAACGTGGTTAAGCTGACGTTGACGCCAGCTGACAACCACGTCACCATCTTCAGTAACTCCCCCGATGTCGGGAACGTTGAAGAAGACCTGGCGCCTAAGGAATTGACGGGGGATGACCTCGAAATTTCGTTTAACCCTGACTACATGAAGGATGCGCTACGGTCGTTTGGTCAAGCGACGATTCGGGTGGCCTTCACCTCTGCGTTGCGGCCATTTACGTTGGTACCAACGGAAGATACCAGTAACTTTATTCAACTGATCACGCCAGTGCGGACGTTCTAAGCTGGTTTTAACGAAAATGAAAAACGCCTTTCGCGAGTGTCACGCGGGGGCGTTTTTTTGCGGCAATTTTTAAGTGGCCGACTGTGGATAACTTTCGGGGAAAGCATAAGCACCACAAGCTGTCACCGGCGACACGTGCTGCCAAAACCACGTTCCGTTATTTTTCGATAGCCGGTTAGGGACCGTCAGTTTTGAAGATGTTTACCCAAAACGTAAACACGCCGTTCATGCTCATTGACTAACCGCCTTTTGTCCCACGCGCCATTGCCGTGATAAATAAACGGTTAGCTCTCACCGCCTTCATTTCGCGCCGCACTCGTGAAAACTACGTAAAATCTGGGACGAAATTCGTTACTTGCGTGCGCACATGGCAGCTGATTTTCAGGAAAATCGGATGATTGCTGACTTTGTGGTCAAAAACAGCCGTTTTTCGCCAGAATGCCGCTTATTTTAATTCTGAGCAAATTTACAGCATTTTTACCAAAAATATCAGGAAGGGGTCAGATTGGCTGAGAACGCAAAAATAAGGTGGTTAATCTGTACCTTTGCCGTAAAAAGCGGTATAATATAAGAGAAGAAAATTAAGGGGTGAAATTGTGAAAAAAGAAGTTTTCATTGACACGCCCTACATCACTTTGGGCCAGATGCTCAAGGAAGAAGCCGTTATCAGTACTGGCGGTCAAGCCAAGTGGTATTTGCGGGAAAACACCGTGAAGGTCAACGACGAGCCAGATGATCGACGGGGTCGTAAGCTGTATCCTAACGATACGGTGGATGTTCCTGATGCAGGCTCGTTTGTTATACGCTCAAAGCAGGGTGAATAATGTATTTGCAAGAGTTGCAGCTGCAGCATTTTCGTAATTACCAGGACGCGGATCTTCAGTTAGGTCAAGGGATCAACGTCTTATTGGGGGAAAATGCGCAGGGCAAGACCAATTTATTAGAGGCAATCTACGTGCTGGCGTTAACCCGCAGTCACCGAACCGCCAATGATCATGATCTGGTCAATTGGCAGGCCAAAACGGCCAAGGTGAGTGGCCGCGTGGTTAAATCTGCCGGCACGGTGCCGTTAGAGCTCACTTTTTCGCGGCAAGGGAAACGGGCCAAGGTCAATCACTTGGAACAAGCGCGGCTCTCCCAGTACGTGGGACAGCTCAACGTGATCCTGTTTGCTCCGGAAGATTTAGCCATCGTCAAGGGTGCTCCCGCTGTGCGGCGGCGCTTCATGGACATGGAATTCGGGCAGATGAATCCCCGTTACCTCTATAACCTCAGTCAGTATCGGACCTTATTGAAACAACGGAACCACTACTTGAAGGACTTACAGCACAAGCAAAAAAAGGACCTCCTTTTTTTGTCTGTCCTGTCCGATCAATTAGCGGCTTACGGGGCGGAAATTATCATGGCTCGACTGACGATGTTACGGAAGCTTGAGCACTGGGCCCAGACGATTCACGCTGAGATTTCACAACAGCGCGAGGAGTTGACGTTCCACTACGCGACGCAGGTGCCTGACGACCAATTGACGGACGCCAAGACCATTTGCGATGCGTTAACGGCCCTCTACACCAAGCAGCGCGACAAGGAGCTCTATCAGGGGACGACTCTGGTTGGTCCTCACCGCGACGACCTGCATTTTCAGGTCAACGGCAAGAACGTCCAGACGTTTGGCTCGCAGGGACAACAGCGGACCACGGCGTTGAGCGTCAAGCTCGCTGAAATTGACCTGATGAAAGAAGAGACCGGTGAATATCCGGTCTTATTACTTGATGACGTACTTTCTGAACTGGACGATGCGCGCCAGACACATTTACTGACGGCGATTCAGGACAAGGTACAAACGTTTATTACCACCACCAGTTTGAGCGGGATCACCCGCCAGCTGATCAAGGACCCAACCATTTTTCATGTCGAAAACGGGGCCGTGGTGGCCGATGAATCGCCTGCAACGGGGGATTCGGCAACAAAGGAGGATTAGGCAGTGGCTGATTACGAACACGAAACCAAAGCAGAACAAGCCCGGGAATACGATGCCAGTCAAATTCAAGTCCTAGAAGGCTTGGAAGCGGTCCGGAAGCGTCCGGGGATGTACATTGGCTCGACCAGCGCCCAAGGTCTGCACCATTTGGTCTGGGAAATTGTTGATAACGGGATCGATGAGGCCTTAGCGGGCTTTGCCGATGTGATTCACGTGACGGTCGAAAAGGACAACAGTATCACCGTAACCGATAACGGACGGGGAATTCCTGTGGACATTCAGAAGAAGACGGGGAAACCCGCTTTGGAAACGGTCTACACGATCCTGCATGCCGGTGGTAAATTCGGCGGTGGCGGGTACAAAGTCTCCGGTGGTCTTCATGGGGTGGGGGCATCCGTCGTTAACGCGTTGTCGACCCACTTGGAAGTCCAAGTTATTCGGGGGGGCAAGCGTTACGCCATTGCCTTTGACCACGGCCACGTCAAGACGCCGATGTACGTTGCCGAAGAGGGCCTTGATCCAGATCGTCACGGGACCATCGTCCACTTCCTGCCGGATCCAGATATCTTCCGGGAAACAACGACGTTTGACATTAAGACGTTGACCACCCGGATCCGTGAACTGGCTTTCTTGAACAAGGGCCTTCGCATCACGATTCGTGACGAACGGCCGGAAAAGCCAACGGAAGAGGATTTCCTGTATGAAGGTGGGATTCGCCACTACGTTGACTACTTAAACGAAAATAAAACGACACTGTTCGAACCACCAATCTACGTTGAGGGCCAAGAAAATGGCATCACCGTTGAAGTGGCCTTACAGTATACCGATGATTATCACAACAACCTGTTGACCTTTACCAACAACATCCACACCTACGAAGGTGGGACGCATGAGGAAGGGTTCAAACGGGCCTTGACGCGGGTCGTAAACGACTACGCGCGTCAAAACAAGCTGATGAAGGATAACGAGCCTAACCTGACCGGGGATGACGTTCGTGAAGGGTTAACGGCGGTCGTTTCCGTCAAGCACCCGGACCCACAATTTGAAGGTCAAACCAAGACCAAGTTAGGGAACTCCGATGCCCGGACGGCCGTGGACCATACGTTTGCCGACCACTTCATGCGTTACTTGATGGAGCACCCGGATATTGCCCGCAAAGTTGTGGACAAAGGGACGCTGGCTTCCAAAGCGCGGGTCGCTGCAAAGCGGGCGCGGGAAGTAACGCGGAAGAAGAGCGGACTCGAAATCAGTAACCTCCCTGGGAAATTGGCCGATAACACGTCTAAGGACCCCGAAATCTCCGAATTGTTTATTGTCGAAGGGGATTCCGCCGGTGGGTCGGCTAAGCAAGGCCGTTCGCGGCTGACACAAGCCATCTTGCCAATTCGGGGGAAGATTTTGAACGTGGAGAAGGCCTCAATGGACCGGATCTTAGCCAATGAAGAAATTCGGTCGATGTTTACCGCCATGGGGACCGGGTTTGGTGACGATTTCGACGTTGCCAAGGCCAACTACCATAAGCTGATTATTATGACTGATGCCGATGTCGATGGCGCCCACATTCGGACGTTGTTGTTGACGCTGATCTACCGTTACATGCGGCCATTGCTGGATGCCGGGTTCGTTTACATTGCCTGCCCACCACTTTACCGGGTACGCCAAGGGAAGTTCCAACGTTACCTGGATTCTGACGATGAGTTGAAAGAGTTACTCGGCAAGCTGGCCCCTGCACCGAAACCACAGATTCAACGGTACAAAGGGTTAGGGGAAATGGACGCGGAACAGCTTTGGGAAACGACCATGGATCCTGAAAACCGGCGGCTCTTACGGGTCGACGCGCAAGACGCCATCAATGCTGATCAAGTCTTCAGCATGTTGATGGGTGATAAAGTGGCGCCCCGCCGGCAATTTATCGAGGAAAACGCGACCTTTGCTGACCTTGATGTTTAACGTGTAACGGGAAGAACGGAGGGTAAAAAATTTGGCTGATCAAGATTATTTAAGTCGAATCACCGACGTTGACCTTTCACAAACGATGCGCACATCCTTCCTGGATTACGCGATGAGTGTGATTGTTCAGCGGGCGTTACCGGACGTGCGGGATGGTTTAAAGCCAGTCCACCGCCGGATTTTGTACGATATGCATGAACTTGGGATCACCCCCGACAAGCCATTCCGGAAATCAGCCAGAGTGGTCGGGGATGTCTTGGGTAAATACCATCCACATGGAGATTCTGCGGTGTATGAATCCATGGTGCGGATGGCACAAGACTTCTCGTACCGCTACATGTTAGTGGATGGTCACGGGAACTTTGGCTCCGTCGATGGTGACGGCGCCGCTGCCATGCGGTATACCGAAGCACGCCTGAGCAAAGTGGCGATGGAAATGCTCCGGGATATCAACAAGGACACGATTGACTTTCAAGATAACTACGATGGGTCCGAAAGAGAACCCGTGGTCTTGCCATCGCGTTTCCCGAACCTGTTAGTTAACGGGGCTTCCGGGATCGCCGTGGGGATGGCCACGAACATTCCGCCGCACAACCTGACGGAAGTCATCAGTGCCCTGCACATTTTGATGAAGAACCCCGATGCCACGTTAGCTGACTTGATGGAAGCTTTGCCGGGCCCCGATTTCCCTACTGGGGGAATTGTGATGGGTAAGGCCGCGATTCGGCGGGCTTACGAGACCGGTAAGGGTACCATTACTTTGCGGGCGAAGGTCGACATCGAAGAAGAAAAGAACGGCAAGCAACGCATTGTGGCCACGGAAATTCCGTACATGGTCAACAAGGCGAAATTGATCGAACGGATCGCCGAACTGGCCCGGGACAAACGCATTGAAGGCATCACCGATGTCAACGATGAATCCGACCGGACGGGGATGCGGATCGTGGTCGATGTTCGTCGCGATGCCAGTGCCGAAGTCATTTTAAACAACTTATACAAGATGACCTTGATGCAGACCTCCTTTGGGATCAACATGCTGGCCATCGTCAACGGCGCGCCTAAAGTGCTGGGCCTGAAGCCAATTCTGCAGTACTACTTGGAATTCCAGCTGGAAGTTATCCGGCGGCGGACCGCGTTTGAACTGAAGAAGGCCGAAGCCCGGGCCCACATCCTGGAAGGGTTGCGGATCGCGCTGGACCACATCGACGCCATCATCACCATTATTCGGCAGTCAGAGACCGCTGAAGTGGCGAAGAATGAGTTGATGACGCGCTACAGCTTATCAGACAAGCAATCACAAGCCATTTTGGACATGCGGTTAGTTCGTCTGACCGGTTTGGAACGCGAAAAGGTCGAAAAGGAATACAACGATGTCATGGCGAACATCAAGGATTACAAGGAAATCTTGGCATCCAAGGAACGTCAACAGGACATCATCTACCAAGAACTTTTGGAAATCCAAAACAAGTTTGGCGACAAGCGACGGACCGAATTAATGGTCGGCGAAGTGTTGAGCTTGGAAGACGAAGACTTGATCGCTGAAGAAGACGTCGTGGTCTCTTTGACCCACAACGGCTACATCAAGCGCTTGCCAACGTCCGAGTTCAAGGCACAGAACCGTGGGGGTAAAGGGGTTCAAGGCATGGGTGTGCACGATGATGATTTCATCGAACACCTCGTGGCGACCTCGACTCACGATATGTTGCTGTTCTTCACCAACACCGGGAAAGTTTACCGGATGAAGGGCTACGAAATCCCTGAATACGGGCGAACGGCCAAGGGAATTCCAGTGATCAACTTGCTGGGGATCAACAATAACGAGCACGTTCAAGCCGTGATCAACGTCGCTAATCCGGGCGAAAACGCCAACCGGGACCTATTCTTCACAACGGTTCAGGGGACGGTCAAACGGACGCCAGTCGATGAATTTGCCAACATCCGGAGCAATGGTCTGAAGGCCATCAACTTGAAGGATGACGATGAGCTGATCGACGTGGACATTATCAATGCCCAAGCGAACATGATCATCGGGACGCACCTGGGTTACGCCGTTAGCTTTGCGGCTGAAGACGTGCGCTCAATGGGTCGTTCAGCAACTGGGGTCCGCGGGATCCGGCTGCGTGACAGCGACTACGTCATTGGCGCCAGTGTCCTCAAGCCGGACAGCCACGTGTTTGTCATTTCCGAAAAGGGTTATGGGAAGCAAACAGCTGCCAGCGAGTACCCTATCAAGGGACGTGGTGGTAAAGGAATCAAGACCGTTAACGTGAGTGAGAAGAACGGGCCACTGGCTGGTTTGACCACGGTTGACGGTGATGAAGACATCATGTTGGTCACCAACAAGGGTGTCATGATTCGCTTTAGCGTCGCCGACGTTTCCGAGACCGGGCGGGCAACCTTAGGGGTCCACCTGATTCGGTTGAATGACGATACCGCCGTGGCCACGATGGCCAAGGTGGCTAAGGAAGACGAGACGGCGGATGAGACCGCACCGGCTGACGGGGATGCCCCGGCAGCAAGTGACGATGGCACCGCCGAATCGGCGCCGGTCGTCTCTGACGATACCGATGCTGCTAGCGATAGCGACAACACTGAAGATTAAAAAAATTAATGATGAAAAACGGGTGGTTGCCAGCGATGGTAGCCCCCGTTTTTTTTGCGGGTTAGTCAATGGGTGCTGCCAGCAGCCGGCGATGGTCAGCTGAATTGAACCGTTTACATGAACAAACTAATATCAATTTAATTGTAAATGGTTTATCCCATTTACTTAAATGATTAACTCTGCTATCTTAGGAATTAACTAACATCTAGGGGATAGCAGGGGGGAAGCAGTGTGACAAATGAGGACTTTTCGGCGCTGGTGAGTTGCTTAGGCCACCAGTTACAGTGCGAACGGCAACAACGGGGAATCAGTCTGGCAGAGTTGGCAACGGGGGTGTGCCCCGTTGGCCAGCTGCAGGCCATTGAGGCGGGCCAGATGCTACCGACCCCGGCCCTGTTAACGGCCCTCTGTCAGCGCCTAAAGCTCCCCTTGCAACAACTGATTCAGACCGGGTACGTGATGCGCCGCCAGCTGACTTTTAGCCGGCGGGTGGAGACGTTGGCACAGCGGCAACAGTCCGTTAAGCTCATGGCCTATTTGGACAACCACGACCGGCTAGCTACGTTACGGACGGACCGGGATCTGCAGGTCTACTATTACTACTACGGCTGCAGTGTGTTTCAGGCCACGGGGGATGCGGTTCGGGCCAGTCGTTATTTTCAAACGGCGCTGGCATTGATGACGCCGCAACGCCCCCGGCAGTACCAGTCGTTGGAATTAGTCACGTTGGCGACGCAGAACTATGTTGATGCCTGGGCTGGTCGCCAGGATGATGCGGGGTTCACTTTGGCGGTGAACATGATTCGCGAGGCACGCGTACTCGATGGTCACGATGCGCTGGGGACGGTCTATTATCTGTATGCTGCAACGCTGTTTCGGCGGGGGCAGGCCAAGCTAGCTGGGCAGATTTTGCAGGAGGGCGTCAACTGGGCGATTCAACAGCAGACTTCAGCGCGATTGGTAGATGATTTTGCCTTACTGGCAACCTACGCGGCGACCGGGCACCCCGCGTTCGGCTAAATGAATTAAAAAAATTGCGTCACTAAAAAAATATTCACGGCCGTTTTGCGGAGTTAACTGTATAGCGTAGGCAATATTCCGTCGGTCGGCCCCGATTTGCTTAAGTTTTAGATATATGCTATACTACTAGCTTGTGAGTATCTGGCTTACGCTAGTGTCTCTCCTTGCTTCCGCATTGCAGCGGGGGCCTGAAGTCCATAAGGAGGTGTAACATTCATGGAAACTACTAAATACGAAATCACCTACATCATTCGTCCAGACCTTGACGATGCCGCTAAGACCGCATTGGTTGAACGCTTCGACAAGTTACTGACTGACAACGGTGCAGAATTGATCAACTCGAAAGACTGGTCAAAGCGTCGGTTCGCGTACGAAATTGGTGGCTTTAACGAAGGTATCTACCACGTTATCACGTTAAACGCTTCTGATGACGAAGCTTTAAACGAATTCGACCGTTTAGCTAAGATCAACGACAGCATCTTACGTCACATGATCGTTAAGCGCGAAGACTAATTTAAACTTAAATTTGAGAGGAGTTATTCAGCAATGATCAACCGAGTAGTACTTACTGGCCGACTGACACGGGATGTTGACTTACGCTACACCCAAGGCGGTGCTGCTGTTGCCACATTTACGCTGGCCGTTGATCGGCGGTTTACCAACAAGACTGGTGAACGAGAAGCTGATTTCGTGAGTTGCGTCATCTGGCGCAAGTCCGCGGAAAACTTTGCGAACTTCTTCCACAAGGGTTCCCTTGTCGGAATTGAAGGCCGTATCCAGACCCGGAATTACGAAAATCAACAAGGCCAACGTGTTTACGTGACCGAAGTTGTTGTCGAGGACTTTTCATTCCTCGAACCACGTTCTCGCAACGCGAACAACAATGAGGGCGGTAACTACAATGGCGGCTCCATGAATAATAGTGCTCCTCAAAATCAGAATCAAAATGGCAATCCGTTTACGAGTGGGAACCCGACGGCAACACCGTCAGCGCCTACCCAAAACACGACTCCTAATCCGGCTGGCAACCAAGGAAACGCTGGGAACAATAACGCAGCTGATCCGTTTGCCAATACGGGGGATTCAATTGACATTTCCGATGATGATTTACCGTTCTAATTTCTAAATCACGAGGAGGGAAATATCCTATGGCAGGACAACGTCGTGGCGGCCGTCGCCGTCGTAAGGTTGACTTTATTGCAGCCAACCACATCGAATACATTGATTACAAAGACACTGACTTATTACGTCGGTTCATCTCCGAACGAGGCAAGATCTTACCTCGTCGGGTTACTGGCACGAGTGCCAAGAACCAACGTAAGTTAACCATTGCTATCAAGCGTTCACGGATTATGGGCTTAATGCCTTTCGTCAGTGAAGAAGGTTAATTCTAAATTCACGGGAACCAACTACAGAAATGTGGTTGGTTCTTTTTTTTGCTTATCTGTCAGAACGCTTGGTATCGTTAGCCCCTACAGCGGTCATCACTGTAAATGGTTCTTATGTGATTATATTTACAAGATTGTTTAGTAGCGGGGGTCCTAAGAAGCCCGTATACTGAGGGCACGATATTAATCGAAGGCCAAGATTAAATCGCCGGCTCGAGCCCAGGTGCGACTGTCCCTGATTTTTTCGTTTGGTAATTAACGCGTACGAGGTGTGCGTACAGAAAACTTTTGTCCGTCGTGGTTAGCCACATTCCGTTAAGTTTCAGCGACCACCACTAATTAATGGCTGATCTCTTGAGCCAACGTATTACTTAGTTGCTTGGTTGTTGGCACTTACTTTACCAGGCTAGTCTAATGAAGTCATTCGGTGAATCTTTTTATTGAAAGCGATTACAATGAAGCCATTCTTAATTAATGGAGGTATTTCCGATGATTACAGCATTCGCAAGTCCATCTACTTATGTTCAAGGCGACCAACTGCTTAAGCAAGCGGCACGCTACATTGCACCATTTGGCGATCATGGGTTACTGCTGGCAGACGACATTGTGTGGGGCCTAATTGGCGAAGAATTTTACAAAGACTTGACCGCGGACGGCTTGAAAATCGAGCACATCCATTTCAACGGTGAAAGTTCACCTGAAGAAATTGAACGGATCAAGGCTATTGGCGAGGAAAAGGATGCCAAATTTGTGATTGCCCTGGGTGGCGGGAAGACCAACGACACCACCAAGGCCGTTGGTGACCGCCTGCACGTGCCAGTCGTTATCGTGCCAACCCTGGCGTCTAATGACTCGCCATGTACCCGGTTGAGTGTCATCTACTCCGCCAATGGTGAATTCCTGAAGTACCAGTTCTACGACAAGAATCCCGACTTAGTCTTGGTGGATTCCTCCGTCATTGCGGGGGCGCCAGTCCGCTTCCTGGTCGACGGGATCGCTGATGCGTTATCGACCAACGTTGAAGCCCAGAGTGTTGCCCGGGCACGCAGCACGACACTATTGCCGTTACAAACGAATCAGACAGCGGCCGGCATCGCGTTGGCCGAAAAATGTGAAGAGCTCCTGTTCACCTACGCGGACCAAGCCGTTGCGGCGGCCGCCGATCACGTGGTCACACCAGCTCTTGCACACATCATTGAGGCCAACATCTTGCTGAGTGGGGTCGGGGCTGAAAGTTCTGGGCTCGCCGCAGCGCATAGTTTCCAAAATGGACTGACGGCGTTGTCTGGTGACGTTCACCGCATGTCCCATGGTCAAAAGGTGTCGTTTGGGACCTTGATTAACTTGGTTTTGGAGGGGGCGAGCGATGAACGATTTGCGCGTTACCTGAACTTCGAAGCCAAATTGGGATTGCCAACTACGTTAGCGGATCTCCATTTAGCAGACGCCTCGGACGAAGACTTACTGAAGGTTGCCACGTTGACCACCCAAGCGGGCGAAACCATCCACAACATGGGCTTCCCAGTAACGCCACGCGACGTGCTGTCAGCCATCAAGGCCGCTGACAGTCTGTCACGCCGGATTCAAGGATTAGATTAGGTTATCTGTGAAAAAGCGCTTCGGCCAGATTGGTCGAGGCGCTTCTTTTTGTCGCGGTTTAAAATAATGTTTCATGTGAAACATCGACGGACTTACCATTTTTACCGCGGCCATTGCCAATGGTGAGCAATGGCCCAACGTGCGGTCTCCTCGGCGACGCTCAGGGAAATGATGAGGCTGAAGATGCTGGCAATGATCATGAACGATCCGCTTCCCCAGAGGCGGTCAATCAGAAAACTCAAGCTGTAAAAAGTTATCCCAAAGGCCACAACGAACGCAATCAGCCAGACAATTGTTTTTTTGAAAGTCATGTGGTTCTCCTCTATAGATAGTGATGTCAGTCTACAGGCCCAGCAGCAGGGGCGTCAAGGAAAGGTCTGCTTACACAATTTTATTTATGTTATTACACATGGTTTTACTAAAAAGAGTCAAAAAACGCCTTCACGTGAAATCAAACGGGGAAGACACATTAGAAATCTGTACGTCAGAAAGGATGATTTGAAATGACTTTAAACCGGATAGATGACTATATCCAAGCAAGAAAACAAGCAAGCAAAGACTTTGCGCGTGCCTACGATCAAGCCGAGGTTGATCTGGAAATTGCGGTAGCTGTTAAGCAATTACGGGAAAGTCTGGGGCTATCTCAGCGAGACTTCGCGCGCTTAGTTGATAAGCCGCAGTCAACAATTGCTCGGATTGAGACGGGGGCAGTAACGGCAACCAATAAGACCCTTGCAGATATTGCTGCTAAAACCCATCACCAACTTCGAATTCAGTTTGTCTAACCTAAGGAATTATTTCCCGACTGGCTGAGAAAACTAACGCAGGAATAGGCGGTACACGGTAGCAATATTGAATTTAAATGCAGCCCAATCGTAAGCCGCTGGGGGACCGCGGCTAGTTACACAAGCTTAATCTTGCCAACAGTTAAAATCAGGTATACTGGAGTTAAACTAGGGGGTTCATTATGAAAAAAATAGTGAAGAATTTATTGTTGATTGGTGTCGCAATCGGCGGTGTGGGTGTCTTGACGACTAGCCAACCAGCACAAGCGAAAAGCTATGCCAAGGTGACGAAGTACGGCTACAATTACAAAGAATCAGCTACCTATTTTTCCTTTACGGGTAATTATGCCCTTTATACCAAACCAGGGACAATCAAGGGCGCTAAATTGGTTAAGAGTAAAAAGCAACTGCTGGCACTGAATGCATCTAAAACGGGTGAAAAGACCTTCATGTGGCGGCGCAAGGCAACCACCAATCGGGGCGCGGTATACTACAAGGTCGAGACCTTTGATCACAGCATTAAAGGCTGGATTTATGCCGGGAAGACGAAGCAGCACAGCCTCGGCATGATCTACTACAAGAAGACCGCGGCGAAGCCAGCTGGTGGCGTACAATTTTTCTCCTCGTTAACCGATAGTGCGTTGACGACCGAAGAAACCACCCACTTTTATCGCTTAACGACGCCCGGAACCGTAGATGATGGCACCCAACTTCTCTACACGCTTCCATTTTGGGCCGGCTTTGACGGTAAGACGCAACCTAACAAGAAGAGTACCGTGGCAAATAAGAACGATGTCTTTGTCATTGATAATGCCAAGACGCGTGTGCGCGAAGGCGATCGCTGGGTCGTGGCGTACGATGTTAATCGTCCCGGCATCGGTGGCTACATCAAGGAAAGCGGTCTGACAGCTATTCCAACACCTAAGGCTAGCGAAGGGGTCACGATTAATTACCGCGATACCAAGACTGATAAATTGATCAGTTCGTTTGTGCTACCCGTGTTAGGAGGAGCCAAAACGACCGATGTTGTGGATATTAATAACTTCCAAATTCCAGCGGGTTACGTGAGTGATACGGAAAGTATGACGTCAAAGATCAAGCTCGGTTTTGCCAATCAATCGACAAAAAACGTCAAGGTGGGCAGTCAACTGAATTATTACGTCATTAATTAAACGTCATTGGCGTCAACCGTACCGTTGAACGAATAACAATTTTTATGTGGTATACATTGCGGGTCTGGACTAAAACGCCAGGCCTTTTTGTTATCGTCGAACTTAACCGGTTGAATGATGTCGTTCTCTGTGTCCCGCTTTACCCGAAAGGTTTTGAAGCCGACTTTATTAACCGCGAGTTGACCAGCCGAATTAGCCGGAGTTCGTGTCAAAATAGAAGATAAATAGTGATGGTATTTTCTTTTTTGGGGGGCGAATGACTTTGAGAAAGTATGATGAGGATGAAATTGAACGGCGAATGGCGGTGGATCCGGAACTGGCCCGGGAATATCATCAGGTCAAGGCGGATTTAGAGATTGCCATGGCCGTTCGTCGGCTACGTAAACGCTTGGGGTTATCGCGGCGAGACTTCGCGCAGTTGGTGGGTCAACCGGTCCTGTTGATTGCGCAGATCGAAGAGGGCACGGCGAGCGCAACGATGGCGCAATTGGTCGACATTGCGAGCCAGACCAATCACGAATTGACGGTTAAATTCGTGTAGGGACGGTGGTTAATCAGTGACGGAATGGCAAAACGGGCCTGGGAGTTTTTCCCAGGCCCGTTTTGCATCGAAATAGACTACTTGGCATAGCGTTGAATACAAGCAACCAGTGCCGCAGTTGCGTTGGCGCAGCCCGTTCGTTGGTTGTAGTACTTGGCGAAGCGGTCATCGCTCAAGTAGAGCTGGGCCAAGCCCTGGTGCGCGGCCACCGAATAATTGTTCCACGTGAAACATAACCATTGCCGATGAAGGCGATAGACCTGTTGGGCGGTGGGACTCGCGTAGTCGCCAGTCGTGGTCACGACTTTTAGCGCGGCTAATAGATCTTTTTCCGTGGCCTGCATCGCCTGGTAGTCAGCTTCGGTGAGCTGGGAAAACCGTTGTTGGCTGGCATCGACGGCAGCTTTGCCATAGTTTTGGCGGGCTTCTGCGCCAAACTGTTGGTCATTGGCGGTCAACTGTTGCCGTTTAAAGGCAGTAAATTTTTCTGTATCGGTCATCTGGGGACCTCCTTGGCGGGCCGCTAACGTGCGGTCCAGTGTGGTTAGCAAGGCGGTCAGGTGATCACGTTTGGCGGCCAGTGCGACCCGCTGTTGCGCTAAAGCCGTCGTTTGGGCGGCTGTGGGTTGCGCCAGCAGCGCCTGAATTTCCGCTAAACTAAAATCGAACGCTTGGAAATAGCGAATGACCTGTAACCGGTCGACGGCGGCCGTTGAATATTCGCGGTAACCGTTATCCGGATTGCGGTCGGCGGGTAATAGGCCGATTTGATCATAGTAGCGTAACGTTCGCGGACTGACGCCGGCGAGTTGCGCGAGCGCTTGAACACTGTAGGCCATGGGACCACCTCCTGTCTTGCTTAGAATCTACTATACAGGTTGTCGTCGCGTCAAGGTCAAGGAGGGAAATAAAGGAAATTTCATCTGACCCTAAATCCCTAACCAGCCCCGTCATGGCGGGCTTCTATCCGGGGACCAAGTTTTGTGATTACTTCGGAGTGTGATAAAATAGGGGTATTATTTGTAAGTTGCGGCCGGTGTTTTTTCCGGGACGCACAAATTTTCCAGACGAATCAGATGAGGAGAAAAATGAATAAATTATTTTCGCGAGCTAACGTGCCTGAATTCTTACAGAACCGGCGCTTGCGGGGCATTGCTGCGATGACGGCATTACTGGCCATCCTGGGAATCGTCCTGTCATTTTTGCTCAATTGGATCTTCGGCATCGTGATTTTAATCCTAGTGGGGATTTCAACGCTAGTGACGTTTAATACCATGGCCGAAATTGGGGCCGACACGACGCAGTACATTTCCGACCTGTCGTTTCGGATTCAGCAGGGTGAGCAAGAGGCGCTGCTTCGCATGCCACCTGGTGTGATGATTCTGGGAGACAACAACCAGATTGAGTGGGTCAATCCTTATCTCCAGAAATATTTTGGGGATCAGGATGTCTTGAACCGGACCATTGCGACGGTCGATCCGGACTTGGCGAAGTTGATCGATGACGCCGAGCCCAAGACCATGACGACGGTGCGTTGGCAAGATTACCGCTTCACGCTGTACGTCCAACCAGACTTTCACGCCATTTACCTCTATGACATCACGCACTACGAGTTGATTCAAGAACAGTATGACGACGAAAAAATTGCGATTGGTCAAGTCTTCTTGGATAACTACGATGAAATTACGCAGTCGATGACCGATCAGGACATTTCGAACCTGCGAAATTATGTCACCAACGAGTTATCCGCTTGGGTGCAGCAGTTTGATATGTACTTAAAACAGTTGGACGACGACCACTACTTTATTCTGGCCTACGCCAAGTCGTTGGCCGCGATTGAAGCCGATAAATTTAAGATTCTGGATACCATTCGGGAGAGTACGTCGAAGCAAAACTTCCCGTTGACCCTGAGTATTGGGATTGCTTACGGGGACCCGAATTTGAACAAGTTGGCCGACCAAGCCCAGAGCAACCTGGATCTCGCCCTAGGACGGGGTGGGGACCAAGTTGTCGTGAAGGCCGCCGACCAAGAAGCCCGCTATTACGGCGGGAAGACCAACCCGATGGAAAAACGGACGCGGGTGCGGGCCCGGATGATTTCACAGGCCCTGCAAGAGCTGATGAACGAATCCGACCAAATCTTCGTTCAGGGGCATTCACAACCCGACATGGATTCACTGGGCGCGTGCCTGGGGATTCGCCGGATTGCGCAGATGAACCAGAAGACCTGTTGGATCGTCTTGGACAAGGAAACGGTTCACTCGGATGTGCAACGGCTGCTGGATAACTTAAAGGCATATCCGGAAATCGATGCCGCCATCATTTCACCGGAAGAGGCGCTGGAAAAGGCCACCGACCAGAGTATGCTGCTGATGGTCGACCATTCTAAGCCATCGATCTCCATTTCCGCTGAGCTTTACCACCGCATGGAAAACCGTGTGATGATCATTGACCATCACCGGCGGGGCGAAGAGTTCCCTGAAAATCCACTGTTGGTCTACATTGAACCTTACGCCAGCTCAACGTGTGAGTTGATCACCGAAATGTTTGAGTACCAGTCACAGGAGAGTGAACCCATCAACAAGCTGGAAGCTACGGCCATGCTGACCGGGATCTTCGTTGACACCAAGCACTTCTCGCTGCGGACGGGGACCCGGACGTTTGACGCCGCCAGTTATCTGCGGTCTGCCGGTGCTGACGCCGTCAAGATGCAGCAGTACATGAAGGAAAATGTCGACAGTTACCTGCAACGGAATCATTTGATTGAGATGGTCGAGTTCGTCAATGAGGACATGGCCATCGTTGCTGGTGAAGAGGACCAGACGTATGATCCCGTCACCGCTGCTCAAGCGGCCGATGACTTACTCAACATGTCGGGCGTTGACGCCTCGTTCGTCATCACGCGCAGAGCGGATGGCCGCGTGGGGATTTCCGCCCGCTCGTTGGGGGAGATCAACGTGCAGCTGACCATGGAGGACATGGGTGGTGGCGGTCATTTGTCCAACGCCGCGACCCAGATCGCCGACAAGACGGTGACCGAGGTCAAGCAGCAGTTGCTCGACATTTTGAACAAGTCGGACGACCCAGAACCGGTGACGACTTAGGGCTTAATCGGCGCGCATGACCCATGACCGTCCGGTAAAGCGAAATGAGGACATCTATTTGGCCCCACAACGATTAATTGCTTCTTACCAAGAGGTAGCGTAGGATTAATTTAGAAATGAAATTAGAGGAGTGACCGCCATGAAAGTCATTTTTATCAAAGATGTTCGCGGAAAAGGGAAGCGCGGGGAAATCAAAAATGTTCCCGATGGCTATGCCCAAAACTTTCTGATCAAGCGGGGATTGGCTAAGGAAGCTAACCAATCCGCCATGAGTCAGTTGTCCGCAGAACGCAAAGCTGAACAACGGCGTGAAGCCGAAGATCTGGCCGAAGCACAAGAATTGCAAAAGCGCTTGGAAGACAAGAAAACGGTTGTTGAAATCGTGGCTAAAGCTGGGGAAGACGATCGGTTATTCGGGTCCATCCCAAGCAAGCAAATCGTTCAGGCCTTGGACAAGCAATTCGATTTAAAGATCGACAAGCGCAAGGTCGACCTCCCAGAACCTATTCGGACGTTAGGTTTCACCAACGTGCCGGTTAAGTTACACAGCGATGTGATCGCTAAGATTCGGGTTCACGTGGTCGCTAAGCAAAAATAGAGTTTAGATGAAAGTCGTCCAGTTGGGGCGGCTTTTTTTCGTCCGTGCAGGGGTGTGAGTCGAATGATTTCCTAGGGCCAGAAAGTAGTGTATGATTCACTGTAATAGCGATATCTGGATGAGGAGGTGTGACCATGACAAAGCACGACAATACGGCATTGGCACGATTTATAACGTCGCTAGGCAGTCTAAACGATTATGGGAGTACCGTTGCGCAGACGAAACAGGCACTGGACTTAAACTCGTCGCAACCGTTAGCGCAAAATGGGGCAGACGTTGCCATTTTTCAGGACACATTGCGGGGAATCGCGGCGGTGAAACAAGTGGGATTTTCGGTGGCCGGCATCATTGCCATCAATCAGGCGTTCACCACGCCATCCGTTGAACAGCCGACACTGCCAGGGCATTTGCGAAATGGGCGTTACAATGAAGACGACCGCATTGCCATTACCATTGACTCACGAGCGCGGCTGAGCTACTATCCCCCGGAAGTGGTCACACGAGCGGATCTCCAAGCGATTGTGACCGCATTTCAGGAGTCCGATCGGGATGAAATGGCGGCTTGGCACATCTTCGCTGACTTGGCAAAATTGCAACCCTTTCAAGACGGCAATAAACGGACCGCGCTGATTGCGGCCAATGCGGCGGCCAATACCTGGGCGCGCGAAAACTATTTGGTGCTGCCATTTAATGACTTGGACCGGGTCGATTTTACGACGGCCTTGATGCGCTATTATTTGGCAACGGATGAGGATGCGTCCCAACAGGCCTTTGCACGGATGATGGCGGTCTTACCGTCGCATCGTGAACAGCAACTCCACCGGCCAATTTCACCCACAGAAGACGCCCGCCCACAGCAAGTTCGCGTGAAACCGATGCTGCGCAAGGGGTAGAGATTGTCATTTCCCTACGATGAAGTTACATGGTAAAATGTAGCTCTGGATGGATAATCTGAAATCAGAGTTTACTGTTGTCAGCGAGTAGTTGGCGGCAATTTCGTTGCAGTCAGCAAGTAACAAGTTAAGAGGTAATCGGTTAAGCATGGATAATAATGTACTGACAGACCACACACCACCACAGAACCTCGATGCCGAAAAGGCCGTCCTCGGGGCGATCTTTTTGAGTACCGATGCCTTGGTGGATGCGCTGGAATATCTGGAACCGGAGGACTTTTACCGGCGGGAACACCAGATTATCTTCCAAGCGATGATTGATTTGAACGACCGCGATGAGGCCATTGATGTGGTCACGATTACGGACCGGTTGACGGCGAAAAACGAGTTGGAAGACGTGGGCGGCATTACCTACATCGCTGACCTGGCTGGTGCCGTGCCGACCGCGGCCAATGCGACTTACTACGCGAAAATCGTGCAGGAAAAGGCTATTTTACGGCGGCTGATTCAAACGGCCACGAACATTGTCACGCAAGGCTATCAACAGGACGAAGACGTTTCCGACCTGCTCGACAACGCCGAACGCGACATTATGGGTGTTGCGGAAACGCGGAACCAATCCGGGTTTAAGCCAATTCGGGATGTATTGAATTCGTCCTTTGAAGAGATCAACAAGCTGTCCGAACAGGGTGACGTCATCACTGGGCTGTCGACGGGCTACGCCGAGTTGGATAAAATGACGACCGGTCTGCATGACGACGAATTGATGATTCTCGCCGCCCGACCAGCCGTCGGGAAGACCGCGTTTGCGCTGAATATTGCCCAAAACGTGGGGACGAAGACGGACAAGACCGTCGCAATCTTTAGTTTGGAAATGAGTGCCGAATCGTTGGTCAACCGGATGTTGTGTGCGGAAGGCTCGATCGACGCCAATCACTTGCGGACGGGGCAACTGTCCGAAGAGGAGTGGCAGAACCTGATCGTTGCGATGGGCAGTCTGGCAAAGGCTAGCATTTACATCGACGACACCGCTGGGAACAAGATTACTGAAATTCGGGCAAAATGTCGGCGACTCGCCAAGGAAAAAGGGAACCTGGGCTTGATTGTGATCGATTACCTGCAACTGATCGAAGGGACCAATCACGAAAGTCGGCAACAAGAAGTTTCCGATATTTCGCGGCAGTTGAAGAAGCTCGCTAAGGAACTTCACGTGCCCGTTATCGCGCTGTCACAGCTTTCGCGGGGGGTTGAACAGCGGCAAGATAAGCGGCCAGTGTTGTCCGATATTCGTGAATCTGGGTCGATCGAACAAGATGCCGATATCGTCTCCTTCCTGTATCGGGACGATTACTATGAGCGTGAAGGCGATGAAGACGGCGGCAGTGACAACAATAGTGACCCCCGTGATGAGGGCGACCAGGACGTCGGTGAAGTCGAAGTCATTATTGAAAAAAACCGGTCGGGTCCACGGGGCACGGTCAAGTTGCTCTTTGTAAAATCATTCAATAAATTCTCATCCGTCGCGTATACGCCGGATCAAAATTAGACGTTATTGCAGCAGAGGTGGATTAAACACGAGTTCTTTCTGAAAAATGACTAGAAATTTATCCGGATTAATTTGATATGAATCAAGTTACGGGGCATTATGATTGGAATAGCCGTTATAATAAGAGGATAAATAGTGTTTATGTGTAAAATTCATAGGAGTGTGCCAGAAAGTTCACACTTTCATCATATTTTCCGATTAGTATATGAAATATAGAAGTTGACCAATCGGTTGCTTCTACCAAAGATTAACAATCTTTTTTCATGTACTCCTCCTCCCCTGGAATAATGAAAAAATAGTTAACGTCATTCTTATATAATGACGTTACCCCTACTCCGATGACCATCGCTTTCCCCGAGCGGTGGTTTTTTTGCGTCTAGAAAATGTAAATAGCTCCGGCAAATCACCAGATTTTGGTGGGTTGCCGGGGCTATTTGTGGATACTTTTAGAAAATTGGTTTATTCATAATGAGACCAAGCAGACCAAATGAGAACCAGTGCCCGTTCATTATCAATACTATAGACGACACGATGTTGCATATTCAGTCGGCGGGAGTATTTGCCAGCACCTGGTGGCCGTAATTTTTTAAACCCCTGATTTGGCTTGTAGGGATCTCGTTTTAGTTGGGTGACGATTTCCGCAAAATTATCTTGAAGATGGGAGGCCCTTAATTTTTTTAAGTCAGCTTTAGCCGAATTTTTAATTTTAATTTTAAAAGTCATTAAAGGTTGTCCCAATCAATATCATCGATATCAGTCCAACCAGAATCGTCGGCCTCACGCTTCTGCACTTCAGCTAAGGTGCCAGTAGTTGCCAGATAGAGCGTTTCTTGAATGGCATCCCAGTCACGCTTATTAATGATAACTGCATCTAAATTCTCATCTTGGTGTTGGATCGTAATGGGTTTGTGTTCAGTAGAAACTTCCCGCAGAATACCATAAAAATTTTTTCGAGCGTTGGTCGGTGTGAAATTTTCCTGCATGTTGAACGCCTCCGTTTAGTTTCATTGATTATAACGTACGTTAATAACGTACGCAAGATAAGTGACTTATTGGTTAAATGCACCAAATCAAAGTTTATCAGTTGGGCCGGGTTTGTGAAGAGAACGCCTGTTTAGTCAATTCTTCAGTTAAGATACCGTCTAATCTAGGTACTTGGTGAGTAACCAGCTAGCTAGTTGGACGGAAAAGAACTGTATGATGGCTTGAAAGCGACTGGATGGTCTTGCGGAACAGTCCGCTAAGGGGGAGTCACAATGACTGTAATTGGTTTTATTCGCACGAATCGGCGGCGGTTTAGCCTAATTGTCGGTCTCTTCATTTTGTCAGCGATTGGGGTAACACTGGGGAGTTATGTCGTGACATATGCGATTGATACTTTAAAAGCCGGAAACATCGCGATGTTCGCATGGAATATGGTGATTATGACTAGTAGTCTGCTGGTGGGATATGGCAGTGACACGTTGGGAAGTTACCTGTTTAGTTGTCAGACACAACAATATCTACATGGTATTCGAGAAAAAATGGTTTACGGATTCCTGGAGACGGGGAATCAATCAACCGCTAAGATGCAGAATACGCTAACAAATGACTTGAAAATTTTAACGACGGATCGCGCACAGAGTTGGTTAACGCTGTTTACGCAATCCCTAGGTTTTGTATTTTACAGTGCGGCATTACTTACTTTCCATTGGTCGCTGTTCGTGCTGGTTTTAGGACTAACGGGAATCATGTTATGGGCGCCAAGGTTTTTAACAGCGCGTTTGCAAGCAGCAACTAATCGCGTTTCAACGAGTAACAATACTTATTTGGAAGCAATTAGTCAGTGGCTAGGGGGCTTGGCAGAGATTAAACGGTATTCGGCGCAATCTCAGCTTTTCAAGGTGCTCAAGGACACTGGCCGCGGTCTGGAAGATAGCACCGTTCACCGGACAGCGACGCTTTCACAATTGAACATCGTCAACGTAACATTCAATATTCTTTCACAGGTGGTCATCTTATCGTTCGTCGGTTTTTTGATTACACGGAAGATGGTGATGTTCGGGGTCATTGTGAGTGCGGGCAACTTTTCGAGCTTGATTTTTGGTAGTGTCGTGCAGATTTCTAATGCGTTGGGGACGGCTAAATCAACCCAGCTATTGAGCCATCGTATTCAGGAACAATTAACGACCGTGCCCGAGGTTAAGGAGACGTTAAATCCAAATGGCTTACCAGTAATTCAAAGTGTCGTGGGACAAGGATTAAAGTTGAAGTATGCGGCGGATACAGTGATTGCGTACCCGGATTTTGTGATTCACCGGGGTGAGAAGATCCTGCTCACAGGCGACAGCGGCAGTGGAAAAACGACGCTCTTTAAGATGATTTTGGGTGAGTTACAGCCAACGGCGGGGAGTATTCAATTTTTAGATGACCAGGGCCAGTCAATCGAGATGACGCCTGAGCTAATTGGTTATGTGCCGCAAGAATCGGTCTTATTTCCCGTGACGATTGGGCAGAATATCATGATGTTTGAGCCCAAGCTGGCTGGTCAACTCCCTAAGGTCGTCAGTGACGTGGCCCTAGACGGGGATCTGGCGAAAATGGAAGCGGGCATCGACACCGTGGTGGACCTGAATAACCTCAATATCTCTGGCGGGCAGATGCAACGGATCGTCCTAGCTCGCGCCCAGATTCATGCGTGCCAACTCCTATTGATCGATGAAGGAACTTCTGCAATTGACCGGGCGAATACAATGCGGGCGCTACATAGTCTGTTGCGTAAAGACAATACGGTTATTTTTATCGCCCATCATTTTGATCAAAGCTTGGTCGACTTATTTGACCGAACGATTCAGTTAACGAAATAGCAGTGAAAACCCGCGGCCAGCATGACGTAAATTGCTAGTCGCGGGTTATTTAGGTTAATTCAGATGTTTCACATGAAACATTCTAAACTATTTTCTCCAAATTCAAACGTAACGCCACAAAACTAGCCGGTAACGTGGTCATTGCGGCCACATCGTTGGGACCGTCTGCCGTGACCGCTGCCACGCCGCGGAAATTCATTTGCAACCACTCGCAGGAATAGCGAACCGCGTTAGTGATACCAGTCGCCTTGACTTCGGGTTGGTCGGCGCCCACGACTAACAAGTAGACGCGCTTGCCTTGGAAGGGAAAGTCGTTGGTGTAGCTGTCGAACCAGCGGTCCATGAACACCTTTAGTGGGGCGGCCATGTCATACCAGTAGACGGGGGTCGCCAGGACGATATCGTCAGCGGATCTCATCTGGGCCATCAGTGCGGCGTAGTCATCGGTCGTATCTGCCTGTGGGCGCTCGGTGTCGCGGTTGTCTTGAACAAAATTCAACTGGTGGTCCATTAAGTGAATCGTGGTGTGGGGAATGCCACGCAGCAGGCGTTCCCCCAGCGTTGCGGTATTACCATGTTTGCGGGCACTAGCATTGTATAGTAAGACAGTCATCAGCAGGTCTCCTCCTTAGCGTTAGTTTAGGGAAGGACCGCGGAAAATGCAATTGACAACCCTCGGTTAGCGTCGTATAGTATGCGGGGTCGTGGCCAAGCACGTTCGACATGGCCGAACCCCCGACTTAAACGGGAGGTATTTCAGATGAAAACAGTTGTTATTACTGGCGCAACGTCCGGTATGGGCCTCAGTGCCGTCAAACTTTTTAGTCATCGGGGTTGGCAGGTCGTTTTAGCCGATCTGAACGCCGAAAAGGGAACGCAAACGGTCAAAGATCTCACGCAGGCCGGCTACCAGCGGCTCTTCTTTCACGCGACCGATGTCAGCCAAGCGGCTTCGGTCCAAGCACTAGCCACCGCGATCAGTGACCATGGTTGGACCGTTGACAGCGTCATCAACAACGCCGGTATCTTTGTGCCCGGCGAGCTCCACACCGTCGAAGAAAGTGCCTGGGACCGCATCATGGCCGTCGACGTGAAGGCCATTTACCTGACCAGTCGCGCTTTCGTTCCCGGGATGATTGCGCAGGGGCACGGGACCATCGTCAACACGGGGTCCATTTCTGGTCTACGCGGTGACTACGACATGGCGGCGTACAACGCGGCGAAAGGGGCCGTGGTCAACCTGGTACGGGCGATGGCGCTGGACTATGGCAAATACAATATTCGCGTGAATAACGTTGATCCGAGTGCGACCAAGACGCCGATGTTCATGGCAAATCCGGCCGAAGTCGTTGCTCAATTCGAGCAGGCGAATCCGCTCAAACGCATTGCCAAGCCAGAGGACATTGCCCGGGCCATGTACTTCTTGGCGAGCGATGAGTCGGATCCCATCAATGGAGAGAACTTACCAGTCTCGGGTGGGCTGGAACAGCACTCCGGCCAACCGGTCCAATAAACCCAACGGCGGGCGAATCGTTGTTCTCCTGACACGTTAAGGCTATAATTTAGATAGTGTCAGGAGGGAGCGGACGGACCCGTGAACCATAAAATTAATTATCTATTTTTCGTGTGGGGGCTCTGTGCCTTCGCTGCGCTACGATTTTTGAGCAATTTTCCCAATGGGAGTCTGCTAAAAATCGGGGTGTGGGCGGTTCTGATTCTCTTCGCCGTGATTCTGGCTGTAATCGATATTAAATCTAAACATAAGTAGCGAGGGTCTGAGATAAAAGTCGCAGCCCCTTTTTAATTACAACCGATCCCGCAACCGGTCGACCAAGGCCAGTAACGCCGCTCCCCCGTTCGCTAAGGTTACCGCCTCCCCCGGTGCCACGACACTCAAACTTGCTAACAGGTCACCGCGGCGGTCGCGTAACCCCACGGCGACACAGTTAATGTCGTCGGCCTGCTCGCCATGATCATAGGCCACGTTGTGGGTCAAAATCGCTGGCAATTCGGTTTGAAAACGGTGTGCGGCACTCGTGGCGACCGTGGTCAAATAGGTGCACCGAAAGTTCGCTGGGGCGGCACTCAGCAGGAGCTTACCGGCAGCTGTCGTGGCGAGGGGATCATCCGCCCCCGGTGCTGCCGAGACGTGTTGGGGATGGGGCGCCTCAATTTTAGCCAGGTAGTGGGCGACCGTGCCGCGGCGAACGGCGACGTGGACCGCGAGATTTAAATCAGTCGCGAGGTGGGTCAATTCGGGGCGTAATAAGTCCAGGAGGTGGTCTGCCGGTAGCGGATCGGCTAACCTCAGCGCGGCACGGCCCAAGGAATAGGCCGTCGTCTGGGGATTCTTGTAGAGAATTTCGTCGTTAGTCAGCGTTGCCAGGATTCCGAATAAAGTCGTTTTGGGTAATTGAAAAATTGTCTGTAGCGTTTTGAGTGACGTCTCGGGGTGACCGGCGATATACTGACAGATGGCGGTGGCCCGTTGGATGGATTGAATCAGTTTGGTCATAATTTTCTCCTAAGTGGGGCTAGTGTTCCCGGAAGTCCCGTGCTAGAATTGATAAAGTCTAATTAAATTTTAATCTTAGATGATTCAGGGGGGATTGCCCACGAACACTCGGTTACCGGGGAGTCCTGATGCGGCAAAGTCCCCCATTACTTACATAATTATTGAGGAGGCGAGTCGGGTTGCAAGAGATCCGTTTACGCTGGTTACTGCTGGGCGCCCTGTTCAGCAGTATCGGGATGAGTTTTATTTGGCCGCTAACAACGATTTACCTCCACAATCGGTTGGGGGCGTCGCTAACGCTAGTCGGGGTGATTCTACTCCTGTATTCCCTAGCAAATGTGGTGGGGAGTGTTCTAGGTGGTCGGCTATTCGACCGGTTGAATCCCTATTATCTGACGATTGGTGGAGTGAGTGTGTCGCTGGTGACCTTGGCGGCGTTGATGGTCAATCACGGTTGGCCGGCGTTTCCCATTGCGTTAGTGTTCCTGGGGTTCGCCTCAGGGTGGACGCTGACGATGGTCAATTCGCTCGGGACCACGATTCACAGTCGCGATGGGCGTTACATCTTCAACATGCTCTATTTCGCGCAAAACCTGGGTGTCGTCTTAGGGACCGCCCTGGTCGGCTTCGTGTACGCAACGAGTGTGACGCTACTCTTTGGCATCGCGTTTAGCCTGTTCCTGTTCTTCTTCATCGTGGTCATCGTCTGTTACAAGGCGCCGGCCGTGATGAACCGTCAAGCTAGCATTCAGGAGAAGACGGCCGTACACATCGCTCTGCCGAATCGGCGGATTATGGGGACCTTCTTCATTTCACTGGTCGTCATCTGGATCATGTACGAGCAGTGGGTCTCCAACCTCTCCGTCTACATGACAGGGATGGGCATTCCGATGAAGGAATACAGCCTGCTGTGGACGCTAAATGCGGGCCTGATCGTGGTGTTCCAGGCGGGGTTAAATTGGCTGGGCAACTACTTCAGCAACCTGTACCTGCAAGTGTATGCCGGTATTTTCTTTGTGGCGCTCTCGTTTGTCACGTTGATTTTCGCCAAGGACTACCTACATTTCGTCATTGCCATGATTATTCTAACGATGGGGGAGGCCACGGCCTTTCCCGCGATACCCGCGATTGTTAACAGTTTAACGCCCAGCGTGGTCAAAGGGAAGTACCAGGGGATGGCTAACGCGTGGGCATCCATGGGGCGTGCGTTTGGCCCGCTCTTTGGTGGTATCGTCATTGATCATTCATCTTACACGTTGCTGTTCATCATTGCGGCGATCGCGAACCTGCTGATTTTGGGGCTCAACGGACTGGTCATCACCACGAACCGGCGGCACGTCGAAATTTTCAAATAGCTTCGTTGGCGTTTGGGTGTATAATTGGTTTAGAGGAACAACTAAGATTTTAGGGAAATCGGGGAGAAGCACATGAAAAAGAGGACACGGGGAATCAGTGGTCTGCTGATTGGCCTGGTCGCTGGGGGACTCTTGTTCGCTCAAACACCGCACAATCAGTCGACCGTGACAGATTCCGTCGTTCAACCAACTTCTGGTCAAACGATGGTGAAGCTGTCGAATCAGACGGGGAAGGGTCACGTTCAGATCAAGACGCAAAAAACAACGAGTCAAGCGGGCAAGACGGTTAGTCGCCAGACCACGACGACGGCAGCTACCCAGCAACAACAGCGTTGCGTGAATAAATAAAAAAGTTTTAGCTGATTTTTGAACGTTTAAACAGTGCATATACAGTTGAGCTAACCTACGGCGACGCGGGTTAGCTCTTTTTTTGTCATTTTTTAACTAAAATATACATAAAAATGAATGTTTATAAAACCATTGACATTAAAAATGAATGATGATAAATTAAATATCAATCAAACAGACGTTATCAAGAAGAGTAACTTGACCACGACACCCCAGCGAGTTCGGGACGATGGAAGCCGAACGTGGACGGAAAAGTGAAGCGCATCTTGTAGTCGTGCCGGTGAATGCAGTAGCCGCCACTGGGTCGTGCCCATTACCGCACGGTGAGTTGGTCAACGCCAACTCCACGAGAGATAAAACAAGGTGGTACCGCGAGCGAGTCGCCCTTGTTGACCTGAGGGGGTCAACGAGGATGGCGCGCTTTTTTTAGTCAGACAAACGAATGAGGGGTAATTAAAATGAAAAAATTATTGGGATTAGGTTTTGGGTTGTTGGCAGTTACGGCCCTCGCTGGTTGTGGGAGCACGGAAGCCCACAGTAGCGAGGATAAGGCGCTGAACGTCACGATGATCGGGAATCCCGCCACGGCTAATCCCGCGATCTCTGGTGACAGTAACAGTTCCAGCATGATCGGTCAGACGGAAGAGGGCCTCTACACGTTGGATGAGAGTGGCAAGGTCGTTGCGGGTGTGGCCGAAAAGGTGGTCAAGCCAACGCAGAATGGCACCGTGTATACCTTTAAGATCAAAGCCAACGCAAAATGGCAAAATGGTGACCCCGTGACGGCACAAGACTTCGTGACCAGCATGGACTGGCAGGTCAACCCGCAATCCAAGTCACAGGTGGCAAACAAGTTACAGTACGTGAAGAATTACGCCGCCGTGCAGTCTGGTAAGCTGGCCCCGTCGGCACTGGGCGTCAAGGCGCTGAACAAGAGCACCTTGCAGATGACGCTGTCGAAGCCCCAACCCTGGTTGCCTGACATTTTAGCGACCGCCATTTACCCCATGAAGACGGACCTCTTTAAGCAGTACGGTAGCAAGTACGGGACGTCCTCCGAGAAGACTATGTCCGAAGGGGCCTACAAGTTGGTTAACTGGCAGGGGTCTAATGACAGCTGGTCCTACGTGAAGAACGACCATTACTGGAACGCGAAGAACGTCAAGATCAAGAAGGTTAACGTGCAGGTCGTCAAGGATCCGGGAACGTCAGCCAACCTCTTTAAGTCCGGTAAGGTTCAAGAAACGACGTTGTCCGGGCAGTACATCAAACAAAATGCCAACAACCCTGAGCTGATGACCACGCTGAACAGTTCGATGCGGTTCTTGGAATTTAACGACAAGCGGACCGTGACGCACAACACCAAGGTACGGCAAGCCTTCTCTTACGTGGTCGATAGAAATGCGCTGACCAAGAACGTTTTGCAGGACGGGTCTGCGGCCGCTAAGAGTCTGATTCCTTCCGGTGACGGCGATAACCCTAAGACCGGTGAAGACTTTGCTAAGGAAGTGGGGAACCTGGTCAGTTACGATCCAAGTAAGGCCACGACACTGTGGAATGAAGCTAAGAAGGAACTGGGCATCAAGAAGGCCAATCTGGAACTCCTGACGGCCGACACCGACGAACAGAAGCACACGGCCCAATACCTCCAGCAACAAGCGCAGAAGTACATGCCAGGCCTGACGCTGACCATCAAGTCGATGCCATTGGCCCAACAGATTGCCAAGGGCGCGGCCGAAAACTTTGACATTGATTTGGATGGCTGGACGACCGACTTCCGGGACCCAGCAGACTTCTTACAGATGGCAGACGGGACCAGCTCGGTGAACTTCACCAAGTGGAACAACGCCCACTTCACGGATCTGATGAACCAAGTCAGCGATACCGCGAGCCACACCACGGCCCAGCGGTGGGACCTGATGAAGGAAGCTGACACCTACGTGACGAAGCAAGCCGGCTTAGTGCCGCTGTATCAACAGGCTAAGGCGCACTTGGTATCGAAATCCGTTGGCGGCGTCAAGTACACGATGATGAGCGATGCCCAATATAAGTATGCTTATTGGAAATAACGGTCAATTACCGATGCCGAGCGTAACGATCGAAGCTAGTTGCAACAGCATCCACTTCGAGTAAACCGAGACTAGCTTAAGCAAGTACCTGATATAGATTAGCTGGTCAGCCTAGTTATCGGACACCCATAGGCCTAGGCCAAAGACACCACCCCTCTTTTTCACAATCTTATCCGTCCCAGTGAGCGCCTGCCCCGAGAGACACCACTCACCGTAACAATTGAAACTAACCCCTCTAGAAAAAGTCGTCACGACAACCAGGTCGTCACGGCTTTTTTGCTAGGTTAACGGTCGAGTCAGTTGCGAGCTTGAACCAACTGGTGACCGGAAAATTCTTTTAGAAAGATGGTCCATAATCATGGTAATGAAGGGTAAAGTTATGTTACCCTAAAACATAGGAGGTTGGGGAACCCCCTGAACTGTTGCTGATCACGGGGAAAGCTGACCAGTAACGGCTAGCATCAGAACACATGGTGAGACTATCGAGGAGGATGGTGTCATGCATTTACATGAAGTGTTTTTGGAGAAGGTTCATCAGACAGTTGACCTCTTAGAAGTCTTTATCTGTTTGCTGATACCGGTATTCTTGATCAAGGCAGTCGTGGACTATTTTGCCCTGGGACAGTTGCTTTGGCGGGATTATGCGGTGCTATTTGTGCAATCAGTGGGCGGTTTTATCGTGGCGTTCTTGCTGATTGATTTGGTAGAAGTGATTCATGATTTTCGGTCACGGTAATGTACATAAGCGACGGTGGATGACAGGCCCATGATGGGTGCACCGCTAGCAATTAAAAAACGCACGGGAGAAACCATCGGAGGTTCTCCTGGGCGTTTTTTGTTGGCGCTAAAGATTGGCAGAAATCACAGCAGTTGGGGCCTGTCGCCTGCTCGTTTGGCTAGTTTGTCTCACGCGTGGCGATATAGATTGCTAGCACGTGATTAACCTAATACTGGGCAAAATCATAAATAAAGGGAAGCTCTTGAGTGAATTCACGATCAATGAAGTCTTGTCCGCGCAGTTCCGCAGCAATTTTACCTTGATTTAAGACCGTGACGAATGCATTGGGAACTAGGCGAATGTCACGAACGTCGTGGGTGACAATCAAAAAGGTTTGTTGTTGTAGCTTTTCTTCGATTAAAGTGAATACCTGTTTCACATGTTGGCGGTCAATATAAGCAGAGGGTTCGTCCAAAACCACGACCCCCTTTTTCGATTGTAGGAAGAGATATAACTGTAATAGTTTTTGTTCGCCACCAGATAGATCGTTATACTTTTTGTGCCAGACGGCTTTGAGAAAGGTGTACACATTTCTCAAAGCAACCTGCTAGGTGGTCGAGCGCAATGTGGGACGTCAAAAAAATATTTCCCAAGATGAACTTGGCAATCTCGGAACAGCGAACAGCTCCGAGCATCGGTAACATTTGGGTCACGTACAGGTAGTCGTCGTGATCGGGGCCAATGACCTGACCCGATATCTGACCGAACCGCGTGTTCAACGTGAGGGCATCGATCAACGTGCTCTTACCGGAACCATTTGGTCCAATCACAAAGTTGACGGCATGGGGATGAACTTGGTAGTTAAGTTGATTGAGGGCGGCTGACGTTTCATGTTGGTAGGTGTATGAGTAATTTTTTAATTCCATGACTTAGCTTCTTTCCACTGGCGCGGTGTTGACGATTCTCAAAATGAGACGACTGATAATAAAGCTGAGTCCAAGTGCGGCCAAGTAACCCAACGCGGGGAGGAGATGTGGCGCAACGATGAGCCGGTAACAGAAGGTGAAAAAGTTGATGGGATTTGACCACAGGGGCAAGTGAAGAAACTGAGAAGCGCTGAACGCGAGAAAAAAGGCAACGGCAAAACAAATATAGTTGACGACGGACAGGACTTTGAGGTTGATTGGGAGCAGGATCAGAAACTGAAAAATGTTAGCCAGAACCAAGTAGGACATGACGCTGGCGACTAGCAGGGTGCTGAAAATAAAGAGGAGGTTCAAGTGGTAGAGGACGGCACAGACGACTGAAATGAGCAGGAGTTCAGCAATCTGCATGGTGAACCAAACAAGTTGCTTGCTGACGGTGAAAACGGACAACGAGGTCACCAGTGTCTTGTATTGTTTTAAGTAGCCCTGTTCGCGCAGTGCAATCACATCTGAACTTGCTGAAATGGCATTGCTGAAGGTCAAGAAACCGATCCACGGGAGGATTATCGTTAGCATTTGCGTTAAGCTGGCATGTGCCGTCGTTGAAAGGTTCGGGATGATCATGAACAAGGGCAGTAAGATGCTATAGATTAGGAAAATCCACTGTGTTGTTTGGACTTTCAAAAAATAACGAAACATAATGATGAGTTCATTTGTAAAAACCTTCATTGCGTTCACCTCGTCACGCGAATTATGAATCTGCCGACCACTTCGCCGGCGGATTGGTTAGCCTGAGGTTAGTTGGTTGGCTAATCATGCTGAGCAATCTAGAACCTGCTAATTGGTGTATTCACTTTAAGGCTTTAGGAAGACGAGGTAGGTTTAAGATACTCGAATAAGTTGGACGGCTAACTAACGGTCGGCTTTAACGTTGGTTTAGGAGGAACCTAGCATTTTCGTTCAATTGATAACGACCATTACAGTTGTCTTCAGTGTCGTCTAAGCGTACTGT